>NZ_JAUZVH010000002.1:0-594275 GCF_031844465.1 Bacillus sp. AG4(2022)
ATGAGAGAGGCTTCAGGCTAAAGAGGTAATCATTCCCTGCCGATTAGGTGTTAAGCAGAAAAGAATTACAATAACCCTGTTGATTGCAGTGGAAGGCACGTAGACTCCAGCGGGATTGCAGCGAAAAAGTTGAGACCCCGCAGCGCGGAGCGTGAGGAGGCTCAACTTCGCCCCGCGGAAAGCGAAGTGCCTGCAACGGAAATCAACAGCCCATACTAACATCTATGGTTCTTTATATTGGGTATAGGCTGCAGACTAAACTGAAGTTTTGAGTATACGTTCCTCTGATGAGCAAAGCTTTTCCGCATTTCTATTTGTCCAGCAAGGTAAAGAACACCTTCTATTCCTAAGCGCCTTATGCTTGTCGGGGCTGAACAAGGCTTTTCCGCATTTCAATTTGTCCAGCTCCAGCGGCTAGAGACTCGAGTCATAAGCCACCAGAGAATTAAAGGCAAAGAACGCCTTTTATTCTCTGGCGTCTTATGCTTGTCGTCTCTGGGCAAGCCGCCTCCGCATTTTAATTTGTCCAGCTCCAAAGCCTAGCCCCTCGAGTCATAAGCCACTTGGGAATTGAAGGCAAAGAACGCCTTCTATTCCCAAGCGTCTTATGCTTGTCGGGGCTGAGCAAGGCTTTTCCGCATTTCTATTTCGTAAATTGCATAAACAGCTTGTTTACTTCCCTTGCTGTGTCGGGTCCGGCAATTTTGGCAATTTCCTTAATGATCTTGGAGCGTTCTGAATCCTGGAAGATATTTACCTGTTTACCTCTTAAGTAATTGGCAATCTGCTTTGCCTGTGTCTGATTTATGGATATTTGGAATTGCTTAGCGTATTTTAAAAGCTCTTCAGTCGTTATCGTGCTGACTTTATGATTGATGATGTTTTCGAATATTTTCATTTTCTCCCACCTCCTCTGTACCATATGTACAATAGCCCGGAAATGTTACTGAAAATTGCCTCCAGAATAAAATTAAACCATTCAGCCCGGTTCTCTTTACTTTAGGGAAAAGTTCCGTTATACTACTTAAGTTAAATCGGAATCATTCTTATATTAAAAAGGTGATAAAAATGAAAGACCAAACTCCC
Organism: Bacillus sp. AG4(2022); assembly: GCF_031844465.1. Lineage (NCBI taxonomy): Bacteria > Bacillati > Bacillota > Bacilli > Caryophanales > Bacillaceae > Bacillus > Bacillus sp. AG4(2022). The sequence goes on from NZ_JAUZVH010000002.1 coordinate 1,087, forward strand.
ATAATTGAGATATCAAATCTCACTTATAGATATGAAAAAGAAAATGTGCTGGAAAATATAAATTTAACTGTACCTGAAGGGGCATTCCTTGGGATAGTAGGACCGAATGGTTCAGGAAAATCCACTCTCCTAAAAATGGTCCTGGGGCTTCTTAAGCCGCAGAAAGGTGACATTTTTCTGTTTGGACAGCCAATCGGAAAATTCAGGGACCAATCAAAAATCGGCTTTGTTTCCCAAAAGGCGAACTCCTTCAATACCGGATTTCCTGCGACTGTTTTTGAGGTGGTTTCAAGCGGCCTTACGAAAAAGCTTGGCCTGTTCCGTTTTGCCGGCAGGCAGGAGCGGGAAAAAGTTGCGGAAGCGATCGAATCAGTCGGCTTAACTGCTTTTTCCGGACGCAATATAGGGGAGCTATCCGGAGGGCAGCAGCAGCGGGTCTTCATTGCGAGAGCGCTTGTCAGCAGCCCAAAACTGATGATCCTTGATGAACCGACTGTCGGGGTTGATGCACAGAATGTGCAGTCATTTTATCAGATGCTTGAGGATTTAAATAAAAAACTGGGCATTACGCTTGTTCTTGTCACGCATGACATTGGTACGATAACCGATAAGGTTTCGCATGTAGCCTGCCTGAATAAGCATCTTCATTTTCATGGAAGGACAGAAGAATTTGAAGAATTCGATCGGAATGAGGTTTCTGAGTTTTACGGTCACGGGCTTCACGTCCTTCATCATGACGATCACCATCACCATCATCACCATGAAGGAGGGACATTATGATCTCCGCAATCCTTCAGTATGAATTTTTGCAGAATGCTTTTTTGACCGGCATTATTATCGGCATCATTGCCCCGATTCTGGGTGTATTCATTGTTGTCCGCAGGCTGTCGCTGATAGCCGATGCCCTGAGCCATGTTACACTTGCAGGGATTGCTGCCAGCCTCCTCCTGGAAAAGAAACTTATGCTATCCGGCGGCCTGAACCCGATGTATATGGGAATGGCATTTTCAGTTGCAGGCTCACTTTTTATTGAAAAGCTGAGAGCTGTTTATAAGCATTATCAGGAGCTTGCGATACCGATCATTCTTTCAGGAGGCATCGGGATCGGAGTGATCTTCATTTCTCTGGCGGACGGCTTCAATACAGATCTGTTCAGCTACCTGTTTGGAAGTGTAAGTGCGGTCAGCAGGACAGATCTGTGGTTAATTTTAATCATTAGCGCTGTTGTGGCAATTCTTATAGTATTATTATATAAAGAGCTATTTTTGCTTTCCTTTGATGAAGAGCATGCAAAGGCATCCGGGATTGCCGCAAAAAGTGTCCATTTCATTTTTATCGTAATGGTTGCCCTGGTCATTGCGGCCTCCATGAGAATTGTCGGGATTTTGCTTGTTTCGTCCCTGATGACACTCCCGGTAGCTGCCAGCATCCGCATTGCGAAAGGATTTAAGCAAACCATTCTTTTCTCGGTGATTTTTGGTGAAATCTCAGTCCTTGGGGGACTGTCGGTTTCATATTACCTGGATCTCGCTCCAGGAGGGACGATTGTAATGATTGCCGTCCTAATTCTTGTGTTGACCATTTTAATAAAATCCCTGCTCCTGAAACTTGCAGCCGGTTCTGAAAAAGCAGGGGCATAGGAAGGGCCAAGAACAGCTGCCGGGAGAAGGCAGCGCGATTTAAAGAGGTGATTGCAATGAATGTGGAAGAAGCCTTGATTCTTTTAAAAGAAAAAGGATATAAACATACAGGGAAGCGTGAGGAAATGCTGCAGTTCTTTTCTGACAGCAATAAATACCTGACTGCCAAAGATGTACTTGATAAATTGAAGGACGATTATCCCGGGTTAAGCTTTGACACTATATACCGGAACCTTTCTTTGTTTGTGGATTTGGGGATTTTTGAAATGACCGAGCTGTCCGGAGAGAAACATTTCCGTTTTACATGCTCGCACCATCACCATCACCATCACTTTATCTGCCTTGATTGCGGCAAAACAAAGGAGATTGATACTTGCCCAATGAATGGGCTTCAGGAGAACCTGAAGGGATACGATGTTTCCGGCCATAAATTCGAGATTTATGGCCGCTGCCCGGATTGTGTTCATTAATAAATGAAAAACCGGCCTGGGGGCCGGTTTTTTCGTTTTTTATTTTTCAGCTTTCAGCCACTTTTCAACTGCTGCCTTCGCCTCAAACCAGCCTTTCACCCTTATAACCCCTTCAGGGATCGGGTCGCGATTATAAGGTGTATCAAAAAGGATGACGGGTATGCCGCATTCTTCATGGATCGCAACTGCATTATCATGCTTGTCTTCAAAGAATATATCCACTTTGTGCTTTTTTGCAGTACTGATTTTATCATGAGAGCCGATCAATTCTACATGATGGAAATGAAGCTCGTTTTCAAGAAACCATTCTTCGGTCAATTTCTGAAGGGTAGAGCCGCGTGCACTGATAAAGTACAGCTCATGCTTTGATTCCCATTCTTTCAGGACCTGTTTTGCTCCTGAAGCCAGCGGGGAGTTGGCATAAATCTTTGGTTCATTATCAAGGAACCATTTTGCAAATTCTTCTTCGCTTATGTCAACCAGAGGATTTAAGTCATACTCTTTTACATCCTCCAGGGTCAGGTTTAATTGAAACGCTTCATTCAAATAGGGGATGATCGAGGAAGGGCAGGTCACTGTCCCATCGATATCAATGCCAAATCTTTTCATATGTTTTTTCTCCTTATATGGATGTCTCATACCATCTTAACAGAACTAGTGCCCGCCAAAAAGGATTGCAGGAGAAATGCCTGTTTTTTTATCCATACATTAGCATCGTAAAACAGGGGGAAAGAGCAGATAATAAATAATGCCCCTATAGAAGGGGGCAGCTAATTTGCCATTACTAACAAATCAGGCTTCTGAAAGCGGAGGGATTATATTGGCAGATCAAGAACGCTCTCAGCAAGAACAAGACCTTCGTCACAGCGAAGAGCTTGGCGAAAATAATGAATATGGATCAAGGAATTATACAGAAGAAACAGCCGCTGAAATCGCAGCACCTGTTTCGCTGGGAAGAGACAGCAGCGGGGAGGACTACCGCGGGGAAGAAAATGCCGGGATGGACCTTTCTGGCGGTATGATGGGGTATGGAGCTTTAGCGCTTTCGATTCTTTCACTGTTTGTCCTGCCAATTCTGTTTGGCGCTGCCGGCATCATTCTCGGCTTCATAGCGCGCAGAAGAGGGGCGCGCACAACCGGGGCCTGGGCAATCGGCATCGGTGCCGTCTCCATTATCATCGGAATCTTTATCCTTCCGTTCTTTTAGGCGGAAAAGGGAAAAAAGACCGGCTCACAATTGAGCCGGTCTTTTATTTGCTTCAGCTGAAGGGGCGGCAAGCCGCTTAATCATTCATTTGAAGCTGCTTTTCAGCTTCTTGTTTAGCATAGTATTCTTCAGCGATTTTATCGATCTCGATTTTTAATTCTTCGACCATTGTATCTTCAGGGACTTTGCGGACTATTTTCCCTTTACGGAACAATAGGCCTTCCCCGCGGGCGCCGGCGATACCGATATCTGCTTCACGGGCTTCTCCAGGGCCGTTTACAGCACAGCCTAGCACAGCTACTTTTATAGGTGCTTTGATCTTCTGGATATATTCTTCCACTTCATTGGCAATGCTGATCAAATCGATCTCGATCCGGCCGCAGGTCGGGCAGGAAATGAGTGTAGCAGCATTGGATGAAAGTCCGAATGACTTCAAAAGTTCCCTGGCGACTTTTACTTCCTCGACAGGGTCGGCACTCAAGGAAATCCTTAAAGTATTTCCGATGCCTTTGCTTAATATGGCACCAAGGCCCGCGGCGCTTTTCACCGTGCCGGCAAACAAGGTCCCTGATTCTGTAATTCCAAGGTGAAGCGGGTAATCAAACGCCATGGCTGCTTTTTCATAAGCCTCGATGGCCAGGTTGACGTCAGAAGCCTTCATGGAAACTATGATGTCATGGAAATCAAGGTCTTCAAGGATTTTAATATGATGCAGGGCGCTTTCCACCATACCGTCGGCAGTCGGATAGCCGTATTTCTCGATGATCCGCTTTTCCAGTGAACCGGCATTAACACCGATCCGGATCGGGATCCCTTTTTCCTTTGCAGCTTTAACAACTGCTTCCACTTTTTCACGGCGGCCGATATTACCAGGATTAATCCTGATTTTGTCAGCTCCGCCCTCGATAGCCTTAAGAGCCAGTTTATAATCAAAATGGATATCCACTACAAGAGGGATATTGATCCTTTTCTTTATTTCAGCGATCGCATTTGCCGCTCTTTCGTCAGGGCACGCCACCCGGACCACTTGGCATCCTGCTTCTTCAAGCCGTTTAATTTCAGCAACAGTAGCTTCCACATCATGCGTCTTAGTGGTCGTCATGCTTTGGATTACAAGTTCATTATTGCCGCCGATGGTCAGGTTGCCTACTTTGACCGGGCGGGTTTTGGTACGATGTATAATTTCACTCAATGGTGATTCGCTCCTTTAAATATGGAATTGGAACAATATAAAATGAATTTTCAGCAGCGCATTGCAAAGTCCTGCCGCTGTCAAACTATATCCTATTGTATCAATGAACCTGCTGAATTGACAAGAATGATGGTTCTGGCATTTATCTTTTCAATTGCTAGTTTTTGCGTAATCCGGAAATTTATAAATTTTGCCTGCCTGAATCTTCCCGGCCTTCACTCCGCTGTTAAGCTTTTCAAAATCTGCTGCTACCCGGGAGATAGAAACGGGAACTGAGCTGTCCAGATGCCTCTCGACGATTGTCAGGACAGTCTCCCCGGGAACTGCTTTTTGTTCAAAATAGGCCAAAGCATCCTCATCCGGCTCCACAATGGAAGAGGCTTCAAGGGCAGGGGCCTGGTCAGGGGCAGGAAGGGTCCCGCGGCTCAGATCATAAAATATAATATATATGGCAAGAACAGCAATCAGCAGCGCAGCAAACCGTTTCATTGGGCACAGCCTCCGATCCGCAGTATTTTTATACTGAATGTATGCCTGTACATCCAAGGATAGAACAAGCTATGCATACGAAAAATGATTTAGGAAAATATTACTGCTTTTTTACAAAAGCTTAACAATCCCTCTCTATAATTGAAGGTATTAGAGGGGGAGAGATGTATTTTGGCAAAAACATCACAGTATTTCATCAAACTTAAAAAGGCTGGCAAACGTTTTGCCAGGCCATTGCAGAGTATGAAGTTAAGAATAACCGGGAAAAATCTCATGGCAAGGATGCCGCTGCAATTCAGGCTTCTGTTCCTGACTTTGGGGCTGCTTGTTGCGGCCATTTCAGCAGTTGCCTATATCTCATATGAAAAGTCAAAAGATACAGCGGTAGAGCTTATGGAGCAAAGGCTGGAAAGAGAAACAAAAACTTTTTACCAGCTTGCACAGAACTTGATGTTCATTTACGTGGGAAAAGAAGATGAGTTCAGCAAAAAGGTAAACCAGGTGCTGAAGGGACAGGAAGCGGAGCTGGCAAAAGATGGGCTGCACGGTGAATATTTTCTTATTTCGGGAGGAAAGGCGGAAGCTTTTGATGTCAGTAAAAAATCTTCATTGAAGTTTCCGGAGAAGCTTTTGGCCGGCATCCAGGAAACAAAAACCGGGATTGCCCATGAAAATTTGAATGGAAAGGAATATACCCTTTCCTATCACAATGTCCAGGAGCTTAATGGGGTATTTTTAATAGCCATCCCGCAAGAGCAATACCTGCACAATGTTTATGACATGGCTACATACATACTTATTGCAGCGATTGCCAGTATAGCGGCTGCTGCCCTCCTCATCTTGCTGCTGGTCCGAAGCATTACAGGCCCGCTTAATACGTTAAGAGATATTATGAAGCAGGCCAGGAAGGGTAACCTTGACTTAAAAGCAGAATCACGAACCACAATCCCGGAGATTACATCTCTGATAAAAAGTTTTCATAGCATGATGAGCCAGATGAGGGAGCTGATCATCCGCATTTCGGATACATCCAGGGATTTGACATGGACAGGTGCTGATCTGCAGGAAATTTCCGGCCTGGTTCTGGAAGAGCAGGAACACCTTAATGAAGCCATCCGCATGGTAAGGGCCGGGGCAGAAGAAACCGCAGGAAGTTCAGAGAAAAGCATTCAGCTTTTTCAGGAAATGAAAAATTCAATCGAAAGCATCTCTCAGATGATGGGAAGTATGACTGCCAGCGCAAGCTCAATGAATACATCCGCATCAGAAGGTGAAGAAAGCATCAAGGATCTTGTTCATACCGTGAGAAACTATGAGAAGGAGTTTAAAGCAGTTTCTGCCTCTGTACAGGAGGTAAGGGATTATTCAGATAAGATCGCACAAGTGGTCACGCTGATTCAGGATATTGCCGGGCAGACAAAGCTTCTTGCCCTGAATGCGGCCATAGAGGCAGCAAGGGCAGGGGAATCAGGAAAAGGCTTCGCGGTTGTGGCTGATGAAGTAAGGAAGCTGGCAGAGCAGTCTTCAAAAGCTGCTGAAAATATAACAGGAACTATAGCAGAGATGGAGAGTATTTCTGCTAAAGCTTCAGATGGCTTCCAGGAGATGCAGGAAAACTTTGAGATTCATCTGGAGGCAGCGGAGAAAAGCAGGAACACATTTGATGTACTCATGCGGGAAATTTCATCAGTAAGCATGATGATTAAAGAGTCCGAGAAGGGACTGGCCGTCCTGAATGGGATAGTGCCTGAAGCCGAGGCTGCAGCAGAAGGATTTGCCTCCGTAAGCCAGGAAACACTTGCAAGTGCAGAACAAATGATTTCAGCTTCCAATGAGCAGGCAGCCAAGACTAAAAGAAGCCATGATGCGGGTGAGAGCCTTATCTCCCTTTCCGGGTCGCTTGCGGAAACCATATCATTGTTTAAATATTAATGAATGAAAAAAGGCGGCCCGAATGGTCCGCCTTTTTCATATGCAAATTGGAAGGGTAATCCGGCTGAGAATACAGCTTGATTACTGACGCTTATTGCTTGCTTTTTGGCATAGGCACTTCCTTTATTGCCAGCATCAGGATGATGATGGACACAAACCAGTTGATCATGAAGCCGCTTGGCACATTTGTCTGCAAAGCGCCCATGACCGCAAAGAAGACAGTCGGCAGCGTGACGCTGTATGCGGCCATCCGCCATAAGTGCCTGTATTGCAGGCGGCGGCCGGCAATGCTGCGGAGAAGGAGGCCGATCAGCGCCAGTACGGAAACCTCAATGAATTTAACCGCGGTGCTGAACAGGTAAATGACTAAAGCCATAATAATGATGAAAATGACCAGGACTGAATCAATGGAATCCAGGAAGGATACTGCGTCTTCCTTCGTCAAAGTCAGATCGCCTGCCATTGAATAAGAATACGTTTGCACCTGCCCGCCTGCAACAAACATAAATTCATCTTTTAGCATAGCGAGGGCCATATTGGAATCGGCCAGCTCTTCTTTATTGGCGGTGCCTGTTGAGTCAAATACAATGGTAAAGCTGTTTTTATTGATGATGATCGGAGCTTTTTGATCGGAATTCAGTTCCCCGTTCTCAATCGTAAAGTCAGGGATATCCTCTGCCAGGCTCTCACGGGCAGCATCTGCTCCTGACATGATGGCCGTGCTGAAATAATAGATGGTTGGCAGGACAGACAGGAGGGTAAGGAGGAAAACATAGAGAATTGTCTTCCCGATTCCCTGAAAACGGAAGGCTGCTATATCCCTTGGGGAATAAAGACTTTTAAAAAACTGTTTAAATACATTCATTTTGACACACCCTTAAAAAGATTCACCATTTATTTTAGCCGCAGAGCCCTATATGTACAAGTATGATCCATAAACAGATTTGTAACACAACTGTAACATTAGGCTTAAATGTTAAGGTATTGTAAATTTGGCTGAAGGAATCTTTACTTTTTATTTACCCATCATACATAATGATGTGGGGTTTGTAGATTAATGTCGAATCTAAAAAGTTATAGGGGTTGAAAAATGGTGGAACTAAACATCCAGCAAATGCTTTTTGAATTTTTGGGCGGCCTTGGTATTTTCTTATACGGTATTAAATTCATGGGCGACGGCCTTCAAAAGTCGGCCGGTGATAAACTTAGGGATATATTGGACAAGTTTACTACCAATCCGGTCATGGGTGTTCTCGCGGGGATCATTGTCACGATCCTTATCCAGAGCAGCTCTGCTACAACAGTCATCACCGTCGGTCTTGTCAGTGCCGGCTTCATGACCCTGCGCCAGGCAATTGGCGTCATCATGGGTGCAAATATCGGAACGACGGTAACGGCGTTCATCATTGGTATTGATGTTGGGGAATATGCACTTCCAATCATAGCATTGGGCTCGATCATGCTATTCTTCTTTAAAAATAAAAAAGTACATAATGCCGGCCAGATCGTTTTTGGATTCGGGGCATTATTTTATGGACTTGAACTGATGAGCGGGGGAATGAAACCGCTCAGGGGGCTTGAGGCATTCCACGATCTAACAGTCAATATGAGCTCCAACCCGATCCTTGGTGTAGTGGTCGGTACATTGTTCACGGTCATCGTCCAAAGCTCGAGTGCGACAATCGGGATTCTGCAGGGCTTATTCTCTGAGAATCTGATCAATCTTGATGCAGCTCTGCCAGTCCTCTTCGGGGATAATATCGGTACAACCATTACTGCCGTGCTGGCAGCCATTGGGGCCTCTGTCGCAGCGAGGAGAGCGGCAGCTGTACACGTCCTTTTCAATCTGATCGGGACAACCATATTCCTGATACTGCTTCATCCGTTCAATCTGCTGATTTCAGCTTTACAGGATAAGCTTAGTCTCAATCCGGAAATGACAATTGCGTTTGCACACGGGATCTTCAATGCGTCCAACACATTGATTCAGCTTCCATTTGTAGCGGCGCTTGCCTTCATAGTCACAAAGCTGATTCCGGGCGAAGATTCAGTTGTTGACTATAAAGCGAAGCATCTTGATCCGGTGTTTATAGAACAGTCTCCTTCAATTGCCCTTGGCCAGGCGAAAGAAGAAGTGCTCAGGATGGGATCGTTTGCGGTTAAAGGCCTTGAAGAAACAAACCTGTTCTTAAAGACAAAGCTGAAAAAGCATTCAGACAGTACCTATCAGCTTGAAGAAGCTATCAATAATCTTGACCGCAAGATTACAGATTATCTGATTAATCTATCAACAAGCTCACTTTCTGAAAATGAGTCTGAAGAACATACAGTCCTGATGGATACAGTAAGGGACATCGAGCGGATCGGCGACCACTTTGAAAACATCATTGAACTGATTGAATATCAGCAGGCCAATAAAGTGAAAATCACTGAATCGGCGATGAATGACCTTGAAGATATGTTCGCTTTGACGATTTCAACGGTAAAGGAATCCCTCGAATCGCTTGACCATAATGATAAGGAAGCTGCAAGGCATGTTGTCAAAAAAGAAGAGGAAATTGACAAGATGGAAAGAAAGCTGAGGAAGCAGCATATCATCAGGATGAATGAAGGGACATGCACCGGACAGGCGGGAATTGTTTATGTGGACATTATCAGCAATCTGGAGCGTATCGGTGATCATGCTGTGAACATTGCAGAGGCTGTTTTAGGAGAAGACAATTAGTGTATAGTAAGCAAGAGGGAAACCTCTTGCTTTTTCCTTTTTCAGAGTGGATAGAAAAATAAAAAGTCGAAGGTGCTGGTCTAATGGAATATGTATACTGGACGATTATCATTATTTTATTTGCGATTGCTTTTATTGGCCTCTTTCTGCCCATCATCCCAAGCGTCCTTTTCATCATCGGAGGATTTGTTGTTTATGGGCTGTCCTATTCTTTTGAGCCCTTCGGGTGGCTGTTCTGGCTCGTCCAGGGGATGTTTGTCCTTCTTCTGTTCGGAGCCGATTATGCGGCCAATATGATTGGCATCAAGAAATACGGAGGTTCAAAGGCGGGAATCTGGGGAAGCACGATCGGCATCCTGGCCGGCCCTTTTGTCATCCCGGTTTTAGGGATACTGATCGGCCCCTTCATCGGCGCCATCGCCGCTGAAATGATTGTCCATAGGAAGGGCATCAGGGAAGCTGCAAAAATCGGGATGGGATCGGTTGTCGGCTTTGTCAGCAGCATTGCGGCAAAGGGTTTCATTCAGACAGTCATGATTGTGTACTTCCTGTTTCTCGTTTTATGACCGCTGCATGCATAAAAGGGAGAAGAGAGGGTATTGTATATCTGTCAGGCAAAGCATTTTGTTTGAAAGGATTACCCAAGTTTGGTAATCTAACATTAAAGACTTTTAGAACGATTCTATTTTCTGAAAAATGGAATAGATGCCGTTCGGAAGCTAAATAATGATACATAGGGAGGAATTTATTATGGCATTTGAATTACCGCAATTACCTTATGCTTACGATGCGCTGGAGCCAAACATTGACAAAGAAACAATGAACATCCACCACACGAAGCACCATAACACATATGTAACTAACCTTAACAATGCATTGGAAGGCAATGAAGAGCTTCTTTCAAAAACAGTTGAGGAAGTCGTTTCGAATCTTGATGCTGTTCCTGAATCAGTCCGCACAGCAGTAAGAAACAATGGCGGAGGGCATGCCAACCACTCTTTATTCTGGCAGATCCTTTCTCCAAATGGCGGCGGCGAGCCGACTGGCGAGCTTCAAGACGCCATCAGCAGCAAATTCGGCAACTTCGAAAGCTTCAAAGAAGAGTTCGCAAAAGCTGCAACTACACGCTTTGGTTCTGGCTGGGCTTGGCTCGTAGTCAACAACGGCGAGCTTGAAGTAACTAGCACTCCAAACCAGGACTCTCCATTGATGGAAGGCAAAACGCCTATCCTTGGCCTTGATGTTTGGGAGCATGCATACTACCTCAAGTATCAAAACCGCCGTCCGGAATATATCAATAACTTCTTTAATGCAGTTAACTGGGAAGAAGTGTCCAAGCGCTACAGCTCAGCAAAATAATCTTTCCATCCAGGATAGGCAGCAGATTCGTCTGCTGCCTTTTTGCATGCAATCAAAGCGTTCAGGGATGAATAAGCAAGTCCCCATTGTAGAAGACTACCCTTAGAAACAAAGGGGAGTTTTTATAAAATGAGCAAATTGAATAAGCTGATCGGAAATATTGAGCTGAATAAAGACCTGACCCTGCTGCTATTAATCGGGGGGCTTTATTCTTTGAGTGTTGCTCTTTCAAACACTTTTGTAAATATTTATTTATGGAAGCAATCAGGGGAATTCAAGGATCTGGGATTGTATAATTTATCGATTGTCGTCATTCAGCCGCTTACCTTTATACTTGCAGGAAGATGGGCAAAGAAGATTGACAGGGTCATTGTCCTGAGGATCGGCGTCATATGCCTGGCTCTGTTTTATTTGACTGTCCTGATCATCGGCACAAAGGCATCCCAATTCCTGCTGCTCCTTGGAGCGCTGCTTGGAATGGGATATGGTTTCTATTGGCTGGCGTTTAATGTGCTTACCTTTGAAATTACTGAGCCGGATACGCGGGATTTTTTCAACGGATTTCTTGGGATCCTTTCTTCAGTCGGAGGGATGATTGGACCCATTTCAGCAGGCTTCATCATTTCCAGGCTGGAAAAATTCACAGGCTATTCGATTGTTTTTGGACTTTCTCTAGTCCTGTTCTCACTTGCTGTCTTTTTAAGCTTTTTTCTGAAGCGCCGTCCTGCAGAAGGGGGCTATTGGTTTGTCCGCATCTTTAAAGAAAGAAATAATAACCCCAACTGGAAGCTTGTCACCAATGCACATTTTTTTCAGGGGCTTCGTGAGGGGACCTTCGTGTTTGTCATCTCTGTCTTCGTTTTTATATCGACAGGCAGTGAAATGGCTCTCGGGACATTCGGGCTGATCAATTCGGGCATTGCCTTTGTAGCGTATTATCTTGCATCAAGGCTCATAAAAAAGAAATACCGCAAAAAATCGATCCTGGCTGGCGGACTGATTCTATATGCCAGCATCTTTTTTATCATCATTGATGTTACGTACGCAAGGCTGCTCATGTATGCGGCTTCGATTGCCATTGCTTATCCCCTGCTGCTTGTTCCCTATGTTTCCATGACCTATGATGTTATCGGAACAGGCTGGCGAGCAGCTGAGATGAGGATTGAGTATATTGTCGTCAGGGAAGTATTTCTGAATATGGGCAGGGTTGTATCCATTCTCTGCTTCCTCGGTGCAGTAACTTTTTTCAGCGAGGAAAAGAGTATTCCCATTCTGTTGCTGTTCGTGGGGGCAGGCCATTCAGTGATTTACTTCTTCTATCGTAAAATTCAAATCAAGCCTGCATAGGAGGGGGAGGGAGCCTGCCCTCCTCTTTTTGTGTGCCGAAAGCTAATTATTTCCTGTTAAAACCAGCAGGCTGTTTATAGAAATATTTTCTACTTTCTTTTACAATATAAGAAGACAATTCATGAGGAAAGAAGTGTGCTGCTGTTTTGAATAAAAAGAGAAAAAAGAAGAACCATGTGCCTATGAGGCTGAACATGCTGTTCTTTGCTGTATTTTTGCTGTTTTCCATGCTGATCCTTCGCCTTGGCGTTGTTCAGATTGTGTATGGGGATGACTACAAAAGGGAAATTGAGAGGACGGAGGACGTGACTGTCAATAACCCTGTTCCGCGGGGCAAGATGTTTGACAGCACTGGCAAGGTAATTGTGGACAATACGCCGCAGAATGCCATCACTTACACAAATAAAGGCGCAAGCCAGGAGGAAATGCTTAAGGTAGCGGAAAATCTGGCCAGCCTGATTCAGAAGGATACAGAAAAAGTCCAGGAGAGGGATAAGAAAGATTACTGGATCATAAAGAACCAGGAAAAGGCAGATGCAAAAGTAACACAAAAAGAGCTTGATGCCTTAAAGGAAAAATATGAAGATGATAAAGAGTTCAATAAAAAAGTATATGATTTGAAACTGGATCGCATCACAGAGGAAGAGCTGAGTTCCCTCACAGATAAAGATTTAGAAATTCTGGCGATCTACAGGGATTTCACAAGCGGATATGCATTGACTCCGCAAATTGTGAAAAATAAAGATGTCACCAATGAAGAATTTGCAGTTGTCAGTGAAAATCTTCAATTCCTTCCAGGCGTGGACACGACAACTGACTGGGAAAGATATTATGCTTTTGGCAGCACGCTGCAATCGGTGCTGGGAAGGATCTCAAAATCAGATGAAGGCCTGCCTGCGGAAAAGGTGGATTATTACCTGGCACGAGATTACAGCCGCAATGACAGGGTCGGGAAAAGCTATATCGAATTGCAATATGAGGATGTCCTTCATGGCCAGAAAGCAAAGGTTAAAAATATAACCGATAAAGGCGGAAGCCTTCTGAAGACTGAGACGATCAGCGAAGGGCAAAGGGGCAAGGACCTGGTCCTGAGCATCGATATGGAACTTCAGAAGGAAGTGGAAAAGATCCTTGAGGAAGAGCTCAGGGCCGCCAAGCGTTCCCCTGGAACCGCACTTCTAGACAGGGCATATACCGTCCTGATGGATCCGATGACCGGGGAAATCCTGACGATGGCCGGCAAGAAAATCGTTGACGGCGAGATGCAGGATGATGCCCTGGGAAATATTACGACGACCTATAATGTCGGATCAGCTGTAAAGGGTGCCACCATCCTTACGGGCTATAAAGAAGGGGTCATCCAGCCGGGGTCAGTCATCTTCGACGGGCCTCTGCGAATCAAAGGCACTCCAATAAAAAAATCATGGAAGAACTTTGGGCCGCTAGATGATATCAATGCGCTGAAATATTCCTCCAACGTCTATATGTTCCAGACAGCCATAAGGATCGGGGACGGTGTCTATAAGCCGGACAGGCCGCTACCGCTCAATGAGGAAGGGTTTGATACAATCCGGGATTCCTTCGCGCAATTTGGCCTTGGGGTCAGGACAGGAATCGACCTGCCGAATGAGCAGACCGGATTCAAGGGGATGAGCGACAAGCCCGGTTTTATGCTTGACCTTGCAATTGGGCAGTATGACACCTATTCCAATATGCAGCTTGCCCAATATGTTTCCACTATCGCCAACGGCGGCAACCGGATGGAGCCCCATATTGTCAAAGAAATCCGTGAGCCTCTGATGGACAACAGTGAACTCGGGCCGATTCTTGAGGAAATCAAGCCGAAGGTCTTGAACAGGCTTGATGTAGAAGAAAACTGGATTGAACGCGTCCAGGAAGGCTTCAGGAGGGTTATGCAGGAGCCGGGCGGCACAGCTTACGGAAGCTTTGGCGGAAAAGGGAAAACTTATAAGCCGGCAGGGAAAACGGGGACTGCGGAGGCCTTCTACGATGGACCAAGAAGAGAGGATTTCGGCAAGGAGCCGCCTGAAACCATGAACCTGAGCCTTGTAAGCTATGCACCTTCAGATAATCCTGAGGTAGCCATGGCTGTTCTAGTCCCATGGGCCTACCAGGGAAGCGTCGATCATGGAGCCAACAAAAAAATCGGCGAGCGTGTGCTGGATGCCTATTTCGATCTGAAGAAGAAGCGTGCCGAAGAAAATAAAGATAAAGAAGAAGCAGTCCAAAAAGTGGAGAATATTGAAGATGTAAAAGAAGGCCAGGAAGCTGAACGTGAGGAAGCTGGACTGTAATAAGCAAGGCACGCAGACTCATCATAAAATGCATGCGCATTTTTCTCCTGCGCGGGCAGTTTGAAGAAGCAGATTCAACGTCCTGCAGGAGGCAGCAGAGTTTTTGAGACCCCGCGGAAAGCGAAGTGCCTGGAACATAAATCAGCAGCTATATAAATCTTTCATTATAAGTATAAGCCTGTCTCCTCCGGGGACAGGCTTTTCTATGTTCAAATTTATCTTCATTCCCTCAAATCCGACATTTTAATACAAAAGGAGACCTCATTTACAAAAGCTTTACATTTAGTTAAAACCAGATTAATAGAAAAGCCTTATTCTAATACTCGTAGGACAAAACAACCAAATCTCTTAGGGGGAATAAAGAAATGAAAAGCTTTAAGTACTTGGCACTATCAGCAATGATCGGGGCAGTGCTAGCATTCACAGCAGCTTGCGGCAACTCTGAAGAAGGAACAACAAATGGTTCCCAAACAGACGGAGGCAACAGCACAGAGCAAGCAAGTGATGAAGATAAGCAGCTTCAAGGCGAAATTAATATCGATGGTTCTTCTACTGTATATCCAATCATGGAAGCTGTCGTTGAAGAGTTCGGAATGGAACAGCCTGGAGTAAAAGTTTCTGTTGCATCATCAGGTACTGGCGGAGGCTTTAAGGCATTCATCGCCGGTGACACAGATTTGAGCAACGCATCCCGTCCGATTAAAGAAGAAGAAGCAGCAGAGCTTGAAAGCAAAGGAATTGAATACACAGAATTCAAACTTGCCAATGACGGCCTCTCTGTTGTAGTAAGCAAAGACAATGACTGGGTTGATCACCTGACTGTTGAAGAACTGAAGAAAATGTGGATTGAAGATGGATCAGTGAAAAAATGGTCCGATATCCGTGAAGGCTGGCCTGAAGAGGAAATTAAATTCTATTCACCAGGTACAGATTCCGGCACATATGACTATTTTGATGAAGTAATCCTTGAAGAAGCGCCTATCGTTGAAAAAGCCACACTTTCTGAGGATGACAACGTACTGGTACAAGGTGTAACAGGCGACAAAAACGCTATTGGCTACTTCGGCTATGCTTATTATGCTGAAAACAAAGACAGCCTGAAGGTTGTTCCGATTGACGGCGGAAACGGCCCTGTTGAACCGAACAATGAAACAGTAGAAAGCGGAGAATATGCACCATTGTCAAGGCCGCTCTTCACTTATGTGAAAAACGAATCTCTTAAAAATGAAGAAGTTTATGAGTTTGTCAAATATAC
The DNA here is from genome assembly GCF_031844465.1 of Bacillus sp. AG4(2022). Classification (NCBI taxonomy): domain Bacteria; kingdom Bacillati; phylum Bacillota; class Bacilli; order Caryophanales; family Bacillaceae; genus Bacillus; species Bacillus sp. AG4(2022). Next base: position 17,018 of record NZ_JAUZVH010000002.1, read on the forward strand.
GATCGAGAATGCCGGCGTCCTTTCAGAAGATGTAGGCTATGTAAAGCTGAAGGATGAAGAGTATGATGAGGCAATGAAGACATTAGAAGGCCTTAAATAATATTTAACAATTTTATGATGGGAAGCGCGTCACCTGTGCTTCTCATCTTGCTATGCGGATGAAAGGGGTTTTCATTTTGGCACTATTAAAGTCATCGGACACATTTTCCGTCCAGGAAATGATTCAGGAAAAAAAGCAAAAGAAAAATGCAGGAAATATAATTGAAAAGCTCGTACCTTGGCTTCTGCTGCTGACAGCTGCAGTTTCAGTGCTGACGACGATCGGCATTGTCATGACTCTTATTGTAGAAACATTCATCTTCTTTGACAAGGTGAGCATAGGTGAGTTCCTGACCGCCCAGAAATGGTATCCTTTCTCTGAATCACAGGGTTCATATGGGATTCTGCCGCTTGTTTCAGGAACATTGAAAGTAACAGCCATTGCTGTTATAGTTGCGGTGCCAATCGGCCTCGCATCGGCCATCTTTTTGAGTGAGTATGCATCTGACAGGACAAGAAGGATCATTAAGCCGGTCCTTGAGGTTCTGGCCGGCATACCGACGATTGTTTACGGTTTTTTTGCACTGACATTTGTAACGCCAATCCTTCGGGATATTATTCCTTCTCTTGAAATCTTTAATGCCCTGAGCCCGGGAATTGTGATCGGCATCATGATTACGCCGATGATAGCTTCCCTTTCGGAGGACGCTATGTCTTCGGTTCCGCGTGCGATGCGGGAAGGGGCTCTTGCGATGGGATCGACTAAGCTGGAGGTGGCCTTTAAGGTAGTCCTGCCGGCAGCATTATCAGGCATTATTGCTTCCGTTGTTCTTGCAGTATCAAGGGCAATCGGAGAAACAATGATTGTAGCAGTGGCAGGCGGATCGACTCCGAACCTTTCGTGGGACGTGACAAACAGCATCCAAACCATGACAGCCTATATTGTCCAGGTCAGCCAGGGTGATGCCGGCTACGGGACAACGATCTATTACAGCATATACGCGGTTGGATTTACACTCTTCCTGTTCACTTTAGTAATGAATCTGTTCGCCCAGTTCATTTCCCGCCGCTTTAGGGAGGAATACTGATGAAGCTGATTGACCATACATCTGTCGTTAACAAAATGAAACCAAGGCTGTATAAGAATGTACTGTTTAAATTGATATTCCTGGCAGCTACCATGTTTGGATTATTGATTTTAGGAATCTTATTGTATCGGATACTCACTCAAGGAGCCGGCTACCTTGATATGCAGTTCCTTCAAAGCCTGCCATCCCGAAAGCCTGAACTGGCAGGGGTTAAAACAGCTTTGATCGGAACCATTTGGCTCATGGGCGTCGTTGCCCCGGTATCACTTCTGCTTGGAGTGGGAACGGCGATCTACCTGGAAGAATACGCGAAGAAAAATAAGTTTACTGATTTCATCCAAGTGAATATCTCAAACCTTGCAGGTGTGCCATCGATCGTTTTCGGGCTGCTCGGTCTGACTGTATTTGTAAGAGCAGCAGGATTTGGCACAAGTGTTATTGCTGCCGGGCTGACTATGAGCCTGCTTGTTTTGCCGATCATCATTGTAGCCTCACAGGAAGCGATCCGTTCCGTTCCCAAAGAGCTTAGAGAAGCTTCTTACGGAATGGGTGCCACCAAGTGGCAGACCATTGTGCGTGTTGTTATGCCTGCTGCGGTGCCCGGCATACTGACAGGCGGCATCCTGGCGCTGTCCCGGGCAATCGGGGAAACAGCTCCGCTCGTCGTCCTGGGACTTCCGCTGTTCCTGGCGTTCCTGCCGAGGTCTGTGTTTGATATGTTCACTGTACTGCCAATGCAGATTTATAACTGGACCGGAAGGCCGCAGGAGGAGTTTCAGGCGCTTGCAGCTGCAGGAATCATTGTTCTGCTCGTGCTTCTGATCGGCATGAACTCTGTTGCCGTCCTGATCAGAAATAAATTTCAGAAAAGATATTAAGGCTCTTAAATGTTTGATCAGATTTCAGCTTGCCCATTTTTCATGGGCATCCAATCAGACGGGCTAATAATATAGGATGAAGGGGAGTTTTTCATAATGAACGCAACAAAAGATAAAGTGAATGCACCAGCAGTCAGAAAAGGCATTACCCAGGGGTCTGTTAATGAAAAAAGCATCGTATACAAAACGAGCCAGCTGAACTTATGGTATGGCGACAATAATGCATTGAAGAATATCGATCTGGATATCTATGAAAATGAAGTGACAGCCATCATCGGCCCTTCAGGCTGCGGAAAATCAACTTATATCAAAACGCTGAACAGGATGATTGAGCTTGTTCCCGGAGTTAGGACTTCAGGAGAAATTGCTTACAGGGGCAGGAATATTTTTGATAAGTCTTATAAAGTGGAAGAGCTGCGTACAAAAGTAGGCATGGTATTCCAGAAGCCTAATCCTTTTCCGAAATCCATCTATGAAAATGTCGCCTACGGGCCAAGGATCCATGGGATCCGCGATAAAAAAATTCTTGATCAGATTGTGGAAAAGAGCTTGAAGGGAGCAGCTATTTGGGATGAAGTGAAGGACCGGCTGAACCAGAATGCCTTTGGTCTGTCCGGAGGCCAGCAGCAGCGTCTCTGCATCGCCCGCTGCCTCGCCATTGAACCTGATGTCATCCTGATGGATGAGCCGACCTCTGCCCTGGACCCTATCTCCACACTGAAGGTTGAGGAGCTTGTGCAGGAGCTGAAGAAAGAATTCAGCATCATCATCGTTACCCACAATATGCAGCAGGCTGCCCGTATTTCAGATAAGACTGCTTTCTTTTTAAATGGTGAAGTGATCGAGTTTTCCAATACAGATAAGATCTTCTCGAATCCTGTTGACAAGAGGACAGAAGATTATATTACAGGCCGATTTGGTTGATGCCCGGTTAAAAAGGAAAACACACTTTACAGGAAAAGAAGGGAGCTTATAAAATGGCAATCCGCGAAAAATTTCATTATGATTTAAAAGAGCTGCAGAATAAATTGATGGAACTGGGCAATTTTGCCGATCAGGCTTTGCTCCGGGCGATTAATGCCCTTGAAAGCAAGGATATTGAGTCATCGCTTGAAATCATGGAGGACGATACAAAAGCTGATGTGCTGTATGAGGAAATCAATGATCTTGCCATCCTTCTGATAGCGAAGCAGCAGCCGGTCGCAATTGATCTAAGAAGAATCATTGTGGCGATCAAAATTGCCACCGACATTGAAAGGATAGCTGATTTTGCCGTCAACATCGCAAAATCAACCATCCGCATTGGAAGCGAGGAGCATGTTAAGCCGATCGTCCATATTAAAGAAATGTATGAAATCACTTCCAGGATGCTTAAGATGTCGCTTGAGGCTTTCAATGAAGAAGATGTCAGGAAAGCAAAAGAAGTGGCAGAAATGGATGATCAGGTTGATGACTTGTACGGCCAGACGATACAGGAGCTCCTGCAGATCAATCTGCAGAAGCCTGAATACCTGCCGCAGATCACCCAGCTGTCCTTTATCTGCCGCTATCTTGAAAGGGCCGCAGACCATGTGACCAACATATCCGAAAGCGTGTTTTATCTTGTTAAAGGAAGGCACTATGATTTGAACAGCTAAAGCAAAGAGCCCTGCAGGATCCCGGATTCTGCAGGGCTCTTTTATTTGAATGAAAATGGATGGAGGGCAAGTGCCTCTCCATCCGCTTCTTTCTTTATCTGCCTTTGGTAATGACAGTTGCAATCTGCTGGGAAGTCATTTCATTGTTCAGTTCAAACGTGCCAAGCTGGATCTTTGTATGCATGCCGCTGGAAATGAGGTACTGCTTAAATGCTGACTCATTGGTGATGATCTTTGCTGCAGCCAGCTGGCTTGCAATCTCTCCGGTATCCATTCCGCTTGAAATCGTGATTTTATAGGTAATCACCTTTGGTTCAGCTTCGTTTTCCTGCTCATCTTGTTTGTTTTTTTCCTCTGCATCTGCCTTTTTATCGCCTTCATTGGATGGCTTTTCAGCGGCTTGGCCCTCTGCCTTGCTGCCTTCTGTTTCATTAGCAGGTTTGCCCTTCAATTCATTGTATTCTTTTTCCGTTAAGAGGACATATCCATTTTCCTTTACGCTTGCCTTGGCAGCTTTAGCATCTGCGAGACTGATATAATCGTCTTTTGAAAAGAAATAAAAAGCACCAATGAGACACGCTGTAATCAGCATCCCAAGTGAAAATGCCCGCAAGGTCAGTCTGTTCATGAGTACTCTCTCCTTGCAGAAAATTCATTGACGATCTCCTGTACAGAGTTTCTGGAAAGGGAGGACTGCTTTGAAATCTGGTCGATGGACAGCCCCTGCTGTGAAAGGGAGAGAACCTGATTCTTCAATATGGGATTGACTGGCCCGGAAGAGAGCGGCTGGCCTGCCGGTTTGGCAGCAGCTCCGTCAACTAATAGCTCTTCTTCAAGCACCTTCAGCTTTTTCTTAATCAAGTAAAGTTCCTGTATCTGATGGATTGATACCTGGTCGATTTCTTCACGAATGCTTTTATATGGATCTTTCAGGAAAAACGAGAGTATGAGAAGCAATATTGCCGCGGCTATCAGGCCGATCATTACATAACCCATTATATTCACCTCAATAATAATTTTTTAGTGCCCTAGTAATTTTACCATTACAGATGACAAAATTCGACTCCATCTAGCAGGAAAAGAAGGTTTATCTGCATAATCCGTACTTTTGGCCGAGTTTAAAACAGAATCCGGCCGGAATGACTGGTTCTAAACTCATGCAGAAAAATTAATTTGCCCTCCGGTGCCAGTGCTCAAAGGACCTGCATAATACGACAAAATGCGTTCATTGTGGGGGCGCAGGTTCAGTGATAACATGAGAGTAATAAGACGGGCCGGCAGGGCATATAATGGCAGGTTGGCCGGCAGGAGGTGCACCATGCAATCTGAAATTATCAGATTAAGGGAGAAAGGGCTTTCTTTCAGGAATATTGCAAAAGAGCTCGGTACAACCCGGGGAAAAGTTCAGTATCAGTGGATGAAACACTTGAAAGAGACGGAGGAGAAAGAGGATGAAAAGGAGCAAAAACAGAGTGTGACAGAAGCGGGCCGGGTACCGCCGGATTGTTTGATGAAGGAAGAGGGGATAGCTGCCTGGCAAGTGCAGGATGGATGCATATATTCCTTCTGGAGGACGGCAGCCATGAAGAAATCCCTTGCTGCGTCATATTTTGAAGTTCATGTAAGTGAACTGGAGGATGCAATCAGGCTTTATGATATCACCAGCATAATCTTTAATGGCAGCAATGCACACAGTATCCAGGAACATATCCTCGCTGAAGGGCAGAACTCCAGCATTTTTAAAAACCTGGCCCCTGACCGGTCTTACTGCATTGAAGCAGGAGCCAGGATTCGCGGCAGATTCATACCCTTTATGAGATCCAATTCAGTTCAAATACCGAGGAATTCCGAAGCACAGGCAGGGCGTCTTATGGAAGATCTAAAAGCACACGAAAATGGGTCCCCGCCAAATTGGATTGAACATGTCAGCACATACAGCTTTTATACAAATGAAAAGGGAGGCGTTTAAACTGGCTGCTACAGAAGGATTTATCGTATACGCAGAAGCGCCTGTCATGAACTTTTATTCAGAGAACCGGGAAATGCAGGATGAAGTTTTTTCTTTTACTGAGAAGTTCGTTCTGCTTCTCGACAATGTTCAGGAAAAACAAGGGATTAAGCTGGCGGTAACTCCCATCTACTTTGAACTTCTCGATCAGCCTGATTTTCAGCAGAAAATGGCTGACTATTTAAACAAGGATAAGCGGGCTGGAAAGGTGCTTCAAATTTGGGAGAAGCATCAGGGAAGGCTGAATATCTTTGTGCGCCAGCTTGCCGAAAGCGGCCAACTGGAGCTCCTTGCTTCTCCGTCATGTTCAGCGATCCTCCCTTTTCTTTCGACTCAGCATGGAATAAGAATGCAGATTGATTCTGGGATTTCCATCATAAATGATTATTTTTCCATCCATCCGGCAGGATTCTGGTTTCCAAAAGGGGCTTATGAGCAAGGGCTGGATCTTTATCTGGCTGAAGCAGGTATCCTTCACAGCTATATAAACGGCAGGACGATCGGCTATGCAGACCCGGCGCCGCAGGATGGAAGGAAGAGAGAGGTCTTATCTCCCCACGGGGTAATCATGATTCCTGTCTATCACTTTAAGGGGACAGAAAAAAAGGAAGATGGTATGCCGGCGGTCAGCCTGCATGATCTCAATGTTTCTAACCTTGAAGAACTATCCGCTGTATCAGTCTCCTCCGCCAAGGAAAGAGCTGAGGAATTGGAAAGGGTGCACCTTTCCTCATCATTTTTAGAAAATTGCGGAGTTCCATTTGAAGAGATATCCGGCTTATGGGAGGAGTGCTTCTTCCAGGAAAGGAAACTTGAGAAGATTGCAGAATCTTTGATGAATAGCCGGGAGCTGAGGATTTATAAACAAATGGCAAGAGAATGGATGTTTTTCTTGAATACCCTTGGAGCACATCCCGATTACCGGGGCGAATCAGAGAAGCATGCCGAAGCATTCCGGAAGCTGGAGAAGCTTTTTGCGGCTGGGGAGGGAGGAGAGGCCATCCTGGAGGAACTGGAGGTGAAATCACCCATCCTTGCAGCAATTGGAGGCAGAGGAGAGCATATTGCCGAAAAGGGCAGTTTGCCAAAGATACTGATGCTGTCCTGGGAGTACCCGCCCAATATCGTCGGAGGCCTTTCCCGTCATGTCCATGGACTGGCCACCAGCCTTGCAGGAAAAGGCTTCGACGTTCATGTTCTTACTGCCGGTACAGACGGCGCGCCGAAGGAGGAGAGTGCAGATGGAGTCACTGTCCATCGGGTGAAGCCGCTTGCTGCTGCAGAAGAAGATTTTCTGTACTGGGTAGGGAGCCTGAATCTGGCTATGGCTGAAAAAGGGCTGGAGCTGGCACGTATCCACCGCTTCTCCCTCATACATGCACATGACTGGCTTGCAGGACCAGCTTCAGAATCGCTGAAATCTGAGCTCGGCATACCGCTCTTGGCAACGATACATGCAACGGAATATGGAAGGAATAAGGGCATATATACGGAAATACAGAAGTTCATTCATCAGAAGGAAAGCAGGCTGGCTGAGGCTGCAGATATGCTGATTGTCTGCAGCAGATATATGAGAGATGAGATCCGGAAAATCTTTCATATAGAAGGAAAGCCTGTTCACATCATAGCCAATGGAATTCATCCTGGTGATTTTCGCCAGCCGGAAAAAGATGTTTTAAGCCAGCTGCCAGTTGACCCGCACAGAAGGCTAGTATTTTCCCTTGGCAGAATGGTGAAGGAAAAAGGCTTTGATACCCTATTGGAAGCAGCAGCCCTCATGAAAGAAGAGTTTCCGGATGTGTATTATTTTATAGCTGGAAAAGGTCCGCTATTGGATTTCTATAGAAGGAAAACGGAAGAAATGGGGCTGTCCGGGACCGTATTCTTTATAGGATTCATTGGTGATGAGCAGCGCAACGCTTTATTTTCACTATGTAATGTTGCGGTTTTTCCAAGTGAATATGAGCCTTTTGGTATAGTGGCGCTGGAATCGATGATGCATGGCAAACCTACCATCGTGTCAGACACAGGCGGCCTGAAAGGGATTATCAGCCATAGAAGAACAGGTCTGCTGATGGAGCCGGGAAGTGCTCAAAGCTTTAAGGAACAAGCCGCTTTCCTCCTTTGCAATGAACAAGAAGCCGAAGTGATCGGAAGCATGGGAAAGACTGCGGCTCTGCAGCTGTTCAGCTGGGACAGGATCGCTGAAGAAACCAAACGGGTGATTGAAGACTGTGTGCTGGGCTGCAGAATCTAGCGGGCCATCTGACTATATAGAAGGGATAAAGGTGCGAGGCAATGAGACAATCAGCCAATCTGCAAGATTTGGACCAAGACAGCAGGCGGGCAGGCGGGAAGCTGCTCGTCAGGCAGGGAGTATGGCTGGAAGGCCGGACCTGCTGGCAGGAAAAGGGATATGGCGGGGAGATTTTTCTTAAAAAAGGAGTTACGGTCTCTTTTAGCCAAGAAAAGGCCGAAACAGAATCTGATTTATTTTTTGCGAAAGTGGCAAATGAACAAGCATCTTCCATCTCTGTTAAATTATTGTTTGCTTTTTATCAGGAAGCAGCGGGCGAGGCTTTTTCATTTGTTTCACCTTCAAGAGAGGCGATTTATCACGCATGTAATAACAAGCTGTTCCTGATCACTCCTGATTCACCCTGCAGGAATCGGACACAGCTTTCGGCCCTGTCCATGAGTGCTGCTTTGGACGGACAAATCTGGAAGCATGAAAAAAGGGGAATATTGAATTATGTCCCGATGATCAGGGGGGAGACTTCCAGTGTGCTGCTTTTGGAGATTTCCATACCAGCAAAAAATATGGTCCATGGAGGGGCTTCTGTTTCGCTAAGGCCGCTGGATAAGAATGTTTGATCAAAAATTAAAAGTCATGAAAAAACGGACTAGCATTTAAGCTGAATTAATGATATTATAGAAAAGTCGTATGAACGAACTAGGATGAAACATAGTTTGGAGGGAAATTACATGCGTGTGAACATTACGTTGGCTTGCACAGAGACTGGTGATCGTAACTATATTACTAAAAAAAATAAACGTAACAACCCAGATCGTCTTGAGCTTAAGAAATACAGCCCAAGATTGAAGCGTGTTACATTGCACCGCGAAACAAAATAAACAGTGGATTCTTCCACTGTTTTTTTGTTTTCATTTTTAGAGTCCGGACTTGTCCGGGCTTTTTTTTTCTTCATCCGTATATTCCTCTTCATATCCCCTATTATGCTATGATGAAGAAAAAGGCTCTGAAGGGAAGGAAATGACTTGGCAGATAAAAATAAGCTTCGGAAAGAAGTGAAAGAGAAGCTTTCGGAAATAACGAAACAGGAATATGAACAATGGTCCTATCAGCTGGCACAAAGGCTATATAATGAAGAAAGCTGGAAAAAGGCAGATACAATCGGGATAACAGTCTCCAGGTTTCCTGAACCGGATACCCTGCAAATTATCCGCCGCGCCTGGGAGGAAGGAAAGAGGGTCGCAGTCCCTAAATGCTTTCCTGCGGATAGAAAGATGGAATTCAGGAGGCTGACTTCCTTCCTCGAGCTGGAATCCGTGTATTACGGTTTATTGGAACCTATTGAAGCATTGACAGAAAAGATTGAGCCGGAGGAATTCGGCCTGATGATTGTCCCCGGCCTTGCTTATTGTTCCGGCGGCTTGCGGCTTGGCTTCGGAGGAGGCTATTATGACCGCTGGCTAGCCGGATATGGCGGGGACACCATTTCCCTTGCCTTCCGCATGCAAATGGTTCCTGAAATGCCTGTTGAGCCCCACGACAAAAAAATTGATATGATTATTACAGCTCCTGATGATGTTTGATTTTTTATGGCCGGCAGCTTTTGTGCTGCTCGCAGCTTTCCTAAGCCTGAAGCTTCGTCTTCTGGCTCCGTCAGGGAGCATTGCAGCCGCAGCAGCGGGAATATGCATAGTTATGGGGACCGGCTGGCGGGGGCTGGCTCTTCTGGGGCTGTTTTTTTTAACATCCAGCTTTTGGTCGGTATATAAAAAGAAACAAAAAACAGCGATGGAAGAAAAGCAGGGAAAGGGAGCGCAGAGAAACTGGCTTCAGGTCGCAGCCAATGGGGGGCTTGCTGCACTCTTCAGCATCATATACGCTTTTGATCCGCAGATCCTGTGGCTTTCTGCCTTTTCTATTTCCCTGGCCAGCGCCAATTCGGATACCTGGTCTTCAGAGATAGGGGCTTTGAGCAAATCCTCCCCTATCTCCATCAGGACATGGAGAAAAGCATCAGCAGGGACATCCGGGGCAGTAAGCGTCCTTGGGTCGGCAGCAGGTGCAGCAGGCTCGCTGGTTATAGCTGGGGGAGCAGCTTTGCTTTTTTCCTTTTCTTCAGAGCATATGATGGCCATCTTTCTGTTCGGATGCATCGGTAATATACTGGATACCTTTATCGGCGCCTATTGGCAGGCTTCATACAGATGTGGATTCTGCGGGGCCGAGATGGAAAAAAGCAAACATTGCGGAAACAGGTCTGAATTGGTTTCCGGGTTCAGATGGATGACCAACGATGCTGTTAATTTTGCAAGCGGGTCAGCTGCTTCTCTTTTGTGGATCGGCTGCCTGCTTTGGCTGTCATGATACATACAGGCACCCGGCTGCAACATTTAATGCTGATGGATAATATGGAGTTTTTCGTTAAAAATAATCTCAGGAGGGATGATGTATGTCACGGATTATTTCCATATTAGCCATTGGCATCGGGGGATATTATCTTTATCAAAACCGTTTTCGAGTGGTGAATACAGTGCTGGGAAGCTCTGTCCTGCGCCGCCTGTTTGTTACTTCATTGATGAATGTGCCAGGCGTAAGGAATAAAATGATGAAATCGGTGTTTTCCGGAAACACAGGCTGGTAAGCTTGCCGGAATTGCCCGAAAAAAGGTCCAGTAAGGGCCTTTTTATTTTGGGAAAATGCCGTTCAATTTGTTTAAGTCTGTTTAGGATGGGCGCAAATAAGGAAAAAATGTATAACTGCTGAACGTTCGGGAGCAGGTGCTAGACAAAAGGAGAGGGCATTGCCTATAGTGTAAGAGGGTAAATGCGCCGGAGTTGCCAAAGAAAGTAGGGGAAGCATTGGTATATATGGAAGATTATTTATTTTGGAGGCTGGCCTATTTTTTGATTGCCGAAAAAGACTACAGGCTTGTGCAGATGTCGAAGAACCAGAACGAAATCTGGCTCGAAAAACTGGAAAGCAAGGATACACAGGTAGTCAGGCTGCTGCGGAGAAATCTGGATTGGGGAAATTCGCTCCAGCGCGATATTGACCTCACAGCAGCGAATGGAGAAAACATAAGGAAGCAGGTCAGAAAAAGAGAGCTGACTATCCTCAATATATATATAACGGCTTATCCGCCGGTTGATGATTATACATTCAGGCTTGATCCGCCTTCCGGTGCAGGGGGCAAAACGAAGGTGGCCAATATCCTGATTGACCGGGCAGGCTATGAAGATGGGCTGAAGAAAGCAGGGGATTTTCTCGGCACTTCCATTTCATTTGACTTAAAGCAGGAGTATGAAGAAGCAGAAGTAGAAAACGTAAAGCGTGCTGCCCTGGGAAATGCAGCTGATAAAGTGAAAGCAGATAAGGCTGTTTTTAATCAGGGCAGACCGATTTTCACCTACCTTTTTATCTTTATCCAGGTAGCCATGTTCTTTTGGCTGGAAGCTAATGGAGGAAGCGAGATAACCTCAGTGCTGATTGAATATGGGGCAAAATACAATCCGCTCATTCTAGAAGGTGAGTGGTGGCGTTTCTTTACACCGATTGTGCTTCATATCGGTCTGCTGCATCTGATCATGAATACATTGGCCCTTTATTATCTGGGAACAGCTGTAGAAAGGATATATGGAAGCACACGGTTCCTGTTCATTTATATTCTGGCAGGTTTCATGGGCGCCCTGGCCAGCTTCCTGTTCAACTCAAGTGTTTCTGCGGGTGCGAGCGGAGCCATTTTTGGCTGTTTCGGTGCACTTCTCTATTTCGGCCTGATTCAGCCCAAATTATTCTTCAGGACCATGGGGCTGAACATCCTGATTGTACTCGGCATCAATCTGCTTTTTGGTTTTTCTGTACCGGGCATCGATAATGCCGGTCATCTTGGCGGCCTTGCAGGAGGCTTCCTTGCAGCCGGTATGGTCCATTTGCCTAAAAAAAGAAGATTCGGTATACAGCTCCTTTTCCTTGTACTGGCATCTGCCGTCATTTATTCAGGGCTCTCCTATGGCTTCAGTCCTGACAGGGAGCTTGATGAGGAATCTGTTTTTGTAATGGCGCAGGAATACACCAAGAACAGGGAATATGATAAAGCGTACAGCCTTGTTAGTGAAAGGGTGGAAAACTCAGAAAGTTCTTCTGCTGAAATGCGGCTGCTTCTGTCTTATCTGGAGCTGGAGAGAGGAGAAGCAGAGAAGGCAAGGAACAGGCTTGAAGAGCTTGTCGCTGAACAGCCTGATCTGGATGGGGCGTATTACTATCTTGCCGTCATTTCCTATAATGAGCAGGATACTGCAAAGGCCAAAGAATATGCAGAACAGGCAATTGAACTGAACCCCTCTGAAGAGGGTTATAGACTTTTGCTGGAAGCAATCACAGGTAATGAGGTGCAGCTCAAGTAGAGCTGTACCTTTTTAGTATGCCAGTCCGTAATGGTTAACTGCTCAAGTATATCTTCCTCAAAGATGAACTGGATAATTTCCCGGCATGGTATGTTTTTTCCATCCATTGTCTATGATGAGACTATTGATTTGGAATAAGATGTTTATACTGTCAGGATGTGTTGATGATGGAAGGAACGAAAAAGCATGTCAGCCCCGTTCTCCGGGAAAATACCGCCTATCTGAAAGAAGCGCTCGGGGTTGATAAGAGCTTTGATGTGATTCAGCTGAATGTGGAATATGCTGAAAGGGAAATGGCACTGTATCTGGTTGATGGATTTGTGAAAGATGATATTCTCCATTATCTGATGAAATTGCTTTCAAGCCTGGATAAAGAACAGCTGGAAGGGGACACCCTGGCAAAGCTTGTCAAAACCTATATCCCGTATGTTGAGGTAGAGACTCTGGATGATCTTGACAAGGTCGTGGATGCTGTACTGTCTGGCCCCACAGCATTATTTGCAGATGGCGTGGACAAAGCGATCCTGATTGATGCGCGGACCTATCCTGTCAGGGGGCCGGAGGAGCCTGATACGGAAAGAGTGGTCAGGGGATCGAGGGACGGGTTCGTTGAAACCCTTGTCTTCAATACAGCATTAACACGGAGGCGGATCCGGGACCGTACTTTGCGCATGGAATATATGCAGGTGGGGAGAAGGTCAAAGACTGATATTGTGGTCAGCTATATCGAGGACATTGCTGATCCGGATACAGTGAAGAAAATAAAGGAAGCTCTATCAAAGATTGATACAGACGGCCTCCCGATGGCTGAAAAAACGATTGAGGAGTTCATTTCAGGCAGGCACTGGAACCCGTTTCCGATGGTCAGGTATACCGAACGCCCCGACACGGCAGCGACCCACTTGTTTGAGGGCCATATATGCATTATGATCGATGGCTCGCCAAGTGTGATGATAACCCCGACCACCTTCTGGCACCATCTACAGCACGCAGAAGAATACAGGAACAAGCCGATGATTGGAGCGTATCTGCGATTTGTCCGTTTTCTTGCAGTCTGGGCGTCGATTTTCCTGCTGCCGTTTTATTATCTGCTGGCCGTAAAGCCAGAATTGCTCCCGGAAAAACTTGCCTATATCGGACCGAATGAAGTGGGTGAGCTGCCTCTTATCCTTCAGTTTTTGATCATTGAGCTTGGGCTTGATATGCTTCGGATGGCTGCCATACATACTCCTTCCGCCCTTGCGACAGCCTTGGGGCTTGTCGCCGCCCTGATGATCGGCCAGGTGGCCGTAGAGGTTGGGCTGTTCATCAATGAGGTAGTTTTGTACCTCGCCATTGCAGCGATCGGCACTTTTTCAACTCCAAGCTATGAAATGAGCCTCGCCAACAGGCTTGTCAGAATATTTCTGCTGCTGGCCACAGCAGCATTCCATGAATATGGATTCATGCTTGCGGTAACATTCCTTATCTTTATGCTTGCGAGAATCAATTCATTTGGTGTCCCTTACCTTTGGCCGTTCCTTCCGTTCAACTTAAGGGCATTCAGGGATGTGCTGCTAAGATCGCCGATTCCCCTGAAAAACAGGCGTCCGCGGTTTCTTCATCCCAAAGATCCTGATCGTTGAAAGATACATTGGATATTGGCAAAGCCCCTCTTGATTTGAGGGGTTTTTTTTGTATCCAAATTGCTGGGTTATTTGTTGAAACTCTATTTATCATTGCTGATGAATCAACATGGTATTTTTGGTTTGGTGCAATATGAAAAAGCTTATCCCCCGGCCCATCTGTTCTGGAAGGCTGCTTGAGCTGCTGCCTGCTGAGCCGTTTGTCTTGTTCAGCCTTAAAAAGATCTCAAGCTGCTGTTTTCCATTGAGATAGCTATGTTTTTCGATTATACTTTTGATGTAACCGCTGCAAAAATATGAAAGCAAACCAATAGTAAGAGGGTTGAGAATGAAAAGCATTTATGATGTACAGCAATTTCTAAAAAAGTATGGGACCTTCATTTATATTGGAGACAGGTCGGCTGACCTTGAGCTGATGGAAGAGGAGCTGATGGAGCTCCGGCAGTCCCAGCTGATTGATCCAAAGGATTTTCAGACTGCTCTTTTGCTCGTCAGGCACGAAAGGCAGCTGCAGCTTAAAAACAAACGATAGAAGGAAAAGGTGACAATAATGGCTGAAAAATGGCTGATCGGAGTGGATTTGGGAGGAACGACAACCAAATTGGCTTTTTTGAATTTTTACGGAGAAATCATTCATAAATGGGAGATACCGACTGATAATTCTAATTATGGCAAGAATATCACCATTAATATTGCCAAAGCAATTGATCAGAAGCTTGAAGAACTGGATCACAGCAAGGAAAATGTTGCCGGCATCGGAATGGGGGCGCCCGGCCCGGTAGATCTTGCTTCAGGTGTCGTTTATAATACTGTAAATCTTGGCTGGAAAGATAATTATCCTTTAAAGGATCTGCTTGAAGTGGAAACCTCTTTGCCGGTCATCATAGATAATGATGCCAATTGTGCCGCGCTGGGTGAAATGTGGAAGGGTGCCGGGGACGGCGCTAAAGACCTTGTATGTGTCACACTCGGAACTGGAGTCGGCGGAGGGGTAATCGCCAACGGCGACATAGTCCAGGGAACAAGCGGAGCGGCCGGGGAAATTGGTCATATTGCCGCTATTCCTGAAGGCGGGGCTCCCTGCAATTGCGGCAAAACCGGCTGCCTGGAGACGATCGCTTCGGCTACTGGTATTGTGAGGATTGCGCTGGACAAGATGAAAAAGGGACAAGATGAAGGCATGCTGCATGAATTGCACAGGAATAATGGATTCTTATCTGCTAAAGATGTCTTCGATGCAGCCAGACAGGAAGACGATACAGCCGGCAAGGTTATTGAAGAAGTTTCCTTCTATCTGGGGCTTGTGCTGGCCAATATTGCCAATACACTCAACCCTGAGAAGATCGTGCTCGGCGGCGGCGTTTCCAAAGCCGGAAGCATACTGCTGGATCCTGTCAAAGCTCAGTTTGCCCGTTTTGCTTTTCCAAGGGTTGCGGTGTCCACGTCAATTGATATTGCCACTCTTGGCAATGACGCCGGAGTCATTGGCGCTGCCTGGCTTATCAAAAATAAATGATTATAAAAAGCCTTCTGCCTGCGCAGAAGGTTTTTTTTGTGAAGAAAACCAGAGGATTTAAGGTTGGGAAAAAGGAAACCATAATAGCATAGTAAAAAGTCCCCCTATGGCGGGAGACAGTCATCGGACTATAGAAGCATTTTTGGCAGAACAGGACAAACCGGAAACCTTTCATTGTTTGAAACGTCTAATAAGATGGGTAAGAAGGAATCAGCCAATAACCTATTATACATTCAGAATGTAAATGTAAAATTGATTTTTTATTGAGAAAGCATTAAGATTATCTTTGTTGATCTTCCATAATTTAGCATACGCTTGTCTTTCAATCGGCAATGCAGGGAGGTATGATCATGGGGAATAAAAGATGGCCTGCGCTTAACCTGATTGGATTTGCGGTAGCAGTGCTCTGGCTTAAAACCTATATCGCCTATAAAACTAGCTTCGATATAAAAATTGAGAACTTCAAACAGGAAATAATCCTGCTGATCAATCCGCTTAGTTTTTTAATGTTTGTGCTGGGATTCGGACTTTTTCTGAAGAAGAAAAATCAAGTCAGGTATGTTGTTATTTCCAGTTTCATTATATCAGCCATCCTTTTTGCAAATGTGGTCTTTTACCGGTTTTTCAATGATTTCCTGACAGTCCCGGTTCTATTCCAAACGAGCAATATGAGCGATCTTGGAAGCAGTGTAAGCGAGCTGCTTAATTTGACTGATCTGCTTTATTTTGCAGATTTTATTATT
This sequence comes from Bacillus sp. AG4(2022), assembly GCF_031844465.1. Lineage (NCBI taxonomy): Bacteria > Bacillati > Bacillota > Bacilli > Caryophanales > Bacillaceae > Bacillus > Bacillus sp. AG4(2022). The sequence goes on from NZ_JAUZVH010000002.1 coordinate 33,209, forward strand.
CTGGCCATCATCATGATGTTCAGACCCCAGGCACTGGTGTACCGCGAACATTCCCAAAAGAACCGGAGGGCATTCTTCCTGGCTGCCGTTGCCATTGCCTTCTTTAATTTAGGGCTTGCAGAAACCGAGCGTCCCCAGCTGCTGACACGTACCTTTGACAGGGAAATGCTGGTCAAGAATATCGGCACCTATAATTATCATATTTACGATGTGTTCCTGCAGTCAAAATCCTCAGCACAGCGGGCCTTGGCTGACGGGAGCGAATTGGCGGACATAGGAAATTATGCGCGCGCCAGCTACGTTGCCCCGGCGGATGATATGTTCGGCATTGCCAAAGGGAAGAATGTCATTCTCATTTCAATGGAATCCACCCAGAATTTTGTCATAAATGAAAAAGTCAACGGGCAGGAAATCACACCTTTTCTGAATGACTTCATAAAAGAAAGCTACTATTTCAATAATTTTTACCATCAGACAGCACAAGGGAAAACATCTGACTCTGAATTCCTTGTGGATAATTCCCTTTATCCGCTCAGCAGGGGAGCAGTATTTTTCACCCATTCCGGGAATGAATTTGCCGCTGCTCCTGAAATCCTGAATCAGAACGGATATTACACAGCGTCACTCCATGCCAACAATAAGAGCTTCTGGAACAGGGATATCATGTATGATTCATTTGGTTATCAGCGGTTTTATTCTCTTCCGGATTATGAGGTGACTGAAACCAATTCAGTCGGCTGGGGGATGAAAGATATCGATTTCTTCGAACAGTCAATACAGCACTTAAAAGAAATGCCTGAACCTTATTATGCAAAGTTCATCACGCTGACCAACCACTTCCCCTTCGAGCTTGGGGAAGAAGATCAGTTCATTGAACCATATACTTCCGGCAACAAAACGGTTGATAACTATTTCCCTACTGTCCGCTACACTGATGAAGCCATTAAAAATTTCATTCAGAAGCTTAAAGATGAGGGGATATATGAAGATTCCATCATCATCCTTTATGGTGACCATTACGGCATCTCAGAGAACCATAATAAAGCGATGGGAGAGTTCCTTGGCACAGAGGTTACTCCGTTTGTAAGCACCCAGCTGCAGCGGGTCCCTCTCATCATACACATTCCTGGCCAGGAGGGAAAAACGATTTCGAAAGTGTCCGGGCAGATCGATATAAAGCCGACTATACTCCATCTCCTTGGCATAGACACCAGGGATGACATCGATTTTGGATCAGATCTGTTTGCAAATGACCGCCAGGAGTTTACGGTGCTTAGGGATGGCAGCTTCATTACAAAAGACTATATTTATACAAGGGACACCTGCTACAGCAAGGAAACCGCTGAACCGGCGGACGCTGCAGCCTGTGAGCCGTATATAGAGAAAGCAAAAAATGAACTTGAATATTCCGATAAAATTATTTATGGCGACCTCCTGAGGTTTTATGAGGATTCTCCGTATATTAAACAAAAGGGCGATAACTGAATCACACGGAAAAAGGGGCTGCAAAGAAAAAATGCAGCCCTTCTTTTATAGACCGTAATGATGGGCCTCTTTCTGTCATACATATGAGAAGATGGAAAGGGGGATCTTCATGAAAGTAGCAGTCCGATCAGGCGATACGCTTTGGTATTACAGCAGTCTTTTTATGGTTCCAGCAGGGCTTTTGGCTGACTCCAACCCTGGGGTGGATCCGGCAATGCTGCAAATCGGCCAGGAAATAGCGATTCCCGGCTTTACTGTACAATCCTATATAATCCGCGAAAATGATAGCTTCTGGAAAATAAGCGCGTCCCGCAGCCTTTCAGTGGATGCGCTGCTTCTCCTGAACCAGGATGTCAATCCAAACAGGATACAGCCCGGAGAGGAAATACTGATTCCTGTGAGGGCCGTTTCCCCAGTCGTAAATGGGCGGATAAAATATACATTTGACCAGCTTGAAAATGATATCAGGGAGCTTGCCGACATCTTTCCCTTCATAAAGATAGGTTCAGCAGGGGAAAGCGTCCTCGGAAAAACCCTATATGAAATCAGGCTCGGCAATGGGAGCAAGAAGGTGCACCTGAATGCTTCATTCCATGCCAATGAATGGATCACATCATCTGTATTAATGCTCCAACTGAACACATTCCTGCTATCTCTAACCAACAGCACGCCCATAAGGGGCATCAGCACACTTCCTTTATATGATTCAGTCGATCTATCCATCGTACCGATGGTAAACCCGGATGGGGTAAACCTGGTCCTGGAAGGGCCTCCCGGAGGAATGGAAGCAGAACTGGCAGAAATCAACAGGGGCAGCACAGATTTTACAGGCTGGAAAGCCAATATCCAGGGAGTGGACCTGAACAATCAATTTCCCGCCAAGTGGGAAGTAGAAAAAGAGCGGACAGAAGAAAAGGCTCCTGCACCAAGGGATTTTCCAGGGACTGCCCCTTTAACAGAGCCAGAGGCTCAGGCGATGGCAGCACTTGCAAGGGAGCGGGAATTTGGAAGGATTCTTGCCTATCATACCCAGGGAGAGGAGTTCTATTGGGGATATGAGGGTCTGGAACCGCCTGAATCTGCCGCGCTTGCCAGCGAGTTTGCAAGGGTAAGCGGCTATGAGGCCATCCAGTATGTGGACAGTTTTGCAGGATACAAGGATTGGTTTATAAAAGAATTCCAGAGGCCCGGTTTCACGATCGAACTGGGAAAAGGGATCAACCCGCTTCCGTTGTCGCAGTTTGATGAAATATATGAAGAGACGCTCGGTATCTTCCTCGCTTCCATATATATGTAATTCACATATTCGCCGATTATCGGTTTAAAAATTTTTGTTATTAAAATATAATATATTTGTAATATAAAAGATAAATTTACTTGAAACCATTTATGGCTCAGAAGGGAAAAAGGATGTGTGGAATGAAACATGAAGACTCTCACCCATTTTTTAAGTTTTTAGGCCCATTCCTGTTTATATTTGCTTTATCCACACTCATCCTATTCGGGTGCAGCCCCGAGCCTGCCAGCCGGGATGGCGGGGAAAATGGGAAAGGTCATTCGGCCCAGACAGCTGGCAAGGGGCAGGGAGACCAGGAAGAAAAATTTAAGGTGAAGCCTGTAACCGTCGAAGAGGGAGAAATCCAGTCCATCAACGGATGGGTTGGAAAGAACATACTTGCCTTTACTGTTGCGGAACAGGAAGGAACAAAAGTGATTACCCATAATATTAAAACAGGGAAGCAGCAAACAATCTATGAGGATGAGGAACCGATTGCGGCTGTAACAGTCAGCCCATCAGGGAAATATCTGCTCATCCAGTCACCGCAGGCCGGCAATGAAAGCACCCTTACCATCATTGATCATGAAGGAGCCCAATTAGCTGAAGAAACGATGGAGCTGTATGAGCTTGCAGTTGAATGGAATCCTTTTGATGAGAACAGCCTCCTGCTCTCTGTGTTTAATGAGGATTGGGAATTCCAGGTTTACCATTTTCAAATCAGCGGGAATCTGCTTGAAAAAATCGGATTGCCAGAGCCTTTTGCCCAATGGATATCCAAGGACGATTTGTTTTATCTGGATTGGAGCGAGCAAAGCCCTTCTCTCTTTGCTCCTATGAAAACGATGGGGCTTTTGAATGGAGAGGCCAAAACTGTCCTTGATGATCTGATTAAAGCAGAAGCGTTGCCTGAAGGGATAGTGGCGCTTTCTGTCGATCAGGAACAGGAAGGGATGGCTGAGTATACCTTCTATGACGGGGGCTTCCAGCGTGTATCTTCTTTTTCGATGCCTCATTTAACAAGATATTCAGATTGGCTGGTTCCTTACTATGCATACGATCAATCCGCCGGTCATTTTTATACCTTTGAACCGCTCTACAGTACAGAAGCAGATGCATACGCAGAAGGTTTCAGGCTGATCAGCTACAGTCCTGATGAACAGATAAAGGATACCATTTTCGAGGAGATGGAAAACGAGCCTTTGAGCTGCGCTCCCGAAGGCAGCTGGTGCCTGTACGGGTTTTATTTTGAAAAGCTTCTGAATATGGCTGATAAAACAACGGTTGATCTTGTGAAAAAAGAATAGTTTTCCCTTTTGTTTATAAAAGGAAAGGTCTACAATACAAAATGAATCCTCTATGCGCTATAGAGGCTTTGAATAAGATTGAAAGAGTGATGTAAGTGGCTATTGCAGATGTAACAATCATTCCGATCGGAACTGGTTCGCCAAGTGTCAGTGCATATGTGGCAGATATTCAAAGAGTCCTGCAGAAGTTTGAAAGCGAAGGGCTGATCAGGTTTCAGCTGACCCCTATGAGCACGCTTATTGAAGGAGAGCTGCCGGATTTATTCAAGGTTATCGAAGCCATGCATGAAGTGCCGTTTGAAAAAGGCCTTGCACGTGCTGCAACCAACATCCGTATTGATGACAGGCGGGATGTTGCAAGAAAGATGGAAGACAAGGTAGCGAGGGTGCAAAGCCGCCTGGAGGGATTGGAATAACAGAAAAACAGGGCTGCTTTCAAGCAGTCCTGTTTTTCTGTGAAAATAAAAAAAGCTTGCTGCAGGGCAGAAGCTTTTTTCAATGCATTAGTGTGCCGCCGGAAAACCGTGGTGGATAAGGGTCATAACTGCAAACCAGCCGAAAACGGCAAAAGAGCCTCCTCCGAACACAATTCCCAGGAGATTCTTATTTTTAAGCGCAGAGAAGGTGCCGTATGCTGCAAGCAATGAAACTAAAGCAAAGACAATGACCAAGCCCATGTTGAAAAGCCCCCTTTATCGTATGATCAGATTAGTAAAATCTGTATGTAAGTAATGGTTTACATTCGTTATTATTATATATTTTATATACCCAATTTGTCGAGGTCTAAAAATGACACTTCTATGTCGTATGCCCTTGCAATCCCTAAAGCCAGCTCCTCCAGGTGTACCCCGATAAAATAAACGCGCCCGCACGTGAGAGAAGACGATGCAGCCAGATGCTCTTCAAATTGCAGCAGGGCCATCTCCCGCTGGGCCGCCTCCCCGGCTGTTATGGCAAATGGGCGAACAAGCTCCATCCAAAGATAATATTCCCCATTTTCTGAAATGGTTCCGCAATCATCAAAATGTTCCCCCATAATGGCATCTTCCAGGTATATGAGGAGGTGCCGGTCTTCGAACAGATGCCCTTCTTTCAGCAAAAAGACCGCTGTCTCCCTATCCTGTTCAGATTCGAACAAATATAGGGTGCCCGCTGTATCCTTCAGGCTTGTTTCATTTCTGAGCAGCAGATCAAACTCAGGCAATTCCCCGATAAGGCTTGAAGCCTCAGCAGCATAAAAAATCTTCAATTCAGCATCCCCCCGGTTTATTTTTATCCTCTTTATGCAATCAGCTTTAGGTGGTATTAGTAATAGTGTAAAATATACATAAATAAATGTTCAACTGGAGGCTTTATATAATGGAGTGGAAACAGATACCTTTAGGACCGATTCAGACAAACAGCTATGTTCTCTCAAGAGAGGATGGAACCTGCCTGATTATAGATCCGGGTGGTGAAGCGTCAAAGCTGGCAGGGTATATTAAGGGCAATAAGCTGAAGCCGCTTGCTGTCCTGCTGACACATGCCCATTTTGATCATATTGGTGCATTGGATGAAATCAGGGAAGAATTCGGCTGTCCTGCTTATCTTCATAAAAAGGAATCCTCATGGCTGCGTGATCCTTCCCTGAACGGCTCACAGTTTTTCAGGATGGGCAAGGTCACTGCCAAGCCTGCGGATAATCTTCTTGCAGGAGATCAGGAAATGAAAATCGGCGCGTTTTCGTTCCAAATTATTGAGACGCCCGGCCATTCGCCTGGAAGTGTTTCATTCTACTTTCCGGAAGCAAGCCTGGTAGCTTCAGGTGATGCTTTGTTCAGCGGAAGCATAGGAAGGACAGACCTTCCCGGCGGAAACCAGGAAAAGCTGCTGAAGAGCATCCACGACAAGCTTCTGGTACTGCCGGAGGATACCCTGGTCCTCTCCGGCCACGGGCCTGCCACTTACATTGGACAGGAAATGGATTCCAATCCATTCCTTAATGGATTCTGAGCTATCAAGTAAAAGGCGGGGATGAAGGGTGCTGGAACTTTTGACTGAAATCATCAGCCGCAGCCCATCGGGAAGGATAACGGCTGAGCAGTTTATGGATATCGCACTATACGACGAAAATAAAGGCTATTATATGGTACCCAAGCCGAAAATCGGGCGTAACGGGGATTTTATCACCACATCAAATATTTCTGATATATATGGAAGGGCGGTAGCCAAATGGTACTTCCGCCAAACGCAGGAGCGGGGACTCCCTTCCCGTGTCTGTGAAATCGGGGCAGGGGACGGCCGTTTTGCTTCAGCATTCATTGACGAGTGGAATAAACTGTCCGGGGATCCTGTCACATATTTTGTCAAAGAAGAAAGCCCATATCATAAAGGCCTGCAGTCTTCTCTTATAGGAGCCCGTGTGCAGCAGGTCGATTCTCTCGAGGAACTTAAGCCTTTTTGCGGTTTGATTTTTTCTAATGAATTATTCGATGCCCTGCCGGTCAGAGTGGTTGAAAAACAGCAGGGGCGTATGATGGAAGTTATGGTAGCAATGGAAAGCGGGGAGCTCAAGGAAGAAGCTGTTCCCCTTGGGGATCCTTCTGTGCTGTCCTACATAAGGGAAAACGGTTTAAAGCTAAAAGAAAATCAGCGACTGGAAATCCCTTTAAGGATGATTGGATTAATATCTTCCATTTCTGAAATGCTTCAGAAGGGGATTGTCCTGACTGTGGATTATGGATATACAGATGAAGAATTGATGGACCCTGCCAGGAAAAGAGGAAGCTTGAGGGGCTATTCCAATCACAGGCTGATCGATGACTTCTTGCGCAACCCCGGCAAAATGGACATAACAAGCCATGTCCATTTTGATTCTTTTATCCGTGAGGGAGAGAAGCGGGACTTGAAATTTGAAGGGAAGTACAGGCAGGATGAATTCCTACTTTCCTGCGGTATCCTGGAGGATCTGCTAAATCATGACGATCCTGATCCCTTTTCTGCAGCCAGCAGGCGGAACCGGGCGATCAGGCAGCTGATCCTGCCTTCCGGGATGAGTGCTGCCTTTCATAGCATCGTGCAGACGAAAGGGCTGGGTGAAGGATAGAAAGAGTGCAAGTGCCTTGCTTCGTTAAGGAACGCAGCTGTGGACAGTAATCGGAGTTATATAATTTTACTTGAAATAAAAAAAGCGATGGGAATTCCATCGCTTTTTCTTTTGCGCACTTTAGTGCCCACCGGCTCCTGGGGTCATCATAAAAGTTGACCAGTAGGTGAAGCCAACAAAGAAAACGGTTAAATAAGCGCCAAAAATATAAATATACATACGTTCGGAAAGCTTTAAATAGCTTAGAAGCAGGAAAAATCCTGTTTGGCCGAAGAAGATTAGAGACGTTGTATACATGTCCCCCAAGAAGAACATGACAGCAAAAATGCCCGTCCAGAATCCCAATACTCTGTACATGCGATCCATATGTATCCCTCCTTTAAAGCAAGCAGTTCAATCACTACCATATTATAAAGTAATTCTTATTAAAAAGTAAACAACTCTTTGCTGTTACTTTGTAACCGCTGCATAGTATGAGCACGATTTACAGTTATTCATCATATTTTCCGTTTCAGCCAGTTCGGCAGAAGGAAAAAGTGCGCTGAGCATCCCTTGCAGGTATTCGAAGTGCATGTCGCACACATCTGCCGGATGTTTGGCTGCCACCTCTTTAAAAGGGCAGTTGTAAATTTGGAAGTATATTTTAGTTTTTTCCGGATTCATGCTGAACTCCGGGAAAAAACCGGCCGCCATGGCCGCACCCTTAAGCAAGAAGAATCTTTCGTCAAAAGAAAGGTCTTCCTCTTTTTTTTCCTGCCTGTTCAATTCTTGTATAAGGAGCTCCCTGCCAAATTTTCTTCCGGTCTCCTTCAGGGCTTTTTTGCCGGCATCACCGAGGCCCATCATTGATTCAATGCAGATTCTTGCAAGCAGCTGAAAATCCCGGAAAGGGAAATTCATCTGGATCAATTCATCGGAGAGCTTATAGTGCCTGCTTGGCCTTCCCCCTTTTCCCGTCTTGCCGGATTTGGAAACCAATAAACCGGCATCTTCCAATTTAGACAGATGCAGGCGGGCAACATTCGCATGAATGCTGAAGTTTTCAGCAATCTCCTGGACAGTGACGTCGCTGTGCTTCTTTGTTATGAACTGATAAATATGATAGCGGGTTGGATCTGCCAGCACATTTGTCACCTTTAACGTTTGATCCATTTCATCACCTCCACCGATCCAATTCCATTATAATACAGCGGCAGCAGAAACAGGTAAGGCAAAAATGAATGTTAGAAAAAAGTTCACAAAAAAGTATTAAATAAGGAGTGTAAAATACTGTACAAAGGTTATACAAATGATGTACAATTCATTTAACAACAAACTAACTAACTAAAAAACCAGAAAAGTGAGGGATAAAAATGAATGAACTGACTTTCTTCACGTACCCGAGCTGTACATCATGCCGAAAGACCAAAAGCTGGCTCAAGGCAAACTCAATCGACTTTTCAGAAAGGCATCTGTTCCGCGAAACTCCATCCAGCAAAGAACTGCTTGAGATCCTGTCTTTGACAACAGAAGGCCTTGATGAGGTTCTGGCCACTCGCAGCAGCACCTTTAAAAATCTGAACATTGATGTGAATGAACTCTCCCTGTCAGAGGTTGTCAAAATGATCGTGGAAGAGCCGAAGCTGCTGAGAAGGCCCATTCTGACTGACGGGAAAAAGCTGGTTGTCGGCTATAATCCCGATGCTTTAAAGGGGATTGCCAGCAGGAAAGAACCGCTGAAGCTTAGCAGCTGAACAGAAAAAGGGGAATCAGCCATGCTGATTCCCCTTTTTCTGCCTTCTGAAACTGGGCTAGCTGGATTCGAACCAACGCATGACGGAGTCAAAGTCCGTTGCCTTACCGCTTGGCTATAGCCCAATGCTGCTGTGTAAAAATAGTATATGGAAAAACGGAAGTCCTATGCAAAAAAAATAAAAATATCAGGAGGACATTTGCAGGAACTGTCGAAATAAGTATTATCCCAAAGAAAGGCGGTGTTATATGGTTGAGTAAAATTGAAAAATTGGCCGACAGTATCGTATGTGATGCGGTCAGGAGAAATGCCTCGGATATCCACATCCTCCCGCGCAGGCATGATACCCTGGTCCAGCTCAGGATCGCTGACAGGCTCTTATCGCGGCAGGTTCTGCCGACTGATGACTGTGAGAGGCTGATTGCCCATTTCAAGTTCTCTGCTTCAATGGATATCGGCGACCGCAGGCGCCCGCAAAGCGGCGCGTATTCACTGGAGATTGATCAGAAGCTGATTGGCCTCCGATTGTCCACCCTTCCTTCTTCCCATCATGAAAGTCTGGTCATCCGCATCCTTCCCCAGGAAGACAATATCCACATTTCAAAGATCTCCCTGTTTCCGGCTATGTCGAATAAGCTCCTGGCACTGCTGAAGCATGCCCATGGGCTGGTCCTGTTTACCGGGCCGACCGGCAGCGGAAAAACAACTACCCTTTATTCCCTCCTGCATGAAACTTCATCCTTATTCAAAAGAAATGTCATCACGCTGGAGGATCCGATCGAGAAGGACAGCGACCTCGTACTTCAGGTGCAGGTAAATGAAAAGGCGGGCGTGTCATATGCTTCAGGGCTGAAGGCCATCCTGAGGCATGATCCGGACATCATTATGGTCGGTGAGATACGCGATGCAGAGACAGCTGAAATTGCCGTACGGGCAGCGCTGACAGGCCATCTTGTGCTGAGTACGATGCACACCAGGGATGCCAAGGGTGCTATATACCGGCTTTGTGAGTTCGGGGTAGGATGGCAGGAAATTGAGCAGACCCTGATAGCTGTAACAGCGCAGCGTCTCGTGGAGCTGTCATGCCCGTATTGCAGCGGTACCTGTCCGCCTCACTGCCGGGGTGCCGCTGCGGGAAGAAGGGCGAGTGTGTTTGAATTATTGACAGGCAAAGCCCTTTCTGCGGTCATGAAGGAGGCAAGAGGGGAAGGGAGCGCCTATCAGTATCCTACTCTGAAGAATGCCATTCTCAAAGGAATTGCGCTGGGGTACATTAAGGAGGCTGAAATGGATCGGTGGGTGTATAATGAGGACTCGTAAATGGACGCTGGACGAACAGGCGGGATTCCTGAAGAGGACAGGCGAACTTCTGCAGAGGGGCTACCCGCTCAGCGAAGCAATCGAATCCCTGGCCTATCATCTGCCTGATTTCAGAAAAGCAGCAATTTCAGATAGTCTCAATGATTTAAAAGAGGGCCATCCTTTTTACCGGGTCCTCACAAACCTCAAGTTCAACCCCACTTTAATCGGCTATGTCTATTTTGCCGAGCAGCATGGCGGCCTTGCAGAAGCCTTTATAGACGGAAGCGCTATCATGGAGAGAAGAAGCAAGGAAATCAGCAGCCTGAGAAAAATCCTCTATTATCCGCTGTTTCTGATGTCAGCCACATTTATTCTATTTTTCTTTGTCCAGCAGACGCTTCTCCCCAGATTTACTTCGCTTTTTTCTTCCATGGATTTAGACACAAATTTCTTTACTGAAGCGGTAATGCTTGCAGGGACCCTGTTCCCCATTTTTGCTGTCCTTTTCGTTGCCCTCGCTGCAGCTTCATTATTGTATTATTCTTTCAGGTTCAGGCATCTTCCCCAGATGGACCAGAAACGGCGCCTTGCCATGCTCCCTGCAGCCGGCCCACTGCTCCGGCTGTTTTTTACCCAGTATTTCACGGCCCAGCTTGGCTATCTGCTAGGAGGGGGGCTCTCAGTCTCTGAGGCTCTCCTCTTATTCCAGCGAAATCCCCAGCAGCCTTTTTACAGTGAATTGGGGGAATCCATAAAAATCAGGCTCAGAACCGGGGAGAAACTGGATGATATTTTGTCCGGCTTTGCTTTTTTCCAGGAAGATCTGTGCCAAATCATCCGCCATGGCGAGAGAAACGGCAAGCTTGGACAGGAGCTGAGGTTTTACAGCATCCACTGCATGGAGGCATTCGAGCAGAAGGTCACTTCAGGCCTCAAAATCGTCCAGCCAGTATTATTCTCCCTCATCGGCGCCCTCGTGATTTCCATGTATCTGGCCGTGATGCTCCCCATGTTTCATTTACTAAATGGTTTATAAAGGAGATGAAATAGTGAAAAACGAAAAAGGTTTTACCCTTATTGAAATGATGATCGTCCTGCTTGTCATTTCTGTCCTGCTCATCATAACCGTGCCGAATATCACCAAGCATAATTCCAAGATCAACAGCAAAGGCTGCGAGGCTTACATCAAGATGGTCCAGGCCCAGGTCCAGTCATATGAGATAGAGCATAAACAGTATCCTTCGGGAATAGAGGAGCTTGTAAGCGAGGGATATTTAAAAGAAGGCGAAACATCCTGTCCGAACGGCAGCAGCATCTCTATCAGTGCGGATGGGGAGGTCACGCAGCTGAATAATGGCTAAAGGTGAAGGTGGATTCACGCTCGTTGAAACACTGCTTGTCTTCTCAATTTTTCTTCTGATCTCTTCTCTGGCTGCTGTTTATATCGTCCCTCAGGCAAGCCGGCTTGAAAGCAGGCTGTTTTTGTCTCAGCTTCAATCAGACCTCTTTTTCGCACAGCAATATGCGATTTCCCGCCAGGAGACCATTTCCTTTTATATTTTTCCGGACGAAAACCGTTATATCGCCACCCCGCCCAATTCTGCCGCTATTATCGACAGAAGCTATGAGGAGGATATCGCCATATACGAAGATACAATGAAGTTATCCTTCCGTTTTCTCCCAAGCGGGAATGTAAGCAGCTTCGGTTCGCTGTATGCCGAAGCCGGCGGGGAAACATACAGGATCACGTTTTTAATAGGGAAAGGAAGGTTTTATATTGTTAAAGAATGAAGGCTTCTTTCTTGCGGAGCTTATCCTCAGCCTGTCTGCCTGGCTTGTTTCAGCCTGTGTGCTGTTTCCGCTGTTCCTCCATGCCTCAGACCAGGCGGAGGAACACAGAAAAAGCTCTGAAGCGGTGCAGGCCTTATATGAATATCTTCAGATGAAAGCTGCGGGATCGGCCCATTCTGTGCTTCACCATGAAGCCTATCCCATAGAGGAGATGGAATTGGATGGACTGAGTGTGGAGGTTTGTGTTCACTATGAGAAAAAGAACGGGAAACACGAAAGAATTTGTGACATTTATTTTAAGGAATAATGGCTTTACGCTGGCTGAGATGCTCTTCGGCTTTAGCATCTTCCTCATCATTACTTCACTGCTCCCTCTTTCGCTCAGATACCTGGCTGATGGGGAAGCATCGGAAATGAGGCTTCAAAGAATGGAATGGGAAATCTTTTCTGCACAGCTGAAAAAAGAGGTTCATATGAGCGTAAATATTGAAGTAAATGAAGGGCGGCTGACGCTTGCGGGGAGCGGTGAGTCTGTCAGCTTTGAAAGGTACGGCAGCAATCTAAGAAGGAGAGTCAACGGGCAAGGGCATGAAGTGGTTTTGCAGAATATCCAGGCGGCCTCGTTTTCCTTTCAGGGCAAGAGCCTTCTCGTAGAGGCGCAAAGCCGCAACGGGGAAAATTTTCACACAGTGATTGTGCCATTTATAGAGGTGAACCAGAATGCTCCGGAATGAAAAAGGGTTTGCTTTTCCTGTGTCTCTGAGCATTCTTCTGGCTTCCTGCTTATCGCTTCTTATCCTGCTGGGGCAGAATGTGTCAGAAGCAGAATTGCTGAACGAAAAAGAACAAATCCTCAAACAGGATTATTATTTGCTCAGCTCTGTCAAAAGGCTTGAGAGGCACCTGGCGGATGTGGAGGAGGATGAAACCCTCCAGCCTGGCAGCTTTATATTTAAAGAAGGGACTGTGACATATTCTATGACAGAACTGGCGGGCTCTCTCTTCGAAATCTCCTTTACCCTGGCGATAGGATCCCAGAAACCGATTGTTTCATATGCGTTTTATGACAGAGACCGCGGAAAAATGATAAAATGGACAGAAAAAAAGTGAACGGAGATCCGCCTGATGAATACAATCTACTTAATCGGCTTTATGGGAGCGGGGAAGACCACTGTCGGCAGAGAGCTTTCCTGTGTTCTTGGGAAGCCTGCGGTTGATATGGATGAGGAAATAGAAAAGGAAGCAGGCATCAGCATCAAGGAGATGTTTGCCCAGAAAGGCGAGGAATATTTCCGTAAGCTGGAAACGCAAATGCTGAAGCGTTTGTCGGCAAGGGACATCATCGTCACTACAGGGGGAGGTGTCGTCTTAAGGAAGGAAAACCGCGACCTTCTAAAAAACACCGGGACTGTCCTGTTCCTGCATGCCTCTCCTGAGGAAACAATTAAAAGGCTTGCTGCTGATACGGCACGTCCGCTGCTCGAGGGCGGGCTTGAACAGAAAGTAAAAGTTCTCTATCAATCGAGGCTTCCATTGTATAAGGAAGCTGCCGACCATATTATTGAGACTGATGGGAGGACAATCGGTTCCATCACGGCAGAAGCGCAGCTGTGTTTGAAAAGCTGACGGCCGGGACATACTTTGACTAAAGAGAGGTGTGTCCGATGAAAACCAATGATTATGTGAAATATGTCACCCAGACTTTTGTGAAGTATATGGACCAGCCGAAGGATGAGCGGAAAAAACAGAAGGAAAGCCGCAAGGATGAAAAAGAGCCGTTCCTATTCAAATGGTTCGGAATCATCCCATATGCACTGCTGGCTGGGCTGAAAAAAGGTAAAGCGGCAAAACGGCAATAGAAAAAGGCGTTATGAGGAGCCTGGCCTGAGAAATAGGAGTGTATGCTCCAGTCCGGCGGCGGGGAGTATGATATGCCGGAAATAAAAAAAGAGAAGTGCGGGCCGGGCCTGCACTTCTCTTTTTTTTCGGGAGATGAAGAAGTATATACTGGAAACTATCCAGGGGTGATGATAAGGAAGTACAGCCTTAAGATACTCCCTTATCTTGTACCAGCTTATGCTGCAGCAGGATAAGAGGAGCGGCGAATACCGGACAAGCATCGAAAATGTGTGAAAGCCATGCTGTTTCTGCCTAAACGGCCGTATCTGTCAGATAGAAAAGCCCGCCATTCACGATGCTGACATTGACTTTTGGCTCATATTGCTCCTGCAGGGCGGTTTTTTCATTTTCGTAGGTCTCGTTCCGTTCTTCCATATCTTCATAAAAATGTTCAAGCAGATCAAGATCCTTCTTCCATCGTTCCCTTGCCTCGTCAGCCCAGCCGTGCTCCTCTGAATCAATCTGCGACTTCAGGAATCCTTCGATCCTGCTGATGCCGCTCTTTGGCATGATCAGAGGCGACAATGTAAACGAATAGTCGGGGATCTTCGGTGTAAGCTGCAGCTGAAGCAGTCGGTCATGGAAGTTTTCAACCATTTGGCCATTGAGCAGCTGCAGACCGATCGATTTGAATACATCTCTTTTCCGGTCGCATTGATAAGAAATTTTTACATTCATGCAAAGCCACGGCCTTAAAGGCGTCTGCCTGCCCGGCGGGGAAGAATGCTGTTCGTACAGACGGATGTAGCCTGCAAGGCTCCGTGCTGATTGAAATATCTGATGCAGGCGCGGAGAACCGAAATGGATCGTTTCTCCCTTCAAGTCGGAAGGCGCAAGCTGCCGGTTAGTAATGAACGTCAGCTTCATCGGGTTCGGGATGCCTCCGGTTTTTTCAAGATAATGCCAGTAGAAAGGACGGTTCATCAGCTCTTTATCAAGCTCAATTGTCAGCTGGACTGTCATATAGCCGGGTCCCTCCTCAGTGATATCACAGCCGTTTGCGGTAAAATAGCGTGCCAGGAATTTACGTATTTCCTGCTGCTGCATGTGCGCCGCCCTCCTTCATTTCTTCAGCAAGCTGTATCATGCTATTCAAGTTCTCCATTTTGATTCTCATCTCTCCCTCTGAAGCCGATCTTCCAAAAATATCTGTCAGATGGTCCTCGATGCTTCCGAACTCAAGCTTGGCGAGGATATCATCAAGCTCCCCGATGACTTTTTCAAACAGATGAATCTTCTCATACAGCAATTTGAGAATATGTTCTTCAACTGTATCCTTGACTGCGAAATTATAAATCATCACATCTTTTTCCTGGCCCAAACGGTGGATCCTTCCGATTCTTTGTTCAAGGCGCATCGGATTCCATGGCAGGTCATAATTGATAATATGGTTGCAGAATTGGAGGTTGATCCCTTCACCTCCGGCCTCTGTCGCAATCAGGACCTGGACATTGTTCTTGAACAGCTCTCTCATCCAATCCTTCTTACCCCTTTTGAAACCGCCCCTGAAAGGGACAGAACTGATGCCGTGCTGCTTCAGGAACCATTGTAGGTAAAGCTGGGTCGCCCTGTATTCTGTGAAAATGATGACCTTATCGTCAATGCCTTTGATAAGCTCGAGCGCTTTTTCTGCTTTAGAATTTCTCTGAACCTTCTCCACTTTGCTGACCAGGAACTGAATCTGTTCCTGAAACATATCAGAAGGGGCCTCCTGCCTGGAAACCATATTGCGGAGCGTATAAAAGACTGCCTCCCGGCTGCTGCAGGCCTCGCGCTGCAGGGTCATGACGGAGAACTGGCTTGAATTGACCCAATCTCCTTCCCCTCTCAATTCTGTAACAGATTCGTACAGATCTCTTTCTTCCTTGGAAAATTCAATCGGGATGGTTTCTACATGCCGTTTTGTCCATTCAATCCCGGTATCAGCCCGCCTGTTCCGGATCATCACTTTATTGACCAGCTCTTTCAGGTGGGCATTGTCATCGAGCGAGCGTGAATCCTTCTTATACTTTTCATAAAAAGCTGTTTCATTACCCAGATGGCCAGGCTTCAAGAGAGAAACGAGGTTGAAAATCTCGCTTATCCTGTTCTGGATCGGTGTAGCAGTAAGGAGAAGGCAGAATTTCTTCTTCAGGCTCTGGACAAATTCATAGTTTTTCGTTTTGCTGTTTTTCAGCTTATGAGCTTCATCGATGATAATCAAATCATAATCAAGGGAAAAAATGATGTCGCGGTGCGGATTCCTTTTGGCTGTATCTATGGAAGATACCACCACATCGCACTGCTCCCACACATAAGCCTTGCGCTGGGCAACTGCCGGTATGTAGAATTTTGTGTTCAGCTCGATTTCCCACTGGGTGACAAGAGAGGCTGGAACCAGGATAAGGACTTTTTTCACGAGACCCCTAATCATATATTCTTTTAGTATCAGTCCCGCTTCAATTGTTTTTCCGAGCCCGACCTCATCGGCCAATATCGCTTTTCCGTTCATATTCTCAACTACCTGCCTGGCAACTTCCAGCTGGTGGGGCAGCGGCGTCAGGTCCGGCAAGTGCCCCGGAGCCTGGAGGCCATTGAATTCGGGGATGATGGTATGCTGCTCGACCTCTGCAGCAAGTCTGTAAAGCTCCCAATTCCCCCAAGGTCCGTCATTGGATATTCTTGATAGAAACTCGGTTTGCCATGTAGAATCAAAATCGATCTGGACTGGCATGGTAAAACAGCTCCTTCGCTTGTAGTTAAGCCCCTCTTGGCAATGCCCCCGGGGAGTCCTGCGGGTAAAAAGAAGCGTCTCAAATTATATATTGCCCAATCTGAAATAGGATGGTAGGATGATAATAGCTTTGAATGTTTCGAAATTTGTCATTAAACAAATTTTGGCTCCGAACGGCCATCAGCAGCATGCTGCGGATTCTTCATTGAATAGTATGGCCATATTGGAAAAAATTATAAATGCGGATGAGAATAAGGGGAGAGACTGTGTATACAGCGCCGAAGGAGCAAGCATTCATGTGAATCTCTCAGGCAAAAGAACCCTTGTTGGACGCGGCTCTGGAGAGTGCTTCATTTAGGAAGCCACCAAAGGGGAAAACCGGTAAAAGGTAAACTTTCAGGTGCCAGGACAGAGACCCTCGTTAGGAACGGGGGATTTCTCTGTCCTTTTTTCGTGCCCAAAACCTTCAGGCGTTCAAGCCTCATGGTTAGCAATCTTGTATTTATTATTTGGATCAAGGGGGACAAGTGAATGTCGCAGCTAAAACGTACACCATTATATGAGGAATACCGGAAGCTTGGAGCAAAAACCATCGATTTTGGCGGCTGGGACCTGCCGGTGCAGTTCACTGGCATCAAAGATGAGCACGAAGCCGTAAGAACAAAAGCAGGCCTGTTTGATGTATCCCATATGGGAGAGATAGAAGTGAAAGGGCAAGCCAGCCAGGATTTTCTGCAAAAAATGATGACCAATGATATCTCCAAGCTCAAAAGCGGCGGTGCACAATATACCGCGATGTGCTATGAAAGCGGCGGCACTGTTGACGATTTGCTTGTGTATAAATTCGAGGATGATCACTATCTGCTGGTTGTCAATGCGGCAAACATAGAAAAGGATTATCAGTGGCTTGAAGATCATCTGATTGACGGCGCTGACATCAGGAATCTATCTGATCAGACTGCCCAGCTTGCTTTGCAGGGACCTGCAGCTGAAGGGATTCTCCAGAAGCTTGCAGGCGAAAAGGATCTAAGCGAAATTGGCTTTTTTAAATTCAGCAGTGACGTGGATCTGAATGGAAAGAAAGCGCTCGTTTCCCGCACCGGCTATACGGGCGAAGATGGATTCGAGATCTACTGCCATTCGGATGATGCCTCAAGCATCTGGAATGATATCCTTGAAGCCGGAAAAGAAGAAGGTGTGCTGCCTTGCGGGCTCGGCTGCCGCGACACCCTGAGGTTTGAAGCAAACCTTGCGCTGTACGGGCAGGAGCTGTCGCCAGACGTTACCCCCCTTGAAGCCGGGATCGGTTTTGCTGTAAAGATTAATAAAGAAGCTGATTTCATCGGCAAGCCTGTCCTCAAGCAGCAAAAAGAAAATGGTGTGCCGAGAAAGCTGGTCGGGCTTGAAATGATTGACAGGGGAATCCCGCGCCACGGATATCCGGTGCTGGCGGATGGAGAGCAGGTCGGCGAAGTGACGACAGGCACACAATCACCGACCCTGAAGAAGAACATCGGCCTCGCCCTGATCAAGACCCAATATGCGGAGCTTGGCAATGAGGTAGAAGTTGAAATCCGCGGCAAACGGCTGAAAGCAGTTATAGCTGCCACACCTTTTTATAAAAGAGATAAGAAGTGACGGAGGGGAAAAACATGACGCATCGCTATCTGCCTATGACAGAAACAGACAAAAAGGAAATGCTTGAGAAGATCGGGGCAAGTTCGATTGATGAACTGTTCAGTGATATACCTGAAGCTGTCAGGTTTAAGGGAGAGTACAATATTAAACCGGCAAAGCCGGAAACGGCATTATTGAAGGAGCTTACCAAGCTGGCAGGAAAGAATGCCGACCTCAGGTCCAATTCATCCTTCCTCGGAGCCGGTGTCTATGATCATTATATGCCGGTGATTGTGGACCACGTCATTTCCCGCTCCGAATTCTATACGGCCTATACACCGTATCAGCCGGAGGTTTCGCAGGGGGAGCTGCAGGCCATCTTTGAATTCCAGACGATGATCTGCGAACTGACTGGCATGGATGTAGCCAATTCTTCCATGTATGACGGCGGCACTGCCCTCGCTGAGGCAGCCATGCTTTCAGCTGGCCAGACGCGCCGCAAGAAAATCCTGATCTCCGAGGCTGTACATCCGGAATCGAAGGATGTTGTCAGAAGTTATGCAAAGGGGCAATATATAGAGGTTGTTGAAATTCCGCATAAGGACGGAATCACAGATATGGATGTGCTGAAAGAGCAGATGGACAGCGATACAGCTGCAGTCATTGTTCAATACCCTAACTTCTTCGGCCGCATAGAGCCGCTGAAAGAGCTTGAGGAAGTCATCCATGCCCAAAAATCCATGTTCGTTGTATCAAGCAATCCGCTTTCCTTGGGCGCATTAACGCCTCCAGGCAAGTTTGGCGCCGATATTGTGGCAGGGGATGCGCAGCCATTCGGGATCCCTACGGCATTCGGGGGACCTCATTGCGGTTATTTTGCCGTCACCTCCAAACTGATGAGAAAGGTGCCGGGCCGCCTTGTCGGGCAGACGATTGATGAAGAAGGCCGCCGCGGCTTCGTACTTACCCTTCAGGCAAGGGAACAGCATATCCGCCGTGATAAAGCGACTTCCAACATCTGCTCCAACCAAGCCTTGAATGCTCTTGCTGCATCTGTCGCCATGACAGCCCTCGGCAAAAAGGGAGTCAGGGATATTGCCGTCCAGAATATGCAGAAAGCCCGCTATGCCAGGGATCAGTTCAAGAAGGCCGGATTCGAGCTTGCCTTTGAAGGCCCGATCTTTAATGAATTTGTCGTAAAGCTGAATGCACCAGTCAAGGAGATCAATAAGAGCCTGCTCGATAAAGAAATCATCGGCGGCTATGATCTTGGCAGAAGCTATCGTTCACTGGAAAACCATATGCTGGTTGCCGTGACAGAGCTTCGCACGAAAGAAGAAATCGATACTTTTGTTAAAGAATTGGGGGATTACCATGCATAATCAAGACCAGCCGCTGATTTTTGAAATAAGCAAGCCGGGCCGCACAGGCTACAGCCTGCCGGAACTCGATGTACCTGAAGTGGATGTGGCTGAATTGCTGCCTGAAGGATACCTGCGTGAAGAAGAGCCTGAGCTTCCGGAAGTATCGGAATTGGACATCATGAGGCACTATACTGCTCTCTCAAAAAGGAATCATGGCGTGGATTCAGGTTTTTATCCGCTGGGATCATGCACAATGAAATACAATCCGAAGATCAATGAAAATGTAGCACGCTTTAACGGTTTTGCCCATATTCATCCCCTGCAGGAGGAAAGCTCTGTCCAGGGTGCATTGGAGCTGATGTATGACCTTCAGGAGCATTTAATTGAGATTACCGGAATGGACGAAGTGACGCTGCAGCCGGCAGCAGGTGCACACGGGGAATGGACAGGGCTGATGATGATCAGGGCTTTCCATGAATCCAATGGCGACACCGGCAGGACAAAGGTTATTGTCCCGGATTCAGCCCACGGGACAAATCCGGCATCAGCAACGGTCGCCGGCTTTGAAACCGTCACCGTTAAATCGAATGAGAACGGCCTAGTAGACCTTGAGGATCTGCGACGGGTAGTCGGATCCGATACAGCGGCCCTGATGCTGACGAACCCGAACACGCTTGGACTGTTTGAAGAAAACATTCTTGAAATGGCAGAGATTGTGCATGGTGCCGGCGGCAAGCTTTATTATGACGGTGCCAACCTGAATGCGGTCCTTTCCAAAGCGCGCCCTGGAGATATGGGATTCGATGTTGTCCATCTGAATCTCCATAAAACATTCACAGGACCTCACGGAGGGGGAGGACCCGGGTCAGGTCCGGTCGGCGTCAAGAAAGACCTGATACCCTATCTGCCTAAACCGATCGTTGCTAAGCGCGGTGAGGAATTTGTCCTTGATTATGACCGACCGCAATCGATTGGAAGGGTCAAACCGTATTATGGAAACTTCGGCATCAATGTGCGCGCTTATACTTATATCCGCACAATGGGGCCGGACGGCTTGAAAAATGTCACCGAATTCGCAGTCCTGAATGCGAATTATATGATGAGGCGCCTGGCGGAATACTACGATCTGCCATTCGACAGGCACTGCAAGCATGAGTTTGTACTCAGCGGCAAGCGCCAGAAAAAGCTTGGCGTCAGAACGCTTGACATTGCGAAGCGCCTGCTCGACTTCGGCTATCATCCGCCTACCATCTACTTCCCGCTGAATGTAGAAGAATGCATCATGATCGAGCCGACTGAAACAGAATCAAAAGAAACACTGGACAGCTTCATTGAAGCCATGATCCAGATTGCCAGGGAAGCGGAGGAAAATCCTGAAATCGTGCAGGAAGCGCCGCATACGACGGTCATCGGCCGCCTGGATGAGACCCTGGCTGCAAGAAAACCGGTCCTCCGGTATAAGAAAGAAGCTTAAGTTTCATGGCATTGAGGGGCGAAACACGGCATCAGCGCTGTGCTTCGCCCTATCTCTTTTGGCTTAGTATGTTCCCTGCTGATTTTGGGCACATTCGTGTGAAACTCTGTTTCTAACGCATATTTATTCTTGAAATGGAGTAATGCTTCATATGATCACACGGAAAAAGGGTCCCGCCTTAAGGCTGGACCCTTTCTTGCTCATGTATAGAAGGGAAGTGCCTCCCTTATTTCTTCGCTTTAATTTTGCCTGACCATTTTTTGAAGCCGCCCTGCAGCTGGTGGAGATCTTTATAGCCTCTGCGGTATAAAAACTGGGCTGCACGTCCGCTGCGCATCCCGCTTTGGCAGTACAGATACACAGGCTTGTCCGGACGGATTTCCTTCATGCGCATTTTCATCTGGGATAACGGGATATTTCTGGACCCGAGGATATGGCCGGCATCGAATTCATTCGGCTCCCGGACATCAATCAGCTGAGCCTTCCGGTATCCTGCGCGGAATTCATCCTCTGTCAGGGTCTTGACGACTTTGCGCTGATAGAGCCATGTAACGACAGAGTAGGTAACAAAGCCCCCGATAATGATTAAAAGAATATAAAGTGTATCCAATGTGACTTCTCCTTTCACGTATAGCTACGCCAGCTTTTATTATATAAGCCGGCAGGCATGTGAGTAAAGGAATTCCTGCAAAATTCACGTATTTCTCACGTTTTCGGATTTGCTGGAGACAAAGCGGGCGAGACGTAAATTGAAATATTAGGCAAGGGCTGTTTGCTTTGTTTTTTCCGCCCACTTTGATAGACTAGAGAACATGTGCAAGACTCAAAACATGAAAAAGAGGGTTACATATGCTAAAAGAAACTTGGAGATTTATTGATTCGGGATATGGTTCCCCATCTTTCAATATGGCTTTGGATGAGGCACTCCTCGAGTGGAACAGCGAGGGAAAGATCCCGCCTGTCATCCGCTTCTACGGATGGGATCCGGCAACGCTTTCCATTGGCTATTTTCAAAAAGCGGAAAAGGAAATCGATATGGATGCAGTCAAAAAGCACGGGCTGGGGTTTGTCCGCCGTCCGACAGGCGGAAGGGGCGTCCTGCATGAACATGAGCTTACATACAGCGTCATCGTTTCAGAGGACCATCCTGAAATGCCGAAAACAGTCACAGAGGCCTACCGGGTGATTTCTGAAGGAATCCTTAAGGGATTCCACAATCTTGGAATGGATGCCTATTTTGCTGTTCCGAAGACAGCCGAGGAAAGGGAGTCGCTGAAGAACCCGCGTTCCTCCGTCTGCTTTGATGCACCAAGCTGGTATGAGCTTGTTGTTGAGGGAAGAAAGGTTGCCGGAAGCGCCCAGACAAGGCAGAAGGGTGTTATCCTCCAGCATGGATCCATCCTCCTCGACCTTGATGAAGATAAGCTTTTCAGCCTGTTCAAGTATCCGAATGACCGTGTGAAGGAAAGGATGCAGAGAGCGTTCAAAAGCAAAGCCGTTGCCATCAACGAGCTGAGCCGGGACAAAGTTACAATCGGGCAGGCCAAGGAAGCCTTCAGAAAGGGCTTTGAAGAAGGTCTTGACATTCATCTTGAACCTTATGAGCTTTCCGCCGAAGAAATGGAATATGTGAACAAAATTGCAAAAGACCGATATGAAAACGATGAATGGAACTTTAAAAGATAAAAAGCGGCCCTGTCGCTTTTTTTCTGTTTGATACAGAAATTGGCACACCCAGAATATGAATATTTTTCCAAGGGGTCCGCATATAAAACGCAAGCCCCGAAATTTGCCGAAAATAATCGTTTACTGTCATTAATCGGACAATATCTCTTCTTATCTCTGAAATCTAGTTTTTTCTGCGTTTGACAAAATCAAATTGATTTGACCTCCAATACAATATATAGTGGTGTCGAAAATATTTTATATACTATATATTGATTTTGAGGTTTTAGATATGATAACTTAAGGGTATTCAAAAAAACAAATAGAAGCTTGGCTTTCTATTATTAATAGAAAGATACATTGAAGGAGCTGTGTGTATGTCTGTCGTTCTAGGACAAAAAGCAAAAGTGAACATCGAACAATTAAACAAGGATATCCGCCTATTTCCCCAGGTGCATCCGATCACCCCTGATATGAAAATCACCCATAAAGGGGTTTCCCGTCTGGTCATGCTGGACCGCTATACTTTCAAGGATACAGAAAAGATTACTCTGGCGAACGGGGACTTCGTTGTCCTGACGGTCAAAGAAGATCCAAAATTCCCTGCCCGCGGCCTCGGCTTCATCCAGGAGATTGACTGGGAGAACAAGACAGCCAAAGTATTGGTGGAGGAAGAATTCCGCGGAGTACTGGATAATCCGGACGAACCGGTGATTACGAAATCGCTGGATGTGATTGAGAAGCCGCTTGAAATCTATTATGAGCAGATTGCAAAGCGCAATGCGACAGGCCTGGCAGCTGCAGAGGCAACAGAAGAGAAGCGCAAAGAATGGTTTGAGAAATTCTACCACGAGCTTGTGAGCCTGAACTTCATCCCTGCCGGAAGGGTGCTTTACGGTGCTGGCGCGGATACGGATGTTACTTACTTTAACTGCTATGTCATGCCGTTTGTACAGGATTCCCGGGAAGGGATTTCAGAGCATCGCAAGCAGGTAATGGAAATCATGAGCAGGGGCGGCGGCGTCGGAACAAACGGATCGACCTTAAGGCCGCGCAACACGCTGGCCCGCGGAGTGAACGGCAAATCTTCCGGTTCGGTTTCATGGCTTGATGATATTGCGAAACTGACTCATTTGGTTGAACAGGGCGGATCAAGGAGAGGTGCGCAAATGATCATGCTCACCGACTGGCATCCTGATATCATCGAATTCATCATCTCAAAAATGCAAAACCCGCGCATCCTCCGTTTCCTGCTGGAAAACACACAGGATGAAACAATCAAGCGCTATGCCAGTGAAAAGCTGAAGTTCACTCCGCTGACTGAGCAGGAGACCAATATGTATCAGGGAATCATCAACTATAAGCAAATCCCCGGTCTTGGCGGCTTCAGCGAGAAAATCATCAAGGATGCGGAAAATAAGCTTGCTGCCGGAGGCAATTATACTGTCCATAATCCTGAGTTCCTGACTGGCGCCAATATTTCCGTGTGCCTGACAAAGGATTTCATGGATGCCGTTGAAAAAGATGCAGAGTATGAGCTGCGCTTCCCTGATGTGGAGTCATATGATGCTGAAACGATGAAGATCTACAATGAAGAATGGCATAAAATCGGTGATGTCCGCGAATGGGAAAAGCTGGGCCACAAAGTGCGCACCTACCGCAAAATCAAGGCAAAAGAGCTTTGGAACCTGATCAATATCTGCGCAACTTATTCAGCGGAGCCAGGCATTTTCTTCATCGACAATGCGAATGATATGACAAATGCACAAGCCTACGGACAGAAGGTAGTAGCGACAAACCCTTGCGGAGAGCAGCCGCTGGCGCCTTACTCTGTCTGCAATCTCGCCGCTGTCAATCTTGCTGAAATGGCTGACAAGGAAAACAAAACGGTCGACTTTGAAAAGCTGGCCCGCACTGTTGAAGTTGGCGTCCGCATGCAGGATAACGTCATTGACGCGACACCATACTTCCTTGAAGAAAACAAAAAGCAGGCTCTGGGAGAGCGCCGTGTCGGACTTGGTGTAATGGGGCTGCATGATCTGCTGATTTACTGTGAAACAGAATACGGTTCAGAAAAAGGCAACGAACTGATCGACAAAGTATTTGAAACGATTGCTGTAACCGCATATAAAGCTTCAGTTGAGCTGGCAGGTGAAAAAGGCAGCTTCCCGTTCCTTACAGGGGCAACGGATGAAGAAACAAGCAGGCTCCGCCAGAACTTCACAGAGACTGGATTTATGCAGAAAATGCCAGAAGATGTGAGACAGTCCATCCTTGAAAAAGGAATCCGCAATTCCCACCTGCTGACTGTAGCACCGACAGGATCCACAGGTACAATGGTCGGGGTGTCTACAGGGCTTGAGCCATACTTCTCCTTCTCTTATTTCAGGAGCGGCCGATTAGGGAAGTTCATTGAGGTGAAGGCAGATATCGTACAAGAGTATCTGGACCGCAACCCTGACGCAGATCCTGAGAACCTGCCGGAATGGTTTATTTCCGCTATGGAGCTTTCCCCTGAAGCGCATGCTGATGTTCAATGTGTCATCCAGCGCTGGATTGACAGTTCTATAAGCAAGACGGTCAATGCACCGAAGGGCTATAGCGTTGAACAGGTGGAAGGTGTGTATGAACGCCTGTACCGCGGCGGGGCGAAAGGCGGAACAGTATATGTCGACGGTTCCCGCGACTCGCAGGTCCTTACGCTGAAAGCGGAAGAAAACACCTTCGATGAGGAAGAAACGAAAGAGGAAAAGCCGAAGCAGCGTGTTGTGCTGGTTGACACAATCAGTGACCTCAGATCGACAGATGTAACCATCGGCTCTGAAGTAGGCAACACCTGCCCGGTATGCCGCCAAGGCAAGGTAAAAGAAATCGGCGGCTGCAATACCTGCACAAACTGTAATGCCCAATTGAAATGCGGCTTGTAAAATTTTCATAAACAGTAAAAAGAGGATGGAAAAATTTTTCCGTCCTCTTTTTTTTGGTTTTGCCCCAATAATGCTCATACTACAAAAAAGTGCCGGCGACATGCCTGAGCCAAGCAAACATAGAAACGGGGTTATAAAGATGAAACCATTCATGCCGCAGCTTGTGTATATAGAACCGAAAGCGCTTGAATATCCTTTGGGAAAGGAGCTGAAGGAGAAATTTGAGGAGCTAGGCATCGAAATCCGCGAAACCACTTCCCACAACCAGGTGCGCGGCATCCCGGGGAATAATGAGCTTCAGCAGTACCGGAATGCAAAATCGACACTTGTAGTAGGCATCAGGAGGACGCTCAAATTCGATACGTCCAAACCGTCAGCCGAGTATGCCATCCCGCTTGCAACAGGATGCATGGGGCATTGCCATTACTGCTATCTGCAGACAACCCTTGGAAGCAAGCCGTATATCCGCACATATGTAAACCTTGAGGATATCTTTGCTCAGGCTGAAAAATATATGGAGGAGCGGGCGCCTGAAGTCACCCGATTTGAAGCTGCCTGTACCTCGGATATTGTAGGGCTTGACCATTTGACGCACTCATTGAAAAAGACGATTGAATTCATCGGGGGGACAGAGTATGGAAGACTCCGCTTTGTGACTAAGTACCACCATGTCGACCATCTGCTTGATGCCAAGCATAATGGCAAGACAAGGTTCCGCTTCAGCGTCAATTCACGATATGTAATCAAGAATTTTGAACCGGGCACCTCCACTTTCGATGAACGGCTCGAAGCGGCCAGGAAGGTTGCAGGGGCGGGATATCCTTTAGGTTTTATCGTGGCGCCAATCTATCTTCATGAAAACTGGAAAGAAGGATATTATGAGCTTTTTGAAAGGCTGAAGCAGTCGCTGGATGGCATAGAGCTTAAAGATCTTACTTTTGAACTTATTCAGCACCGTTTCACTAAGCCTGCCAAGAAGGTCATAGAAAAACGCTATCCGAAAACAAAGCTTGAAATGGATGAAGAAAAGCGGAAATATAAGTGGGGCCGCTACGGAATAGGAAAATATGTATACCAGAACGATGAAGCAAAGGAAATGGAAGAAACCATCCGAAGTTATGTCCATTCCTTTTTTCCGGAAGCAGAAGTCCAGTATTTTACGTAACCTGATATTTTATCCTGAATAATTAATTTGTCCGCCGTACTATTTTTGCAGCTGCCCGATTAAAGATGTATCAAGCAGGTATCATCGACGGGGGTGGCTTGCATGTATATAGACGGCGTTTTTTCAGGCGGCGGCATTAAAGGCTTTGCGCTGATCGGTGCTTTGGAGGTCATTGAGCAGAAAGGATTCCGCTTTGAAAGGGTGGCCGGCACGAGCGCGGGCTCGATTGTTGCCGGACTTTCTGCTGCAGGATACACAAGCAGCGAAATGTTCGATCTGATGAATGAACTTGACTTGAAAAAGCTGCTGGATGCCAGGAGGACGCTGCTTCCATTTTCGGCAGCTAAGTGGCTGCTCTTGTATTGGCGACTTGGATTGTACAAGGGAAACGAGCTGGAAAGGTGGATTGCAGAAAAGCTCGCTGCAAGGGGGATCCGTACATTTGGCGACCTCGCACCACAGAAGCTTAGAGTCATTGCATCAGATCTGACCAACGGCCGGCTTGTCGTCTTACCGGATGATTTAATGAGCTACGGGGTCGACCCTGGCCGATTCTCCGTAGCGAAGGCTATCCGGATGAGCTGCAGCCTGCCTTATTTTTTTGAACCGGTCAAACTGAAGTCTTATGAAGGAGAAACAAGTCTCTTAGTCGATGGGGGAGTGCTGAGCAATTTTCCGATGTGGCTCTTTGACAAGGAAAATGTCAAAAAGCTCCGGCCAGTACTTGGGATCAAGCTGAGCCATGATGTCTTGAACAGGGAGAAAAATAAAATCAATAATGCGATCCAGCTCTATGAGGCGCTCTTTGAGACAATGAAGGATGCCCATGATGCACGCTATATTTCCCGGAAGCATGCAAAGAATATCATTTTTGTTCCGACAGAGGGCATCGTTTCTACAGAATTTGGCCTTACCGCTGAAAGAAAAGAAGAGCTGCTGGAGCTCGGGAGGCGGTCAGCGAGGAAGTTTTTTTCTCAATGGACCTATTGAGGGAATTAAAAAGCACTGCCCCATATTGGCAGTGCTTCCGCTGGCCGGCCATTTACAGCCAGCAGGAGTAATACTAATCTGCCCGGGCATCAAAGGGAGGCCCGGTTCTTTTTTTTGCCTTTTTTTCCGTCAATGACGGTTAAATGAGATGGAGACTTGCGGGCTTTTGTTTTCCTTAAGGATGTGAGCGAACCGACACTTGCCTTCCTGGTGCTGGCAGGTTCTTTCTGATATTTCCTTTTAGATTTCTTAGCTGCTTTAACAAATGCCTGCTGCTCTTTTTTCATAGGGCCAGCTTTGTAGAAACGGCGAAACAGAAAGTATACGGCAGCACCAATGAGGGCCATTACGGCTATACTCTGCAAAAAACCGGCAGGGTCGTTTACCAATCTGCCTGTTATTCCGATTATTGCGAGGCCGATGAGGCCGGCAACAATGTACAATGAAGTCCGGTTATTCAAAAAAGCCACCTCCCTATGAGCATGATGAGCATTTTCACTTGCTTTTAAACTATATTTTATACAATTTCTTCTGTTTTATTAGCGTCCTCGGTTTCCTTTTCCTTTTTTAGCAGTTCGTTAAACGAAAGAATGGCAACTTCTGTCTGTTTATCATCCGGTTCTTTGGTCGTCAGGAGCTGAAGCCAGAGTCCGGGAAGGCCGAGCCATTTCAGAACAGGCACATGCCTGACCTTATTCGTCAGCTGCAGGACCTCAAAGGAGATTCCGAGAACGACTGGAATCAGGGCAAGGCGGTTTAAAATCCTGACCCAAAGCGGATCGGTCGGCACAAACATATAAATGAAGACGCCGACAATGACGGTGAAGAGGATAAAGCTGCTGCCGCAGCGATAATGGAGCCTGGACTGCGCCTGCACATTTTCGACCGTCAGCTCCTTGCCGTTTTCAAAAGCATTTATTACTTTATGCTCTGCACCATGGTACTGAAACACCCGCCTGATGATCGGGGTCAATGAAACGAAATAAATATAGCCAAGCAGAAGGATGAGCTTGAAAAATCCTTCTACCAATACCTGGGAAAAATCACTCGAAAAAATCGGCTTTGTCAAGGCCGCCAGGAATACCGGAACAAGGGTGAAGATAAATTTCCCGAACAGGAATGAAATGACCCCTATGGCTGCCACGCCGAGCCACATGGTCAGCTTGGATGGCTCCTGTTCTTTTAAGGTATGATCCTCGCTTGGATCAAGATCAAATCTCTCTGTTGAGAAATTCAAGTGCTTCGAACCGTTCGCACTTGCTTCAATAATGGCTGCTATCCCTCTAAGGAAAGGGATTTTCTTGATCGTCCGGAGAGACGGATTGGACTTTCTCGGCAGATGGAAGTATTCAATAGATTCATCCTTCCTTCTGACTGCTGTGACATAATGATGCTTGCCGCCGAACATGACGCCTTCAACTACCGCCTGGCCGCCATAAACGGGCTTTTGGTCTTTAGACATATATGTAACACCAACCTATTGTGTACTGGGCCGAAACAGCATATTGAAAAAAGTGGATCGTGCCTGAAAGGCACTTTTTGCATAAGCTGAATGTACCTATATTTATTCTACTAAAAAACGGATAAAACCTCTAGAGCGGAGCGAAAGTAAGATTATTTCAGCCTCGCAGCCGATGAACCTTCAATTTTTGGTTTTGATGTAATTGAAAAAATAACCATGGGCATACTAAAGCAATGGAGGTGGAAAAATGAAGGAAGAACATGCAAAGCTTGAACAAAATCAGAGGGAAAAGCCGATGTCCTTCATGGCTATGGTCATCATCACTGGATTTGTCGGGGGAGTGCTTTGGAGCGGGCTGGCTTATCTGGCTTACGTCTTTAACCTGACTGAAATCCATCCAAGGGTTATCCTGGAGCCATGGGCTATAGGCGGATGGAAGAAGACGTGGCTTGGGACGGTCATTTCGCTTGTATTCATAGGGATTGTCTCCATCGGGGCAGCCATCATCTATTATGCCCTGCTTAGAAAGATCAAAAGCATCTTTGCGGGGGCAGCCTACGGAATTGCGCTTTTCCTGCTGGTCTTTTTTGTACTGAATCCCATTTTTCCAGGCATCAGCCCGCTGAGGGATCTGGATAAAAATACAATCATTGCCTCTGTCTGTTTTTATATTCTTTATGGAGTATTCGTCGGCTTCTCTATTTCTTATGAAGAAAATGAAATCAGGTTCAGGGAAGATAAGGAAAAAGAAACTGCAACATAATATGGTTTCGGTGTGCTGCCGATTTCAATTGTGATAGAATGTTCTTATGGACATTCTTTTTTTCACGGGAGCCTATTTATGAAAAAAATACTACTATTAAACGGGCCGAACCTGAATATGCTGGGCAAGCGGGAGCCCGGTATTTATGGGGAGACCACACTGAAGCAGCTGGAAGAGCGGATTGCAGAGCTGGCCCGCGAATACGGGGCAGAACTGGAAGCCTGCCAGTCCAATCATGAAGGGGCGCTCATCGATAAGCTTTATGAAGCGAATGAGGCTGAGTTCGATGGCGTGATCTTTAATCCCGGAGCCTTCACACATTACAGCTACAGCCTTCGGGACTGCATAGCAGGCATAAGCGTGCCTGTCATTGAAGTACATATATCGAATATCCACGCCCGGGAGCCCTTCCGCCATGTATCTGTCACCGCAGCGGTTACGGCGGGGCAGGTCGTCGGCCTGGGGCTCAAGGGATATGAGCTGGCATTATCCGCACTACTGGAAAAGGGGAGAAATTAGGATGGAGAAATTAGAGAAGCTTCGCGCTGCATTTGGACAGCATTCAATCGATGGGATGCTGGTTACAAGCAATTATAACAGAAGATATTTAACCGGTTTCACCGGTTCTGCTGGAGTGGTGCTGATCAGCGGGGAAAAAGCACAGTTCATCACAGATTTCCGCTATGTCGAACAGGCCGGGAAGCAGTGTGAAGGCTTTGAAATCGTTCAGCATTCAGGCAATATCGTCGAAGAGGCGGCCAGGCAGGCGAGGAATCTGGGGATCCAGAAGCTTGGCTTTGAGCAGGATCATGTATCATTTGCTTCCTTCAAAGCCTATGAAGCAGCAGCAGAAGCAGAGCTTGTTCCGGTAAGCGGGGCAATTGAAAAGTTACGCTTGATTAAGACGGAGTCAGAGATTAAGATATTAAAGGAAGCTGCGAGCATTGCCGATAAGGCATATACTCATATTCTGGACTATATACGCCCCGGCAGGACAGAGCTGGAGGTTTCGAATGAACTGGAATTCTTTATGAGAAAAGCAGGTGCAGCCTCTTCTTCTTTTGACATCATTGTTGCATCCGGATATAGATCTGCCCTTCCGCACGGAGTGGCAAGCGATAAGGTAATTGAAAAAGGGGATATGGTTACACTTGATTTCGGCGCCTATTATAATGGCTATGTATCCGACATTACCCGCACCCTTGCTGTGGGTGAGCCGGACAGCAAGCTGAAGGATATCTATCATATAGTCCTTGAAGCTCAGCTTAAGGGTCTTGAAGGCATCAAACCGGGCATTTCCGGAAAAGAAGCAGACGCCCTGACCCGCGACCACATCAGCAGCAAAGGCTATGGAGAGTATTTCGGGCATTCGACAGGACATGGAATCGGTCTTGAGGTCCACGAGGGTCCTGGGCTTGCATCCAGATCTGATGTCATCCTTGAAGAGGGGATGGTCGTCACGGTCGAACCTGGCATCTACATCCCTGGCCTTGGCGGTGTGCGCATTGAAGATGATACAATCATTACAAAGGACCATAACGAAAAGCTCACTCATTCAACTAAAGAACTAATCATTCTGTAATTGCATATTAGGAGGACATAACACATGATTTCTGTAAATGATTTTCGTACAGGATTGACAATCGAAGTAGATAACGGCATTTGGAGAGTAATGGATTTTCAGCATGTTAAGCCAGGAAAAGGCGCAGCGTTTGTTCGTTCAAAGCTCCGCAACCTGCGCACCGGCGCTATCCAGGAAAAAACCTTCCGTGCCGGCGAGAAGGTAGGCAAGGCGCAGATTGATAACCGCAGAATGCAATACTTATACGCAAGCGGCGATCAGCACGTATTCATGGACAACGAGTCTTACGAGCAAATTGAACTGCCTGAAAACTCTATTGAGTATGAGCTGAAGTTCCTTAAAGAAAATATGGAAGTCCAGATCATGATGTATCAGGGAGAAACGCTTGGTGTTGAACTTCCAAACACTGTTGAGCTTGAAGTGACAGAAACTGAGCCTGGAATCAAAGGTGATACTGCTTCAGGCGGAACCAAGCCTGCTACACTTGAAACCGGCCTGATTGTTCAGGTTCCTTTCTTCATCAACCAGGGAGATGTCCTGATCATCAACACAACTGAAAGCTCTTATGTGTCCAGAGCCTAATCGGTGAAAAAAAGGAATACCCGCGTGGCATTATGCCAGCGGGTATTTTTTTGATTTAAACTGTTAAAGCTTCCTTCCGGTCGTTCCCGGAGATTGATCGGTATTTCCGGGATTATTATATTCCGGGTCAGAGGATGCCGGTTTGCTGTTGCTTTTTGTTCCGCCAAGATATTGGTCGGGATCCTGCTGCTCTTTTAAAAATTTTTCGTGATTTTCATTTACCATTCGGTAGCCACCCCTTCGGTACTCTTTTTGCCGCACTCTTTTTAGTATGCGCTTTTAAAATCATGCTTATGAAAAAATGGCTTAAAGCTATTGCCTTTATAGAAATGTTATTGTAATATAATTAATACAAGCTGCGTTGTTCGTTTGTATATGAAGTTTCAACCTTTATGTAGTAATAGGGAGCCCTAAATCGGAATCAGGACGGCATGCCTCTATACAGAGGACACCCGGAAAGAATTCCTGCGGACACCCACCTGTTGGAGCAGGTTTGAAACTCCATATAAATCGGCGGCAACTGCGGCCCTTAATATGTTATCCCAAAGCAATGGCCAATCGGCTGTTGCTTTTTTTAATATACAAAGTCTGCTGTAACATAGGCAGTAACTTCCATAGTGCCAGGTTCTATTGAAGTACCAGCGGCCGCGCTTTTTACAAACATGCCGGCTTCCCCTTGTATTGGCTGGCCGGGGGCAATGATTCCTTCAGTGACTGCTGCTGGTGTTTTAACCAGCTGTACATGAAGGGTCTTTGCAATAACAGAAGCCTTTTCATAGGCATCTATGACCGCGAGTGACAGAGCCTGCTTCTGAGGCTTTGATTCATCGGCTAAAAGCCTGACGGAAGAAATGATATTCGCTCCGTTTTCTGCAGCGGTATCCAATACTCGGCCGGCAGCTTCCACAGGTGAAACAATCACCCTTAATAAATGCTCTGCCTTATACCCTCTGAAAATCTGTTTCCCATCCTGAAAATCGTATTGCGGAAAAACGGAATAGTTGCTTGTCTGTATACTTTCTTCCGGCAGTCCAATCCTGATTAAAGCGTCCTGAATCCTGGAGATCGTCTGGGCCGCTTCCGCCTGTGCCTCAGCCAGGGAACTGCTCTCGGCCGAAACGCCAAAGATGGTCTCCGCTTTACTTGGCTTTACTTCGACGGTTCCCTTTCCTGTGACCCTGATGGTGTTCCGGCCCTGCTTCTGGAGGGGCTGCCCTGAAATGCCTTGATTTTTATACATATACTGTCCTCCCCCTAATCCTTCTTGCTTTAATTTATTGGTTTCCGGCCGGCAGCAGAACAAAATCATCAGCTAAAATACTTTCTGATTTTGCCTGCCAGCTCCTCCTTCTTTTCCTCAAGGTGTCTGAAACGATGTCCATTTGCCCCGGAGGGATGGGGAAATCCAGATAAACAGAGTTCAGGTTTGATCAGCCCGCTGTTTATCCATCCTTCCAATATGCTGTCAGCCGCCTTGCCGAGGGGGATGATCAAGGGAGAATCCAGCGGCTGTATATCCGTTCTGAATGTTTCTTCTGCATAGCTCAGCAGAAACGGGCTCCGGCTTAATTCCGGGTCATGGCCTGTGTAGTTCTTTCCTTTATTGAAAACAGGATATTTTACAAGTGAGGATGTATGAAGGATAGAATCATCATCATGAAAGAGTTTCATGGAGTAATCGATGCCAAGGCACTCGGCCAGGCCAATGCTGTCCAGCATTTCCGCCAGATTTTTTCTCATGGGTCCTGAAAAGCGTCCTTCTGCTTTCACCCTCTTCAGCATCTCTGAGTCAGGAACCTTTCCAATCAAATGCCTTGCGAGTGTGATGCTTTTGTTCATTTGCGCCCATCCAGGCGTAATGCCAAGTATCAACACTTGAGCTCTGCTATTCACATATTCATTATGGGGCGAGTAATAGATCTGGAGAGCACCATATTTTTCAATCAGCAATCCCGGATGCAGCAGGTCTTCTTTTGTATATGTTTCTTTTAAAGGAAGCTTCTTAATTTCCTCTTTATACCTGGTAAACAGCATATCCCTCTCCTTTCCCTGTCATTATTCATGATACCCATATTCTCTGCATGATAAAGAATCTTTTTCCTTTGTTTCTATCCGAAAAACCATTTATGGAAAAGGGACAAATATTGTCATATTGCTCCTGGAACGACATACATTTCTTAGTAGCGAAAATAAAAGACAGTAAAGCTATAAGGAGGATTTTTGTGGAAACAGTTGCAGCCTTTTTGCCAAAAAATTTATCAGACAAGCTGAAAAATGTCCCTCCTGAAATGATGGAGCATCTTGAGGAAATCAGGATCAGGATCGGCAGGCCGCTTGAAGTGACAGCCAAAGGCATTCCCTGCTTCCTGCCCTATACAGTCGGAGCCGAAGATGCCGTCCACTTAATGAATAAAATCAGCCATTTTTCAATCTACACTTTGGAAGAGGAACTTAAGAGGGGCTATATCACAATAGAAGGCGGACACCGGGTGGGGCTTGCCGGGAAAGTTATTCTGGATGGAGGGAAAGTCAAGGCCATCCGTGATATCTCTTCCTTCAATATCAGGGTGGCAAGAGAGAAGATCGGGACAGCAGACAGGCTGATACCCTATTTATATAGCAGCGGCTGGCTCCACACTATGGTAGTCGGCCCGCCCCAGACAGGCAAGACCACACTGCTGAGGGATATTGCCCGGATTGTCTCCTCTGGTGCAGCGAATCCAGCTATTGCGGCACAGAAGGCCGGCATAGTGGACGAGCGGTCTGAGATTGCCGGAAGTGTCAGCGGCATTCCCCAGATGACCTTTGGGCCAAGAGTGGATGTCCTTGATGCCTGCCCGAAGGCGGAAGGGATGATGATGATGATCCGTTCCATGAGCCCGGATGTCCTGCTCGTTGATGAAATCGGCAGGCAGGAGGATGGGGAGGCCATCATGGAGGCTGTCCATGCGGGAATCAAGCTGATGATGACAACCCATGGACGTTCATGGGAGGAAATAAAGAACAGACCGACATTAAAGCAGATTCTTGAAAGCGGAATTTTTGAAAGATATGTGATTTTGGACCGGACAGGCGGCCCCGGAAATATTGCATCAATTCTGGACAAGTCAGGCAGGGAAATCCATCGGGAAGCGGCGGTGAACCTGGCATGATGAAGATCATCGGCGCCTGTTTCATCATCTTAGCCACTACATGGGCAGGATTTGAGGCATCAAAACATTTGAATGAGAGACCGCGCCAGCTGCGGCAGCTTAAGTCAGCGCTTCAATCGCTGGAAGCGGAAATCATGTACGGGCATACACCGCTCCACGAAGCGGCAAGAAGGCTGGCTGCCCAGCTTTCAAAGCCGCTGTCCTGGTTTTTTGAATCTTTTTCAAAGAAGCTTACAGATTCGGAAACAACCGTCAGGGCAGCCTGGGAAGAAAGCCTGAAAGAGGTGTGGAAGCTGACGGCCTTCAAGCAGGGAGAATTTGAGATCATGAAGCAGTTCGGGGAGACCCTCGGCCGCCATGACCGGTTTTCCCAGCAGAAACAAATCATGCTGGCACTCTCTCATCTGGAAAGGGAAGAAGCCGATGCTTATGAAAAACAGGCAAAATACGAACGAATGGTAAAAAGCCTTGGCTTCCTGTCAGGTCTCCTGTTGATCATTCTATTGATTTAAACCAGGGCTCGCACACGATGCAAGGAATATTTAAGCAGCGTATAGGAGGAGAAATGATGGGATTAGAGGTTGATATTATTTTTAAAATTGCCGGAGTAGGGATCGTAGTCGCCTTTTTGCACACCATTTTGGACCAGGTCGGAAAGAAAGAGTACGCACAGTGGGTCACTTTATTCGGCTTTATCTATATCTTGTTTATGGTTGCCTCGATTGTGGACGACCTCTTTCAAAAAATTAAGTCGGTATTTTTATTTCAAGGATAAGGGAGGGCTCAGCGATTGAGATCTTTCAAATAGCAGGCATCTCGCTGGTTGCAACCTTCCTTGCACTCGTCGTAAAAGAGCAGAAGCCCAACTTTGCTTTTCTGCTCGTTGTCTTTACCGGATGCAGCATTTTCCTGTTTCTCGTTGACCAGATTTATGCCATCATCCATATGCTTGAAAAGATTGCGGTAAATGCCAAAGTGAATCTTGTCTATGTAGAAACGATCCTCAAAATCATCGGGATCGCTTATATAGCGGAATTTGCGGCCCAGATTACGAAGGATGCAGGACAGGGTGCAATTGCCTCGAAAATTGAGCTCGGCGGCAAAATACTGATTCTGGCGATGGCCATCCCGATCCTGACTGTCCTGATTGAATCGATCATTCAGCTGATACCAAGTTAAAGTCACAGCAATCAGTTTTTCTAAATGAGGTGAATAGATGAAGCAGCGGCTGCCGTTTATTTTTCTAGTATTATTTCTCGCCACCTTCTGTGTGATGCCAGATGTACAAGCCTCCGGGGAAAACGAAGGAGAGAACGGGCCAAAGGGAGCTGAGGCGCTGGTTGAAGCCCAGCTTGAAACCCTTGAGCTTGATGAGCTGAAAGGTTTCTGGGAAAAAGTTTCAAATGAATATGGCGGCTTTTTGCCGGAAAGCCAGAAAGGCAGTTTATATGAATTTATTAAGGGAGATAAAGAATTCTCCCTGAAGGAATGGATGCTCGGGGGGCTGAAGTTTCTCTTTCATGAGTTTCTCGTAAATGGAAAGCTTCTTGGCTCTCTCATCATCCTGACGGTCTTCAGCATGTTTTTGCAGTCCCTTCAGAATTCTTTTGAAAAGAGCTCTGTCAGCAAAGCCGCTTATTCCATCATCTTTATGGTTCTGGTGATCATCGCACTGAACAGCTTCCGGGTTGCGGTTGATTACAGCATCGAAGCCATCAGCACAATGACCTCTTTCATCCTGGCGCTCGTACCGCTCCTTTTGGCTCTGATCGCTTCGTCTGGCGGGCTGGTGTCGGCTGCATTTTTCCATCCTGTCATACTGTTTTTGATGAATATCAGCGGATTGTTCATCCAATATGCGGTGCTGCCCCTTCTATTTCTTTCAGCGGTACTCAGCATCGTGAGTGTCCTTTCAGAAAATTACAAGGTGACGCAGCTTGCCAATCTTCTGCGGAACTGGAGCATAGGCCTTCTGGGATTGTTCGTGACCATTTTCCTTGGGGTCATCTCAGTCCAGGGAGCTTCTGCCGCAATTACGGACGGCGTGACCTTGAGGACCGCGAAATTCATCACAGGAAATTTCATCCCCGTCATCGGAAGGATGTTCACGGATGCCACAGATACAGTCATCAGTGCATCAGTGCTCTTGAAAAATACAGTGGGGATCGCGGGAGTCGCGATTCTGCTGATTATCGCAGCGTTTCCGGCAATCAAGATTCTTATGATTGCTTTTATATATAAATTTGCAGCAGCTGTCCTCCAGCCGCTCGGCGGGGGCCCGGTCATCGCCTGCCTCGACATCATCAGCAAGAGCGTCATCTACGTATTTGCGGCACTCGCCCTTGTGTCTCTTATGTTTTTCTTAAGCATAACCGTCATAATCGCTGCAGGAAATCTGACCATGATGATGAGATAGGGGTGACCGATATGGAGTTCATAAAAGAGTGGGTTACAAACATCATATTATTTGTTCTTCTGGCGACTGTTGTGGACATGCTCCTGCCGAATTCAAGCCTGCAGAAGTATACGAAGATGGTGACCGGTCTGCTTCTGATCACCATCATCCTGTCCCCGGTCCTCAAGCTGTTCACCCAGGATTTTGAAGAAGCCATTGGAAAAATAAATATCACTGAAACAGCGGAAGATCATAATATGGAAAATTTAATAGAAATGAAGAAAAAAGAAATACAAGCTTCAACCAGTGCATATATTTTAGAAGAAATGGCTGTCCAATTGAAAACGGACGCAGAAAAGGAGCTGATGGAACAGTACGGATTGGAAATTAGTGATGTAAGTCTAATCGTGGATGAAAATAATCAGAGTGCCTTCCCTGAGAATCTGGAGAAGGTCAGCATCCAGCTAAAGCAGCAGGTTCCTGAAGAAAAAGCAGTCGAAGTGGTCTCCATGGTAGAAATCAATACGAACCAACCCTTTCCATCAAGCGCAGAAACAGATGAATCAAACGATATCGCTTCACTTCTTGCTCAAAAATGGAATATCAAGGAAGAATCTATCGAAGTCATGATAGAAGGGGGGAACAAGGATTAATGGACAATGAAAAGGGGCCGCTGGCTTGGATAAAGAAACACCTGATGGGAAGCGGTGAAAATAAGAAGCAGGGAAAATATCAATATTTGCTGATCGCCCTATTATTCGGGGCAGCGATCATGCTCATCAGCAGCTCCTTTTTCAAGGAGGAAGAAGCTGGCGGGGTGCTTCCTGCTTTCAGCAGCCAGGAAGGGAAGGAAGCTGAAGATGTCCCGGCCTTTGGCCAAAAGAAGACAGGCGGGAACGGGTCTATCACTGATTATGAAAAAGCGTATGAAGCCCAGTTGAAGGAAGCGCTCGATTCCATTATTGGTGTCGATGATGTCACGGTTGTTGTCAATGTGGATGCAACTGAGAAGAAGGTATTGGAAAAGAACTCCACAACCAAGTCCCAAACGACCGATGAAACCGATCGGGAGGGAGGTAAAAGGAAAGTGGAGGATTTGTCCAAGGAAGACCAGCTGGTGATTATCAGAGATGGAGAAAAAGAGGTTCCGATAGTGGTGGAAACGAAGAAACCTGTTATACGGGGAGTACTCGTTGTCGCTAAAGGGGCCGATAACATACAAGTAAAAAAGTGGATCATTGAGGCTGTAACGCGGTCGCTGGATGTGCCAAGCCACCGTGTAGCTGTAATGCCAAAAAAATCTAAGGGGGAATCCTGAAATGCTATTGAAAAAACAAACAGTCTGGCTTTTAACAATGCTAAGTTTAGTCGTCGTGCTCTCTGTCTACTACATTACTACTCCTGAACAAAAAAGCAATGATCTGGCCGCAGTCGAGGAAAAGGCAAATGAAGAAACCGCAGGTGCAGAAGAGTCATCTGCTGAAGAAACTGCTTCTGAAGATGGCGAAACAGTCATCTCCGGTGTTTCCAGCGATGAAATGTTCGAAACGCTCCGCATGCAGATGGAAGATGAGCGCAGCCGGATGGAAGAGGAACTCACCAATGTCATGGCCTCCACAGATCTTTCCGCTGAAGAACGAAACGAAGCGAAGGAAAAAATCGACCAGCTTAGAGATGTTGCACAGAAAGAAATCCTTCTTGAAACAGTCATTAAAGCCATGGACTATGAAGACGTCCTTGTAAGGGCAGACGGAGAAAAAGTCCGCATCACCATCAAATCAAAAGAACACTCGCCAACAGCTGCCAACGAAATCATCCAAATGGTAAAAGGCGAAATCCCGCAGCTGCAGGTAGCATCAGTAGAATTTGAACCTGGGAAATAGAAAAGCAGAGGCGACTGTTCCAACAAGGAACGCAGGCTAAATGCGCCACGTCCTGTGGCAACGCTGCATGACCCGCATCCTGCGGGCCTCAAGCATAAGGCGCTTTGGAATTGAAGTCGTTCTTTGCCTTCAGTTCCGAAGTGACTTATGACTCGAGCACCTAGGAGCCGGAGCTGGACAAATAGAAAAGCGGAGGGCGCTCGTTCAGCCCCGACAAGCTTAAGACGAGCAGAGCGGAAGGTTGTTCTTTAACCTTCTGATCTGATTGGCTTAAGACTCGAGGGGCTAGCTCCCGGAGCTGGACAAATAGAAAAGCGGAGGGCGCTCGTTCAGCACCACTCTTGCAGATATGCTGAAAAGAGGCAGTGCATCACTGAATGCACTGCCTCTTTAATGTTTGATGCACACTAGGATAATAAATCTGCCGGGTTTCACTTACTTTTTCTGAAACTCCACCAGATCCTCCAGTGAATGATGAGCCTTTTTTATCGACGAGAAGATGTCTTCGTTTTGTTTTGCCTGCTCTCCGACAGAAGCAGAAAGCTCCTCGAGTGAAGCGCTTGCCTGCTCGATCACAGAGCTGAATTCTGTGACTGCATTCCCGATTGAATGGGAGGATTCCTTGATTTGCCTTGTCATGGAGCTGTATCTGGCAATATCCTCTTTCAGCCTGATGAAGGCTGTGAAGATTTCCTCAAACGCCTGCTGGGTGTCCGAAGTGAGCGTCAGGTTGCCGGTAATGGTTTTTCCTGCAGCTCCCAGGTCTTCTTTTGCTGCCTCTGTCTCCGAAATAACCTCCTGCAGATTTTCAGAAATCATCATGGCCGTTTTCCTTGTCAGGTCGGCGAGCTTTCTGACTTCATCTGCCACTACTGCGAATCCCTTCCCGCGTTCTCCTGCTCTGGCGGCCTCAATAGATGCATTCAATGCAAGCATATTTGTTTGAGATGCTATCTCCTGAATTGAATCGGTAAACGCAGAGGTATCCTGTATCCGCAGTGAGAGGCTGCTCATCTTCTCTATCGCGTTCTGCATTTCCTTATAAGATACGCCCATTTCTTCCGCCAATCTGCCGACCAGGGCATCGCCTGTCCGGGTGATCAGCTCGGCTGAAGCCGCATCCTGATGGAGCTTTTCTGACAGCAGGGTGGTGTCTTCTGCCTGTTTGTTTGCGACTGACAGAGATTGGTTAATTCCCATGATTGCCTCAGCCTGGGTCTGCATTCCGGCGGAAACCTCGGCAATAGATCGGGACATGCTGTATGCAGCTTCAAAATTTTTGCCGCTTCTCTCTTTCACCTGTTCAATCATTTCAGAAATATCAGCTGTGCCCTTGTCTATGGCCCTCCTGATTTCCTGATCGGTTTTCAGGAGCTGTGCTGTCTTTTCCTGAGAAAGAACTATGTTCTCGGCAAGCTTGCGCGATATGGAAAATTGAAATGAAAGGAGTACCGTTACTAAAAGGTAAAGCAGATAAATTGTCACATAATTTTTCATTTCCAATGGAAGGGTGCCATGATGAAGTGCTGTAAAAGCTGTAATGAGTGTGTTTCCAAGAAAAAATGCCAGCCAGAGCAAGACTGTATCCATATAGATGGCTGCTGCGGCAATGATGAAGTATGCGAGGAAAAAAGCTGTTGGCGAGACACTGTTTTCCATGATGATGAACATGACGGCGGTAATCAGGATCATGCTTGTATACGGTACAATATGAATGGCAGATGGAATGCGGTGGAGCAACCAAACAATGCAGAGGCCAATGCCCCCGGCAATCAGAATGGCAAGGATGACAGCCAGTTCCTTTTTCATTATAATATCTACAGCAGCCGCTAAGATAACGCTTACAAAAGCCGATTTAACAATCAGTGAATTTTTTCGGGCCAAATCTTCCCTTTTTATGCTCTCAAGCTTGTCCATTATGGTGTCCTCCGTCGAAATAAGTCTAATGCTGTAAGGTTTCGCTGTGCACAGGCATATTTCCTTTGAGGAATTTCACAAAAATTGAAAAAAACATTAAAATAGAAGGGCAGGATGCAAAAAGGTCCTGCTGCTTGAAAGAAGCCGGTTGAACTTTGGTGTGGTCTTATCGTATGATATTAGTATCTAGTCATAATTTTATTTAGGACAAGGGGTGCCGAATGGTATGTTAAAAGTACAAGAAATACGCGAGCTGATTAAGCTTGTTGATCAGTCTACTATCGATGAATTTGAATATGAGCACGAAGGATCTAAAATTAAAATGAAGAAAAGCGCGGCTGCAGAGGCTGCTGTTGTCCAGCCTGCGGCAGTGCAAAGGCCCATTGAGGTGCCTGTCCAGCAGCCTGCAGTTCCTGCGGCTTCTATTCAGGAAACAGCTCCGGCTGCCGTCCAGGAAGCTCCAAAGGAAACTGTACAGGATGCAGACTTACATAAAATCACCTCACCTATGGTAGGGACTTTCTATGCTTCACCATCGCCTGATGCCGATGTATATGTTAAATCAGGTTCAAAGGTATCAAAGGATTCTGTCGTCTGCATCGTTGAAGCCATGAAGCTGTTCAACGAAATCGAAGCAGAAGTGAATGGGGAAATTGTGGAAATACTGGTGAAAGACGGCCAGCTGGTCGAATACGGACAGCCATTATTTTTGGTGAAGCCTGAGTAAGGAGAGCTTTCGATGATAAAAAAATTATTAATTGCAAACAGAGGGGAAATTGCGGTACGGATCATCCGTGCCTGCAAGGAAATGGAAATAGAATCTGTTGCTGTCTATTCGGAAGCTGATAAAGAAGCATTGCATGTACAATTGGCGGATGAAGCATACTGCATCGGCCCGACAGCCTCCAAAGACAGCTATCTTAACTTTACGAATATCATTAGTGTTGCTAAACTGACAGGGTGTGATGCCATCCATCCCGGCTATGGATTCCTGGCGGAAAATGCTGCTTTTGCAGAACTGTGCCGCGAATGCAACATCATCTTTGTAGGCCCGACTCCCGAAGCCATCAATAAAATGGGCACGAAGGATATTGCCCGTGAAACAATGAGGGAAGCGGGAGTGCCGATTGTCCCTGGTTCACAGGGTGTCGTAAAGGACGTGGATGACGCCAAGGCACTGGCCGAAAAGATTGATTATCCCGTCATCATAAAGGCGACGGCCGGCGGAGGGGGTAAAGGCATCCGTGTAGCCCGCACCGAGGAAGAACTGGTAAAGGGAATCAATATCACCCAGCAGGAGGCCCTTACTGCTTTTGGAAATCCTGGCGTTTACATTGAAAAATATATTGAAGATTTCCGCCATGTGGAAATTCAGGTGCTTGCTGATAACTATGGCAATACACTTCATTTGGGCGAGAGGGACTGTTCGATTCAAAGAAGGCTTCAAAAACTCCTTGAAGAGACGCCATCTCCCGCACTTGACGGAGAAATCCGCGAAGAAATGGGGGCTGCCGCTGTTAAAGCTGCAAAAGCGGTTGATTATACAGGCGCCGGCACTGTAGAATTTATATATGACTATCAGAACCGAAAGTTCTATTTCATGGAAATGAACACAAGGATACAGGTAGAGCATCCTGTCACAGAAATGGTGACGGGGGTCGATCTGATCAAAGAACAGGTCAAGGTTGCATCCGGAGAAAAGCTTGCCCTTCGCCAGGATGAAGTTACTTTTAATGGCTGGGCGATAGAATGCAGGATCAATGCGGAAAACCCGGAGAAGAACTTCATGCCTTCAGCCGGGAGGATCAGTATGTACCTTCCTCCAGGAGGCCTTGGCGTCCGTGTCGATTCTGCAGCTTATCCGGGCTATATGATTCCGCCTTATTATGACAGCATGATTGCAAAGGTCATTACCTATGGCAGCAGCCGGGAAGAAGCCATTTCCCGCATGAAGAGGGCTTTAAGCGAATTTGTGGTCGAAGGTGTACACACGACCATTCCATTCCATCTTAAGCTGCTCAGCCACGAGAAATTTGTGGAAGGACAGTTCAATACCAAGTTCCTTGAGTTGTACGAAGTGATGAAGTCTGAAGATTAACCGGAGGTGCTGTAATGAGCGAGAACATTTTGGAAATGAGCCAGGGGAATACTGGGCATGGAAAAGTAGAAATAGCTCCTGAAGTCATTGAAGTGATTGCAGGGATCGCTGCCTCTGAGGTAGAAGGGGTTGCACAGATGCGCGGCAATTTCGCCTCAGGAGTCGTCGAGCGTTTAGGCAAGAAAAATCATGGTAAAGGCGTCAAGGTTGAATTGACTGAGGAAGGCATCAAGGTAGAGGTGTACTGCCTGATGAAATTTGGCATCTCAATCCCCGCCGTCGCCCAGGAAATCCAGGATAATATCCGCCAGGCCCTGTTGAACATGACTGCTCTTGAAGCACAGGAAATCAATATTCATGTGGTGGGCATCTTATTTGAAAACCAGAAGCTTGAGCCTGAAATTGAACAGGAAATCTGATCAGAAGAGCCAAAGACAGCTAATGTCTTTGGCTCTTTCCATTACTGGACCTGCAGAAGGATATGGAACTTTCTTGCAGATAGTATTAAAAAACACCTATGAATATAAGGCATAATGGCAAAAATATTGATGAACACAGTGCGAACCCGCTTTAGTTATGCTATTATCTTCTTATGTTATTTGGACAAAGATGCCTAAAAGGAGTTAAAGAATATAATGAAAAGAAGAACAGCGAGAGAAAAAGCATTACAGGCCCTGTTTCAGATTGATGTGAGCCAGGCAGACCCTTCGGAAGCAATCGACCATGTGCTTGAGGGAGAAGAAGGGGACGAATATCTGACACTTCTGGTAACCGGTGTACTTGAAAATAAAGAGGAAATTGACAGTCTGATCAAGCAGTATCTTGAAAAATGGAAGCTGGAACGCCTTGCAACAGTGGATCGAAATCTTCTCCGCCAAGGAGTCTATGAGCTGAAATACAGCAAAGAGGTCCCGGCCAATGTTGTCATT
Source organism: Bacillus sp. AG4(2022) (assembly GCF_031844465.1). Classification (NCBI taxonomy): domain Bacteria; kingdom Bacillati; phylum Bacillota; class Bacilli; order Caryophanales; family Bacillaceae; genus Bacillus; species Bacillus sp. AG4(2022). Next base: position 77,764 of record NZ_JAUZVH010000002.1, read on the forward strand.
GATGAGGCGATTGAAATTGCGAAGATATTTGGCGATGACAATTCCAGCCGTTTCATCAACGGTGTCCTCTCGAAAGTGAAGGATAGCCTGGACTCTTAAGCGTCCTGCCTGTCCCGGCCGGACCAAAAGCATTCATTGCCCTGTCTCTATCCAGTTTAAATGTGCGATATGCCTGTTTTAGCCGTTTTGGCGTGACGGATGGCCTTATTTAAACTTATAATAGGGAAGGGCTTTTTACGCTGTTTAGATTATTGTACAGAACAAACAGCAAATGGCATGTGGATACCCAGCCCTTTAAAAGGAGTATGCTATGAAGGAACAGCGTTATCTGACCGTAGGCGCTCTAACTCTATACATAAAAAGAAAATTTGACCATGACCCGCATTTGCAGGAGATATTTGTCAAAGGCGAAATCTCTAATTTTAAGAGGCATTCGAGCGGACATATGTATTTCACGCTGAAGGATGAGAAATCCCGGATCCTGGCAGTCATGTTTTCCCGTTCTGCACGTTCAGTGAAGTTTGAGCCTGAGAACGGGATGAAGGTGCTGATCAGCGGTGAGATCTCTGTCTACGAGCCGAGCGGACAATATCAGATTTATGTCAAGCAGATGCAGCCGGATGGAGTAGGGGATCTTTTCCTGGCCTTTGAGCAGCTGAAGGAAAGGCTCCAGAAAGAGGGGCTGTTTGCTTCAGAACGCAAAAGGCCCATCCCGAAATTCCCGAAAACTGTTGGAGTGATAACGTCCCCGACAGGAGCTGCAGTAAGAGATATCATCACAACAATCAAAAGGCGCTTTCCGATCGCCAATATATTGATTTATCCGGCACTTGTACAGGGTGCCCAGGCAGCTCCTTCTGTTGCTGGCGCCATTGAACTTGCAAACCGGCAGGCCGAGGCTGATGTCCTGATCGTCGGGCGCGGCGGAGGGTCGATCGAAGAGCTATGGGCCTTCAATGAAGAGCAGGTGGCAAGGGCGATCGTTGGATCGGACATTCCGGTCATTTCGGCTGTCGGGCATGAAACCGACTTTACAATTGCCGATTTTGCAGCCGACCATCGCGCCCCCACACCAACCGGGGCGGCAGAAATGGCGGTTCCGCATATCGATGAATTGGCTGAAAGGATTTTAAACCGCCAGTCCAGGCTTATCAGAGCGATGAGGGAAAGAGCAGTCCTGCAGCGGGAACGATTGGGCAGACTGCAGAAATCATATGCCTTCCGCTATCCGCAGCGGCTGTACGAACAGAAGCTAGAACAGGCAGACAAGATGACAGAACAGCTGAAAAAGAGCGCAGGCAGGCTTGCAGAGCTGAAACGCGAGGAGCGGGACAGGCTGCTGCAAAGGCTCTTGAGGAATCATCCAAATGATTTGTACAAGGAAGCGAAGGAAACCCATTTACGCGGCAGCCGTGCACTCGGCAGGGCCATGAAAGAAGTTTTGACCAAGAAGCAGAAGGAATTCAGCGGCATGGTTTCAACCCTTGAGGCGCTGAGCCCGCTTAAGATTATGGACAGAGGCTACAGCTTGGCCTATAGCGGGGAAGGCGAGCTCCTGAAGAGTGTCTCCCAGGTTGAAAAGGGCGATGATGTCCAGGTGAAATTGGCTGATGGAACTTTTAATTGCAAGGTGACAGGCAAAGAGGAGTGATAGAAATGGCTGCAGAAGAAAAACTCACATTCGAAGAAGCGATGAAAAAGCTTGAAGGAATTGTAGAAAAGCTGGAAGAAGGCGATGTGCCGCTCGAAGAGGCCATTGCCATCTATAAGCAGGGCATGGAGCTGTCCAAGCTGTGCCATGATAAGCTGCAAAGAGTGGAAGAACAGCTGACGGAGGTTCTGACAGAAGAAGGCAGGAAAGAACCGTTTGTCATCGAGGAGGAGGAGTAATGGTGCCGAATGTACAGCTTGATTCTTTTTCAGAGGTCCATATAAAGATGCTTGAACGTGAGCTGGAGGAAAGTGTCAGCAGACTGGCCGCCCCGGAGGTTCTGAAAAAGGCCATGCATTATTCTCTGCAGGCCGGGGGCAAAAGGATCAGGCCGCTCCTCGTATTCGCTACTCTCAAGGCTTTTGGGGAAGATACAAAAAAAGGCCTGCAGGCTGCAGCTGCTGTGGAGATGATCCATACCTACTCCCTTATCCATGATGACCTCCCTAGCATGGACGATGATGATCTCAGGCGGGGGAAGCCGACCAGCCATAAAGTGTTTGGCGAGGCAAATGCCATCCTTGCTGGAGACGCACTGCTGACATACAGCTTCCAGCTTCTTGCACAGATGGCTCCTGAGGATGCTGATGCGGAAGTGAAGCTTGCTTTGATCAATGAGCTTGCAAGGGCTTCGGGTGCTGAAGGCATGGTAGGCGGCCAGACGGCAGATATTGAGGGAGAGGACAAAGACCTTGATCTTGAAGAGCTTGAATACATACATGTGCACAAAACCGGGAAGCTTCTTGCATTCAGTGTAGCAGCAGGGGCTCTCCTCTCGCGTGCAGAGGAAAGCAGGCTGAAAAGCCTGAATGAATTTGCCCACCATCTGGGCCTTGCTTTCCAAATCAGGGATGATATCCTCGACCTGGAAGGAAATGAAGAGGTCCTTGGAAAGCCGGTTGGCAGTGATGAAACCAACAATAAAAGCACCTACCCATCCATTCTCACTATGGAAGGAGCAAACAAGGCGCTTGAACATCATATAGGGATGGCAAAGGCCCGGCTGCAGGAAACAGGCCTTGAAATCCAGCTGCTGGAAGAGATAACCAATCTGGTGGCGAACAGGGATCACTGATTAATTGGCAGTTTCTGCTGATCCTGCAGCTGCCGGATATGAGAAGGAAGCCGTTTGCCGCATCGGGCCAACGGCTTTTTCTTTGGTCAGGAAGTGATTGATTTTCAGCTTATAGACAGGACAGAATTCCCTTTTTGCATTCAGCAGCTATGCTTTTCTTTAGTGAAACGGTTCCTGCCCTCCAGCAGATCTGGATGTCCCATAAGGGAAATCAGTTGGAAAATCGCCTGCAATGCGTTACTCTTATGGTACAATGCAGGGAATATGCTATATTTTGTTGTGGAAAATTGTCATATCGTTATAATAAAAGAGAATTAATAATAACAGTGATTTAAAAAGAAATGAAAGTGAGTGATCCAAGACATGGATCTATTATCGATTAAGGACCCTTCATTTTTAAAAGGGCTCTCCAATAAAGAACTGGAAGATCTCAGCCAGGATATCAGGAATTTTCTTATAGAAAAACTTTCAGTGACAGGCGGCCATATCGGACCCAACCTAGGAGTCGTTGAACTGACGATCGCCCTCCACAAATGCTTTGAAAGCCCAAAGGACAAGTTTCTCTGGGATGTGGGCCACCAGTCTTATGTCCATAAGATCCTTACAGGCAGAGCCTGTGAATTTGATACCCTCAGGCAGTATAAAGGACTGTGCGGTTTTCCGAAGCGGATTGAAAGCGAACATGATGTTTGGGAGACCGGCCACAGCTCGACTTCTTTATCAGCGGCCATGGGCATGGTCATTGCGAGGGATTTGAAAAAAGAGGATTCCCATATCGTCCCGATCATCGGGGATGGCGCACTGACAGGCGGGATGGCGCTTGAAGCGCTCAATCATATCGGACACGAGCAAAAGAATATGATTGTCATCCTCAATGATAATGAAATGTCGATTGCACCAAATGTCGGGGCCCTGCACAATGTTCTCGGGAAACTCCGGACAGCCGGCAAGTATCAGTGGGTGAAGGATGAGCTCGAGCTTCTCCTCAAAAAAATCCCTGCTGTCGGCGGAAAGCTTGCTTCAACTGCTGAAAGAGTAAAAGACAGCTTGAAATATCTTCTGGTTTCGGGCATGTTTTTTGAGGAAATGGGCTTTACCTACTTAGGCCCGATCGATGGCCATAATTTTGAAGAGCTGTTTGAAACGCTCAGCTATGCAAAGAAAACAGAAGGTCCTGTCCTTCTGCATGTGATCACTAAGAAGGGGAAAGGCTATTCCCCTGCTGAAAAGGATACAGTCGGGACCTGGCACGGGACAGGCCCATACAAAATTGATACAGGCGACTTTGTTAAACCGATCAACCCGCCGCCTGCCTGGAGCAAGCTTGTCAGTGAAACCGTAAGGAAGCTGGCGAGGAAGGACAGCAGGATTGTTGCAATCACTCCTGCCATGCCTGTAGGATCAAAGCTTGAAGGCTTTGCCAGCGAGTTCCCGGACCGCATGTTTGATGTGGGTATAGCGGAGCAGCATGCAACAACTGTCGCAGCAGGGCTTGCCACACAAAATATGAAGCCGTTCCTGGCTATCTATTCGACCTTCCTGCAGCGTGCCTATGACCAGGTGGTGCATGACATATGCCGCCAGAACCTGAATGTCTTCATCGGAATCGACCGCGCAGGCCTTGTGGGCGCTGACGGTGAAACCCACCAGGGTGTATTTGACATCGCCTTCATGAGGCATGTGCCAAATCTGGTGATGATGATGCCGAAAGATGAAAATGAAGGCCAGCATATGGTCAACACTGCTCTTGCTTATGATGACGGCCCGATTGCGATGCGTTTCCCGAGGGGCAACGGAATCGGTGTGCCGATGGATGAGACGCTGATCAAAATTCCTATCGGCACTTGGGAAGTGCTGAAGGAAGGGGACGATGCTGCAATCCTTACCTTTGGTACAACGATCCCGATGGCGATGGAAGCAGCAGATCAGCTGGAAAGGCAGGGCTACTCAATAAAAGTCGTCAATGCCAGGTTCATCAAGCCGCTTGACAAGAAGATGCTGTCAGAAATATTAAGTTTGAATATGCCGATACTAACTATAGAAGAAGCTATCCTGCAGGGCGGATTCGGAAGCGCCGTCCTTGAGTTTGCCCATGAAAACGGGTTCCATCAGGCAGCTGTCGAACGCATGGGAATCCCTGATGAGTATATTGAACATGGAAGCGTAAAGGAACTGCTCGAAGAAATCGGCCTGACCTCTGAGATGGCCGTACAAAAGCTCGCAAAATTGGCGAGAAAAAAACAAAAAAGGGCTTAACAGATGAAAAGTAAGAAAGAACGTTTAGATGTATTGCTCGTAGAAAGAGGGCTTATCGAGACAAGGGAAAAGGCAAAGCGCGCCATCATGGCCGGACTTGTCTATACGAACGAGAGCCGCCTCGATAAGCCTGGTGAAAAGGTAGGCGCCGATATTCCGCTCACAGTAAAAGGCAAGCTGATCCCCTATGTCAGCCGCGGCGGACTGAAGCTTGAAAAGGCGATCAAAGAGTTCGATGTCGACATTTCAGGCAAGGTGCTTCTTGATATAGGAGCATCAACCGGCGGCTTCACTGACTGTGCGCTGCAGAATGGGGCGAAAATGTCATATGCATTGGATGTAGGCTATAATCAGCTTGCCTGGAAGCTGAGGCAGGACGAGCGGGTGGAGGTAATGGAAAGGACCAACTTCCGCTATGTGACTCCTGCCGATCTGGCAGGGGAGATGCCAGATTTTGCGTCGATTGATGTATCGTTTATTAGTTTGAAGCTTATTCTGCCTGTTCTAAAAACCCTGCTGGTTCCCGGGAGTGATGTTATTGCGCTTGTAAAGCCGCAGTTTGAAGCAGGACGTGAGCAGGTCGGAAAAAAAGGGATTGTCCGCGATCCCAAGGTCCATGCCGACGTCATTGACCGCATGATCCGCTTTTCCCTGGAACAGGGATATGATGTCAGAAACCTTTCCTATTCCCCGATAACAGGAGGGGACGGCAATATTGAGTTCCTTCTTCACCTGAGGTGGGAAGGGGAAAAGGAAACAGGCATAAACGGACTTTCTGCTTCCGTGGATGAAATAGTCAAGGAAGCTCATGCCGAGCTGAAATCAAAGCAGCAGAAAGAAGAGGAATAAGCATCATGCTTATTCCTTTTTTTCGGCGCTGGACCATCGAATTATGGCGGTTCTTGGCTATTCGTGCTGTCTATTGCAGAAAAAATTGTACATTCAGCAGAAAATCGGCTAACATATGGATAGAAATCAGGTTTCGACTGCCTATAGAGGTGATAAAGTGAATAAAGGACAACGACATATCAAAATAAGAGACATCATAGCCAATAATGATATTGAAACACAGGATGATCTTGTGGACGAGCTGAAAAATGCCGGTTTTAATGTGACCCAGGCAACTGTGTCAAGAGATATAAAAGAGCTTCATCTTGTAAAAGTTCCTTTAATGGATGGAAGATATAAATACAGCCTGCCGGCGGATCAAAGGTTCAATCCGCTGCAGAAACTAAAACGCAATTTAATGGATGCTTTTGTCCGGATTGATACTGCCGGCCATTTGCTTGTTATGAAAACGCTGCCCGGGAATGCGATGGCAATCGGCGCACTGATAGACAATCTTGACTGGGAAGAAATTCTCGGTACGATTTGCGGCGACGATACCTGCCTGATCATCTGCAAAACACCTGAAGATACTGAAGTGATATCCAACCGCTTCATCGATATGCTTTAAATTGGGGTGAAAATCTTTGCTAAGTGAATTATCCATTAAAAATTTCGCTATTATAGAAGCCCTTTCTGTTTCATTTGAAAAGGGCTTAACTGTATTGACTGGGGAAACGGGCGCAGGCAAATCAATCATCATCGATGCCATCCACCTTTTAGTGGGCGGACGGGGGTCTTCGGAGTTTGTCCGGCACGGCGAGCAGAAAGCTGAGATCGAGGGTCTTTTCCAAATAGACGGCCAGGATCATCCCTGTTATAAAAAATCAAGGGAATTTGGGATTGACATCGAGGACGGGATGGTGGTCCTTCGCCGGGATATCTCACGGACAGGCAAGAGTGTATGCCGGGTCAATGGAAAGCTGGTGACCATTTCTGCACTCCGGGAAATCGGATCTACGATCATCGACATCCATGGACAGCATGAGCACCAGGAATTGATGGATGAAACCCTGCATTTATCTTTGCTTGACCAGTTTGGCTCTGAGGAAATCATGCCGGCCCTGCATGAATACCGGGAAGTATTCCAATCTTATGAACAAACAGCCAAAAAGCTCAAGAATTTGAGTGAGAACGAACAGCAGATGGCCCACAGGCTTGATCTGATTCAATTTCAGCTGGAGGAAATTGAGGGAGCCGGGCTGAAAATCAACGAAGACGAAGAGCTTTATGAAGAAAAAACGAAGCTGGGGAACTTCGAAAGGATTTATGACAGCATGCAGGCTGGCTATACTGCTCTTCAAGGGGAGCAAAAGGGGCTGGACTGGATCGGCCTTGTTATGGGCCATCTGCAGGAAGCAGCTGAACTGGATCCTGAATATAAGGAAATGGCAGATGCTGTATCCAACAGTTTTTATATGCTTGAGGATGTTTCAAGCAGTCTGAGGAGCAAGCTTGATTTTCTTGAATATGATCCTGCCAGGCTGAATGAGATTGAAGAAAGGCTGACAGAAATCAATCAGCTCAAAAGGAAATACGGCAAGACAATCGAGGAAATCCTTGAATATGCATCAGGGATAGAAGAAGAAATTGAGACATTGCAGAATAAGGAAACACATATTGATCAGCTTCAAAAGGAGCTTTCTTCCCTTCAGAAGGATTTAAGCCTTGAAGCCGAGCAATTAAGCAGGCTTCGGAGAAAGAGCGCCAAAAAGCTGACCTCTCTCATCCATAAGGAACTGAAAGAGCTGTATATGTCGAAAACGGTGTTCGAAGTGAAATTTGAGGAATTGTCCAGCCGGGGCTACCATCGCAACGGTGCTGACAAGATAGAATTTTATATATCCACCAATCCGGGCGAACCGCTCAAGCCCCTTTCCAAAGTCGCCTCGGGCGGTGAGCTGTCCAGAATCATGCTGGCTTTGAAAAGCATCTTCTCGAAGCATCAGGGGGTCACATCGATTATCTTTGATGAGGTTGACACAGGGGTCAGCGGACGCGTCGCACAGGCAATCGCTGAGAAGATTCACCATGTTTCAAGGGATTCACAGGTTCTCTGTATTTCCCACCTTCCACAGGTTGCTGCAATGGCAGATACACATCTGTTCATCGCAAAGTCTACGCGTGATGGAAGAACTAAAACAACAGTGAAACCGCTCAATTCCGAGGATAAAATCAAGGAAATCGGCCGGATGATATCCGGGGTGGAAATCACTGATTTGACGAAAGAGCATGCTAAGGAATTGCTCCAGCTTGCCCAGCAAATAAAAATAACTTGAAAAGCTATCCAAAGAGGGTAGCTTTTTTTATATGGCCAAAGGTTATAAGTTCTCACTAAGGAGGCAAAATTAAAGATGTAGCCATTTGACGTGTGGACTAGAAGCGAGGAGAGTGAAGGTTTTGAATTTAGAGCTACTAAGAAGAATAATTGGTGGAATTCTCCTTGTTTCATTAATTGCAGCAGGGTTTTCCAAACCCTTTCAAGATTATATCAGCATTCCCAAAGAGATTACCCTATTTGAAGGTGAAACATACAATTTCAGCAAGGCGGCACCTGTGTCTGCAACAATGAAAACAGAAGCGGCGGCAGCTCTCAAGCAGGAGGGAAGCGAGGTTGCCGTAAAGGGAAAGAAAATTGGAAAAGACGAAATGCTGCTTGAACTGGCAGGATTTCCAGTTAAAAAAGTTGATGTGAATGTATTGAGGGATTTTAAGGTCATTCCCGGAGGCCAGTCAATCGGGGTTAAACTGAATACGGTCGGGGTGCTGGTAGTCGGCCATCACCTTGTGGATGCAAAAGACGGCAAAGCTTCCCCCGGCGAAACCGCAGGGATTAAAGTAGGAGATATCATCACGCAGATAAACGGACAAAATATTGAGAAGATGTCCGATGTGGCACCCTTTGTCCAGGAAGCCGGACAGACGGGCAAGGCAATGAAGATCACACTTACAAGGGAAAATGGCAAAATCAGCACCGAACTGACACCCCTTAAAGATAAGGCGGAAAATAATTTTAAACTGGGCCTGTATATTAGGGATTCTGCAGCCGGAATCGGCACCATGACCTTTTATCATCCAGGTTCTATGAAGTACGGGGCCCTCGGCCATGTTATAAGTGATATGGATACAAAAAAACCGATCGTGGTCGATGATGGACAAATTGTCCGTTCGACTGTTACATCCATTGAAAAAGGAAGCAACGGGAATCCGGGCGAAAAGCTCGCAAGATTTTCTTCAGATAAAAAGGTTATTGGGAATATTAAAAGAAACAGTCCCTTTGGCATTTTTGGCGAACTGAACAGGGGCATGAAAAACGGCGTGCTTGACAAGCCGATGCCTATAGCGCTTTCGCATCAGGTGAAAGAGGGGCCGGCCCAGATTCTTACAGTTGTAGATGATGACGAGGTAGACCTGTTTGATATTGAAATTGTCAGCACTATACCACAGAAGTTCCCTGCAACAAAAGGGATGGTCATCAAAGTGACAGATCCTGAACTGCTGGATAAAACAGGCGGTATTGTTCAGGGGATGAGCGGGAGCCCGATCATTCAGAACGAAAAGGTTGTCGGGGCAGTCACGCACGTATTCGTGAATGATCCTACCAGCGGGTACGGAGTCCATATCGAGTGGATGCTCAATGAAGCAGGAATAGATATTTATGAAAAAAGCGAAGAAAAAGCAAGCTGAAATGTGTGGAGGAAGAAGGCGTGCACGGGGCCTTCTTTTTTCTTTTGTGAGCTCTAAAGAAAAATCGACAAAAACCAGCCAAATGATCAATGTATATGCGAATAAAGTCGAATGAGGAAGAAAACAGAAGAAAAATAAAGGTTTTATCAGGTTTTTAAGAAAAATTCAAAAAACAAAAGGAATTTCGTTTGCATTGTCGAATTTGTCATTTAGAATAGAACTAGATAGAAAAAGAGACCACAAATGGATTTGAGGAGGAAACAATACGTGAGAAAAATAAAAGTATGTATCGTGGATGACAATCGCGAGCTTGTCGGGCTTCTGGAGGAATATATCGCATCCCAGGATGATATGGAAGTGAGCGGGGTGGCCCATAATGGCCAGGAATGCCTGGAGGTACTGGAAGAAACTGAACCGGACGTTCTAGTCCTTGATATAATCATGCCGCATCTGGATGGGCTTGGAGTGCTTGAAAAGCTGCGTGAATCACGGAGATCATCGATGCCGAATGTCATCATGCTTACAGCTTTCGGCCAGGAGGATGTTACGAAAAAAGCGGTGGATCTTGGGGCTTCCTATTTCATCCTCAAACCATTTGATATGGAGAATCTCGCCGGCCATATCCGCCAGGTAAGCGGCAAGTCCAACCCGGTCATCCGCAAGTCCCAGTCATCCGCCTACAGAAGCCAAGAATCCAAGCCTAAAAATCTTGATGCAAGCATCACAAGCATCATTCATGAAATTGGTGTGCCTGCCCACATTAAAGGTTATTTATACTTGCGCGAAGCAATATCCATGGTCTATAACGATATTGAACTGCTCGGATCCATTACAAAGGTTCTTTACCCGGATATCGCCAAAAAGTATAATACCACTGCCAGCAGGGTGGAAAGGGCAATCCGCCATGCGATCGAGGTAGCATGGAGCAGGGGGAATATCGATTCCATCTCTTCTCTTTTCGGCTACACTGTAAGCATGACAAAAGCCAAGCCCACTAACTCGGAATTCATCGCGATGGTTGCTGATAAACTGCGCCTGGAGCATAAAGCTTCTTGAAAGGGCTAGGCATTTTTAAGGTTTTTTTAATTTATGCCGCGACTGCCTGAAAGAAGGCCTTAAAAATGAAATCATATACTTTTAAAGGAGAGCATTCCATTCTGGGGTGCTTTTTATTTTGGCTAAAAGGACAGGATAATGGCAAATATTCTGTTAGTTTATGAAGGAACCTGCCAAAATGCCTATTTTTCCGCTATAATGAATACAAATGCCTGCTGGAAAGGGAAAAGTCCTATGGAGATATTTTCTGATGAGTCGCTAAGAATTGAATGTGAAGAAGATGAAGTTTATATAACTGTTCTCAGAAAAGGCTATTCTTTAAAAAGTCTGGAAAAAGAACTGTTAAATTTTCCGAGAATTTCAATTACAAAATTTATGGTACTGAAAGAGGCGCTTGAACTGGCCGATTCAGGAAGGAAGCTTATTGGCGAACTGAAACCCCTGGCAGCTGTAAGCCTTAGCAGGGACATGATGGAAGCAAAGCTCCGGCTGAACTGCACGGAAGCTTATTTCAATGCAGAATTTAAGACTATAGCCGATCAAATAGCCTTACAGCTCCAGGAACTCGGGGTGGAACATGCGATTGAGGAGGATGTGCTGAGAAGCGTCCCTGTGCAAAAGGAAGCTGTCATTGCAAAGGGCCTTCCTCCCCGGCATGGAAGCGATGCTGTCATCTGCTATTTTGAGCAGAGTGAAAGGAAGCCCGCCATAAGGGAAGACGGCACCGCGAATTATTATGATATGAACTTCATTGATGAGGTTCAGGAAGGGGATTGGCTCGGCGAGAAAATTCCTGCAGAAGAAGGGGTTTTTGGTGAAACGCTGACAGGAGATCCGGTTCCTCCGTTAAAAGGAAAAGATAAAAAACTGCTTTATGACAAAAAAACGGTAAAAGCTTGTGAAGAGGACGGTAAAATGGTGCTGAGGGCGTTATGCGACGGTGTTGTCACATTCCGGGGCGGCAAGGTATCTGTAGGCCGCCATCTAGTCATAGAAGGCGATGCAGGCCCTGAAACAGGCAATATCGAATTTGATGGAAGCATTACAGTCAGGGGTATTGTCAAGCCGGGCTACAGCGTCAATGCTTCTCTTGACATTTCTATTTTAGGAGAACTCGGCATCAGCGGGTTTAAAGCAATCGTTTCGGAAAAAGGGGATATTTTCATTAAAGGAGGCGCGTTCGGCCAGGGATCCGGCATGATAAAGGCGGGAAAGAATATTTATATAAAGCACTCTAATGAATGCAGCCTGACAGCAGGCGGTGATATTCATATCGGCTATTATTCGATCGGCGGAATCCTGAAAGGAAGAAACATCTTTGCGGATGAAAGAAAAGGAAAGCTGATAGGAGGCCTGATAGAGGCTAAAGGAAGGGTGCAGGCCGGCATCATCGGCAACAGGCTGGAAAGGAAAACGATTATACAGATTGAAGGATTTGACAGAAATACAGTCAACGAAGAGCTTGAGACACTCCTTCTTGCATACCGAAAAAGGGCCGCTGAAATGGAAAAAGGCAAAAAGCAGCTTGAAATCTTCGAACAATACATAAATCAGCTGAGCGACAAGCAGCAGAAGCAGTATGAACAGACATTAAGCCTGTTTGAGAGGCAGATGGAGGAAATCGTCGTACTTGACCATCAAAGGAAGATATTGACGGGCCTGCTTGAGACGAAGGGTGAAGGGGAAGTATCCATCCTGCAGGTCGCATATCCGGAAACGCAGCTCCAGATTAAAAGCCAATCAAGAAAGCTGGATACTTCAGTCAGGGGCACCTTCTATGCTGTCAGGAACAGCATGCATTTCGAATAGTCCTTCATCAATTCTTTTTTTCAAGTTCCATCATCTTCTGTATTAAAATATGCTGGGGCATGTGCATGATTTGCTCTAGTGGAACATTGAGCTTCTCGGCAAGCTTGATTGCCGTTCCGGGGGAAATCTGCAATGGCTTCATCTCCGTCCCTCCTTTCTGAATATCAGCTGCAAATGATAAAATTCCAACAATAATACTTATCTGCAAAGAACAGCACCCCGGCAGCGAACGGGGTGCTGTTCTTTATATAACGGGAATGAAATATTCAGTGCTCCCGGGTTGCCTGCGTAAATAATCAATCAGCCTTTTTAGCCTGGATCCTCTCTCTTCTAAAACGGTCCTGCACCTTATTCCTTTTTCGGTCGCGGTACAGTATGAAGCCGGCGACAAACCCCAGCCCCAGCAAAAAGAAAAGCAGGCCGGCCAGGAATTGAAGCCATAAATAGGGGAAAGGGCTTTGGAGAATGCCAAATACCATATCCCTCATCAGTTTAACACCAATGGCAGCAATAAAGCCGGGTATCAATAAAACAACTAATGCAGCGATTCTTATCATATTTTGCCCCTTATTTAAAAAAGTCTCTTCATCGGTAATGATAAATTATAGAAGAAATTTGTCAAGCATGGAGAAAATAATTACAATAGTATTGAAAGATCTTGCAGACTATCAGTGAAAAAATCTTCGTACAAGAGAGGGATAGCCATGCAGACAGTTATGATAGTCGGTGCCGGAAAAGGCGGAACGGCCATTTTGCGGCTCCTGAGAGAAACGGCGGTCCTTGATGTATCGGCAGTTGTCGATATCAATGACAATGCTCCGGGAATCCAGCTTGCACGCCTGGAAGGGATTCGGACCGGTCCCGATTGGAGAGAATACATAAAAGAAGATCCAGATATCATCATTGAAGTGACGGGTGAAGAGAAGGTTTTTATCGATCTCAGGGAAGCACGGTCGAAAAATACAGTGCTTATTCCCGGAAGTGTAGCCTTTCTTATCAGCAAGCTGCTTGAGGAAAAAGAAGAGCTTATTGAGGAATTCAAAAATGAAACATATAAGCATGACCTGATTTTCAATTCTACGGACGATGGAATGGTCGTTGTCAATGGAGAAGGCCGGATCATCCTCTTTAATCGAAGCGCCGAAAGGATGACAGGCATCCCAGCCGGAAAGGCAATCGGAAAACACGTACTTGATGTGATACCAGGCAGCTGCCTTCCGAGGGTACTGGAAACGAAAAGGACAGAGCTGAATCAGGAGCTTGTGCTTGCGAATGGACTGGAAATCATAACGACCAGAATACCGATGATTGGGGAAAAGGGAGAGCTGATCGGTGCGTTCTCTGTTTTTAAGGATATTACCGAAGTAGTCAATCTCGCCGAAGAAATCACAAACCTGAAAGAAATACAAACCATGCTCCAGGCTATCATCCAATCAAGCGATGAAGCGATTTCGGTGGTGGATGAAAATGGAAAGGGGCTGCTGATCAATCCGGCTTATACAAGGATCACTGGACTGACAGAGGAGCAGGTAATCGGACAGCCGGCAACGGCAGATATTTCTGAAGGAGAAAGTGTACATATGAAGGTCCTTCAGTCGAGAAGGGCAGTAAGGGGGGCGGCGATGAGAGTCGGCCCCGGCAAAAAGGAAGTGGTTGTCAATGTCGCTCCGGTAATTGTGGACGGCAAGCTGAAGGGCAGCGTAGGTGTCATCCATGATATGTCAGAAATCAAAAGCCTGAACAGGGAACTTACTAGGGCACGGCAAATTATCCGTACGCTTGAAGCAAAATATTCTTTTGAGGATATTATCGGCACATCCGAAGAAATGACATTGGCGATTGAGCAGGCAAAGCTGGGGGCTAAAACGCCGGCAACCATTCTTCTCAGGGGAGAGTCCGGAACGGGCAAGGAATTGTTTGCCCATGCCATCCACAATGCTAGCGGGAGAAAATACAATAAATTTATAAGGGTCAATTGTGCGGCCTTGTCGGAAACCCTGCTGGAAAGCGAGCTTTTTGGCTACGAGGAGGGCGCCTTTTCCGGCGCCAAACGGGGAGGGAAGCGCGGCCTGTTTGAAGAGGCCCATAACGGCAGCATTTTCCTCGATGAAATTGGCGAAATGACAGCCAATACACAGGCCAAGCTGCTAAGGGTGCTGCAGGAGAATGAGATCACAAGAGTTGGCGGCACTAAGCCGATTCCGATAAATGTAAGGATCATTGCTGCGACCAATGTAAATCTGGAAAAGGGGATTGCTGCCGGCACTTTCCGTGAGGATTTATATTACCGGATAAACAGGATGCCGATACATATTCCTCCTTTAAGGAATAGAAAGCAGGATATTCCACAGCTCTGCAGCAGGCTGATCCAGAAGATCAATCAGGAATATGGGCGCAATGTCGATAAGGCTTCGGAAGAGGCTATATCAGCACTTATGTCCTATGACTGGCCGGGCAATGTAAGGGAACTGGATAATATTCTGGGGCGCGCCATTATTTTTATGGGCTATCATGAAACGGAAATTGAAGTAAGGCATCTTCCTGAAATGATTTTGAAGCAGCATAAGAGTGAAACGCCAGCCAGTTCAGTTCCGGAAGAATATGGCGGGAATGACGCCCCGCTTGCCGAGCTTGTCGAAAACTTTGAAGCCTCCATGATTAAAAGGGCCCTGGATAAGCATAATGGCAATAAAACGGCAGCTGCCAAAAGCCTGGGATTGTCTGTCCGGAATTTGTATTATAAGCTTGAAAAATATAACCTTGCAAATAATGGCGTGCAATAATTTTCATAGCGTGAAAAATTCTGCAGGTTCTTTAGTGGGATGAATAAAGCGTTTTCAGTAAATGTGGGCTGGCACATTTCTTGCATAATATAATATTGGTGTCGCAGCATTTGATTAAAGGGGTTGAAAACAAATTGAGGTTGAGCTCGCTCATAGAAAAAGCAGCAGGAAACAGAAAACAGACAGTCGCAGTTGCCGCAGCAGAAGACCATGAAGTAATGGACGCAGTAGCGGAAGCGGCCAAGCGCAATTTGGCTCATTTTAAATTATTCGGCGACGGAGAAGCAATTGAAGAACTGATCTATAATAGAAATCTTGCGGCTGCGGGTGGAAGGATAGAAGTTATCCATACACGAACAGCAGAAGCAGCAGCTGAAATGGCTGTAAGGGCAGTAAGCCAAAAAGAAGCCAGTGTGCTGATGAAAGGCAATCTTTCAACTTCGATCATATTAAAAGCAGTGCTTAATAAAGATTATGGGCTTAGAACGGGCAGTGTCCTTTCCCATGCAGCTGTTTTTGAAGTGCCTGGCTACGACAGGCTCATCATCATTACGGATGCTGCCATGAATATTGCGCCGGATTTGAAGCAGAAAGAGCAAATCATTAATAATACAGTCAAGATTGCGAGAAGCATAGGCATCGACCATCCAAAGGTGGCTCCGATTGCTGCCGTTGAAACGGTCAATCCTTCTATGCAGGCAACTTTGGATGCTGCCGCTCTGGCCATGATGAATAAAAGGGGCCAGATCAGAAACTGCATTGTTGACGGCCCGCTTGCACTGGATAATGCAATCTCTCCAGCGGCAGCCGAGCATAAAGGAATCAGCAGCGAAGTTGCAGGAAATGCAGATATACTGCTTGTCCCTGCTATTGAGACAGGCAATGCTTTATATAAATCGCTTATGTATTTCGCAGGTGCAAAGGTCGGGGCAGTCATTGCAGGCGCCAAAGCGCCGATTGTCCTGACATCACGGGCTGATTCGGCAGATAGCAAGCTGAACTCACTCGCTTTGGCCCTTTGCTCTGCATCATCTTAATTTTTTTGAAAAACAGGGGAGGAATATTAAAATGGAACTATTCAAATATATGGAGACTTATGATTATGAGCAGCTTGTATTCTGTCAGGATAAACAATCAGGACTGAAGGCAATCATCGCCATCCATGATACAACTCTTGGACCGGCTCTCGGCGGTACGCGCATGTGGACGTATGAGTCTGAAGAGGCGGCAATTGAAGATGCTCTGCGCCTGGCCAGGGGGATGACTTATAAGAATGCAGCAGCCGGCCTGAATCTGGGCGGAGGCAAAACGGTCATCATCGGAGATCCCCGCAAGGATAAGAATGAGGAGCTGTTCCGTGCGTTCGGCCGCTATATCCAAGGGCTGAACGGCCGTTATATTACTGCCGAGGATGTAGGCACAACGGTAGCAGATATGGATATGATCCATGAGGAAACAGATTATGTCACGGGCATTTCACCGGCTTTCGGTTCTTCCGGAAATCCTTCACCGGTCACGGCATACGGCGTATATCGCGGAATGAAGGCAGCTGCAAAAGAAGCTTTCGGCAGCGATTCACTGGAAGGGAAAGTCATTGCCGTGCAGGGAGTAGGAAATGTGGCATTCAATCTTTGCCGCCATCTGCATGAAGAAGGCGCAAGTCTGATTGTGACGGATATCAACAAAGAGGCAGTTCAGCGCGCAGTCGATGAGTTCGGTGCAAAGGCAGTGAATCCGGATGAGATTTACGGAGTAGAATGTGACATCTATGCACCATGTGCCCTGGGAGCTGTCATCAATGATTCAACCATACCTCAGCTGAAGGCCAAGGTAATTGCCGGTGCAGCCAACAACCAGCTGAAAGATACTGCTCACGGTGATCTGATCCATGAAATGGGAATCGTCTATGCCCCTGATTATGTCATCAATGCCGGCGGGGTCATCAATGTAGCTGACGAGCTGTACGGGTATAACCGCGACAGGGCTATGAAAAAAGTTGAGACCATTTACAACAATATTGAAAAAGTAATTGAAATCGCCAAAAGAGACGCTATTCCTACTTATAAGGCCGCTGACCGTATGGCTGAGGAAAGAATTGAAAGAATGCGTAATTCACGGAGCCAATTTCTTCAGAACGGGCACCACATCCTTAGCAGGCGCTAACCCGGGGACTGCTGAAAAAGGACAACAAGAGCGCTGAATAATTTATTCAGCCTCTTTGATTTTAATGATATAGCAGCATATCCAGCGGCTATAATGATAGAAAGAGACAATCTGAATGGGAGGTTTAATCTTGCAGGTACACAACCATCGAATTCTCGTAATCAACCCAGGTTCAACTTCCACGAAAATCGGAGTATTCGATAATGATATATCCATTTTTGAAAAGACGATCCGCCATGATTCCGGGGAAATCAATTCATTTGAAAAAATCATCGATCAATATGCCTTCAGGAAAAGGACAATCCTCGAAGCACTGGACCAAGAAGGCATGAATATTTCCAAGCTTGATGCCGTCTGCGGGCGCGGCGGTCTTCTGCGGCCGATCGAGGGGGGCACATACGGGGTAAATGAAGAGATGCTCCGCGATCTGAGGGAAGGCTATTCAGGCCAGCACGCATCCAATCTCGGCGGGATCATTGCCTTCGAAATAGCGTCAGGCCTTAACATTCCTTCTTATATAGTAGATCCTGTCGTAGTGGACGAGCTTGAAGATATTGCGAGGATTTCAGGATTTGCCCTGATCGAAAGAAAGAGCATCTTCCATGCCCTTAATCAGAAAGCGGTAGCCAGACGGGTCGCTAAAAAGCTGGGCAGGAAATATGAAGATTTAAATCTGATCGTTGCCCATATGGGCGGCGGGATCACTGTGGGCGTCCATAAGATGGGAAAAGTCGCTGATGTGAACAACGGGCTTCATGGAGATGGCCCATTCAGCCCGGAAAGGGCAGGCACCGTCCCGGCAGGAGATCTGGTGGACCTTTGTTTTTCAGGGGACTTCTATCGCGATGAAATCATGAAAAAGCTTGTTGGCCAGGGCGGCCTTGTCGGTTATTTGGGGACGAACGATGCGGTCGAGGTCGAAAAAATGATTGAAAAGGGCAGTGAAGAAGCTAAGCTGGTCTACTCCGCGATGGCCTATCAGGTCGCCAAGGAGATTGGATCGGCAGGTGCAGCCCTATCCGGCAGGGTGGATGCCATTATTTTGACAGGCGGACTAGCCTACGGGAAAGAATTCATCAAGGATATAAGCAGCCGGATCAATTGGATAGCGGATGTCATTGTGCAGCCTGGTGAGAACGAGCTTCAGGCACTGGCAGAAGGAGCCCTGAGGGTGCTGCGCGGCGAGGAAGCAGAAAAGAATTATCCCGGCTCGGAAAAAAATAAAGCAACGGTTTAGGAGGAATAGAATTGGCACAAGAATACGACTTAGTCATACTAGGCGGAGGCACAGGGGGCTATGTAGCCGCCATCCGCGCTTCACAGCTGGGCCTAAAGACGGCAGTTGTCGAAAAAGGGAAACTGGGGGGCACTTGCCTCCATAACGGATGCATCCCGAGCAAGGCGCTCCTTAGAAGTGCAGAAGTATATGCCACAGCCCGCCATGCTGAAGAGTTCGGCGTTTTAACAGGAGATGTTTCGGTCAACTTCGGCAAGGTGCAGGAAAGGAAAAACAAGATTATTGACCAGCTCCATAAAGGTGTCCAGCATCTGATGAAGCAAGGGAAAATCGATGTCTTCGAAGGTCTTGGCAGAATCCTGGGCCCTTCCATTTTTTCTCCTATGCCGGGAACCATTTCAGTTGAAATGAACAATGGCAGCGAGAATGAAATGCTGATCCCCAAAAACGTCATCGTATCAACGGGGTCCCGCCCGCGGACGCTCCCTGGACTCGAAATAGATGGAACCCAGGTGATGACATCTGACGAAGCACTCGAGATGACCGAGATTCCAAAGTCTATTATTATTGTAGGCGGCGGAGTAATTGGCATTGAGTGGGCTTCCATGCTTTCCGATTTCGGATCAGAAGTTACAGTCATCGAGTATGCAGACCGCATCATTCCAACAGAAGATAGGGAGATCTCCAAGGAAATGCAGCGGCTGATGAAGAAAAAAGGCGTTAAGTTTGCTGTTGGGGCCAAGGTTCTTCCAGAAACGCTCCAAAAAGGTGAAAAAGTGAAAATTTCTGCTGAAATTAAAGGCGAGAAGAAGGAATTCTCTGCTGAAAAGCTCCTCGTTTCTGTGGGCCGCCAGGCTAATACGGAAGGCATCGGTCTTGAAAACACCGACATACAGATTGAAAAAGGGTTTATTTCGGTCAATGAATATTTTCAGACAAAAGAATCGCATATCTACGCAATTGGCGATGTCATCGGCGGACTGCAGCTCGCCCATGTGGCTTCCCATGAAGGAATCACTGCAGTGGAGCATATCGCAAATGAAAATCCTTCACCGCTGGATTACAGCCTGATATCCAAATGCATATACAGCTCACCTGAAGCTGCGAGTGTGGGGCTGACAGAGGATGAAGCAAAGGAAAAGGGCCATGATGTAAAGACAGGCAAATTCTCCTTCCGTGCTATCGGCAAAGCCCTTGTGTTCGGGGAATCGGACGGTTTTGTCAAAATTGTCGCTGATAAAGAAACAGATGATATCCTTGGGGTCCATATGATCGGCCCTCATGTCACAGATATGATTTCCGAGGCCGGACTGGCAAAGGTGCTGGATGCTACACCATGGGAAGTAGCTCACACCATCCATCCGCACCCAACCCTTTCCGAAGCCATCGGAGAAGCAGCCCTCGCAGTAGACGGCAAAGCTATACATGGCTAGAAATGCGGAGGCGACTGTTCAATAAAGGAACGCAGACTAAGAGCGCCACGTCCTGTGGCAACGTCTGCATGACCCACATCCTGTGGGCCTCAAGCATAAGACGAGCAGGACGGAAGGTTGTTCTTTAACCTTTTGGCCTGATTGGCTTATGACTCGAGCGCCTAGGAGCCGGAGCTGGACAGAGAGAAAAGCGGAGGCGGCTTGCACAGAGCCGGCAAGCATAAGACGCCCAAGGATAAAAGGCGTTCTTTGCCTTCAATTCTTGGGTGGCTTATGACTCGAGGCTCTAGCCGCCGGAGCTGGACAGAAAGAAAAGCGGAGGATGTTTGCCCGCTTATATCTGATTTTATCAGATCATTAACAGCAAAAAGGAGTCTCGCGCTCCTGCTACATATTGAATTTTGAGGAGGCAAACAAATGGCTGAAAATCGTCATAAAGATTTAGGGCTAAGCGATGATAAGGTATTGGAAATGTATGAGACCATGCTGCTTGCCCGCCGGATTGATGAGCGGATGTGGCTTTTAAATCGTGCAGGCAAAATCCCCTTCGTTATATCCTGCCAGGGGCAGGAGGCAGCACAGGTAGGCGCTGCTTTCGCCCTTGACACTGATAAGGATTATGTACTGCCATACTATCGCGATATGGGCGTAGTGCTTACATTCGGGATGACGGCAACAGAGCTGATGCTGTCAGGTTTTGCAAAGGCTGAAGATCCGAACTCGGGAGGCCGTCAGATGCCGGGCCACTTTGGGCAGAAGAGAAACAGAATCGTAACGGGCTCATCCCCAGTTACAACACAGGTTCCTCATGCTGTAGGAATTGCCCTTGCAGGAAAGATGGAAGGAAAGGATCTTGTAACCTTCACTACCTTTGGAGAAGGATCCTCCAATCAGGGTGACTTCCATGAAGGTGCAAACTTTGCAGGGGTCCATAAGCTCCCTGTCATTTTCATGTGTGAAAATAACAAATATGCCATTTCCGTCCCGATTGAAAAACAGCTGGCATGCGAAAATGTTGCCGACCGTGCTGTCGGCTATGGGATGCCTGGCGTGACTGTTGACGGCAATGACCCGCTTGAAGTATACAAGGCTGTGAAGGAAGCTGCCGACCGCGGCCGCCGCGGAGAAGGTCCTACACTTGTTGAAACAGTATCATACAGGCTGACACCGCACTCATCAGACGATGATGACCGCAGCTACCGTGCACCGGATGAAGTGGCTGAAGCAAAGACAAAGGATCCGATCATCACTTTTGGCGCTTATCTGAAGGAAACAGGCCTCATGAATGATGAGCTGGAAAAAGAAATCAATGACCGGGTGATGAAACTGGTTAATGAAGCAACTGAATATGCAGAAAACGCACCGTATGCTGATCCGGAACATGCGATGAAATATGTCTATGCTGAGAAGTAAGGGGGAAAGAAAATGGCTGTAATTTCTTATATTGATGCCGTAACTATGGCAATCCGCGAAGAAATGGAAAGAGATTCAAAAGTATTTGTTCTAGGGGAAGACGTTGGGAAAAAAGGCGGAGTATTTAAAGCGACTCAAGGCCTGTATGAAAAATTTGGCGAGGAACGCGTAATCGATACCCCGCTTGCTGAATCTGCCATCGCGGGTGTTGGAATTGGTGCAGCGATGTACGGAATGCGCCCGATTGCAGAAATGCAATTTGCTGATTTCATCATGCCTGCCGTTAACCAGATCATTTCGGAAGCTGCCAAGATCCGCTACCGTTCAAACAATGACTGGAACTGCCCGATGGTCATCCGTGCCCCATACGGCGGGGGAGTCCATGGTGCCCTTTACCATTCCCAGTCAGTTGAAGCCGTATTTGCCAATCAGCCAGGACTGAAGATTGTCATGCCTTCTACTCCTTATGATGTAAAAGGGCTGCTGAAGGCAGCTATCCGGGATGAAGATCCGGTCCTGTTCTTCGAGCATAAGCGGGCATACCGCCTGATCAAGGGCGAAGTCCCAGATGATGATTATGTGCTTCCAATCGGCAAGGCAGATGTGAAGAGGGAAGGCGAAGACATCACAGTCATCACTTATGGCCTTTGTGTTCACTTTGCCCTCCAGGCTGCAGAGAGACTTGCGAAGGATGGCATTTCTGCACATATCCTTGATTTGAGGACTGTTTATCCGCTTGATAAGGAAGCAATCATTGAAGCTGCTTCCAAAACAGGAAAAGTGCTTCTCCTTACAGAAGATAATTTAGAAGGAAGCATTATGAGCGAAGTGTCTGCCATTATCGCCGAAAACTGCCTGTTTGAACTTGACGCGCCAATCAAGCGCCTTGCAGGGCCTGATATCCCGGCAATGCCATATGCGCCAACGATGGAAAAATACTTCATGGTCAACCCTGACAAAGTAGAAAAAGCCATGAGAGAACTCGCTGAGTACTAAGAAAAGCGGAGGCGACTGTTCAGGTGCGACAAGCATAAGACGAGCAGGACGGAAGGTTGTTCTTTAACCTTCTGGCCTGAATGGCTTATGACTCGAGCACCTAGGAGCCGGAGCTGGACAGTAAGAAAAGCGGAGGCGACTGTTCAGAATTAAGGAACGCAGGCTAAAAACGCCACGTCCTGTGGCAACGCCTGCATGACCCGCGTCCTGCGGGCCCAGCATAAGACGAGCAGGACGGAAGGTTGTTCTTTAACCTTCTGGCCTGATTGGGTTATGACTCGAGCACCTAGGAGCCGGAGCTGGACAGTGAGAAAAGCGGAGGGCGCTGCCTTAGCAGCGCCGCCCATAAAATATCTATAGCAATGGAGGGTATGCCAATTGGCTATTGAACAAATAAAAATGCCGCAGCTTGGTGAGAGTGTGACAGAGGGCACCATCTCCAAGTGGCTTGTTTCTGTCGGCGATACAGTAAATAAATACGACCCTTTAGCTGAGGTCATGACAGATAAAGTGAATGCAGAAGTCCCATCTTCTTTTACCGGTGTAATAAAAGAACTGATTGCCGGGGAGGGAGACACACTTGCAGTGGGTGAAGTGATCCTGACTATTGAGGTTGAAGGCGGGAATACTGACGAGGCAGCTGGAAAAGAGAATTTCAAGATAGAAGAAAAAGCGGCATCTTCAGAAACAAAGCTGGAAGAAAGCAGTCCATCCAAGGCAAGATATTCGCCTGCAGTGCTAAAGCTCTCCCAAGAGCACGGCATCGACCTGAACCTGGTGAACGGAACAGGTGCAGGAGGCCGCATTACAAGGAAGGATCTCCAGAAGCTGATTGATTCAGGGGATATTCCTCAGGCTGAGGCAAGGCAGGAAGAGCCGGCAGCCTCACAGAAGGCACAAGAGCCTGCTGCACAGACTCAGGTTCAAGCTGAGCCGGCAGCAAAGCAGCCAGCTGCTGCGCCGAATGTTCCAGTCATGCCTGGTGATATAGAAATTCCGGTAACAGGTGTCCGTAAGGCAATTGCCGCAAATATGCTCCGAAGCAAGCATGAAGCACCGCATGCGTGGACAATGATGGAAGTGGATGTTACGAATCTTGTCGACTACCGCAACTCCATCAAAAATGAATTCAAAACAAAGGAAGGATTCAACCTGACTTTCTTTGCATTCTTTGTCAAAGCAGTAGCCCAGGCCCTTAAGGAATATCCGCAGATTAATTCAATGTGGGCAGGGGACAAGATCATCCAGAAAAAAGATATTAATATCTCCATTGCAGTCGCAACAGACGATGCGCTTTTTGTGCCAGTAATCAAGCATGCTGATGAAAAAACGATCAAAGGCATCGGCCGTGAAATCGCAGAGCTTGCCGGCAAAGTGCGGAGCGGCAAGCTGACTTCAGCAGAAATGCAGGGCGGCACATTCACAGTCAATAATACCGGCTCATTTGGGTCTGTCCAGTCAATGGGCATCATCAACTATCCTCAGGCTGCAATCCTGCAGGTTGAATCGATTGTTAAGCGCCCGGTCGTCATGAATAATGGCATGATCGCAGTCCGGGATATGGTCAACCTTTGTATGTCGCTGGACCACCGTGTCCTTGATGGCCTTGTGTGCGGACGGTTTCTGCAGAGGGTTAAAGAGATACTTGAGAACACATCAAAAGAAAATACATCTGTGTATTAAGAAGAACGAAAGGCGCTGCAGTTTAATCAAGCTGCAGCGTTTTTTGGCTTTATTTGAAAAGGGAGAACGTCCTTTGTCCTTCGTTGCCAGTTTAGCTCTTGTATACTACAATAATATCAGAAAAATAATTTAGAATATTGATGAATTTCAGTTCCTGGGAGGAGGGAAGCTGCTGTCACAAGCAGCGTTCTATGAGTTATCAAGAGATGGAGAAAATATCATTTCCCGAAAAAACGATGGAAGATTGGAAGCGGGCAGCAGAATCCGCTTTAAAAGGAAGGGCGGCAGAGTCATTAGACCGGCTTACATATGAAAACATAAAATTGAAACCGCTTTATTCTGCAGAAACATCAGCCCTTACTCCAAAATCGCAATATCCGGGGCAGGAGGATTTCCGGCGGGGCATTGAACCTCTCGGCTACAGCAAAGCTGATTGGAAAATTGCCCAAAGGATTTCCGGAGAAACTGCAGAAGACCTGAAGCAGGAGTTAAAGCGGGCGCTGGAGAATGGCCAGAATGCTATTGTTCTTCCTGTTGAAGAGCATTTCCTTGAAAGCTTTCCGGGAATACTGGATGGAGCACATAGAGAATACCCTTTTGCCATCAATGCTGCGGGCAGCCAATCCAGCATGCTTGCTGTTCTGGAAAACCTGCCGCAATCTAAGGAGATACACGGTTATATAGGAAGGGACCCGCTGGCTGAAGCTGCATCAGAGGGTCTTCCAGGAGATCAAATGGTGGAAGGGCTTTATGATGATTGGGCGGTTACATTGGAGAAAGCGGGGGCTGAGATGCCGAAGCTTAGGACGATTCTTGCCGATGCTGTCCCTTATCATAATGGGGGAGCCCATGCTGCGCTTGAAGTGGCAGCTGCAGCCGCTGCAGCGACAGAGCATGTGAGCAGACTTTTGGACCGCCATCTTTCCGTGGAGGATATACTTTCAAAATTGGTTTTCAGCTTCGCGTCAGGCGGAAACTTCTTTATGGAGATTGCCAAGCTGAGGGCCGCCAGAATTATATGGGGGAAAATCGCAGCTGCCTTCGGAGCACCAAAAGACATGCAAAAAATGGTCATTGCGGCAGAAACATCGTATTTCACAAAAACGATGGCTGATCCTTATGTCAATCTGCTTCGCTCAGGAAATGAAGCTTTTGCCGCGGTGATTGGAGGAGTCCAGTACCTGCAGGTGAGAGCATTTGATGAAGTTTTGGGGAGTTCAGGATCTTTTTCGCAGCGGCTTGCCCGCAATATACAGCTGCTTCTCAGAGAAGAGGCGCATCTTCTAAAGGTGGCAGACCCTTCAGGGGGATCCTGGTATATTGAAAGCCTGACAAATGAACTGGCGGAAAAAGCGTGGGATCTCTTCCTTCAGATTGAATCCTTCGGCGGCATGGCTGATGCGCTGGAGAAAGGATGGATCCAGGAGCAGACAAGAGAAATCCTGGAGAAAAAGAAGCATGATGCCGAGACGAGGAAGAAAAGTATAATTGGCACAAATGTTTATGCGAATCTTGAGGATAAGCTGCCTGACAGGGGAGGCAGGCTTAAAGAGGGGGCTAACTCCGGCTGGACAATCAGGCCGCTTCACCAGGAGAGGCTATCAGCCACATTTGAGAATATCAGGACAAAGGCCCAGGAATTGAGACGCGGCGGCGGGCAATTGCAGGCGGGGCTGATTTCACTCGGGGAATTAAAGGAGCATAAAACAAGAACCGACTTTGCTGCCGGCTTTTTCGCTGCCGGGGGAATTGCTGCTGAACACAGCCCGGGTGTCAGTGGATTCCCTGATGCAGAAGCGCTCCTGGAAAGGGATTATACCTGCTATTGTATTTGCGGAACCAATCAGCAGTATGAGACGGCTGGTAAACAGCTGCTAAGAGAATTAAAGGAGAGGTATCCGGATTCGGTTGTTTACCTTGCGGGGCATCCCGATTCACCGGCGGAAGAATGGAGGGAGCTTGGCATTCATGACTTCATAACTGCCAAGAGCAATGTCTGTTCAATTCTTGGAAAGCTGCTAGAAGAAACAGAGGTGAAAATGAATGGCTAACAAACCGGATTTCAAGAGCATCAGTTTGTTCGGCGCAAGCCAAAAGGAAGCGGAATATGAGTGGAAGCAGGAGGCCGGCAGGCTGGCTGGAGGGGATGCCGGCAGCCTGCGGTTCGAGACCAATGAACATATTGGGATCAAGCCGCTGTATACGGAATCGGATATTAAAGGACTGGACCATCTGGATGATAAGCCCGGCCTTCCTCCGTACACAAGGGGTCCCTATGCGACCATGTATGTCAACAGGCCATGGACAGTCCGCCAGTATGCCGGCTTTTCAACAGCAGAAGAAAGCAATCAGTTTTACCGCAGAAACCTGGCCATGGGGCAAAAAGGACTATCGGTTGCTTTTGACCTGGCTACACACCGCGGCTATGATTCTGATCATCCGCGGGTGGTGGGGGATGTAGGAAAAGCGGGGGTGGCCATTGATTCAATCATTGACATGAAGACCCTGTTTGACGGGATTCCGCTTGACCAGATGTCTGTGTCGATGACGATGAACGGTGCTGTCCTGCCTGTTATGGCATTCTTTATTGTAACGGCCGAGGAGCAGGGTGTGAGCCAGGAAAAACTGTCAGGCACGATCCAGAACGATATTCTTAAGGAATATATGGTCCGCAATACATATA
Organism: Bacillus sp. AG4(2022); assembly: GCF_031844465.1. NCBI lineage: Bacteria > Bacillati > Bacillota > Bacilli > Caryophanales > Bacillaceae > Bacillus > Bacillus sp. AG4(2022). Next base: position 104,634 of record NZ_JAUZVH010000002.1, read on the forward strand.
TCTATCCGCCTGACATGTCGATGAAGATCATTGCGGATATCTTTGAATATACATCCCAGTATATGCCAAAGTTCAACTCTATCAGTATATCAGGCTACCATATGCAGGAGGCGGGAGCACCTGCAGACATTGAGCTCGCCTATACGCTTGCAGACGGGCTTGAATATGTCAGGACAGGGCTAAAGGCCGGAATCGGCATTGACTCTTTTGCCCCTCGGCTCTCCTTCTTTTGGGCAATTGGGATGAACTATTTTATGGAAGTGGCAAAAATGCGGGCGGCAAGGTATATCTGGGCGAAAATGATGAAATCCTTCGATCCGCAAAATCCGAAATCCATGGCTTTGCGGACGCATTCCCAAACATCGGGGTGGAGCCTCACAGAGCAGGATCCATTCAATAACGTAACAAGGACGCTGATAGAAGCCCATGCTGCGGCGATGGGGCATACCCAGTCGCTTCATACGAACGCACTGGATGAAGCCATCGCGCTCCCGACTGATTTTTCCGCAAGGATTGCCCGCAATACCCAGCTCTACCTGCAGGAAGAGACAGGCATCACGGATGTGATCGACCCATGGGGAGGATCTTATTATGTAGAATCTTTGACCAATGAGCTGATCCAAAAGGCGTGGCAGCATATTGAAGAGATTGAGAGCCTTGGAGGCATGGCCAAAGCTATTGAAACCGGTCTTCCGAAAATGAGGATTGAAGAAGCGGCTGCCAGGAGGCAGGCCCAGATTGACAGCAGGAAAGAAACCATTGTCGGAGTGAATAAATACAGGCTTGAAAAAGAAGACCCGATCGACATACTTGATATTGATAATACAGCCGTAAGGCTTAAGCAATTGGATAAGCTTGAAAAGCTGAAGAACACAAGGGACAGTGAAAAAGCTGCCGCGGCGCTTGAAGCCCTGGCGAAAGCTGCAGATACAGGAGAAGGGAACCTTTTAGATCTTGCCGTGAAGGCTGCCAGGGCCAGAGCGACTCTTGGGGAGATCTCTTTTGCTATCGAAAAGTCAGCGAGGCGCCATAAAGCAGTCATTCGTTCTATCAGCGGCGTGTACAGTTCTGCTTTTACCAATGAAGAAGAAATTGCCGAGGTGAAGAGCCTTACGGACGGGTTTCTTGAAAATGAAGGAAGGCGCCCGAGAATCCTTATTGCCAAGATGGGCCAGGATGGCCATGACAGGGGAGCGAAGGTAATTGCCACGGCATTTGCAGACTTGGGCTTTGATGTGGATATCGGACCGCTTTTCCAGACTCCGGCTGAAACAGCTCTTCAGGCAGTGGAGAATGATGTTCATGTGATTGGCATGAGCTCGCTTGCAGCCGGCCATAAAACACTTCTTCCACAGCTGGTTGAAGAGCTAAAAAAGCTGGGCAGGGAGGATATACTCGTCATTATCGGGGGAGTGATACCAGCTCAGGATTATCAATATTTATACGATAACGGGGCATCCGCCATTTTTGGGCCTGGGACGGTCATTCCTGCCGCTGCCCAGAAAGTCGTGCAGGAGATTTACAGAAAGCTTGGCTATGAGGAAGTGGCTGAATAATGAAGGACAAGAAGCCGAGCTGGCATGATGGCAGGCCGCCAGACCTTTTCTCCACTTCCCTTCGTGAGGGGAAGGAGATGGCTGCTCCCCAGCCTTTTGTACAGAAAGGCCCGAAATTCCAAAAAAAGAAGTCGGACCCTCTGTCGGCGGATGAGCTGAAGAAGGGGATCCTTTCAGGAAACAGGAGCCTGCTGGCAAAAGCAATCACGCTGGTTGAGAGCAATGCAGAGCGCCATTTCAGAACTGCTCAGGAATTGCTGCAGGAGGTTCTTCCCCACACCGGCAATTCGATCAGAATCGGCATTACTGGTGTGCCCGGGGCAGGAAAGAGCACCTTTATCGAGGCGTTTGGGAGCCTTCTTTGCGGGCAGGGGCATTTAGTGGCAGTGCTGGCTGTCGATCCGAGCTCAAGCATCAGCGGCGGAAGCATTCTTGGCGATAAAACGCGGATGGAAAATCTCTCGAGAAATCCAAATGCCTTTATCAGGCCATCAGCTGCAGGTGGCAAGCTTGGCGGCGTGCACCGGAAAACCCGGGAGACCATGCTTTTGTGCGAGGCGGCAGGCTATGATGTGATTATTGTTGAAACAGTCGGGGTTGGCCAAAGCGAAATCATTGTCAGGGAAATGGTCGATTTCTTTATGCTGCTGGTCCTGACCGGGGCCGGGGATGAACTCCAGGGGATGAAAAAAGGCATTATGGAAATTGCAGATGCCATCATCGTCAATAAAGCAGACGGTGCTAATGAACCCCAGGCATTGAAGACAAGAGAAGAATATTCACGCATTGTCCATTTTCTTCAGCCGGCTACAAAGGGCTGGGAAACGAAAGCTCATTCCTGCTCTGCCCTGACCGGCAAAGGCATCCTGGAAATTTGGGAAGAGATTAAAAGCTTTAAGGACTCTGCCTCCCATTCCGGCGTGTTCAGCCAGAGAAGGCGGGAGCAGTCGAAGGAATGGATAAACAGCATGATCATGGATCAGCTTCAATATAGCTTCTTCCAGCATCCAGAGGTCAGAAAAGAGCTGCCGCAAATGGAAAATGAAGTGATCTCCGGCGGAAGGACGGTTGCTTCTGCGGTTGAGCATTTATTTGCTCTTTTTAAAGAGGCGAGAGAATAAAAAAGCGGCCGGTGTTCAACGGAACACCGGCCATATCTAGGGAGTTTAGGGGTATGGATCTAGCTGTACTGTTATCATTCCCCAATATCTGGCTAATAAACTTTATTTTAGAATTTTATTGGATTTTAGTGGGCGGATTTTATTGTTACTTGGCCTAAGCAGGCTTCTTTGAGTTGAATGCATTGAAAAAAGCAGCATGAAATTGCTATTATTAGAAGAGATATAAGTCTAACTATTTATATGAGGGGCGATAAAGAATGAATATGGATTTTAATTTGTTTATGAACGATGTCGTTCGCCAGGCCCGGCAGGAAATTGTGGCAGCCGGATATACAGAGCTTACCACTCCGGAGGATGTTGATCATGCGCTGTCCCAGAAAGGCACGACGCTTGTAATGGTCAATTCTGTCTGCGGCTGTGCCGGCGGGATTGCACGCCCTGCTGCAGCTCACTCTCTGCATTATGATAAGCGCCCTGACCAGCTTGTGACGGTCTTTGCGGGGCAGGACAAGGAAGCGACAGAAAAGGCGCGGTCTTATTTTACCGGATTCCCTCCATCATCACCATCTTTCGCACTTATGAAAGACGGAGAAATTATTACAATGGTGGAGCGTCATGAAATTGAAGGGCACGAACCAATGGCAGTAGTCCAAAAGCTTCAGGATGCTTTTGATAAATATTGCGAAGAAGTTTAAGTATCATACAAGAAAACCCCTGCTGAACGCAGGGGTTTTTTTTTCGTTCAGTAAACCGGCAAACCCTGATTTCTCCGGATAAAAGCTATAAAACTTTTATTAAATAGTAATAATATAATTAAAATATATATTTATATTTAATTATATTATTGCATAAATATTAATATGTGTTAAAATTCATTGTAGTGAATAAGTATTAACTTAGTGTTTTTACTTGAAATAACAGGATCTAACACTATAAAATACTACTAATTATGAAAATAATTAATTTTCTAAAAACTATAGGAGGAAAGTAAAATGAAAAAGAGTATGTTGCTGTTTTTGGTAAGTATATTGGCAGCTGGAATCCTGGCAGCCTGCGGGGCGAGTGAACAGCCGGCTTCAAGCGGCGGTGAAGCGGGAGATTCAGGATCAGATGATGAAAAGGTGCTGATTATGGGTACTTCGGCTGATTATCCGCCATTCGAGTACATCGATACTGCAAAAGGCGATGATATTATCGGTTTCGATGTTGATCTTGCAAATGCATTGGCAGAAAAGCTTGGCTATAAAGTTCAGGTTGAGGATATTGAATTCAGCGGGCTCGTTCAAGCGCTGAAATCCGGCCAGGTAGATATTGTATTGGCGGGAATGTCTCCGACTGAAGAACGCAAAAAGAATATTGACTTTACAGATATCTACTACACTGCGAGACATATGATTGTGACAAAGAAGGACAGCGGGATCGAAAAGCTTGAGGATCTAAAAGGCAAGACAGTCGGCGTCCAGCTGGGATCCATCCAGGAAGGGAAAGCAAACGACATTGCTGAAGAGATCGATATCAAAGTTGAAAACCGCAACCGTATCCCTGAGATTGTTCAGGAGCTGATGACCGGCCGCTTTGATGCTGCCATCATTGAAGATACAGTAGCAACAGGCTATTTTGAATCAAATGAAGATCTCAATGGATTTGTCATTGAAGATGAAGAGGAGCTTGGATCTGCTATTGCCCTTCCGAAGGACAGCGAGCTGACAGACGATTTCAACAAAGCCCTTCAGGAAATGAAGGACAGCGGCGAGCTTGAAGAATTAGTACTGAAATGGTTTGGCGGAGAAGAGTAATTTTGTGGCTGATGTTCAGCAGGAATTCCTGCTGGACATTTTGCATCCGCTGGAATGGACAGCCTTTCAGTCCGGGCTAGCGAACCGAATGGACAAGCTGCCGAAGATAAGCAGGCTGCCATTGAATGCGCCTCAGAAAGAGAGGAATGAGACAGATTATGAATTTGGATTTTGCTCAGTTTATCCCGTCAATGCCATATATATTAAAAGGGATTGGCGTCACCCTGCAAATTGTGCTGCTTGCAGGTCTTCTTGGCTTTGCACTCGGAATTATTCTTGCATTATTTAAGATAAGCTCTTTAAAGTATCTTGGCTGGCTGGCGGATGCGTATACTTCCATCTTTAGAGGAACGCCGCTGGTGCTTCAATTGATGCTCATTTATTATGGTTCTCCCCAGATCATCGGCTTCCAGATAGAGCCGTATGCAGCGGCAGTGCTGTCTTTCGGGCTCAATTCCGCAGCCTATATATCTGAGGTGATCAGAGCCGGGATACTGGCGGTGGACAAAGGGCAGCGGGAAGCTTCAATGGCCCTTGGGATTCCTTATAAAAGGATGATGTGGGATATCATCCTCCCGCAAGCACTGAAAAACATCCTTCCAGCCCTCATGAATGAATTTATCACACTTACGAAGGAATCAGCGATCGTTACAACAATAGGAGTCATGGATATTATGCGCCGTTCCTATCAGGTGGGCGCCGAGAAATATTCCTTCTTTGAGCCTCTTCTGATTGCGGGCCTGATTTATTATGTAATGGTCATCACATTGACGATCATCGGCAAAGCGGTTGAAAGGAGGATGAGGCGAAGTGATTAAGGTAGAGAATCTGCACAAAAATTTCGGCAGCCTGGAGGTGCTGAAAGGGATCAGCACAACGGTCCAGGACGGTGAAGTGGTGGCGGTCATCGGCCCTTCCGGCTCCGGGAAATCAACATTTCTGCGGTGCCTGAATCTGCTTGAGCAGCCAACGGATGGCAGGATATTCATCGGCAAAGAGGAAGTAACCGGCCGGAAAACGGATATTATGAAGGTGAGGCAGGAAGTAGGCATGGTTTTTCAGCACTTCCACCTGTTCCCGCATATGACAGCGCTGGAGAATCTCACATATGCCCCGATGAAAGTAAAAGGAGTTTCCAAGCAGGAAGCTGAAAAAATCGGCACCGGGCTTTTGCAGAAGGTTGGCCTTTCAGAGAAGGCGAATGAATACCCGAACCGCCTGTCAGGGGGACAAAAGCAGAGGGTGGCCATTGCCAGGGCTTTGGCTATGCAGCCGGACATGATGCTGTTTGACGAGCCGACATCTGCCCTGGATCCCGAAATGGTCAAGGAAGTGCTGGACGTCATGAAGTCCCTTGCCCACAGCGGTATGACCATGGTGATCGTGACCCATGAAATGGGCTTTGCCAAGGAAGTGGCAGACCGGGTCCTCTTTCTGGATGGAGGGGTTCTTGTAGAGGATTCTCCTCCGGAAGAATTTTTCTCGAGTCCTAAAAGTCCAAGGGCAAGAGACTTCTTGCAAAAAGTGCTTTAAAACGTATAATTAGGAAGAAGATGGTCCCAGATCATCTTCTTTTTCAATTGGCCGGCTTTTCCCACGGCATATCGGGGAGGCTTTACATAAGTTTATTACAGCCTTCAGGGGTATTCATTTCCGCTGAATGGCTGCTATGTATAGGAGTGCATGATATGAAATTCAGAATAGGATACCGAACGATTAAAACTGCTGCCGGGACAGCTGTTTCCATTATCATTGCACAAATGCTTGGGCTTAATAACTTTGTATCTGCAGGCATATTGACGATTTTATGCATCCAAGTGACAAAAAAAAGGTCGCTTACAGCTTCCTGGGCCAGATTCCTGGCCTGTCTGCTTTCTATGGTCTTTTCCACCGTATTCTTTGAAGGCATTGCATATCATCCGGCTGTGATCGGGCTGCTGCTGTTATTCTTCATCCCCACGGCTGTGATGCTGAAGGCAAGTGAAGGGGTGGTGTCCAGCAGTGTAATCACCCTGCATATTTATTCTGCGGGCGAGGTTACTGGCAGCCTGCTTTTGAATGAACTTGGAATCATAACTGTCGGGATAGGAGTGGCGCTGCTGGCGAATCTGTATATGCCAAGCCTTGACAGAAAGCTTGAAAAATATCAGCTTCAGATTGAAGATAACTTCAAAAGGATATTTGATGAAATCATCACCTATCTCCGAACCAATGAAAGCGACTGGGACGGCAGGGAGATCACCGGTACAGAGAGGCTGATCTCGGAAGCCAAGACCCTTGCCTTCAGGGATGTTGAAAATCACTTCCTGCGCAATGAAAACTCCTACTACCATTATTTTAAAATGAGGGAAAAGCAATTTGAAATCATTGAAAGGGTGCTGCCGACCGTTACATCGATCGGCCTTACTGTGGAGCAGGGAGAGATTGTCGCTGATTTCATCGAAGAGCTGTCAAACAATATTCATCCCGGCAATACAGCGATTGTGTATCTGGAAAAGCTGCTGCGGATGAAGCTTTCTTTCGAAGAGAGCGACCTCCCACGAACAAGGGAGGAGTTTGAAGCGCGTGCGGCCCTCCTGCATTTTGTTAAAGAAATGGAACAATATTTGGTCATTAAAAGCTCTTTTAAAGGATTGAAAAAAGAGAAAAGCGCATAATCGGGGGCATGCAGGCAGAAGCTATTCAAAAATGATACAGGCTGGTGAAATGGATGCTTAAAATGCTTTCAATCCTTGCGCTTTCTTTTTCATTTTCTCCTATCTGGCCGATCGGGCCCAATCCGCTGCCTGGAGACCCTTTCGTCATCATCAATAAACAGACAAATGAGCTTGCGCTTGTTGACGAAAACAGGGTCCAGACGGTCATAAGCGCTGCCACCGGCAAGACGGCTGATTTGACGCCGGAGGGGCTTTTTACTGTCACAGTCAAGGCGAAGGAGCCTTATTACAGAAGAAAAAACATTCCTGGCGGTTCTCCGGAAAATCCTCTCGGAACGAGATGGATCGGCTTTGATGCTGAGGAGACGGACGGGCGGATATATGGGATACACGGGACAAATGAGCCCGGATCCATCGGCAAATATGTCTCCTCCGGCTGTGTCCGCATGCAGAATGAAGCAATCGAGTCCCTGTTCGAACTCATCCCCATCGGGACCAAAGTGCTGGTTGTATCAACCGGCCAAAGCTTTGAAGAGCTGGGTAAAGAGTACGGTGCTATCAGTGAACTAAATAAAGTATGGCCTTATAAGCAGTAAAATACTTAAAATAAGAGCAGCAGGCAAATCTCCAAATAAAAAAAATCGTGCTTAAAAGCGGGCCCAATAGAAACCTTTCTGATCCGCTTCCTAAGACGGCCTCTTTGAATTCGTTGTTGTATTAAAGGATCGGATGCCCTTAAATAGGCCACATAATGCCATAAAAATTTGTAAATCTGTCGATTGGAGTGGAAGGCACGTAGACTCCTGCGTGATTGCAGCGCCGCCCCGCGGAAAGCGAAGTGCCTGGAATGGAAATCAACATTCTCATTACCAAAAGAAATCATGGTAAAGCTCAAATTTCATTGAATCTATCTATAGTTAGAAAGGACCGCCATAAGGCGATCCTTTTTTTCGTTTCTATAAAAACATGGCTGCTCCAACAGCAAGGGTGGATGCGAGCATGGCAAAAATCATTAAATATACGATGATCTTGCGGAATTTTTTATTAGACAAGCAGGAGCCCCTCCTTCTGACATTCTAATCTATTATTACTCTATTCTACTAAGAAAATTCAAAATGAACAACCGCTCAATATTTGAAGGAATTTCGACATTTTTATCGAATATTAAGAGTATTATGCAAGCGGGGGGGTTCATAAATGATTAACAAAGTGGATCATATTGGGATCGCTGTCAGCTCGCTTGACAGTGCTCTTCCATTTTATACAGATGTGCTCGGCCTCGAGCTGCTTGGTGTGGAAGATGTCGAATCTGAGCGGGTCAGGGTGGCATTCCTTCTTGCAGGAAATGCAAAGCTTGAGCTTCTCGAACCGCTGGGAGAAGGCAGCCCAATAGCAAAATTCATCGAAAAGCGGGGAGAAGGCATCCACCATATTGCACTGGGTGTGGACTCTATCAATGAAAGAATAGCAGAGATAAAAGAAAAAGGCATCAGAATGATTAATGATGAAGCCAAGAAAGGCGCGGGCGGTGCGAAGGTGGCGTTTATCCATCCAAAGTCATCCGGGAGCGTACTCTATGAATTCTGCGAGAAGAAAGGACTGGAAGAAGCATGACGGACATCTATGAAAAAATCAATGAGCTGTACGACCGGCGCCGGGAGGTTGAACTGGGCGGAGGAGATGAGCGGATAGAGAAGCAGCATGAGAAAGGGAAGCTTACTGCAAGGGAGCGGATCGGCCTGCTGCTGGATGAAGGGACCTTTGTGGAGCTGAATCCCTTTATTGAGCACAGATCGACGGACTTTGGCCTTGACAGGGCAAAGGGGCCGGGAGACGGGGTTGTTACAGGTTATGGAAAGGTAAACGGCCGGCCTGTCTACTTATTCTCCCAGGACTTCACCGTATTTGGCGGCGCGCTTGGCGAGATGCACGCAAAAAAAATCGCAAATGTCATGGATCTTGCTGCCAAAAACGGCGCTCCCTTCATCGGGCTGAACGATTCAGGAGGGGCAAGGATCCAGGAAGGGGTTGTGTCGCTTGACGGCTATGGCCACATTTTCTACCGCAACAGCATCTATTCCGGCGTGATTCCGCAGCTTTCTGTCATTATGGGCCCGTGTGCAGGCGGGGCCGTTTATTCGCCAGCTATAACAGACTTTGTCTTTATGGTCGAAAAAACGAGCCAAATGTTCATTACCGGCCCGAAAGTGATTGAGACCGTCACAGGCGAAAAGATTTCTTCAGAAGACCTTGGCGGCGCAGAGGTACATAATTCAATAAGCGGCAATGCCCACTTCATGGGCGGAACAGAAGAGGAAGTCCTCCAGCAGGTAAGAAGGCTTCTCAGCTACCTTCCCCAGAACAGCGGGGAAAAGCCGCCGCGGCTTTCAGCAGATGAAGAGGACGATTACCGGCCTGATCTGACTGACTGCATCCCATTTGACAGCCTGAGGCCTTATGATGTCCGCAAAGTAGTGGAACAGATTGTGGATGAAGGATCGTTCATGGAGGTTCAGCAGGATTTTGCCAGGAATATTGTTGTCGGGCTGGCGAGGATCAAAGGCGAATCAGTCGGTCTTGTCTGCAATCAGCCCAAGGTAATGGCAGGCGGGCTTGATATTGATTCTTCCGATAAGGCTTCAAGATTTATCCGCTTCTGCGATTCCTTCAACATTCCGCTCATTACCTTTGAAGATGTAACCGGTTTCTTCCCGGGCATCAAGCAGGAGCACGGAGGGATCATCAGGCATGGGGCCAAGATCCTTTATGCCTATTCGGAGGCGACTGTTCCGAAGCTGACCGTGATCCTCCGGAAAGCCTATGGCGGCGCCTATGTTGCCCTCAACAGCAAATCCATCGGCGCTGACCTTGTGTTTGCCTGGCCCAATGCTGAAATTGCGGTCATGGGCCCTCAAGGAGCAGCCAATATCATTTTTGCGCGCGAAATCCAGGGCAGCAGCAATCCTGAAGCAGTCAGGGAACAGAAGATCGAAGAATACCGCGAAAAGTTCGCCAATCCTTATGTGGCTGCCAGCCGCGGCATGGTGGATGATGTCATTGATCCACGGGATACGAGAATTAAACTCATTCAGGCACTTGAGATGCTCCGGAATAAAAAGGAGTCGCGGCCGGCCAAAAAGCATGGGAATATCCCCTTATAAATGCTGTTGATTGGAAGGGAATACTCCCTTCCTTTTTTCTTATGGAACCAGTCTGCAGTCCTCTCCCCAGGCAGGCTCTCCGGTTGCTGTTGAATGATGTGAGCGGTATACTAGGTTAGTACGCATACATATTGGAGGTTTTAACATTATGATCAATCAGGAGCGTTTACTAAATGAATTCCTGGAGCTTGTCCAGGTAGATTCCGAAACAAAGCATGAAGCAGAAATCGCCAAAGTCCTGAAAAAGAAATTCACTGATCTTGGAGTCGATGTTTTTGAGGACGATACAACTGCTGAAACAGGCCATGGTGCCGGAAATCTGATTTGCACGCTTGAAGGCACAAAAGAGGGCGTTGATACCATTTATTTTACTTCCCATATGGATACTGTTGTTCCCGGGAAGGGCATCAAGCCATCAATTAAGGACGGCTATGTGGTGACTGACGGAACTACCATCCTTGGTGCAGACGATAAAGCAGGCCTTGCAGTTATGCTTGAGGTCGTCAGGGTTCTTAAAGAGCAGAATATAGAGCATGGTACCATCCAGTTCATCATCACAGCCGGCGAAGAATCAGGGCTGGTCGGAGCGAAGGCGCTTGACCGTTCCCTTGTAAAGGCCAAGTTTGGCTATGCGCTCGACAGCGACGGCAAGGTTGGGAATATTATTGTAGCAGCTCCGACACAGGCCAAGGTGAAAGCTGTCATCCAAGGCAAAACTGCTCATGCCGGTGTGGCACCTGAGAAAGGCGTTTCTGCCATCACCATCGCAGCAAAAGCAGTGGCCCGCATGCCGCTTGGACGCATTGATGAGGAAACGACTGCCAATATCGGCAGATTTGAAGGCGGTCAGCAGACAAATATCGTTTGCGACCGTGTCGACATCCTGGCAGAAGCCCGTTCCCTTATTGGCGAAAAGATGGAAGCGCAGGCAGCCAAGATGAAGGAAGCATTTGAAAGCGCAGCAGAAGAAATGGGCGGCAAAGCCGATGTTGAAATCCAGGTTATGTACCCAGGCTTCAAATATGGAGAAGGTGATCATGTGGTGGAAGTAGCAAAGAAAGCTGCAGCCAAAATCGGCCGCAGCAGTGAGCTTCTCCATAGCGGCGGAGGCAGTGACGCGAATGTGATTGCCGGCTTCGGCATCCCGACAGTCAACCTGGCTGTAGGCTATGAGGAAATCCATACAACCAATGAACGCATGCCGGTTGAAGAGCTGAACAAGCTTGGAGAAATGGTTGTAGCAATCATCAATGAAGTATCCGGCAACGAATAATGATCAGCGGGAGGGCCAGCGGCTCCTCCCGTTTTTTCTTCTTAACAGAAGGTACATTTTACATAGTTAATTCCCGGATCAGTAAAAAATATGGTATATTTGTAATAGATATGCATAGCCGCCAGGGACTTTTAGCGGACGGAGGGACAAAAGCAATGGATGAAAATAAAAAAATGATTGTGTTTCAGGTAGGCAAAGAGGAATATGCGATCCCGATTGAATATGTCATTTCAATCGAAAAGGCTGAGGATATCACACCGATACCTCATCTCCCTGCATATGTGAAGGGAATTTCAAAGGTAAGGGGAGAATTGATTCCTGTCATTGATTTTGAGCATATTCTCTATGACCGCAGCCAGGCAGATTCTGATGCAGCCAGAATGATTGTGCTGCAGACAGAAGAGCTTTCCCTTGGGGCTTCGGTAGCAGAGGCTAAGGAAATTATTGATATGCCAAAGGAAGCTGTCAAAGAACTTGGACTTGCTGCTTATCAGAAAACCACCTACTTCAGCGGAGTTGCAGCCTTAGGAAGCCGGCTTATCACAATCATCGATCCTCTCAGGCTCGTACAAGCGCTTGAAGGCATCCGCGAAATCAAAGAGTTTATGAAAGATAGGAAAGAAGAGGCTGTCTAACTTTTTTATCAAAGTAAGTATATATCTTTTGCGACTTTGATTACTGTCTAGCAGCTGCGCCTGATGTCCCCTCGTTCCTTAAGGATGGCCAGGGCGCTTGCGCATTTTAAAAGGGCCTGCTGCTGCAGGCTCTTTTGCTTTCTTAGCCTTGGATGCGGAATTTTGATAAAATATAGCTATCATTAAGTCAGGGAAGTGCAGAGGCATGAGAGAATTATATCCAAAGAACGGGCGGGTCATTTTGCACGTTGATATGAACAGCTTCTACGCTTCAGTCGAAATGGCCTATAATCCTGAGCTGAAAGGGAAGCCGCTGGCGATTGCCGGAAATGCAGAAGAGCGAAGGGGAATAATCGTCACATGCAGCTATGAAGCAAGAAAGTTCGGCGTCAGGACAACAATGCCCTTATGGGAGGCCAAAAAGCTGTGCCCGCAGCTGATCGTAATGACACCGAATTTTGAACGGTACCGCGCTGCCTCTATGGGAATGTTCAATATACTCGGCCAATATTCCGGGCTTGTTGAGCCTGTCTCCATCGATGAAGGGTATGTCGATATTACAGATAGCTATGAGTATGGAGCGCCGCTTGAAATTGCCGGGAGCATCCAGAAGCAGATACTTGATCAGCTTGATCTGCCCTGCAGCATAGGGGTGGCCCCCAATAAATTTCTTGCTAAAATGGCTTCAGATATGAAGAAACCGATGGGCATCACCGTGCTGCGGAAACGCGATATAGGAAATATCCTTTGGCCGATGCCTGTGGAGGAAATGCATGGAGTCGGCAAAAAGACAGCCGAGAAGCTTCGCACCCTCCAGATTGAGACGATTGGCAGCCTCGCCGAAGCTAATGATCTTCAGCTGAAAGGGTTGCTTGGCATCAACGGGCCGCGACTGAAAGAGAGGGCGAACGGGATCGACCGCAGGCCCGTAGACCCGGAGTCTGCAGCTGAATTTAAGAGTGTGGGCAATTCTACTACGCTCCCAAGGGATGTGTCCAATCAGCAGGAGCTCTTTAAGGTGCTTGATATGCTGTCGGAAAAGGTAGCTGTCCGCCTGAAAAAAAAGAAGGTATATGCGTCAGCCCTGGGCATCACCATCCGCTATAAAGACAGAAAGACAATTACAAGGAGCAGGAAGCTGGATAACCCTGTCAGCTTAAAGGAAGATCTGGCTGCTTTCAGCCGGAAGCTGTTCATTAGGCACTGGAATGGAGATCCCGTCCGCCTCCTCGGGGTTACGGCTCAGGAACTCGTGGAGCAGGACCAGGCTGTCCGCCAGCTTGATTTATTTTCTTATGAGAAAGAGGCCAGGAAAGAGCCGCTTTTCAAAACCCTGGCCGATCTGCGGACCAAATTCGGGGATAAAATCATCGACCTTGCCGGAGCTGGGGGCGATGAGGCGGACAAACCTGTAATTGGGACAGATACCAGCTTCAATAAGGATTTCCTCCACGGTGCGGGAAAACGCCAAATCCAGCATCCGGCTCAAAAAGATCATGAATAATGTTTATAAAAGGAATGGAACGTCAAACTAAGAAGGGAAAGCCCAAGTTTGATTAGTTGCATTCCTTTTGCCGTTTTGAGACATTATTATTGGCAGCAGCCTTTCGATGGCGTGGCTTGCCGGGTGTAGATACCAGCTTCAGAAGCAGAAAGGGAGAATGATATGACTAAACAGGAAATAGGAGTTATCGGCCTTGCCGTTATGGGAAAAAACCTTGCCTGGAACATTGAAAGCAGGGGGTATGCTGTTTCTGTCTACAATAGATCTTCTGAAAAAACGGAAGAAATGCTTAAAGAATCCGAAGGGAAGAATATTACCGGAACTTACTCGATTGAAGAGTTTGTCAATTCCCTTGAAAAGCCGCGGAAAATTATGCTGATGGTCAAAGCGGGCGGCCCAACGGACGCAACGATTGAGCAGCTTAAGCCTCATCTTGAAAAGGGCGATATCCTGATAGATGGCGGAAATACTTTTTTCGCTGATACACAGCGGAGGAATAAAGAGCTGAGCGAGCTTGGCATCCATTTTATCGGAACCGGGGTGTCCGGGGGAGAAGAGGGCGCACTGAAAGGGCCGTCCATCATGCCTGGCGGGCAAAAGGAAGCCTATGACCTTGTCGCACCAATCTTTAAGGATATTTCTGCAAAAGTGAATGGCGAGCCTTGTACAACGTACATAGGTCCGGATGGGGCAGGACATTATGTCAAAATGGTCCATAATGGGATCGAATATGGAGACATGCAGCTGATCTCCGAATCTTATTTCCTTCTTAAAAATGTACTCGGCTTGTCGGCAGAAGAGCTGCACACCGTCTTTGCAGACTGGAATAAGGGCGAACTCGACAGCTATCTGATTGAAATTACAGCAGATATTTTTACTAAAAAGGATGAGGAAACAGGCAAGCCGCTCGTGGATATGATCCTCGATACAGCCGGCCAAAAGGGTACAGGGAAATGGACAAGCCAAAGTGCCCTTGATTTAGGTGTCCCGCTTCCGATTATCACTGAGTCCGTCTTTGCACGCTTCCTTTCGGCCATGAAAGAGGAGCGCGTCCACGCGAGCAGGCTTTTGAAAGGACCTGAAGCGAAGAGCTTTCAAGGAAACAGGGAAGCATTCATTGAGTCTGTCCGCAAAGCTTTATATATGAGCAAAATCTGTTCCTATGCACAGGGGTTTGCCCAGATGCGGGCTGCATCGGATGAATACAGCTGGGATTTGAAATACGGGGATATCGCCATGATTTTCCGCGGAGGCTGCATCATCCGCGCCCAGTTCCTGCAGAAAATCAAAGAAGCTTATGACAGGGAACCGGGTCTTAAAAATCTTCTGCTTGATCCATATTTCAAGGAAATCGCCGAAAGCTACCAGGCAGCCCTGCGGGAAATCATCAGCTCTGCTGTACAGAACGGAATACCGGTTCCATGCTTCTCAGCCGCGCTTTCTTATTATGACAGCTACCGGACGGAAACCCTCCCGGCCAATCTGCTTCAGGCACAGCGCGATTATTTCGGGGCCCATACGTATCAGCGTACGGACAAAGAAGGCACGTTCCATACGAACTGGATTTAATACATGCATTCAAAAAGCCGCCAATCGAGGCGGCTTTTTGAATGATAAAAATCCCTCCGGGTAGCCGAAGGGATTTTTTGTATTAGCAATTATCAACGTCTAAGTCTGCCACAGGCCACCAGGAGAATCCTTCTTTTGCAAGCAGCTGATCTGCTTCTTCAGGTCCCATTGTCCCGGCTTCATAGTTAGGGAAGTTTTTCGCTTTATGGTTTTCCCATACTTCGGAAATTTTATCCACGAAGCTCCAGGATAATGCCACTTCGTCCCAGTGGGTAAAGTTTGTGGCATCGCCTCTCATGCAGTCATACAGCAGCTTCTCATAGGCTTCCGGCGTGTTTATGCCGCTGCCGCTTTTATTCGAGAAGTTCAGCTTGACTTGATTCGCTTCAAGCTGGTTTCCTGACTTTTTGGCATTAAGGTGAAGCGTGATCCCTTCATCAGGCTGGATGTGGATGATCAGCAGATTCGGATTGACTGTCTGCCCTGTTTCATAGTACAGGTTCATCGGAATATCCTTGAATTGGATGACAATCTTCGTTGACTTGACGGCCATCCTCTTTCCTGTCCTGATATAGATTGGGACGCCGGCCCAGCGGAAGTTGTCGATAGTCAATCTTCCGGCCACAAAAGTTTCGGTATTGGACTCGCTGTCAACCATTGGTTCTTCACGGTATCCCGGCACTTGTTCGCCGTCAAGCATGCCTTTGCCATACTGTCCCCGCACAAAGTGTTCGTGAACCATATCGCCCTCAAGCGGACGCATCGCACGCAGGACCTTTACTTTCTCTGAGCGGATCTCATCGGTCGTCAAACGGATCGGCGGCTCCATCGCAAGCAGTGCCACCATTTGCAGCATATGATTCTGAACCATATCTCTTAAGGCCCCGCTCTTTTCGTAATAGCGGCCGCGTTCTTCTACCCCAAGGACCTCGCTTGATGTCACCTGGATATTGGAAATATGGCGGTTGTTCCAGAGCGGCTCAAACAGTGCATTGGCAAAACGGATTACCTCAATATTCTGGACCATTTGTTTACCAAGGTAGTGATCAATACGGTAAATTTCATCTTCGGAAAAAGCATGCCTGATCTGGCTGTTCAGTTCTTTTGCAGACTCGAGGTCATGGCCGAACGGCTTTTCTATGACAAGGCGCTTGAATCCATTGGTTTCGGTCAGGCCATCCTGCTTCAAATGAACCGCAATGGTGCCGAAGAATTCCGGTGCCATGGCCAGATAGAAAATACGGTTGCCTTCGAGGCCATAGGTATTATCAAGATCTTCAGCCATTGACTTTAAAGCTAGATATGAGCTTGAATCTGTCACATCATGTGAGTGATAGTAAAAATGGGATGCAAACTCATCCAGCCTGGTGCTGTCCTTTATCGCAGACTGAACGGAATTTTTTACATTTTCCTGAAATTCCTCGTTGGAAAGCGGTCTTCTTGCAACTCCGACGACAGCAAAACGCTCTGAAAGATTTCCCTTTTCAAAAAGCCTGTAGAGGGAAGGGAACAGTTTACGATTGGCAAGGTCGCCGGTAGCTCCGAAAATCATGATTAATCCTGTTGGTTTTTCGTTCTGTTTCACGGTACATAAACCTCTCTTCAACAAAATTTCAATATATGTAAGTTCTTATGCTGTAGGCCTGCAGCGGGATTTATCTTTAAAAAAGCTCTTTTTATGCCGGCACGCTCACTGGATCGGGTCCAACCCGGATGAAGCCCCTGACACAAACAAAGGCTATAAAAAGTCTTCCATTAAAAGAACACCCATACAAGTATAAAATTTTATAGCTTATCCAATGAAATCGCAAATAATATGCGCCTTTCTCCTGCGAAAGCGCTGCCTTTGGCTGCTGCCTGATTAGTTTCCGCAATAGGGCGGGAAACTATCCGTTTTTTATGGGGATGAAGTCGGGGAGGACCTTTCTGCCGGCATTTATGATATAGTGTTGATTATAAAAACTCGATTTAACGGCAAGTGAACATATTTACCAGGTAAAGGGGGGGCATGGGTGGATTTATTATTTTTAGGAACGGGGGCAGGAATACCGGCAAAGCTTAGAAATGTTACCTCAATGGCATTGAAGCTTCTGGAAGAGCGGGGCACAGTCTGGCTGTTTGACTGCGGCGAGGCTACCCAGCATCAAATCCTGCATACATCACTGAAGCCCAGGAGGATCGAAAAAATTTTTATAACCCATATGCATGGCGACCACATATACGGCCTTCCCGGACTTCTCTCAAGCCGCTCCTTCCAGGGAGGCGAGACAGAGGTGGAGGTTTATGGGCCAAAGGGGCTGAAGGATTATATTGAAATCAGCCTTTCGGTGAGCGGGACCTGCTTAAAATATCCGCTGAAGATCATTGAGGCAATAGAGGGCGTTATTTTCGAAGATGAAGATTTTAAAGTGGAGGCAATGCTTCTTGACCATGGAATCCCTTCTCTTGGCTACAGGATCATGGAAAAAGACAAACCGGGCACTCTCCAGGCTGATAAGCTGAAGGAAGCGGGAGTCATGCCGGGTCCGATTTACAGGGATATCAAAAATGGGATTCCTGCTGTGCTGGCGGACGGCACTGTTTTGAATCCGGCAGATTTTCTCGGTCCGGATATTAAAGGGAGGGTCATCACGATCCTTGGTGATACAAGGATGTGCGCAACCGCCCTAGAACTTGCCAGAGATGCTGATCTGCTTGTCCATGAAGCGACCTTCCAGGCGGGCGAAGAAACCATGGCACGCGACTATTACCATTCTACAACCGTTCAGGCTGCGGAAATAGCCAAACAGGCTAACGCAAAGAAATTATGCCTCACACATATCAGTGCACGCTACGAAAGAGCAGACTGGGCAATGCTCACCAATGAAGCGCGCACAGTGTTTCCAGATGCCGATATAGCAGAGGATTTTAAGGAATTCCATATCCCGGTGAATAAGTAAGGGGGCGAAAGCTTGAAGACACTATATATCGTTCGCCATGCCAAAGCCGAAGGCCAGCCGTTTGAATCCCGGCTGACTGGAGAGGGAAGAAAGCAGGCGGTGAAGCTTGCCGGTTTTTTTGAGGATAAGCCTGTTGATTTTATCTATTCCAGCCCTTTCATCAGGGCCCTGGAGACGGTCAGGCCTCTTGCTGAGTCTAAAGGGCTTGATGTTTCTGCTGACCCGCGGCTAGGGGAAAGGATTTTGAGTTCTCTCTATTTTGATGACTGGCAGACTAAGCTTATGCAGAGCTTTGATGATTTCAGACTGCGCTTTGAAGACGGAGAAACCCAGGAAGAGGGGATGGCAAGGGCTGCATCCGTCTTAAAAGAAGCCCTCCAGCGCCCGGAGAAGCATATCGTGCTTGCCAGCCATGGAAATCTGAGCACGCTCCTGCTCAGATATTTCGACGAACAGAGCGGCTTTGATGTGCTGATGAAAATGTCCAATCCTGATGTTTTCAGGATTGCCATCAGTGGTGAGGGACATGTTCTGGAGCGGATTTGGAAGGAAGAATGAAAGAAGAGCGTGCAGCCTTATGTGGCTGCACGCTCTTTTTGTATCTCGAGGAGGGCAAGCGCCCTCCGCTTTTCTTATTGTCCAGCTCCATCGGCTAGAGCCTCGAGTCATAAGCCACTTTGGAACCGAAGGTAAAGAACACCTTCAATTCCAAAGCGTCTTATGCTTGAGGCCCACAGGATGTGGGTCATGCAGGCGTTGCCACAGGACGTGGCGTTTTTAGTCTGCGTTCCTTAGTTGAACAGTCGCCTCCGCTTTTCTTAGTGTCCAGCTCCGGGCGCTAGCCCCTCGAGTCATAAGCCAATCAGGCCAGAAGGTTAAAGAACAACCTTCCGCCCTGCTCGTCTTATGCTAGTCGGGGCTGGGCAAGCGCCCTCCGCTTTTCTTACCACCCTCTATCATATTGTTTCGGGGGTTCGATTTCGGTGCCGAGCTGTTTGGCTGCGGTTTTTGGGAAGTATGGATCGCGGAGCAGCTCACGTGCGATGAAGATAAGGTCTGCTCTGTCGTTTTGCAGGATCTCTTCAGCCTGCAGTCCGGATGTAATCAGGCCGACGGCGCCTGTCGGGATGTCTGCCTCATTCTTGATGGTTTCAGCGAATTTGACCTGGTAGCCTGGATAAGCGTGAATGCGGGCCGGCACCAGTGCTCCGGAGCTTACATCGATCAGGTCGATGCCCTGCTCTTTCATCCAGCGCCCGAACGTGACATAATCCTCAACATCAAGTCCGTTTTCGTTATAATCGCTCGCTGATACCCTTACAAAGAGAGGTCCGTCCCAAACAGACTGGATGCTGTCGATGACTTCCCTCAGGAAGCGGTAGCGGTTTTCTGCGATCCCGCCGTATTCATCCTCCCGCAGATTGGAAAGCGGGGATAGAAACTCATTGATCAGATAGCCGTGGGCAGCATGGATTTCTATAACCTCAAAGCCTGCTTTCTTAGCACGGACAGCGCCTTCCTTAAAGGCTTCGATCGTTTCTTTAATCTCTTCTTTTGTCATCTCTTTAGGCTTTTTCATTTTTTCATTGAAAGCCACGGCAGATGGAGCAATGATTTCGCCCTCAATAACCGCTTTTCTGCCTGCATGCGCAAGTTGGATGCCGGCACGGGTGCCATGCTCCTTCATCATGCCTGTCAGCTGCTGCAGCCCCTCGATATGATCATCGCTCCAGATCCCCAGATCCTGTGGTGAAATGCGGCCCTGCGCAGTTACAGCGGTCGCTTCCACAATGATCAGGCCAACCTGTCCAACAGCTCTGCTTGTATAATGGGTCAAATGCCAGTTTTCTACTTTTCCATCTTCATTATGGCTGGAATACATGCACATCGGCGCCATGACGATGCGGTTTTTTAGTGTGACGTCTTTCACTGTGTATGAAGAAAATAACTTTGTGTCCATAATTGCCTCCTTCTTATTTCGTGCAGCTAAACACTTTTAGTATAGCAGGGGGCAGAAGGGAAGGAAAAAGAAAGCGCTCGCGCTTATTTATTTTTTCGGCGCAGCTCCTTCAGGCTGTATTTTGTACCCCGCCAGACGATGCCTCCCCTCTTAAACGTCAAGAAACTTGCGCGCATGATGCTGTAGATGAAAAGAAGCGCCGTTAACGGAAAAACGAGAAAAAGGGCGGAGGAAAAGGGGGTCATGCGGTTTGAAATCATCTTATAAAGGCCCCCCAGCAGAATGATGTTTGCCGCACTTAGCCCCATGACAAGCCGATCCGGCGAAAAAACGGCAAAGAAGGGAACCACCTGGGAAATGAAAGTGCCGGCAATGGCCAAAAGCACCATGCTGATCCGGTAATGGAGGCCGGCGAATGTATTTTTCTCAAGGCCCCTGAATGCTTCTCCCAGGCTTGTATACCATTCGACTTCAAGCAGCTCCAGCGCTGCAGCGATTTTCTGCCTGTACCCGAGCCTCTTCATCAGCATACCGAGCATCAGGTCATCATCCGGCCTCATCCGGATGGATTCATGTGTGCCGGCATCTTCGTAAGCTTTTTTGGAAATAAGGTTGAATGCGCCGATCCCGATCCCCGTTTTTGATTGCGGCCGGTTGGCCTGCCAGGGGCGTTTATAATAGGAAAAACCGAAAAGGAAAAAGCCGATGAACGCTTTGAGCCAGAAGCTGTGTGCTTTCAAAGCCGGGGCAGCTGTAAGATGATCGAGGCCCTGGCGCCTGAAATAAGAAAGTGCCCTGCCGATGGCATCTTTCCGGAACATTACGTCGGCATCAGTAAAGAGGATTATATCTCCCTTTGCCATTCCTGCTCCTCTGCACAGGGCATGGTTTTTCCCGAGCCAGCCATCAGGCAGGTCATGGATATGAAGAACCCTGATTCTTGCATCTTCCTGGGCCAGCCTTTCCATGATCTCCCCCGTGCCATCCTCTGACCGGTCATTAACAAGGATCCATTCGAGGTGTGTGTAATTTTGTAAAAGCTGAGTGCGGATGCTCTCTTCGATCACGGCTGCTTCATTTCGTGCTGCTGTGACAATTGACAGAAGGGGGCCGGAAGCCAGCTCTTCATCCTCTTCAAGCTGGTCAAGCCTCCGCAGTCCCAAAAAAGCATCAGCTATGGCGCATATCCAGATGATCATGCAGAGTGCCAGAAGAATGGCCAGCATTTTTTTCACTCCCTCCCTGTGTTTGGCTCCATTTTAAGGAAAGGGGAGGAGATGTTCAACTTTGGCTATTCTTCTGCCGCAGCTCTTCCGTAATCGCTTTGCCAAGGCGTCCTGACTGCAGGGCCGCCTCTTTGATGCATAACATGAAAGCCTCCTGGACGCCATGGCTGTCGAGCACACGGATACCGGCCTCTGTTGTGCCTCCCGGGCTGGTGACATTCCTCCGCAGCTCTTCTGGCTCTTTATCAGATCGGGCTAGCATGGCCGCTGCGCCTGCCAGTGTCTGGATGATGAGCTCCTTTGCTACAGGCTGATCGAGGCCGGCCTCGGCTGCACTTTTCTCCATTGCTTCCGCCAAATAATAGATATAGGCAGGGCCGCTCCCTGACAGGCCTGTCACTGCGTCCAGCTGTTCCTCCTCCACAAACACCGCCGTCCCGACGGTCTCGAAAATTTCCCTGGCGAGTGCAGCCTGTTCCTGGGTGGCTTTAAGATTTGCCGCCAGGGCTGTGGCCGATTTGCAGACAGCTGCAGATGTATTAGGCATAGCCCTTATGATGGCAGGCTTGAGGCGGGAAAGTCTTTCAATGCTCTCCATCGGCACGCCTGCAAGGACAGAAATAATCAGCATAGTTTCATTCAGATAAGGAACAAGGCGCTCCATCGCTTCTGCCGCATCCTTTGGCTTCATGGCCAGGATGACTGCTTCCGCTCCGGACATCACCTCCACCATGCTGTGGGTGGCGTGTACGCCATAAGTGCCTGCCATTCTTTCAAGCCGTCCCTCATTGCTTTTATTGGTCACATAAATACGCTCAGCTTTCACAAGCCGATTTTCTATCATTCCTGCAATCAGGGCTTCCGCCATGGATCCTGCCCCGATGACCGCCAGTTTTTTCATAGTGATCAAATCCTTTCTGTTTTTGGTCCGTTAAAAATAAAAAGCCCTCCGTCCGGTAAAGGACGAAAGGCTTTGCTTCCGTGGTACCACCTTCATTCACCAGGCCTGCCATTGTTCAGGTCTGATGCAGCTTAGCGCCCGTTAACGCCGGGACGGGACGTCAGGTTTTCCTGACAGCTCATAAGGTAGGTTCAATGTTCAAGCGGGCGGTGAAGCCTTTCAGCCGGCGGGCTTCACTCTCTTTCGCCATTTCCCATTTACTGGCCCTATTCAACGCTTCGTTCTTTATAAAAAAGATGTTTTTGTGATTATGCAAGAAAAGGAGCGGACCTGTCAATAGGCTTTCATCAGGATTTTTTTAACCACTCAAGAAAAGTTATGTGAAAATAATGACAATTCCTTTGAATAAAGTTAAACTTACAGTATATACTGTCTGCCAATTTTCCAAAGTATACATAGATTCTGTGTTTTTTTCCGGCAGCAGCCCTGTTTATTTTCCGCTGAAATGATGGTGCTGCTGGAGGAGCCAGTGTTTTTATATCCATTACTTTATTTAAATATAATTTCAAGGAGTTAAGAAAAATGGCTGAATGGAAGAATGATATCGCGAAGTTAGTCATCCCCACCCCTTTTCCGGTTGGAGATGTGAATGTTTACCTGATTAAAGGCGACAGGCTGACTTTGGTGGACGCCGGCCCCAAAACAGAAGAAGCATGGGAGGCACTGAACCATCAGCTGAAGGAGCTGAAGCTGAAGCCGCAGGATATTGAACAGGTGATCCTCACCCATCACCACCCCGATCATGCCGGCCTGCTTGATTATTTTTCCCCTGAACTCGAGGTTTACGGACATTCTGCAAATGAACGCTGGCTGAACAGGACAGAGGCCTTTTTTGATATGCATGACCGTTTTTACATGGGGCTTTTCCGCGAATTTGGCATTCCGGATGCTTATTTGCCGTTCATTGCCCTGATGAAGAAAACGCTTAGATTTTCCTGCAGCCGCTCTCTTACCGGCTCGATCTGCGAAGGCGATGAACCGCCAGGCCTGCCGGGCTGGAGTGTGGTGGAAACTCCGGGGCATGCACAAAGCCATATAGGCCTGTACCGCGAAAAGGATGGCACTTACATCGGGGGAGACCATCTGCTTGCCAGTATTTCTCCAAATCCTCTCCTCGAGCCTCCGCTTTCTGGAGAAACAGAACGTCCAAGGCCGATGCTTCAATATAATGAGTCACTGAAAAAGCTGCTGGAGATTCCTATCAGCCTTGTTTATTCGGGCCATGGACCTGAAGTGAGCGAAGTTCCCCCGCTGATTGAAAAGAGGCTCGGCCGCCAGCATGACCGGGCAATGCAGGTTAAAGGATGGCTTGAGGAAGGGCCGCTTACTGCCTTCCAAGTATGCCAGAGGCTGTTTCCGGCCGTTTATGAACGGGAATTCACCCTGACTCTCTCGGAGACAGTAGCCCAGCTTGACTATTTGGAGTCGTTAGGAGAAATTGTTATTAAGGAGGAAGACGGCGCCTTCTTTTATACAATTGCTGAATGAGGTGGTTTTTTGCTGTCAGGACGTCTTAGAGAAAAGAATATTGTCATCACCGGGGCATCAGGAGGCATCGGAGCGGAAATGGCTGCCCTTTGCGCGGAAAGAGGAGCAAGGCTGTGGCTTTTGGCGCGGAATCAGGAAAAGCTGGAGGAGATTGCCGGTGCACTTGGAACCCGCTATGGTGCTGAAGTAAATACAGACCGGCTGGATGTTTCGGATACAGATGCGGTCCAGGCCGTTTTCGCCCGGATCCTGGGTGAGTGGGGACATGTCGATGTGCTTGTGAACAATGCCGGCTTCGGGGTATTCCGGGAAGCGCATGAAGCGCCGATCGAGGAAATAAAAGGGATGTTCGATGTTAATGTCATCGGGCTGATGGCCGCAACGAGCATGGTCCTGCCTTCTATGAGAAGCAGGAATAGCGGGCACATCATTAACATCGCATCCCAGGCAGGAAAGATCGCTACGCCAAAATCGAGCGTATATTCTGCCACGAAGCACGCTGTTTTGGGCTATTCGAACAGCCTCCGGATGGAGCTTGCTGATCTCGGGGTGCATGTGACGACTGTCAACCCGGGCCCGATTGCCACTAATTTCTTTAATATTGCAGATGAAAAAGGGACCTATGTGAAAAATGTCCAGCGTTTTATGCTGCAGCCGCGCTATGTGGCAGAAAAAGTGGTGGACAGCATGCTGACGGGCCGGAGGGAAATCAATCTCCCGCGCTGGATGAATGCCGGAAGCACCATTTATGCCCTTTTCCCGCGCCTTTTTGAAAAGGCCGGCCGGCGGGCATTCAATAAAAAATGAGTGCGGTTTTTTTGGAGGGAATTGTAATAGTGCCTCCAGTTTTGCAGAGTTGCTAATAAAACCGGAAAGTTGCTAATAAACGGGAAAATTTGCTGATAAACTGAAAAGCTTGCTAATAAAATAAAAAACTTGCTAATAAACTGAAAAACTTGCTAGCAAAGTCAAAAATCCGCCTTTCGCCAACAAACAGGGCCCTCCAGCAGAGGGTCCTGTTTGTTTTTCATTCTTGCTGTTCTTAAAAGTAAGGAGACCCGGTGACAAATCCATATACCGCATCTTCGACTATTTCGTGCAAATCCGCTTCTGCATCTTCATTTTTCTTCTCCTCAATACGCCTGTAAAGTTCTTCAAATTCCCTGCTGCCAGGCTTGATCAAGCTGCCGTCAAAGCCGTACTGGCCAAGGCAGCCGGCCGCCATTTTGTATATCAATTTTCTGTCCATCGAGATTCCTCCCTCCTGCCATTATAGCCAATCTTTCCCCCAATGGAAGCCCGGGCCGTCAGGCTGCGAAACAATGGAAAAACAGCTTATCTGCTGGCAGGCAAACCGGAATCAAGAAATTCGTCGTAAAATTTCCATTGAATGCGAACGCATATTCGCTTAATATAGTGGGTATAATGAATTAGAACAGATGTTCTTTTTGGATATCTGAATCTGTAAGCTAATTGGGCCTAAGAGGAATGCAGCCAAGCGCCAAGGGAGAGAAAAGAAATGATCGATTACAGCACGATGCCGAACAACCAAATTTTATGTGTGGATATGAAAAGCTTTTATGCAAGCTGTTCCGCTGTGATGGAGGGCCTCGACCCGCTTGAATGCTATCTTGCTGTAGTAGGTGATAAAAAACGGAAAGGAAGCATTGTCCTCGCCGCCTCCCCGCGGATGAAAAAAGAATTTGGCGTCAAGACCGGAACCCGCTATTTTGAAATCCCGAAAGATCCCCGCATTATCGTGGTAGAACCGAAAATGGCCACCTATCTGAGAATTTCCACCGAGATTACACGTGTATTCCACCGCTATGTCCCGAAGGAAAGCATCCATACTTACAGTGTGGATGAAAGCTTCATCAAAGTTGACGGAGCTGCAAAGCTTTGGGGAGGCGCTTATACCATTGCCGAGAAAATCAAGGATGATATTGAAAGGGAGTTCCAGCTGCCCTGTGCCATCGGCATCGGCCCTAATATGCTGCTCTCGAAGCTGTGCCTTGATCTTGAGGCGAAGCAGAAGGGGATTGCTGAATGGACATACGATGATGTCAAGGAGAAGCTCTGGAAGGTTTCGCCCCTGAGGGACATGTGGGGGATCGGAAGAAGGGTGGAGAAGACCCTGAACGGGATGGGCATTTTCACTGTAGGGCAGCTGGCCCGCTATGATCTGGAAGCATTGGAAAAGAAATTTGGCATCATGGGGAACCAGCTTTACCACCATGCCTGGGGCGTTGATCTTTCCGACATCGGCGCGCCGATCATGGAGGGGCAGATCAGTTTTGGGAAAAGCCAGATCCTGCTGCGCGATTATAAGGATGAAGGGGAGATCAAGCAGGTGATCCTTGAAATGTGCGAAGAGCTGGCAAGGAGGGCCAGAAACCACTGCAAGGCGGGAAGGACAGTCAGCTTTGGCGTGGGATACAGCCAGGATGAATTTGGAGGCGGCTTCTACCGGTCGCGCACCATCGATCAGCCGACCAATGTCACCATGGATATTTACCGGGTCTGCCTGGAACTTTTTCAGGAAAATTACTCTGGGAAGACGGTCAGGAAAATTTCAATGGCCCTTGGCAATATTGTGGATGACCATGAATTCCAGCTCAGCCTTTTTGACCTGAACAGCTGGAAAAGCAGGGAGCTCGGATACACCGTCGACAGCATCCGCTGCCGTTTCGGATCCGGTGCGCTGCTGCGGGCGATATCATATACTGCGGCAGGGACAGCCAAACATCGGGCTACACTGGTCGGGGGCCATAAAATGTAAGGAGGCAGAGATATGATCCGGGACAGGGGAAGGATAAAATGGACGTCGATGATGCTCCCAGAGCATGTAAAGCTGCTCCGGGACTGGGCGAAAGAGGACACCTATGAAAAGCCGAAAGAACTGGATGAGCAGCAGCTTGAACAGATGAATGAGACACTTGCTGAAGCGATGGAGTTCGGCCAGGCGGTTGCCATCACCCACTTCCGCACTCACCGTCATGAACTCGTAATCGGAAACATCCACTATTGGGATGAAATCGGCCAAAAGCTTCATGTCATAGACCATTTTGGCGAGGTCCACCGCATCCCGCTGAACACGGTTGCCGATGTCAGGGCCGCCGGGGAATAGCGGCAGGAAAAGAGAATGGATTTGCGCAGGGGGAGCACCTTAAAGGCAGGAGGTGTTTCTTATGCCAAGAGGCAAAGAGCTTGAGCAGCTGCCCATGTCCAATATTGCTCCGGGAGCAGGGTCGGATAAAGGAAGGTTTAACCGCCATTCGCTCAGCGGAATGGAGCAGAAAGACCAGCCCCGTCCGGAAGATGCCGGGAAAAGCCAGCCTTGATCCGGCAGAGCTGTCACCTGCCGGGTTATTCCCATACCGGCGGGCCGGCTTGTCCAGCAGGGCGGAAGTGCTGAGCACATGAAAAGGTGGAATGCCTGCTTTATGCTAGAATGGGATTATGAAACGAAAGCAGGTGATTTTCCCATGAAAATTGCAGTCACTAGAACAGCACAGGAAAAACTCAAAGAAAAAACAGCCGGAAAAGAAGGCTATTTAAAATTAAAATATGATACAGAAGGCTGCGGCTGTGTTGTCAGCGGCGTAAGCGCCTTATGGCTGGTGGATGGAGTGGATTCCGGCGACAGGGAAATCAGCACCGAAGCCGGCAGCATCTATATAGAAAAATCAAAAGAAGTCTTTTTCGATGAAAGCATGACAATCGATTATTCCGATCAAGCCAATTGTTTTCAGCTGAAAAGCCCGAATCAATACTTGAATCCGAGAATGAGCTTCATTAATAAGATTTCCTGAGGCAGGCCGCAATGCGGTCTGTTTTTTTGTAGTTGAAGAATTTATAAATTGGAAGACTTGTGGATAATTTTCAATTCTTGATCCACGTCCAGCAGCAGCGCCGAAGTCATAAGCCGAACCTCCCAAAAAGGCAAAGAACGCCTTTCCGGGAGGTTCGTCTTGAGGCCCCCAGGAAGCTGGTCATGCAGATGTTGCCACAGGACGTGGCGTTCTTAGTCTGCGTTCCTTAAGGTGATCAAGGCGCTTGCGCTTTTGTTCCGGCTCAAAACTCAAAATGGAATTTTTTATCAATTCAGGTTTCGAAAAAGCCGAATAAGGCTAGAGAACCATAGCGCACCTTGGCGCATGTTACAGGCTGTTCCTTCATTTAATGATAAAAGAGATGCTAAAGGGGGCGGGAGAATGAAGAAAAAGGCAGGCTTATGGATCATGCTGGCGGCCATCTTCCTTGCAGCATGCCAGCCTAAAACCTTCGAGGAAGCGATGAGTACAGAAGTGCCTTTCAATGTCCAGAAGGTGATACATAAAGAAAAGGTGAAGGGCGGCACGGTTGTGTTGTATCTGACAGAGCAGGAGCGGGAAGCGGACAATGGGGCGGAAAAGGTGCAGGCAGTTGCCGCCGCCTATCTGCAGGAAAGCAAGAAGGCCGGCTGGAAGAACGCGGGCCATAACCATTGGGAATATAAGCAGAACGATCATATGACGGTCTATCCGGAAACCTTCTATCAGTATGACACAGAAGGCAATCTGAAGCATAAAGTGCCGATTGTGTTTGGGCGGATCCTGAACAATGACATAACAGCAGTGGAAGCGGGAAAGAAGGATTCATTCCAGCCGGCGAAGCTGATAGAGACGGAAGAGGGGCGCTTTTATTTTGCGGCAGGTGAGTTTGAACTCGTGAGGGGCCTGTCTGCCGAGGGGAAGGCCGTCAGTCAGCAGAAAAACAGATAGTGACGGCGGCTGTTATGCTGCGGGAGCATAAAGGGAGGAGGCTTTCAAAAAGCCTCCTCCCTATCTGTTTAAGAACCGGCGGCCATCGGCCCCTTTTTAAAAATATAGTCTTCAAGAAATTCGTCGATGGCTTTCTCATAGTCATTGCGGTTTTCATTCAAGGACTGGGCATGGACCCCGTTCATGGCAAGAAACAGTTTTTTCGGGCCGGGCTTGCGCAGGAAAAGGGCCTCTGTCATGGTGGGCAGGATAAAATCATCCTTCGTGCTGTGGATGAACAGCACCGGCTTTTTGATCTGGTCGATGACAGCGATGGGGGATACTTCGTTCAGAGAATATTTTTCCCTTAGGCGCAGGAAAAT
This sequence comes from Bacillus sp. AG4(2022), assembly GCF_031844465.1. Taxonomy (NCBI): domain Bacteria; kingdom Bacillati; phylum Bacillota; class Bacilli; order Caryophanales; family Bacillaceae; genus Bacillus; species Bacillus sp. AG4(2022). Next base: position 133,605 of record NZ_JAUZVH010000002.1, read on the forward strand.
GTCTGCCACCGGAAGAACCAGCTGTGGCGGCAGCTTCATTTCTGTTTTCAGCCGGTAAGAAAGCTGCTCCCTGAAATCCGAGAACGGACAGTCGGCTATATAAAAATCGGCTTCATCCTCCAGCATTCCGGCATACAGCAGCATGGTGGCCGCTCCCATCGATTCGCCGTGGATCCCCAGGAGCAGGTCATCGCCTTTCTCTTTTTTCAGCCACTGGACAACGGCCTGAAGGTCGAATTTTTCATAATGCCCATAACTCGTCGTCTTGCCGCCGGATTCTCCATGCCGGCGGTGGTCATAGATGAGGGCGTTGAATCCGCGGTTGAGGAACAGATTCATATACTTAATGCTGTTTGTTTTATTTTCTGTCACTCCGTGGCAGATGATAATATATTTGTTCGAAGAGTGCGGCTCTGCGAGAACCGCCTTCAGGGAGTAACCAAAAGGGGATGGGATCAAAACCTCCTTTTTTGCAAGGCTGCTGAAGGAAAGAGGATCTACCCTTCCGGCTTCAGTTTCCCTGTTGAGGATAAAGCTGTCATCCTTTTTCTTCATATACATGATCCGATTGGTAAAATACACACCGATCGAGGTTAAAAAGACAAGGAGTGAAAAAAGGTAACGGAATGCCTTTCTCAAGACGATCCCTCCAAAATAAGGTTTTTCTTTATTTTACCATTAGCAGATGCTCTTCGAAATGAAAACGGACGGAAAATCATCGTTTTCTTCCTAAAGAAAAATTCTGCTCTGTGAACGAAAAACAGCCGCGGCAATCGCGGCTGCTGAACGGCTATTGCGGAGAATTCTGGCCCCTTGCCGGGTGAATGGCTTTTTCCAGCTCTTCAGCCGCAATCGTATGATTGACAGTATCGCTTGCAGGCTTGCCTTTCTGGCTGTTCCCTTTGTCCCGCTTCTGGCTCATGATAATTCCTCCTTTGATTTAGCATTAATTCTTAAAGTGCTCACAAAGGCGGAAGTTATGCAGATAAAACAGATTATGAACCTGCTCGTTCCCTGGATGCCTCTCCCAAATACAGCTGGTAAATCGCGCTTTCAATCGGCCGGCTGAGATGGGGCTGTACAATATCAATGGCATCCATAAGGAGGTCCAAATTGATGCCAGTGCTGATTCCCATCCGTTCAAGCATATTCACAACATCCTCGGTTGCCGCATTGCCTGCCGCACCTGGAGCGAACGGACAGCCGCCAAGGCCGCCTGCAGAGCTGTCGAAGCGGTCGATCCCTGCCTGGAGAGCGGCAAAGATATTCGTCAAAGCCATTTTCCTTGTGTCATGGAAATGCGCTGTCAGCAAAACATCCGGAAATTCGTGCTTCAGCCTGCTGAACAGGGAGTATGCCTCATGTGGGGCAGCCATGCCGATCGTATCGGCAACACTCAGCTCATCTGCCCCGGCGAGAGTAAATTGGCGGCAAAGCTCCACAGTTCTGTCTTCCTCTATTTTGCCTTCATAAGGGCAGTAGAAGCTGGTCGAGATGCAGGCGCGCACAAAGTAGCCTTTTTCCTTCAATTCCCTGACCAGCGGCAGGATTTCCTCCATGCTTTCTGCTGTTGTTTTGTTGATATTTTTTTTGTTGAAGCTGTCGCTTACCCCAACGAAGACAGCAATCGCGCGGCAGCCGGTCATATAGGCGCGTTCAATCCCCTTCCTGTTGGGGGCAAGGACAAAATCGCGCACACCTGATCCAATAGAGCTGGCGGCAATTTCAGCTGCATCCGCCATTTGCGGCACCCATTTAGGTGAGACGAAGGAGGTAAGCTCCATCTCGGCAAAGCCGGCTTTTTTCAGCGCGGATATGAATTCCTTTTTAACAGGGGTTGGAATGAACGTTTTTTCATTTTGGAGCCCGTCGCGCGGGCCTACTTCTATGATGGTCGCTTTCTTTGGCAGGCAGAGGGTCATGATTTCACTCCTGACAACATATTTTTATTTGTAGATTGCAAGATTAATGAAAGGGCTTTCTTATATTGTAGGAGAAAAGAAAAATAAAAAGCAAGAATAATAGAAATTTTGACAAAATAAAAGGAATTTCTCATTTTTGGCTCGAACTAATACATATTGCAGTTAGAAAGGGTGAATAGCTTGAAGCAGACAGACATCGTAATAGCGAGTGCTGTAAGGACGGCGATCGGGAGCTTTAACGGGAGCCTGAAGGGAGTTTCAGCTCCGGCGCTTGGGGCCGCTGCCATAAAGGGTGCATTGGAAAAGGCAGGGCTTGAGGCAGAACAGGTGGATGAAGTTATCATGGGAAACGTGCTGCAGGCGGGGCTGGGCCAGAATCCGGCAAGGCAGGCAGCTATTTTGGCAGGGATTCCTGAAAGCGTTTCCTCTATGACGATCAATAAAGTCTGCGGCTCCGGCTTGAAGGCAGTGCATCTTGCCTATCAGGCGATTATGGCAGGGGATGCAGAAGTCGTCATTGCGGGCGGCATGGAAAATATGAGCCAGGCCCCTTACCTGCTAAAAGGCGCCCGCGAAGGGTTTAAGATGGGCGATCAGAAGCTGGTGGACAGCATGGTCTCTGACGGGCTGTGGTGTGCATTCAATGACTACCATATGGGCATGACAGCGGAAAACCTCTGCTCGCAGTATGGCCTCAGCAGGGAAGAGCAGGACACATTTGCAGCATGGAGCCAGGAAAAAGCGCAGAAAGCACAAGAGGCCGGGCGTTTCAAGGATGAAATTGTGCCTGTCGAAATTCCTCAGCGCAAAGGGGATCCGGTCATCTTTGACAGCGACGAATATTTGAAAAAAGGGACGACAGCCGAAAAGCTTGCCGGCTTGAGGCCGGCCTTCAAAAAGGATGGCTCAGTTACTGCCGGCAATGCATCGGGCATTAATGACGGTGCAGCCGCCCTTGTTGTGATGAGCAGGGCAAAGGCGGAAGAGCTCGGGGTCCAGCCGATTGCTGTCATCAAAGCGAACGCAAGTGCCGGCGTAGATCCGAGCATCATGGGAATCGGACCGGTGCCGGCGGTCAAGAAGGTGTTGGAGAAGGCAGGAGTTTCAATGGAAGAACTGGATTTGATCGAGGCAAATGAGGCCTTTGCCGCTCAATCGCTTGCAGTAGGAAAAGAGCTCGGCTTCAACAATGAAATATTGAACGTAAACGGCGGGGCAATTGCGCTTGGCCACCCGATTGGCGCCAGCGGTGCAAGGGTCCTTGTCACGCTCCTGCATGAAATGAAAAAGCGGAATGCAGAGAAAGGGCTGGCAGCACTATGCATTGGCGGCGGCCAGGGAGTAGCGACAGTGGTTGAGCTTGCCTAGTCCCGCCTGCACTGAGGGGAAGAACAGCAAAAAAAGAAAAAAATGAGAGGAGAGAAACGATGAAAACAATACATACATCCTTCCAGGAAGCAGTTGCCGGCATCCAGGACGGAGCGGTACTGATGGTGGGCGGCTTCGGACTTTGCGGCATTCCTGAGAATCTAATACTTGCCCTCGTGGAAAAAGGGGTGAAGGATCTGACCGTTATCTCCAACAACTGCGGAGTGGACGATTGGGGTCTTGGCCTTCTGTTAAAAAACAAGCAGATCAAAAAAATGGTCGGATCTTATGTAGGTGAGAATAAGGAATTTGAGCGCCAGGTACTATCAGGTGAAATTGAAGTCGAACTGCTGCCGCAGGGAACGCTTGCTGAGAAAATCCGCGCCGGCGGAGCCGGCATTCCGGCATTTTATACACCTGCCGGAGTAGGAACCCCGATTGCGGAAGGAAAGGAGACCAGGATTTTCAACGGAAAGGAATATTTGCTTGAAGAGGCGCTTGCCGCAGACTTCAGCCTTGTCCGGGCCTGGAAAGGGGATCGTATGGGAAATCTCGTATACCGGAAAACGGCGAGGAATTTCAATCCAATGATCGCAGCCGCAGGAAAAACAACCATAGCGGAAGTGGAGAACCTTGTAGAGACTGGCGGGCTTGAGCCGGAAAACATCCACACGCCGAGCATTTATGTGCAAAGCCTTATTAAAGGCAGCCAGGAAAAACGGATTGAGCGGCTGACTGTCAAATCATAATTAAGGAGAGAAAGGAGCAGCAGATATGAGCAGCGATAAAGGTGCCGTGCGCGAGAAAATTGCCAGACGGGCAGAGAAAGAAATTGAAGACGGATTTTATGTAAACCTCGGCATAGGCATGCCGACACTTGTGGCTAATTATATTTCCGGCAACAAGGAAGTGGTCCTTCAATCCGAGAACGGGCTTCTTGGGATCGGCCCCTATCCGGATAAGGAAGATGTGGATGCCGACCTGATCAATGCCGGAAAAGAAACCGTGACGGCCATACCGGGTGCAGCCTATTTTGACAGTGCTGAATCTTTTGCGATGATCCGGGGCGGGCATGTCAATGTCGCCATTCTGGGGGGAATGGAGGTTTCCGAGGAAGGGGACCTGGCCAATTGGATGATCCCCGGCAAAATGATCAAAGGCATGGGCGGTGCGATGGATCTTGTCCATGGGGCGCAAAAGATCATCGTCATCATGGAGCATACAAATAAAAACGGGGAAAGCAAGATCCTCAAGTCCTGCTCCCTCCCGCTGACTGGCAAAGGGGTCGTGGACCGCATCATCACCGAGCGGGCTGTTATTGATGTAACAGCCGGGGGGCTGAAGCTGATTGAGGTGGCGAAAGGCTTTACGGTTGAAGAGGTGGTCAGCTCGACCGGGCCGGAACTGCAGGTGGACGACTCGGTCTTAACAGAGGCATTTTAATGAAAGTTGGGTGCAGCCTCTGCGGCTGTACCTTTCTTCTGTATAGAGAGGGGAATTTAAATGGGAATCACTTTTAAAGGGATCGATCATATTCAGCTGGCAGCTCCAAAAGGGACAGAAGAGCAGGCCAGGGAATTTTACGGAAAGCTGCTGGGGCTTGAGGAAATCCCCAAGCCTGGAAATCTGCAAAAGAGGGGCGGCTGCTGGTTCCTCTGCGGCAGCCAGGAGGTGCACATCGGCATCCAGGAAGATTTCCTTCCGGCCAGGAAGGCCCATCCTGGATTTGTGGTTGAAGATCTCGCGGGACTGCGGAGCAGGCTGGAAGAGGCAGGCACAGTGATCAAGGAGGAGCCGCCGATTGATGGAAGAAACCGCTTCTTTACAGAAGATCCGTTCGGGAACAGAATCGAGTTCCTCGAATTTATCAGCTGATCCTTACGTGAGCAGGGAAGAATTCGGCACTGCTCCTTGTATGCTATAATATCCTGTAAATACGCAAAAAGAGGGATAGAACATGAAGAAAAAACGCCAAACAGCACAGCAGAAAAAAGACGACAAGCCGGTTACACTGGGGGATATGCTCAATCAGGACCTGATGGATCAGCTGAAGGCAGCAAAGAAGCAGCTGAAGGATGAGGAATTGAAGAAGGCTGAGGAAGCGGAAAAAAGAAAGATAGAGGAACGGCGTTTAAGAGAGAAGAATAAGAGCTTTGAAGAGCTTCTCCAGGATAGCGATCTAAATTGGAAAGAGTATAAATGATGGAAACCCGGCCAAGGAAGGTGGATGTCCAGCCGTACAGCGGGAGCTGGGCCGATTCTTTTCAGGAGGAAAAACAGCTCCTTGCCGCTGTCTTTGGAGAATCAGCTCCCATACACCATATCGGAAGCACCTCCATTCCCGGCATGAGCGCCAAGCCGATCATCGATATCCTGGCCGAAGCGGACAATGCCGGCATCTTTGATGAGGCAGCACCCAAACTGCAGGGGTGGGGCTATACAGCAAAAGGAGAAAACGGCATCCCCGGCCGGAGGTATTTTGTGAGATTTACCGAAGCAGGTGAAAGGCTGGTCCATTTGCACGGCTATCCAAAGGGGCACCCTGAAATCGGCCGCCATCTGCTGTTCCGGGATTATTTGCGGAAGCATCCGGAGGAAGCCGATTTATACAGCAGGACAAAGCTGGTAGCCGCCCGGAAATACCCTTATGATATTGAGTCCTATATAAAGGAAAAGGATCCGGTGGTGAAGCTGCTTGATGAAAAGGCGCTGGATTGGCACCTGCAGAATGAAGGAAAGGAACAGGATCTAACTTGATCCTGTTCCTTTTCTTCGTTACTCGGGAATCGCCAGGGCCTATCTGTGCTGTCCATATTGATTTGCCAGGCTGATAGACTGGATGGCCGCCAGTTCTTCAGCCGATAAAGGGCCAGCTGCCGCGGCCCTAGCATTCTCCCTGACCTGTGCGGCCGAGCTGGCGCCGGCAGCCACAGAAGCGACTGCAGGGCTGGAAAGGACATATTGGAAGGCCAATTCTGTCATCGAACGATTGCCGGAAGCTTCTTTCAGGTGGCGGAGAATGTCTTCCAGCTCTTTGTAGCTGTAATCAAGATAACCGTTTTCCTTTACAGAACCTGGGGCTTTCCCGAGCATCTTATCGCTCAGCATCCCCTTGGCGAGAGGGCCGCGGACCACGGCGCTGATAGCTTTCTCTTTAAGAAGCGGAAGGGCTGTCTCCTCCGGGCGGCGGTCAAGGATGCTGTATTGCATCATGACAGAAGCGATATTGGACCTTTTCACGTATTCCCGGATCACATTCGGCCTGATGGAGGAGATTCCATAGTGGCGGATAAAGCCCTCTTCCTTCAGTTCTTCAAATGCTTCAATTGTTTCATCTATCGGATCATCAAGGGTTCCGCCGTGAAGCTGATACAAATCGATATAATCTGTTCCCAGCCGCTTCAGGCTTCCCTTGACCGCTTCTTTAATATAAGCCTTAGAAGGATCCCAGCTCCAGCCGTCCTTTGCTTCATTCCAGCGGTTGCCTGCTTTTGTAGCAATAATGACGTTTTCGCGCACTTCCTTGAGTGCTTCGCCGACAATCTTTTCATTTTCCCCGAAATCGTATAGATCGGCGGTATCAAAATAATTGATTCCTTCTTCCAAAGCTGCCTCGATGATCTTCCTTCCTTCAAGGGCATCTGTTCCAAGGGACATGCAGCCAAGTCCCAGCTCGCTTACATATAGTCCTGTCTTTCCAAGCTCTCTCTTTTTCATATTTTCACCTCGAACTTATGATGAGTCCATTGTATCTAAAAGAAGGGCATGGCCACAAATATAAGAGACTATTTTATCCTCCGGAGCCGGACTTTTTCCGGGGTGGCAGCTGCCTCTGCCGAATCGATCCATTCCTTGATCAGCGTATGTTTCACTGTGTACTCTCTCAATTTTTCACGAATCTCCCATGCCTTGCCTGCAAGGATGACGCCTTTAGAGTGGACGCGGATTTTCAATTCATACTCCCCCAAATAAAGTATGATAAAATGTATGAGCAGATAATCGGATTAGAACTGGAGTGATAGAACAGTGAAGCATCCTTTAGAAGAAAAAACGATAAAAACAGAGCAGATTTTTAACGGGAAGGTCATCTCCCTTCAGGTGGACGATGTGGAGCTGCCGAACGGAAAAAACTCAAAACGGGAAATTGTCAAGCATCCTGGAGCGGTTGCTGTCATTCCCCTTACAGATGACAACAAAATCGTGATGGTAGAGCAGTTCAGAAAACCTCTTGAAAAGGCCATTGTGGAAATTCCGGCAGGCAAGCTTGAAAAAGGCGAGGATCCGGAGCTTTGTGCAAAAAGAGAGCTGGAAGAAGAGACAGGCTATGTTTGCGGAGAAATCGAAAAGCTCGTTTCCTTTTATACTTCACCCGGATTCGCTGATGAGATTCTCCATATATATGCTGCCAGAAAACTGAGAAAAATAGAAAATCCCGCCATTCCGGATGAGGATGAATTCGTCGATGTTATTGAACTTACTCTTGAAGAGGCGCAGGCTTATATAGAAGAGCAAAAAATCCATGATGCCAAAACAGTCTATGCTGTCCAGTATCTCCAGATCGAACAGCTGAAGAACAGATGATGCTTCAAACTTATTATGCCGATATGCACATCCATATCGGCCGGACAAAGTCAGGGCGCGCCGTTAAAATAACGGGGGCCAGATCACTTGTGTTTTCCAATATCATCGAGCATGCAAGGGACAGTAAAGGCCTGGATATGATCGGGATTATTGACTGCCATTCACCAGAGGTAATTGACGAGATGGAAGAACTTATGGCCACAGGCGAGCTTGTGCAATCGCCTGAAGGAGGTCTGCTGTACGGCGGCCTCGCAATCATTCCAGGATCAGAGCTTGAAATCTATGATGAAAGCTGCAAGGGCCCCATCCACGTTCTCTGCTATTTTCCAAACCTTGATGTGATGAAGGAATTCTCTTTGTGGCTGAAAGGCCGCCTTAAAAATATCCATTTAAGCTCACAGCGTATCTATGCATCAGGAAAAGAGCTGCAGTCACAGGTAAAAGCGCTTGGCGGATTATTCATTCCGGCCCATGTCTTTACGCCTTTCAAGAGCATGTATGGAAAAGGTGTCGACCGGTCGCTTGAAGAGGTCTTCGATAAAGATCTTATCGATGGGATCGAGCTGGGCCTGAGTTCGGATACAGAAATGGCTGATATGATTCATGAGCTGCACCAGTACCCTTTTCTTACAAATTCAGATGCTCACTCTCTCGGAAAAATAGCCAGGGAATATCAGCAGATTGAAATGGCCGGGCCTTCATTCAATGAGTTTCATTTAGCCTTGAAAAGAGAGGGAGGGAGAAGGATTTCCGCCAATTACGGACTGGACCCGCAGCTGGGGAAATATCATCAGACAGTTTGTCTGGACTGCCATTCCCCCCTCGCTTCCGGTCATAATGGCTGCCGGAAGTGCGGAAGCATAAAGCAGGTGAAGGGAGTGGCCGATCGGATTATGGAGCTTAAGACAGCTGGGAGTGCACCGGCAGACAGGCCGCCATATGTCCATCAAGTGCCGCTCGAATTCATTCCCGGCCTCGGCCCAAAGATACTGGAAAGGCTGCTGGACCATTTTGGGACTGAAATGGACATACTCCACAGAGTGCCGAAGGAGGCACTGGAAGAGGTCATTCCAGATAAGCTTGCTATGCTGATCGTCAAAGCGAGGAGCGGCCGGCTTAGCTTGAAAGCAGGCGGCGGAGGGAAGTACGGAAAAGTTGAGCAGGAATAGCAGCTGAAGGGGACGAACACAGGAGCCGGGCTATAACTGTAAATATCTAACGAAAAACCGGATCCAGAGAGCGGATCCGGTTTTTTCTATTCTTTTAACTTTGCAAAAATACAAGTGTCCCGCAGCACATCACCGCTGGCGCAGAGGGTATTTTTTCTTAAGGTAGCTTCCAGCGTAAAGCCGAGCCTCTCGGGGATTTTTCTGCTGGCTGTGTTCTCCGGATCGCACCGGATCTCAATTCTATTGGCAGACAGGCTGCTGAATGTAAACTCGATAAGAGCTTCGACCGCTTCTGAGATATAACCTTTCTTATGATGGCGCGAATCGCACCAATAGCCGATTTCAAACCTGCGGGCCTCCCAGTCGATGCGGTGCAGCCCGGTCGATCCGATGAATTGGCCGTCTTTTTTGCGGTATATATGGAGGCGGATATCTTCCCTCAGCCAAAATTGGGCATATGACCGGCGGATGCCTGCTTCTGTTTCTTCGAGGGACTGTTCCTTGGCAGCGAAAGGCAGCCATTTTTTCAGCTCATCCTTTGATGCTATGACAGCATCATACACATCTTTGCCATCTCCTGGCAGGCAAGGCCGGATATACAATCTTTCTGTCTCTGCAATGATTTCAGGAAAGTCGATTAAAATTGGATTCATTTTCCACTCCTCCTTTGTGATTGTTCCGATTATATCGGGTGGCACAAAGACTGGCAATATATTTTTAAAATAATGGCAAAATGATAGAATCCTGGCATAGACTGTTCTTCCCTGCATAGGATGTAGTAATAGATTTTACAGGAGGAAGAGCAATGAAAAAACGTATGTACCAGAACTTTGCAGCCAATCATTTTCGCGAGCATTCCTCGATCTACTTATTCGTCATCGTCCTGTTTCTGATGGGGGTCATTTTCGGTGCCGTAGTGGTGAACAGCCTGAGCTTCAATCAAAAGGAAGATTTATATTACTATCTGTCGCAATTTTTTGGACAGGTATCGGCCGGCACTGTAGCTGAGTCACATGATCTTTTTATCCAGAGCCTGTTCCATAACAGCAAGTTCATTGGACTGATGTGGCTTCTCGGCATTTCCATCATCGGCCTGCCGGTCATCCTCGTGCTGTTATTTATGAAGGGGATGGTTGTCGGATTTACAGTCGGCTTTCTTGTAAACAGGATGGGCTGGGATGGGTTCCTGCTTTCCTTTGTATCAGTTATGCCGCAGAATATCATCATCATTCCGATCTTTATCATTACCGCAGCGATGACAGTGGCTCTGTCTTTAAAGATGATCAGGAGGCAATTTATGAAAAATCTCGGCCAGCCGGTCGTGCCGATGTTTGGAAGGTACCTGGCTGTGTTCTGCGCGGCAGTTCTATTATTATCAGTGGCTGCCGGCATAGAAGCCTATCTTTCCCCGGCTTTGATGAAATCGGTTGTCAGCAGTATAAAGCCTTGATTGCTTATTTTATAGTGATTATAATATAAGAATGAATATATTTTATTATAATAATTGTATCTTCTTATTTATAATGATTTTATTTTGAAAACATCTCCCTATCTGTTATAATGAGAACTGACAGTGCGAGGGAGGGACTTTACGGGATGGAGACCAGAATAGATAGAATTAAAAAACAGCTGCATTCGTCAAGCTATAAATTAACACCGCAGCGTGAAGCAACAGTCCGTGTGCTGCTGGAGAATGAAGAAGATCATCTGAGCGCGGAAGATGTATACCTCCTTGTCAAAGAGAAGTCGCCTGAGATAGGACTGGCGACCGTTTATCGCACACTGGAGCTGTTAACGGAACTGAAAATTGTCGATAAAATCAATTTTGGTGATGGAGTTTCCCGCTATGACCTGAGGCAGGAAGGCGCCGCCCATTTCCACCACCATTTAGTATGCATAGAATGCGGGGCAGTAGATGAGATCCAGGATGACCTTCTGGAGGATGTCGAAGCGATAGTTGAGCGTGACTGGAACTTTAAGATCAAAGATCACCGCCTGACATTTCATGGCATCTGCTACCGCTGCCAGGATAAAGAAGAAAGCGCCGATGAGGCTGATTGACTGGAACCTTTTCTTTAAACCGGAAAAGGTTTTTATTATTTTCCGAAAAAAAGCCGGAAATGCCAAAAGCTTTAGCCGGGAAGGTATAAATCTTGTCCAGCTTGGCATATCTTTTATTATAGAATGCAGCTGGAGGAAGAATGATGAGATCCTGGATGATTATGACGTTTAAAACATTGAAGGTATTTGTCCTGTTTACGGGATGTACAATCCTTTTTTATTATGGGCTTTTATGGTTAAATGAAGAATATCAGAGCTATCACCGTTATGATGAGCCGGAAGGCAGCGCCGTCAGGGTATCTGGTGATGCAGTTTCTGATGAAACCGACTGGTTTGACAGACTGATTCTGTTTTACCACAATGGGGAGTAATGCATAAATGGAAGACAGGCTGAAAGATTTTGTTCACTTTTTATTGATTGAAAAGGGACTTGCCAACAATACAATTGTCTCTTATGAACGGGATTTGAAAAATTATCTTAAATTCATTGTGAAAAGCGAAGGGCTTGCCAGTTTGAATGAAGTCCAAAGGGTCCATATCGTCCAGTTCCTGAAAAAGCTGAAGGAACAGGGGAAATCTGCCAAGACCCTTGCCAGGCATATCGCTTCCATCCGTGCCTTCCATCAGTTCCTGCTCAGGGAGAAGGTATGCGAAAATGATCCATCTGTACATATTGAGTCGCCGCAGCAGGAAAGAAGCCTTCCAAAGGTCCTGAGCATGGCAGAAGTGGAAACCCTCCTGGAATCGCCCTCAGACTCGAGCCATTACAGCCTCCGCGACAAAGCGATGCTTGAGCTCCTGTATGCAACAGGAATCAGGGTCAGTGAACTGATCGGACTGCAGATAGGCGATGTCCATCTGACAATGGGCTTTGTCCGCTGCATCGGGAAAGGAAATAAAGAAAGAATCATTCCGATTGGGAAAACAGCTTCAGAAGCAATTGAAAGATATCTTCTGCATGGAAGGCCGAATTTTGTTTCGAAAAGCCGCAGAGATGATACATTATTCCTGAACCATCATGGAAGGCAGCTGACCCGCCAGGGGTTCTGGAAAATACTGAAAAAGCTTGCAGGCGATGCGGGCATTGAAAAAGAGCTTACCCCTCATACTCTAAGGCATTCTTTTGCCACCCATCTGCTGGAAAATGGAGCAGATTTGCGGGCAGTACAGGAGATGCTCGGTCATGCGGATATATCAACAACCCAGATATATACCCATGTCACGAAAACAAGGCTGAAGGATGTATATTCAAAATTTCATCCCCGTGCCTGATAAAACTGGAGTTTATAAATCTGCAAAAAAATAAATCTGATAAAACTGCTGAATATAAAGCAGTTTTTTCTTGTTTTTTAGGTTATTTGTTTTGTAGAATATAGATGTCAGACTTCTGACGATTCTAAACCTCTCGCAGGTTAATACTTTTGAAAAAGGGTAACATATATTTGTAAAATAAATTGAAAACGTGTACATGTTTAGGAGGAGAGCACATGAATTCGCATACATATAAAAGAATCTTTCTAATTGTTATGGATTCGGTGGGAATTGGCGAGGCAGCGGATGCTGAGCGCTTCGGCGACAAGGGATCTGATACGCTTGGCCATATCGCTGAAAGGATGAACGGGCTGAACATGCCGAACATGGGCCGGCTGGGCCTCAGCAATATCAAAGAAATCAAAGGTATTGAAAAATCAGAGAAGCCGCTCGCTTCTTATACAAAGATGCAGGAAGCATCAAACGGAAAAGACACCATGACAGGGCATTGGGAGATCATGGGGCTGAATATCGAGACACCGTTCAGGGTATTCCCGGACGGCTTCCCGGATGAGCTTTTGTCAGAGCTTGAAGCCCGCACAGGCAGAAAGATCATCGGGAACAAGCCGGCAAGCGGCACTGAGATCCTTGATGAGCTTGGGGAAGAGCATATGAAGACAGGAGCCCTGATTGTGTATACCTCGGCTGACTCGGTCCTTCAGATTGCAGCCCATGAAGAGATTGTGCCGATTGATGAGCTGTACACAATCTGTAAAATCGCCAGGGAACTGACACTTGATGAGAAATACATGGTTGGAAGAGTGATAGCACGTCCTTTCATCGGACAGCCTGGTGCATTCAAGCGGACAGCGAACAGGCATGATTATGCCCTGAAGCCATTTGACAGGACGGTCATGAATGAGCTGAAGGACGGCGGACTGGATGTACTGGCCATCGGAAAGATTTCCGACATCTATGACGGCGAAGGTGTGACAAAGTCACTGCGCACTGTCTCTAACATGGACGGGATGGATAAGCTCCTCGAAACGATGGATATGGATTTCACAGGCTTGAGCTTCTTGAATCTTGTGGACTTTGATGCCCTTTTCGGACATAGACGGGACCCGGAGGGCTACGGGAAAGCGCTGGAAGAATATGATGCCCGCCTTCCGGAAGTGTTTGATAAGCTGAAGGAAGATGATCTGCTCATCATTACGGCTGACCACGGGAATGACCCGGTACATCCCGGGACAGACCATACACGTGAATATGTCCCATTATTGGCTTATTCTAAGGGCATGGCGGTCGGAAAAGAGCTGCCAATCAGGCAGACATTCGCCGATATCGGCGCTACTGTAGCGGAAAACTTTGCTGTGGCCGCGCCAAAATTCGGAAAAAGCTTTCTGGGTGAATTGTAAGCCCGGGTCATATTTTAAACAACTGACAAGCTGAGCCATAGAAGGAGATTGGCAGGCGATGGCTGCGGCCGGTTATCCGCTCAGTACTGTCTGATAAAAAGGGGATTATAAAATGGACTACGGAAAAATTCAAAATGCAGCACAATTTTTAAAAGAAAAGTATGGAGAAACGCCTAAAATCGGTTTGATTCTTGGCTCCGGGCTCGGCGTTCTGGCAGATGAAATCGAACAGCCAGTGAAAATACCTTATAATGAAATTCCTGATTTCCCTGTTTCAACAGTTGAAGGGCATGCAGGCCAGCTTGTATTCGGCCTTCTGAACGGTGTACAGGCTGTGGCTATGCAAGGGCGCTTCCACTATTATGAAGGCTACAGCTTCGACAAGGTCACTTTCCCTGTAAGAGTCATGAAGGAGCTCGGAGTGGAAATCCTGATCGTGACAAACGCTGCCGGCGGTGTTAATGAAAGCTTTGCACCAGGAGATTTAATGCTTATCTCGGACCATATCAACAATATGGGAAGCAATCCTCTGATTGGACCTAATGACTCCAAGCTTGGCGTCCGTTTTCCTGATATGTCGGAAGCATACTCCAGGGATCTGCGCCAGCAGGCAAGAGAGATTGCAGGCAAGCTGAATATCAGCATCCAGGAAGGTGTATATGTTGGCAATACCGGCCCTACATATGAAACGCCTGCAGAAGTGAGGATGCTCCGCACTATGGGCGGTGACGCAGTCGGCATGTCGACGGTACCTGAGGTAATCGTGGCCAGGCATGCGGGCCTTAAAGTACTCGGCATTTCCTGCATATCCAATATGGCTGCAGGGATACTGGATCAGCCGCTGAACCATGAAGAAGTCATTGAAACAACTGAAAAAGTAAAGGCGAATTTCCTCTCTTATGTAAAAGAGCTTGTAAGCCAATTCGGTGCTTAAATAAAGAAAAAGTGGTGACGAAAAATGAGAATGGTGGACTTAATAGAAAAGAAACGCGACGGCAAAGAGCTGTCTTCGGAAGAAATCCAATTCATAATAAAAGGCTATACTGACGGTGCAATTCCTGACTATCAGATCAGTGCTTTAACGATGGCTATCTTTTTCCAGGGCATGACAGAAAGTGAGAGAGCCGACCTGACGATGAGCATGGTAGAATCAGGCGATAAAATCGATCTGTCAAAAATTGAAGGCATTAAAGTCGACAAGCATTCCACAGGGGGAGTCGGCGATACAACTACGCTGGTGCTCGGCCCTCTTGTAGCGGCTGTCGGTGTCCCGGTCGCTAAAATGTCCGGCCGCGGCCTTGGCCATACAGGCGGTACCATAGACAAGCTGGAAGCGGTCGAAGGCTTCCATGTAGAAATAGAGAACGAAGAATTCATCAAGCTGGTCAACCAGAACAAAATTGCCGTCATCGGACAAAGTGGAAACCTCACGCCGGCGGATAAAAAATTATATGCGCTCCGTGATGTGACGGCGACGGTAGACAGCATCCCGCTGATTGCCAGCTCCATCATGAGCAAAAAGATTGCTGCAGGCGCAGATGCCATTGTCCTGGATGTGAAAACCGGGGCAGGCGCCTTCATGAAGACGCTGGATGATTCCAGAGAGCTTGCAAAAGCAATGGTAAGGATCGGGAACAATGTCGGCCGCAAGACGATGGCAGTCATTTCAGACATGAGCCAGCCGCTCGGCTATGCCATTGGCAATGCATTGGAAGTGAAAGAAGCGATCGACACATTAAGAGGCGAAGGACCGGAAGATCTGACTGAGCTGTGCCTTGTACTAGGCAGCCATATGGTTGTGCTGGCTGAAAAGGCAGAAACCCCGGCACAGGCACGAGAAATGCTGGAACAGGCAATCAAGGACGGATCCGCCCTTGAAGCAATGAAAACCTTCCTCAGCTCACAGGGAGGGGACGCTTCTGTTGTCGATGATCCTTCCCGTTTGCCGCAGGCCAAATTTGTTTATGAACTTGAAGCAAAAGAAGATGGCTATGTTTCAGAAATTGTCGCTGACGCAGTGGGAACGGCTGCCATGGTCCTTGGTGCAGGAAGGGCAACTAAAGAATCGGAAATCGATCTTGCCGTCGGGCTCATGCTCCGCAAGAAGATCGGCGACACTGTCTCAAAAGGAGAATCACTTGCCACCATCTACAGCAATTTCGAAAACGTTGAAGAAGTCAAAGAACGCCTGTACAGCAGCATCAAAATCACGGCTTCCAAAGTAGATGCCCCTGTACTGGTGCATGAAGAAATTACTGAATAACATTGTATGGAAAAGCTGCATCCCTTAAGGGTGCAGCTTTTTTATGCCTTGACTCCCGCGTGCTTTCCGGTCCCCTTAGAGCACTCCGAAAATAAGTGAAAGCAACCTCTCCAGCTCTCGGGCAATCCCTCCATTATACAAGCTCTTAAATTCTCAAACCCATCTGAAACGGCTCATGTAAAATAAAAACCGTACCTCCGCCAATTTATTGTATAAATTTGTCTCCTTTGGAAAAAATGGAGGCTATAAAGAATGGAGGGTTATGTGATGAAGCGAATCGTTTCTATAATGGTGTTTGTTTTACTATCAGCAATGATGGCACCGGCAGCCTTAGCCGAAGAAAGCGGCGTCAAGCTGGTTGACAACGTAAAATCGGCGATCTTGATTGAGCGGGATACCGGGGCTGTTTTATATGAGCAGAACAGCAATGAACAGCTGCCTCCAGCAAGCATGACTAAGATCATGACCATGCTTTTGATCATGGAAGCGATTGATAAAGGCAAGCTTTCCATGGATGAAAAGATCAGGGCGAGTGAATATGCAGCATCCATGGGCGGCTCGCAAATATTCCTGGAACCGGGCGAAGAAATGACAACAGAACAGATGCTGAAGGGGATTGCCATCGGATCAGGAAATGATGCATCTGTTGCCATGGCTGAGAGGCTCGCCGGTTCAGAAGAAGAATTCGTCAAGCTGATGAATAAAAAAGCCAAAGACCTTGGCTTGAAGGACACGATTTTCAAGAATGCAACCGGCCTGCCTGTAACCGAGCACTACAGCACAGCCCATGATATGGCACTTATGGCAAAGGAACTGCTGAAATATGAAGGCATAACCAAGTTTACAGGAACATATGAAGCTTATTTAAGGGAAGATACCGACAAGAAATTCTGGCTGGTCAATACAAACAGGCTGGTCCGCTTCTATCCGGGAGTCGACGGATTGAAGACAGGCTTTACAAATGAAGCGAAATATTGCCTGACGGCTACAGCTGAGAAAAACGGGATGAGGGTAATCGCAGTTGTCTTTGGTGCTCCGACATCGAAAGAAAGAAATGCTCAGGTAACCAAGATGCTGGATTATGCTTTCAGCCAGTATGAGACACATCCAATGTATAAGCGGAATGAAGCTTTAGGTTCTGCCAAAGTCAGCAAAGGCGAGATAAAGCAGGTCGAAGCTCTGACGAGCGAGCCGATCTCACTGCTGACGAAAAAAGGCGAAGACACAAAGGCAGTCAAGAAAACCGTCGTCCTGAAAAAAGACCTGAAAGCCCCAATAGCTAAAGGCGATCAAATTGGTACGCTGAAAGTTGAAAAAGATGGGAAGACAATCGTGGAAAGCCCGCTGGTGGCCAAAAGCGAAGTGAAAGAGGCAGGCTGGTGGACGCTCTATAAACGGGCTCTCGGCATTTTCACGAAATCAAATTGATGTCGAAAAAAAGGTACATCAAGGAAAATTTAGCGAAACCGCACTAGTTTTGCCTTCAGGAAGGAATAAGGGCCTCCTTCAGCGAAATTGACTCTCTAGAAAGGCTTGATCCATGCAGGAGATGAGGGCATGGACAGCCGGCCGGATCTGTAAATGGTTCCGGCAGCAGAGAAGGAGGCTATCAGTCATGAGTCTGATGATTGGATTGGAAGTAAAAAATGATGTGCTGTGCATTCGCTTAAGCGGAGAATTGGACCACCATTCGGCAGATGAATTAAGGGAAAAGGCAACAAACGCCATAGAGTCTTATGGGATCCGCCACATTGTCCTCAATCTGGAGCAATTATCCTTTATGGACAGCTCAGGCCTTGGAGTGATCCTGGGCAGGTATAAGCAAATTAAGCAGCATCACGGCGAGATGGTCGTCTGTGCCATTTCACCGGCGGTACAGAGGCTATTCGATATGTCCGGGCTGTTTAAAATCATCCGTCTTGAGCCGACTGAAGAATTTGCACTTCAGCGATTGGGGGTTGCCTGACAATGAAAAATGAAATGAATCTGCAATTCAGCGCTTTGAGCCAGAATGAGTCCTTTGCCCGTGTGACCGTCGCGGCTTTCATCGCCCAGCTTGATCCGACAATGGATGAACTGACTGAAATCAAGACGGTCGTATCAGAGGCAGTTACCAACTCGATCATCCATGGCTATGACAATGACAGTAAAGGGATTGTCTATATTTCTGTCAGCATTGAGGACGGCTTCGTTGATATGACAATCAGAGATGAAGGGCTCGGAATCGGGGATGTGGAAGAGGCCAGGCAGCCGCTGTTTACAACCAAACCAGAGCTGGAACGTTCCGGCATGGGCTTTACAATCATGGAAAATTTCATGGATGAGATAGAAGTTCGCTCACACCCAGGAGAAGGCACCGAAATCCGTTTAAGGAAGCATTTATCAAACAGTAAAATGCTATGCAATTAAGGGAGTCATGCTATGGATGTGGAGGTAAAGACAGATAAGACCCAGACGTATCTCAAGGATCACGAGGTAAAAGAGCTCATACAAAAAAGCCAGGCAGGAGACCAGGGGGCACGGGACACGATTGTCCAGAAAAACATGAGGCTGGTCTGGTCAGTGGTCCAGCGTTTTCTCAACAGAGGATATGAGCCGGATGATTTATTCCAGATCGGCTGCATCGGCCTCTTGAAGTCGGTTGATAAATTTGATCTGAGCTATGATGTAAAGTTTTCAACCTATGCCGTTCCTATGATCATCGGGGAGATACAGCGTTTCATCCGGGATGATGGAACTGTGAAGGTGAGCCGCTCCCTGAAGGAAATGGGAAATAAAATCCGCAAGGCAAAAGACGAGCTGACCAAGACTTTTGGAAGGATTCCGACTGTAACAGAGCTTTCCGCTTATCTGGAAATCCCTCCTGAGGATATCATCCTTGCCCAGGAAGCAGGCAGGACGCCATCCTCCATTCATGAAACTGTATATGAAAACGACGGCGACCCTATCACACTGCTGGATCAGATCGATGATGGCAATGATGGCAAGTGGTTTGACCAGATAGCCCTCAAAGAGGCAATCCGCGAGCTGGATGAGCGGGAAAGGCTGATTGTTTATCTCAGATATTATAAAGATCAGACACAGTCTGAAGTGGCAGCAAGGCTGGGAATATCACAGGTGCAGGTCTCCCGGCTCGAGAAGAAAATCCTGCAGCAGATGAAAGACCGGATGGATATGTGAATCCATCCGGTCTTTTTTTGTGTAGTGATTCCCGGGCAGTCCAGAGCAGCTTTCCATTATCCCCAATTTTTGGTCGACATGATTGGAATTTTATTACGAATACTATTTATACAAGGAAAACACTGTTTGGGAAGTGATCATAATGGAAAAAACGGTTTATGTCCGGCTCAGGAACCGTATTCAAGTGCGTCCGCAGGCTTCCGTCCAGCTAAAGGACATTGCCTTGATTATTGCAGATGAAACACTTTATGAACGGTTAGGGAATCTTTCCATCCATCACGTTTCAGATCATGACCGGAATATCATTGTCATTGACATTGTCCAGGTGATCCAGGCCATTGCCGCAGAAAAGCTGCAGCTCGATATACAGGCTGTGGGTCCCTCCCAGACAATCATTGAGGTGATCTATAAAAAGAAAAAAGCATCCACAGCGTTTTTCCTGCTAATCTGGTTTTTGCTGTTTTTTGGTGCCGCACTGACAATCATGAATTTTCATGAAGATGTCAGCATGCAGACAGTGCATCAGCGGATTTATACAATCATCACCGGCAAAGTGGAGAAAAAGCCCCTGCTGTTCCAAATTCCCTATTCTCTTGGCCTTGGACTTGGCATGATCATTTTCTTTAATCATGTTTTCAAAAAAAGGCTCAATGAGGAGCCCAGCCCGCTGGAGGTTGAAATGTTCAATTACCAGCAGGATCTCGACCGGTATGTCATCATGCATGAAAATAAAGAAAGCATGAAGAACCTTGATGACCATTAGCATCATTATCGTCATTTTCCTGGGATTTGCGGGAGGCGTCTCTGTGGGGGCAGGATTTGTTGCGTTTCTGACTGTGCTGGGGATCATTCCAAGGCTGACCCAGCTGTCAAAGACAATGAAAATGATCCATCACTATGAATGGGCAGTTGTAATCGGGGCGGTTGCAGGAACATCTGCAAGCCTTCAGGACCCGCGGCTTTACTTTCCGGGATTTATCCTTGTTCTTTTCGGTCTGGCAGGCGGGATTTTTGTGGGGATGGTGGCGGCAGCACTTACAGAAGTGCTTAACGTCCTGCCGCTGCTGGCCAAAAGGCTTGGGATTGACGGCAAAATAGTTGTTCTGCTGATGGCCATCGTATTCGGGAAAGTATTTGGATCGCTGTTTCACTGGATGTATTTTGTAGACTGACTATGTAAAGCGAAAGGACATCAAAGCAATGGATGAACGCAGGAAAGTCATACTGATTACAGATGGCGATGAGTATGCAAGAAGGACTGCAGAGCATGTAGCGAAGGATATTGGCGGCAGATGCATCTCTATGTCCCACGGGAATCCATCTGTTTTGTCAGGACCTGATATCGTGAAGATGATCAAGAAAGCCCCCAATGACCCTGTACTTGTCATGTTTGATGACTCCGGCTATGTCGGCGAAGGGCTTGGTGAAACGGCCCTTAAATATGTGGCAAGGCATGAAGACATTGAGGTGCTCGGTGTAATAGCAGTTGCTTCAAAAACAAGGCAGGCGGAATGGACGCATGTGGATATATGTGTCGACAGGTACGGTGAGCTTACTCCGTATGGTGTTGACAAGCTTGGTGTCCCTGAAATGGAAATTGGAAAAATGAACGGGGATACAGTCTACTGCCTCGACGAATTGGATGTCCCGCTGATTGTCGGAATCGGCGATATCGGCAAGATGTCACGAAGAGATCATTATGAAAAAGGCTCTCCCATCACCAAAAAGGCAGTGGAACTCATTCTGGAAAGGAGCGGATTTTATGGCGGAAACTAAAAAGAAAAACAAAACCTCTATTTCAGAATCACCCGGCAGAAACGAAGACTTCATGAAAGAGCGCATCGGGCTTGGCGTCAGCTTTGACCTGGGTGTCAGGAAGCTGCAGATCCTGAAGAAAGAAATCCAGATTTATTATGTAAATGGATTATGCGATACTTCTTTTATCACCCAAATCCTTGAAGAGCTCGTGGAAATCAATGATCACGAGAAACTGTCCTCAAACGTTTTCAATATCGTGAAAAACCGCATTGTCAATCAGTCGGTGCAGCCGATTGAAACAATGGACGAACTGGTTGACCAGGTGCTGTCCGGCCTGATTGTTATACTGGTTGAAGGGGAGACGACGGGACTTGTTGTCGATGTCAGAAGCTATCCCGGCAGAACACCGGAGGAGCCCGATACAGAGAAAGTTGTGCGGGGGTCAAGGGATGGATATGTAGAAAATATTATTGTTAATACCGCCCTGACCAGAAGGCGGATCAGGGATGAGCGGCTCCGCTTTGAAATCATGCGGATAGGGGAGCGCTCCAAAACCGATATAGCGATTGCTTATATTAAGGATGTCGCCAGTACAGATCTGATTGAAGTGGTCAGGCAGGAAATTCAATCGATTGATATCGACGGACTGACAATGGCGGATAAAACGGTTGAAGAATTTCTCTTAAAGCAAGGCTATAATCCATATCCGCTCGTCCGTTATACAGAAAGGGCCGATGTCGGTGCAACCCATCTGCTGGAAGGGCATGTCCTGATTTTCGTTGATACGTCGCCAAGTGTGATCATCACGCCGACAACCTTTTTCCACCATCTGCAGCATGCTGAGGAATACAGACAGTCGCCGGCAGTCGGCACATTCATCCGCTGGATCCGCTTCATCGGAGTGCTCGCCTCACTATTCCTGCTGCCATTATGGTTCTTATTTACTCTGGAGCCGCAATTGCTGCCGGATGCCATCAAGTTCATCGGCCCGAATGAGAAGACAAATATACCTATTGTCATACAAATCTTCCTGGCGGATATTGGCATTGAGTTCCTGAGGATTGCTGCCATCCATACGCCCACACCTCTTTCAACGGCAATGGGATTGATAGCAGCCGTCCTGATCGGACAAATTGCCATCGATGTCGGGCTGTTTGTGCCGGAGGTCATTCTCTATGTGGCTGTTGCTTCAATAGGAACGTTTTCAACCCCAAGCTATGAACTCAGTATAGCCAATAAGATGGCAAGACTTGCCATGCTGATTGCCGTGGCACTCTTCCATACACCGGGCTTCATTATCAGCATAACAGTGTTCATCCTCCTCCTGGCAAGCATCAGGTCGCTGAACACGCCATATTTATGGCCGCTGCTGCCTTTCAGCCCGAAAGCATTTCTGCAGATCCTGATCAGAAGGTCTGTCCCGGGGTCTAAGATCAGGCCAAGCATCGTCCATGCGAAAAACCGCTTCAAACAGCCGGCTAAAAATTGAATATTATGCTAATATCAATTGCAGTTTTCCGGCAATTATGGTAAGTTTTTAACTAAATAAAGGACTAAAGAAGCTGAAATAGACAGTTCAGAAACGGGGACTGTCTATTTTATATAGCATGGAATTATTCGGGGCTGTAAAAAAGTGGCCGCGGCAGTCTATAATAAGAGTAACAGTATAGAGGGAATGAGGGAGTAAGCATGTTTTTTCATGGGACAGCAAGAGTAAATGGACAATCTCATTTGGAAATCGGCGGAATGGATACCGTTGAATTGGCAAAGCAATTCGGGACACCGGTTTATGTATATGATGTGGCACTGATTCGCGAAAGGGCAAGAGGCTTCAGGCAGACATTCGAAGAACTGGGGGTGAAATCCCAGGTTGCTTATGCGAGCAAAGCATTTTCATCCATTGCCATGATTCAGCTGGCTGAAGAAGAAGGCCTGTCGCTTGATGTGGTTTCAGGAGGAGAGCTGTATACCGCTCTGGCGGCTGAATTCCCTGTGGAAAGGATCCACTTCCATGGCAATAATAAGAGCAGGGAAGAACTGGAGATGGCTCTTCACTATGGAGTCGGATGCATCGTTGTAGACAATTTCGATGAGCTGGAACTGCTTAAGTCAGTTTGCGAAAACAAAAACACGAAAACCAAGATTCTGCTGCGTGTGACACCGGGAATCGAGGCGCACACCCACGATTATATCCTGACAGGGCAGGAGGATTCCAAATTCGGCTTTGATCTGCAAAATGGACAGGCCGAAGCTGCGCTCAAGCAGGCCATATCAACTCCATGGCTGGAAACACTCGGCATTCACTGCCATATCGGATCACAAATCTTTGAAACGACCGGCTTCATTCTTGCGGCCGAGAAAATATTTGAAAAACTGTCAATCTGGAAAAAAGAGCTTGCCTATGAACCGGCTGTGCTGAATCTGGGCGGAGGCTTTGGCATCCGCTATACAGATGAAGACGCGCCGATTGCGGCTTCAAAATATGTCGAAGAAATCATCAGCGAAGTGAAAAAGCTGGCCGGCAGCTACCAGATGGAAATGCCGGAAATTTGGATTGAACCAGGCCGTTCGCTTGTCGGCGATGCCGGGACAACACTCTATAAGACAGGCTCAAGAAAGGATGTCCCGAATGTCCGCCATTACCTGGCGGTGGACGGAGGCATGAGCGATAATATCCGTCCGGCCCTTTATCAGGCCAAATACGAAGCTGTGCTTGCCAACCGGCCGCTGGAGAAAGCGGAAGAAACGGTCTCCATTGCCGGCAAATGCTGCGAGTCAGGCGATATGCTGATATGGGACCTGCCTTTGCCGAAAGCAGAGCGGGAAGACCTTCTGGCTGTATTTTGTACAGGAGCCTACGGATATTCCATGGCCAACAACTATAACCGAATCCCGCGGCCGCCGGTTGTATTCGTAGAAAATGGAGAGGCGCGCCTTGTCGTCAAACGAGAAAGCTTCGAAGACTTGATCAGGCTTGACCTGCCTCTTCAGGAGAAAATCAAGAACTAGAAAAAAGCAGCCGGACGGCTGCTTTTTTGAGCTGTGCTGTTAAGCACCTCTATTTTACTATGAGAAGAATGCTTTAACAGCATCGATGGCACTTGAGAAAAAGCGTTTCAGGCTGTCCAGGAAGCCCTGGCCTTCTTCACTTTCAAGATACTTGGTGATTTTGTCCTTTGCTTTATCAAGCTGATCTCCGACCTGATTCCAGTCAATGTTCAGATCCTTCAGTTTGTTGAACAGGTCGATCAGGCTTTGCATTTCTTTATCTGTCAGGGTGATGCCAAGGTCCTTTGCCGCGTTTTCGATGATGTTCTGGAGCTCTTCGTCGGTGGCAGGTTTATTTTTGCTGATTTCTTCTTTGATTTTTGCTATTAGAGCAGCGGCATTCTCATTCCCGACCGAATCGCCAAGCTTGGCCGTTTCTACCATTTCTTCATTTGCTGCCTGCTTGACTTCTTCAGGTATCGTCTCATCTGCTGAGATCTCATATGCTTTTATAATTCCGGTCAGGGCGGCTGTCCCGGATACAGGCGATGGTGCGGTTATATATATTTCAGCATCTTTTACACCAGCAGTTATCAGAGCATTGATATACATTTCGTCTGTTACCCAGTTGATGTTCTTCGTTTCAACTTCAAGTCCTGATCCGGATTTCGCGATCGTTGTCGCTGAAGAAGAAATGGCTCTTGTGCCGATGAGTGCTTTGCTGATATAGCTGCCCAGATATTGATGTTCCTCTTCATTTGAGACAGTGATGGTCATGGCGTCCTTTGGCGCTTCCATCTCTGCAAGCAGGACGTTTTTCTGTTCTTCGGAAAGGTTTTCGCCAAGGGTGACGATCATATCTCCTTCGGCCATGTCTGCTGAAGCTCCCGCTGGCAGAATCAGCATCAGAGCAAGGGCAAGCAGCATTATATTTTTGCATCGTTTAAGCATAATGTTCCTCCTAATCTTGTATACGCAGGCTGGACTCTATATTAATAGACGTACATAATGATATAAAAGTTTCGGAAAAAATTCATCCCCCTGCAGCCAATAGTCCCTATTTTCCCGGCGGGATAGATAAAAAAACGCATTTAGTGTAGAATAAAAAAGGAGTTTGGCGATTGGAGGCAAGTGTATACGATGAAAAAAAATAACTGGCTGCTTTTCTCTTTTTTCCTGGCCATCGGGCTGATTTGGGGATTCATCTATTGGCTGGTCATTGTGCCTGGATCCTGATTCGATTTGATTGCTGTCCTGCTTAAATTTTTGTATCATAGTAATGATTAATGGAACCTGCAACAAAAATGCTTTCTTACATATCATATACTAGCCGCCATATAGTTTAGACAATGGCTTATTGGGAAAAGATAGTTTGGAAATGTTTTATTTAATGAGGGATAATTATGCTAATTCGATATAAAAAGACATTCGAAAAGATTGCCATGGGCTTATTATCATTTATGCCAAATGAAAAGGATCTGAAAAGGCTGCAGCAGACCATGAAGCAGTATGAGTCGGACGACGGCTGGCAGCTGTTCCTATGGAAGCAGGATGATATAACTGGGCTGATCGGGGTTTCTTTCATGGACGGCCCTGCAATGGAAATACAGCATATTTCCGTAAGTCCTTCACATCGCCAGCAGGGCATCGGAAAAGCAATGGTCAAGGCTTTGAGGGATCTGTACCCTGACAGGAAGCTCGTCAGCAATGAAAATACAGAACCGTTTGTAGACAAGTGCACGGATGAAGAATGCTGAAAAGGCAGAGAACCTGGTTCTCTGCCTTTTATTATTCGGTATCATTGCGGGCGTCCCATGCAGCTTTCCGCTCAAGGATGACATCAGTCCGGTCTCTCATCGAATGCCGGTGAATGAGCATTCTGTCAGAAAGATCGCTTGGGCTCCCCCAGACAAGGCCAAGGGATTCTGCCGTTCTTATGCATAGGCTGGCAAGCTCATGATCAGCCAGTGGAATGAAGGGACTCGAGTAAGGTTCTCCTTTTGCAATTCCCTCCAATCTGCCGCTGATCAGCAGCGTGAATTCCCGGGCGCTGATTCCAAGCTCCTTCAGCTGGAGGGGGACCTTGTCCAAAATAGATCGGGATTTCCGCAGCGTCCGTTCAGCGCCTTTGAAGTTGCCGCGGCGATGATGATAGGCGGAAACTGCGAACAGAATGAGCCCTACCCAAACAGAGTCCTTATTCCGCGGGTCTGCTTCTTTCCAGTATTCTTCAAGCACTTCATGGCATTCGAAATAATCTCGGTCTGCATGGAAATGGACAAGATACTGTATATATTCTTCAGGATACATATTGACCTCCCTTTTGCCCTGGTGACTGACATTTTGCACTTATTTTATCATATTCCGGCTTGAAGCGGTGCTGGGGACAAATGAATCAAGAAGAAAGCCCGGCTCATGCCGGGCCTTCAGTCTATAGTTTTAGAAGCACCATGATGCTCCCACAATGATCAGCAGAATGAACAATACCACTATTAGGGCGAAGCCGCCTCCGTAACCGTAACCTGCACCTGCATCTGACATATCACCGATACCTCCTATATAGTCTGCGTTTTTCTTTACAAATTCATCTTATGCGGGAATGGGCCATAACGTATGGGCGCCTGGAAAAAAAGCTCGGAGAGAAGGAATTTCGTTCCCCGGCTTTCTGGAAGTTTGTCTGTATTTTTCTATTGGATATCAGAATGGAATCCTCTATACTAGTAATAGCCATTTACAGCCGGGAACCTGCCTGTGTTTGGCGCAGCATCAGGCAAAATTCAAAATTAGAAATTATGGTGGAAATATGCAGTATAATGTGAAGATTGACGCGTTTGAAGGGCCTCTTGACCTGCTTCTTCATTTAATTAATCGCCTTGAAATAGATATTTACGATATTCCTGTAGCAGAGATTACTGAACAGTATCTTATTTATATACATACAATGAAAGAGCTCGAACTTGACGTTGCGAGTGAATTTCTTGTCATGGCGGCGACCCTGCTTGCCATTAAAAGCAAAATGCTCCTTCCAAAGCATGAGGAAGAGCAGCTGGATGAGTTTGATATGGAGGAAGGGGAAGAAGACCCCCGTGATGAGCTTGTTGAAAGACTTGTAGAATATAAGAAGTATAAAGAAGCTGCAGCTGAGCTCAAAACGAAAGAGCAGGAGCGCGGGCTGATGTTTACAAAACCTCCAAGCGATTTATCGGATTATGCAAAAGACGTGCAGCCTGAAAAGGCAGACTTGAATGTGTCGCTGTATGACGTGCTTGGGGCATTCCAGAAGCTGATGCGGAGAAAGAAGCTCCAAAAGCCGGTCACCGCAAAGGTGGCAAGGCAGGAAATACCTATTGAGAAGCGGATGGATGAAATCCTTGATCAGCTTCAGCGGGCAAGGGTGAAGACAAGCTTTTACGATTTGTTTCCTTCCGATGAAAAGGAACATCTTGTCGTCAGTTTCCTCGCAGTGCTGGAACTGATGAAGAGGAAACAAATCGAGCTGAACCAGGAACATAATTTTGCAGAGATTTTTGTATCTGCAAAGGAGGATCAATAAAAGTTTTGGAAATCGTAAATTGGAAAGGGATAACAGAGAGCCTGCTCTTTGCAGCAGGAGATGAAGGATTATCCTTGAAGCAGATCGCTGAGGTGCTTGAGATGGACGAAAGCCAGGCGGAAACCATTTTGCAGGAGCTTATCCAGTCCTGCGAGGATGACTACACGAGAGGCATTACAGTGGCCCAATTTGCCGGCACCTATCAGCTGGTCACAAAGAAGGAGAACTCAGATTATCTTAAGAAATTGGTGGAGACCCCCGGGACAGGCTCCCTGTCACAGGCAGCATTGGAAACCCTTGCCATCATCGCATACAAACAGCCGATCACAAGGGTGGAAATAGAAGAAATCAGAGGTGTAAAAACAGAGAGGCCGCTTCATACATTGGCCGCCAAAGCTTTGATAAAAGAAGCCGGAAGGGCAGAAGGGGCGGGCAGGGCCTATTTATATGCCACTACAAAGGAATTTCTTGATTACTTTGGTTTAAAAAGTATAGACGAGCTTCCTCCGTTGACAGAAAATGATGAGGATGAATATGCAGGGGATGAGGCAGATTTATTTTTCGAAAAGTTTCAGGAAACCTTAGATAATTGATTTTTCTGACACATTCCTGCGGCCTATATGATAAAATATAGCTAGATTGTCCGAAGCTCACTGTTAGCATCGTGCTTTATATCATTTAGCTGTGCCTGCTGCCACAGCAGTGCATGAGCCGGGGAGTGTCTGGATTGTTTATAAAGCAGTGCAAAGGGTATGAATTGGAGAAAGAAATGCCGAACACTTCCGAGGATTTCTTCAACAGGAGCGAGGTGATGTATATGGAGGAAGGGCAGGAGAAGACCCTCCATGTACTATATATACGCTGCTTCGAAGAATCCATGGAAAGCTTCACGCCATTTGGCTCGGACCCTGTGTTCAAGGCAGGCGGCAGGGAAGTGGCTTTCAAGGATTTAGTGGCGCTTGCGTGTTTGCTGAAAAAAACGGGATTACGGGACAGAAAAAGAGTATACATAAATAACAAAGCTGAATTTGAGTCCTATTTTGACAAACTGGATTTCGGCAAATTAAGGGAGGTTTTCAATGGCGTAGAAGAGGAGAAAGGTTTTCAAATCGCTTCGCCTCTTGATTTCTTCAATCATCAGCAAGCTTAACGAAGGCTGCTTGCTGAAGCCTGGCCAGGATTCAAAATAAGGAAGTCCAATACATTAAGAGGCTGCCAGGAAGCCGTCTGAAATGGCAAGGATGGCAAGCCGGTCGAAGCAAGAAAAAGCATGGCATCAGCCTGCAATCTGAAGGGGTGTAACAATGGCGAACACAATCGTTAAATCGCAGACAGAAGAAGTGAAAAAATTCCTGGGAAATACTGTTTCAGAATTGGAAGCATATTTAAATGAAACAACACTATCCGGCCTCATAAAGGAAAAGGACGGAGACCGGAATTATTATAAAATGGTTTTGGGAAATCTGAGAAAGTTGCTTGTTTTCTGTGAGGAAGGCCTTGATGCCTGCAGTGTACTCCTGAAAAATGAGCCTTTCCCAAAGCCTGCGGCCGAAAAGACGCTTTACCGTATTTATCATCAGTGCATTGACGAATTCTTCTCGCCGAAAAATGATGCATGGTTCGAAAACAGCCGTTCCGCTTATACCGGGAAAAACTCCATTAAGTTTCAGGGAGGGGTCCCTGAAAGCATGAAGGGAATCTTTGACAGCCTGGAGAGTGAGTTCCAAAGGATCCGGGAAGAGCTTGAATATTATGAAACAGATTACCGGACAAAAATGATTCAATCCAAATAGAACAAAGGCTGCCGACAAGGCGGCTTTTTTTATAGTTAAGGGATTTATAAAGTGGAAGACTTGTGGATGATTTTCATTTCTTGATCCACGTCCAGCAGCTGAGCCGAGGTCATATGCCAAACCACCCAACAAGAAAGAATGCCTTTCGGGGTGTTCGTCTTATGCTAATTGGGGGTGGTCAAGGCGCTTGCGCTTTTGTTCTATTTATGAAGGCCGCCGGAAGTGGACATGTACAAATTTCGCCTGGGATAAGCAAATATTTTAACATCATACATATCATTGGAAAAGGAGGAAGACAGATAGGAGGGGAAGGATGAGCAAGTTTCACGATTATATCAAGGATGTATTCAATTGGAATGAGGAAATGAAGAGATTCCTGGAATCGGAGGATGTGGAGAAAGACGCAGAACTATGGGTAAAACTGGATAAATTCTCGGGAGTGATTGAAAAGCTTGACGGCCAGCTTGATATAGAGGAGCTGAATGCGCTCCAGTCCCGTGTAGATGAACTTCATAACGATGTTGAACAGTATTTTTCCAGAAGGCAGCCGGTCGGCCATATTTACATCAATGAACCTTTTATTCCGGCAGGCGGCCATTCCCTTCCGCCGCTGCCATATGGCTATGACAGCCTAGAACCATATATAGCAGAAGAAATCATGAGGCTTCATCACACGAAGCACCATCAGTCTTATGTTGATGGACTGAACCGTGCTGAGGAAATGCTTAAAAAGGCACGGCAAGATGGCGATTTTAAACTTGTTAAGCATTGGTCGAGAGAGCTGGCATTCCATGGCTCCGGCCATTACCTCCATACTATTTTTTGGAATAATATGAGCCCCTCTGGGGGAGGGAAGCCATCTGGTGCCCTGCTGGGAGAGATAGAAAAGTATTTTGGAAGCTTTGAACAGTTCAAGAAGCATTTTTCTGAAGCGGCCAAACAGGTGGAAGGCGTCGGCTGGGCAATCCTTGTCTGGTCACCGCGTTCAAGGCATCTTGAAATCCTTCAATCGGAAAGGCATATGCTGCTTACCCAGTGGGATACGATCCCGATTCTTGCCCTTGATGTCTGGGAGCATGCCTACTATCTGCAGTATAAAAATAACCGCGCCGATTATGTGAATAACTGGTGGAATATTGTGAACTGGAAAGATGCAGAGGAACGCTTCCAAAAAGCAAGCCAGCTGAAATGGAAGCCTTTTTAGAGGTATGGGGATGGCAGCAGCCATTCCTTTTTTTATTGGGAAGGCAGAGATGCCGATATATGGATTATAAGAATGGAGACACCCGCCGCTTTTCATTTTTAGTCATAAGCTGTCCCGACTCGCATAAACTTGTACAAACATATTAGGAGACGGGGTTTTGGAGAATGAACAGATTGTTTAGATGGATGCTATTATCCTGCATAGCAGCTGTCCTGGCAGCGAATCTGCCTGCAAAGGTACAAGCTGCCTATTCGGCCAGCTCAGGCAGCGCCATACTGATGGAGCAAAGCACCGGGAGGATCCTGTATGAGAAGGATGCTTATACGAAGAAAAGGATTGCAAGCATAACGAAGATTATGACAGCCATCCTTGCCATTGAATCCGGAAAGCTGGATACAAAGGCCAAGGTGAGTGAAAAGGCTGTACGGGCTGAAGGATCATCTATTTATCTGCAGCCGGGAGAAAAAATTCTATTGGAGGACCTGGTTTACGGACTTATGCTCAGGTCGGGGAATGACTCGGCGGTGGCAATTGCCGAACATGTCGGGGGAAGCCTTGAAGGGTTTGTATACTTAATGAACAAAAAAGCTGAAGAAATCGGCATGATAAATACCCATTTTGCCAATCCGCACGGGCTCGATGACCATGAGGAACACTATTCTACCGCGTATGATATGGCAGTCCTGACCAGATATGCCATGAACAATGAAACATACAGGAAAATAGCAGGGACGAAAATGCATCGGGCGCCGAACCCGAATGAAAGCTGGGACAGAGTCTGGAAAAATAAGAACCGCCTCCTCACCGAATTGTATGAATATTGCACAGGGGGAAAAACAGGTTATACAAAACGTGCCAAAAGGACGCTGGTTACCACTGCCTCAAAGGATGGTCTGGACCTGATTGCGGTTACGCTGAATGGCCCGGATGACTGGAACGACCATATCGGCATGTATGAGAGCGGGTTCAAGGAATATTCGCTCAAAAAAGTTGTTGAACAAGGCGGGATCAGGGAGCTGGAGGATACTGCCTATGAAAAAAAAGCCTTTTTGAAGACAGACTACAGCTATCCTGCCTCTGAAAATGAAAAAGACCTTTTCCGTGTCGAATATAAGATGCTGAAGCCTTCGGGAAGCTGGAAGGAAGATAAGGATTTTCCCGATGTGGTCGGAAGGGCCATTGTTTACTTTGAGAACAAGCAAGTGAAAAGTCTGCCGATTTACTATGAAAAAGAGCCCCAGAAAGAAGAAAAATCTTTTTTGGATTTCTTTAAGAGCATCTTTATGACAATTGCTGGAGTTAAAACAGATGGTTAATATTATTTGGGTTGCGATGACCGTGATCGGGATTGTTTTTGCCATTTTCAATGGCACAATGGCTGAAGTGAATGAAGCGGTCTTCAGCGGGGCGAAAGAAGCGGTCACCCTTTGCATCGGGCTCATCAGCATCCTTGTCTTCTGGCTGGGGATGATGAGGATTGCCGAAGACGCAGGACTGCTGAAAAAATTGGCTTTTCTTTTCAGGCCGGTAGTGACAAGGCTTTTTCCTGATGTTCCTAAGGACCACCCGGCAATGGGGTACATCTTATCGAATATGATGGCGAATATGTTCGGGCTGGGCAATGCGGCCACGCCACTTGGAATAAAGGCAATGGAGCAGCTTAAAGCGCTGAATGGCGGAAAAACCGAGGCGAGCAGGTCGATGATCACCTTCCTGGCCATCAATACCTCAAGCCTGACACTCATCCCGACAACGGTGATTGCCATCAGAATGAACTATCACTCTGCCTCTCCTACTGAAATTGTCGGGCCGACCTTGATTGCCACCTTTTGCTCAACACTCGGGGCAATCCTGATCGACAGGTACTTTTATTACAGACGAACCCGTAAAGGATGAGCGCGAATGGAAATTGTCTCTTTAATCTCATTATGGTTTATCCCGGTGCTGATTGGATTTATCCTGCTGTACGGTACTTATAAAAAAGTCCCTACATATGAGAGCTTTGTGGATGGCGGCAAGGAAGGAATCAAGATTGCTGTTTCCATCATCCCTTTTTTAGTCGGGATGCTGGTGGCCATTACTGTCTTCAGGGCTTCAGGGGCACTTGAATTCATGATGGGTTTTATCAGGCCGGCAATGGAAGCGGTCGGGGTCCCTCCCGAAATCGCCCCGCTCGCCATCATCAGGCCGATATCAGGCACTGCGGCCCTTGGCATGACAAGTGACCTGATTGCTGCCCATGGGCCGGATTCTTTTATCGGAAGGCTCGCCTCCACGCTCCAGGGAAGCACAGATACGACCTTTTATGTGCTGACAGTCTACTTTGGGGCTGTAGGCATTAAAAAAATGGGGGATGCGCTGAAGGTGGGCCTCCTGGCCGACCTTGTCGGCTTTATTGCAGCGATAGCAGTTGTCATGCTTGTATTCGGATAAGAAAGGGAAGGGCGCCGAAAAACGGCGTCCTTTTTGTGGTTCCATGGAGGACCTGTTCCGCTTTCGGCATACTTTTAACATCGGCTGCTTTGAAAATAGGCCGGTTTGTGTCATAATTCATTAGATGGACAAAAGATTGCCATAAGTATTTTATTGAGGTGACATAAATGGAAAGGCTTCAAAAAGTGATTGCCCATGCAGGGGTTGCATCGAGACGAAAAGCGGAGCAGCTGATTGCAGAGGGACATGTAAAAGTAAATGGGAAAGTTGTAAAAGAACTTGGACTGAAAGTTTCTTCTTCAGACAGGGTGGAAGTGGACGGAATCCCGGTTGAAAGGGAAGAGCCTGTGTATATCCTTCTGTATAAGCCCAGAGGGGTTATTTCAAGTGTGACGGATGAAAAGGGAAGGAAGGTCGTAACTGATCTCCTGCCTCAGATCAAGGAGAGGGTCTACCCTGTCGGCAGGCTTGATTTCGACACTTCGGGCCTCCTGCTGATGACCAATGACGGAGAATTTGCCAATCTGCTCATGCATCCGAAAAACGAAGTGGAAAAGGTATATGTGGCGAAGATCAAAGGAATACCAGCCAGGGAAAAACTGAAAAGCCTTGAAAGGGGTGTCCGCCTGGAGGATGGCAAAACAGCTCCGGCAAGAGTCAAGGTGCTTTCAATTGACAAACAAAAGAATACAGCCATCGTTGAACTGGTCATCCATGAAGGAAGGAACCGCCAGGTCAGAAGGATGCTGGAGGCCATCGGGCACCCGGTCATGAAGCTCAAAAGGGAGCGATACGGCTTTCTTACTCTGCAGGGATTGAGCGCAGGTGATGCGAGGGAGCTTACAGCCCATGAGGTAAAACAGCTCAGGACTCTTGCGAGCAGTGCCGGCAAAAAGAAAAATTCATAGAAGTTTCACAGTTGGAAGGCTTTGTTAACAACAGTGCGATAATGAATAAGGTATAATGATAGACAGTTGCCCGGGGGAGCGCTCATACCTGTACGCAAAGGATTGTATGCGGATTCTTGCAGGGTGCTGCAGCTCCATTCAAGGGCTAAGAAGCAGCATGAACATCAGGGAGGTACTTATGAAAAAACGGCGTCTCGTTATGAGAACAGTCATTTTGCTTGTTCTGGGTGCTGCCGTTGCATACACTCTATACGCAAGCATAACGAAAGATGATATCAGAAAAGTTGCAGTCGGGGAAAAAGCCCCTGATTTTGCTTTGGTGGACATGGATGGGGAAAAGCACAGGCTTTCAGATTATGAAGGACAGGGTGTTTTCCTGAACTTCTGGGGAACCTGGTGCAAGCCTTGTGAAAAGGAAATGCCTTATATGAATAACCAGTACAAACAGTTCACGGACGAGGGCGTCCAGGTGCTGGCTGTAAATGTAGGCGAATCTGATTTTGCCGTCAAGAAGTTTGCTGAAAGATATGGACTCGCATTCCCGATTGTCAATGACAAGGATGGTCAGGTGCAGAATGCTTACGCCATCGATCCCCTTCCCGCCACATTCCTGATCAATCCGGAGGGCGAAGTGGTGAAGATCCATACCGGCCAATTGACAGAAGATACGATCCGCACCTTCATGGAGCAGATCCAACCTAAGTAACAGGGAGTTTTTAGGATGAAAGAAGTTAAATGCGAATGCGGGCATCTCAATCCGCATGGGACCATTCTTTGTGAATCATGCGGAAAGGTGCTCGAGGAGCAGGCGAAAGACAAAAAGCTGATCGATATGAGATATGAAGGGACAGCGCGGCGCTCACAAACCTATAATAAGACATTTGTGGACAAAATCTGGAATTTCTTTTCCTCTGTCAAAGTCGGCGTGTGGATCATCGTACTCACCCTTATTGCATCGGCAATGGGGACAATCCTCCCGCAGGAAATGTATATCCCCCCGACCATGCCTGCTGCCGAATATTATGAAGACCAGTACGGATGGTTCGGGAAGCTGTATTATGAACTTGGCTTCCATAATCTCTACAGCTCATGGTGGTATTTAATCCTGATTGCTTCCCTCGGCGTTTCTTTGGTCATTGCCAGCCTTGACCGGGCAGTCCCTTTATACCGGGCTTTAAAGACCCAGCGTGTTACAAGGCATGAAGGCTATTTAAAGCGCCAGAGGCTTTTTGGGATTTCAAAGACTGATAATGTTGACGGGCAGTATGAAGTGATCAAGGAAAAGCTGAAGGCAAGAAAATACAATATCCGTGAAGAAAACGGCAATGTCCTTGCTGAAAAAGGCCGCTTCTCCCGCTGGGGCCCCTATGTCAACCATGTCGGCCTGATCATTTTCCTGATTGGAGGCATGCTCCGCTTTGTTCCCGGAATGTACGTGGATAAAGTGCTGTGGATCAGGGAGGGCGAAACGAAGGTAATCCCTGAAACAAAGGGAGAATATTATCTTTCCAATGAGGCATTCACTCTAGAAGTCTATGATAAAGAAACTGACAAAGAAGTCTTTAATGATGCGATTGACAGGGCAGGCACCGTCGCTAAGAATTATCAATCTGATGTGACCTTGTACCGGAAACAGGGTGAAACCGTTACCGGTGAAACCCATGACCTTGAAAAGGTAAAGAATTATAGCATCAAGGTTAATGAGCCGCTGAAGTTCGAGTCGTTTGCACTATATCAGGTAGATTATAAGCTGAACGAACTGAACAAAATGTCATTTTCCCTGACAAATAAAGAATCAGGGGAGACATTCGGCGATTTGACGGTTGATCTGTATGATCCCAAGACTGAATATAAGCTGAATGAAGGCTATTCAGTAGAAGTTGTCAGCTATTTCCCGGACTTTGAATTCGATGAAAATGGAGACCCGACAACCAAATCACGCATCCCGAATAATCCGGCATTTGTTTTCAAAATGTTTACACCGGATAAGCCGGACGGTGAAGTCAGCTTTGTGGCCATTCAGCAGACAATCGAGCCCATGGGGGACAATGAATATAAACTGGCCTTCCAGGGCGTCGAGACAAAGGATGTTTCAGGCCTGACAGTGCGCAAGGATCTGACTCTTTGGATACTGGCTCTCGGAGGGGCGATCTTCATGATCGGCGTCATCCAGGGCGCCTACTGGAACCACCGCCGTATCTGGCTGCGCCGCTTCGATGGTGAAGTGTGGGTTGCCGGCCATACAAATAAGAACTGGCATGGCCTGAAGAGGGAGATTGAGCTCGCCCTTGAAGATACAGGCATCAGCGTGCCTGAAGACCAGATGGAAAATGATAAAACTGATAAACTGGAAAAATCAGAAAAGGAGGGGCAATAATTGTGGTAGCACTGAGCGGAAATTTATTATACACTGCTTTTATTTTATACTTAATTGCCACATTATTTTTTGGCGGAAGCATAAGGGATAAAAAACATGGCGCCGGCCAAAAGTCTCCAAACAGATGGGCAAAGATTGCCATTATCGTGACCATTGCCGGGTTCGCAGCCCAGCTGGGTTATTTTATTACCCGCTGGGTCGCCTCCGGCCATGCTCCTGTGAGCAATCTTTTTGAATTTATGACATTCTTCGGGATGTCCCTTGTTGGAGCATTCATCATCATTTACTTTTTATACAGAACACCGATGCTTGGTGTGTTTACCATGCCGGTCGCGCTGCTTGTCATCGCTTATGCCAGCATGTTTCCGCGCGATATCTCGCCGCTCATCCCTGCTTTGCAGAGTGATTGGCTTTATATCCATGTAACGACTGTTTCTATCGGCGAAGCGATTCTTTCAGTCAGCTTTGCAGCAGGCCTGATCTATCTGGTGAAGGCTGTTGACCAGTCAAAATCCAGCAAACGGACCTTCTGGCTTGAAGCAGTCATGTTCGGACTTATTTGTACTGTAGGTTTCATTGCGGTCTCATCCATTTTCTCAGCGGCGGATTATAAAGCAAGCTTTACATGGATAGACAAAGGGGACCAGGAATCAGTACTTGAATACACCATGCCTGCCATAACGGGCCCTCATGAAGGAACACTTACCACTGACGGCAGATTTGAGCCGCTTGTGGAAATGCCGGCTATCATCAATGCTAAAAAACTGAATACTGTCATATGGTCGATCGGGGCAGGACTCATCCTTTACGGATTGCTCAGGCTAATCCTCCGCAAGAGGATTGCTGCAAGCATCCAGCCGCTGGTCCGCAACATCAAACTGGACCTTGTGGATGAAATCGGATACCGTTCAGTCTTGATAGGATTCCCGGTATTTACGCTGGGAGGGCTTATCTTTGCGATGATCTGGGCACAAATTGCCTGGACGAGATTCTGGGGCTGGGACCCGAAAGAGGTATGGGCGCTTGTCACATTCCTGTTCTACGCTGCTTTCCTTCATCTCCGGCTGTCCAAGGGCTGGCATGGAGAAAAATCGGCATGGCTCGCAGTCATCGGGTTTGCCATCATTATGTTTAACCTGGTTGCAGTCAATCTTGTCATTGCAGGTCTGCACTCATACGCGGGATCCTGACAATAATTCCATAAAGCCTTCACGATTTCTATGTGGAGGCTTTTTTTAAAATATAGACATTTGCGGCATTCCGGCTGCCCAGGGGACCCCTCGCAGCTGATCTATTAAAGGAGGATTTTATATGGAAAGAGAAACCAAAATCCTGGTAGTGGACGATGAGGTAAGAATCAGGCGGCTTTTAAAGATGTACCTGGAGAGGGAGAACTATGTGATTGAAGAAGCCGGTGACGGCAGCGAGGCTCTGGAGAAGGCTTTTGAAACTGATTATGATGTTATCCTGCTGGACTTGATGATGCCGGGCAAGGATGGGATCGAAGTATGCCGTGAGCTCAGGGAAAGAAAGGCGACGCCTGTCATCATGCTGACAGCGAAGGGCGAGGAAGTGAACCGGGTCCAGGGCTTTGAAGCAGGGACAGATGATTATATCGTCAAGCCGTTCAGCCCGCGGGAGGTTGTCCTCCGGGTAAAGGCACTTCTGCGCCGGTCCAGCACGACGAGCTACCTGCAGACTGAAACTGCTGCAAAAGATGTAATCGTATTCCGGCATTTAACCATCGATAATGATGCCCACCGGGTAATTGCAGACGGTAAAGAGGTCAGCCTGACTCCCAAGGAATATGAGCTCCTGTATTTCCTTGCAAAATCCCCAGATAAGGTTTTCGACCGCGAGCAGCTGCTTAAGGAAGTCTGGCAGTATGAATTTTTCGGAGATTTAAGGACAGTTGACACACATGTGAAAAGGCTGAGGGAAAAGCTGAATAAAGTATCTGAGCAGGCAGCGAGGATGATCGTTACGGTCTGGGGCGTCGGCTACAAATTCGAGGTTGTTAATGAATGATGTTTTGGCGCAGTGTAGTAGGCAAGCTTTGGATCACAATCATTTTTCTGGTGGCCTTTGTCCTTTTTACCCTTACGGTACTCCTTCTTGAGTTTTTCGAGAACAACCAGATCAATGAGATTGAAAAAGGGCTGACCAAAACGGCCAACAAGATCTCCGTGATTCTCAAGGAACATGACCTTGATGTGGGGCTGGAGATTTCCTGGGAACTGGTCGATGACGTGACCAATATTGCTATCATCAAGAGCGATGAAGAGTATTACCATTCACCTGACAAAGGAGAGCCGATCGAGCTCCCCCGCGAATTCTTCATGGAAGATAAAGGGCTGGCCGAGGCTTTTTCCGGACGGTCAGTCAAGAAGGTATATCCATACCCGGCCAGCGGTAATTCTGAGGAGGATTCACGCATCCTGATCATCGGTGTGCCGTATGTTGACGATGGGGACACCGGAGCTGTATTTATATACCAGTCTCTTGAAGAAATGCAGAAAACGACAAGATCAACCACTAAGTTCATTATTCTTGCTGCAGGAATCGCCATTATCCTGACCACCATCTTTGCATTCTTCCTATCAACAAGAATCACAGCACCGCTCCGAAAAATGAGGGAGGCGGCTTTTGAAGTGGCGAAGGGCAAGTTTGATACGAAGGTCCCAATTCTCACCCATGATGAAATCGGAGAGCTGGCAACCGCTTTTAATCAGATGGGCAGGCAGCTGAAATTCAATATCAATGCTCTGAGCCAGGAAAAAGAGCAGCTTGCAAGTATATTGAGCGGAATGGCGGACGGTGTGATCACTTTCAGCCGCGACGGGACCATCCTTGTCACCAACCCTCCTGCTGAGCGCTTCATCCAGAACTGGTATTATGAGCAGGGGGAAGAGAGTACCAATATTGAAGCAGTCCCTTCAGAAGTAATGAAGCTGTTTCAGCGCGCCGTCGATACGGGAAAAGAGCAGATAGGCGAAATGCCGATCCAGGGAAGAATCTGGGTCATCATCGTCAGCCCTTTGTATAACAATACTTTTATCCGCGGAGCGGTTGCCGTTCTGCGTGATATGACAGAGGAAAGGCAGCTGGATAAGCTGAGAAAAGACTTTATTGCCAATGTCTCCCATGAGCTCAGGACGCCAATCGCCATGATGCAGGGCTACAGTGAAGCGATTGTGGATGACATTGCAGGGACAGATGAAGAGAAAAAGGAAATGGCAAGCGTCATTTATGACGAGTCACTTAGGATGGGCAGGCTGGTCAATGAACTGCTTGACCTGGCAAGGATGGAAGCGGGCCATATACAGCTTACACTGGACAGAGTCGAACTGAAGCCATATATCAGCAGGATTGCAAGGAAATTTCAAGGGCTTTCCAAAGAGAAGATTATCAAGCTCGAAAGCGAATTCAGCATAACAGAAGATGATTTTGTTTTTGATCCTGACAGAATTGAACAGGTGCTGACCAATCTGATTGACAATGCCATCCGGCACACACCTGAAGACGGGTCTGTCAAAATAACGGTAAAGTCAGAAGAAAAAGGCCTGATGGTCGAGGTTTCTGATTCCGGATCCGGTATCCCGGAGGAGGATCTTCCGTTTGTTTTTGAACGATTCTATAAGGCAGATAAAGCAAGGACAAGAGGAAGGTCAGGGACAGGTCTCGGTCTTGCAATCGCAAAAAATATCATTGACGCCCACAAAGGGCAGATTTCTGTACAAAGCAAACTGCAGCAGGGAACGACATTTTCCTTTGTCATTCCTCGAAATATTGAATAAAAGCCAGGAATATGCCGTTTATTCTTGATTCACAAGAAACATATACACCATATAAAGCATCATTCATCAAAAGAGGAAGCAGCTGGAAGGGAATACACAAAAAGTCCCTTCCTTTTTTTTCTGAGAAATACTATATTTATAGATGTAACTTTTTGTACATAAACTGCGACTAATTTATGAACGGGGAGGGAAGACCTATGGACTCCGTTTTTGATGACTTATATACCAATTATCATCAGGACGTTTTTCAATTCCTATTTTATATGGTGAAGAGCAAAGAGCTGGCCGAGGATCTGGTGCAGGAAGTATATATCCGTGTCCTTAAATCATATGACCGGTTTGAAGGAAAAAGCAGCGAGAAAACCTGGTTATTCTCTATTGCCCGTAATGTTGCAATCGATTCTTTCCGGAAGCAGAAAGGTTGGAAACAGAGGATACTGGAAAAGTTCGACTGGACGGAGCAGCAGATCAGGGACGACAGCCCTGTACCGGAAGATATCGCTATGCAGCGCGAAGAAATCCAGATGATCTACCGCTGCCTTGACTTATGCACAGTCGACCAGAAGATGGTGATTATTATGAGATATATCCAGGAGCTGTCTATTTCGGAAACGGCCGAAGCCCTCCATTGGACCGAAAGCAAGGTGAAGACAACCCAGCACAGGGCTCTGAAGGTATTGAAGGGCCATATGGAGACTTTATTGATAAAGGAGGGAAGAGATGGTGAAAAAATCAGAGTGGAACGATGAACAGCTTGAGAGGCTGCTCCGGCAGCTTCCAAAGATACAGGATGAGCGGGCCCCACAGGAAATCTACCAGAATGTATCCCGCCGGATGCGGAAGCGGAGACGCACATTCTGGGTCATTCCTGCAGCGGCAGCTGCTGCGGCTGTCCTTCTTCTCTTTATCCTGATTCCGGGCATGACCGGTCAGCAGTTTCAGGAATCTGCAGATCAGGCGGCAGAAAACAAAGGCGACCAGGCTTCTTCAGGAATTGAACCTTCTGAACAGAAAGAAAACAGCTATGAGACTGCCCAAAAAAGTGAAGACACCAGCGAAGGGGAGGCAGGGGTCCAAAATGATTCTGAGGCAGAGCCGTCAGAAACAGAAGTGCAGGAGGATGACGGGAAAGCGGGGCTGGCTTCTTTTGCGGAAGAAGAAAGCGACTACCGGACCGCTTTATATGAAGAAGATGTTCAGGGGCAGACGATCCTTACCTATGCCATCCCTGATGCAAATATACAGACACTAGTGCCTGTAAGCGTCCTTGCTGCACCGGAGGAAGGCAAGACAGAATTTGATTTATATAAAGAAACTATGGAAAAGCTGACGGAGGAAGAATGGGGGCTGGGCGAAGCTTATCCGATCCCGGAAACTGAGCTGTATTATGATCAGGAAACTGAAACTTTGACAGCAGACCTGACAAAAGAAGCAGACTTAAACGGCTCTGCTAAAGAAGTCTTGTTCAACAGTATTTTAACGAATAATATTGATTCGCTTCATGCAAAATCAGTCCTTTTGACAACAGAGGGAGAACCAGGAGTAGAATACCCTCACACAGGAGTGGTAGAAAGTCTTCCCGTTGCAGATGACAAAGGAAATCATGCTTATTACTTTTTATACACTAATCCTCAATCTCCCCCATTCATTGTGCCTGGAGAAGAAAGCTATGGCTCAATACAGGAAGCAATCGAGGCAATGAAACTGAACAAAGACACGCTTGGGCTGGAGCCGTCTATCCCAAGCGATATGAATATAAAAAGCGAGACAGAGTCCGAAGGCGAAGGCAGTGAGCTCACACTGACCCTGGAAGAAGGCACTAAGCTTGAGGATAATGCGGTTTCGTCGTATACCATCGAAGCGATCCTTCTGATGGCCAAAGGATTCAATTACAGTACAGTAAAGCTGGATAATGCCGAGATTGAAGAAGTAGGAAGCTTTCAGCTGCAGGAAGCATTGAATGTTCCGGCAGCGCCGAACTTGCGGCAGCTCCCATAATTTTAAAATATATGCATAGAACAGGGATCGGCCCATAGGCTGAACCCTGTTTTTATTTTTGAAGAATAACAAAATATATTTTCTCCTTAGATTACGGTCTATAGCTTCACCTGCCTTTGCATTTTCCTAAATAACCTTAATATTCTTTCATGTATAAAACCGTCTGCCGTAATTGCATAATAATGGCTGTGTTTTCTCCCGGGAAATCGTGCAGGAATAATAAGATTTCCGGACACGGAGGTTCTAATATAGGACATGCTTTCATACGGTGGGAAAGTAAAGCTGAAATGGCAAGGAGGATCATATGAGAGATTATATAAGAAGGTTTTTAATAGCATGGCTTGTGCTGGTATTCATTAGCCTGCTTTTCATCGGCGGCAGGCAGCCGCAGGCTTCAGAACTGCATGATGAAGTGTTTGCTTCAGGCTGGCAATGGCCGGCAGATGGTGTCCTGTCTGATTGCTTTGGCACCCGGAATGGCGCACACAAAGGAATTGATATCGCTTCAGCCCCCGGTACACCGGTTTATGCAGCAGAGGAGGGCATTGTGACCAGATCCTATTATTCTGATTCTTATGGGAATGTAATATTTATTAAGCATCAGAATGGCACTGAGACCGTTTATGCCCATCTCCAGGAGAGAAAGGCAGCAGAAGGGGAAAAGGTGCTGCAGGGCCAGACAATCGGCACTATGGGCAATACAGGGGATTCCTCTGGTGTCCATCTTCATTTCGAAGTACATATATCAGAATGGACATACGATAAGCAGAACGCTGTCGATCCATTCCTTGCACTAGGAGAAACTGAGATCGGTTCGGCCGTCAGTTCAGTGCAGCCTGCAGAAGGTTCCAATACTATTGAAACGGCCAGCCTGCTGCTAGCAGATGATAATGGACAGCCCTTCGCCGCTGCAGGCAGAAATGACGAAAGTGCCGGGAGGAAAGGTACAGCAGCCAGTGAAACAATGAAAAATTCCATTCTTAAGCCTCCAGCAGTGCCCGCTGCCGAGGCGCGTGAGCATAGGCTCAGGCTGCGGCAGCTGATGATTGCTTCCAGGAGCCATGAGAAGGGCAAAGAAGCTGCTGCACCAGTATATGAAGTGAAAACCGGAGATACTTTGTATTCTATATCAGCCAAATTGGGGACCACAGTATCACAGCTTAAAAAAGCAAACAGTCTGGCAGATGACATCATTCATCCCGGAGATATTCTTTCTGCCGGATAATTCACAGAATAGATTGAAGCCTGTCCTCTCCCGAAGTATAATGAATAAAATTGGGGAGGGGATACTTTGCTTACCGATTACCATAATCACCTGGAAAAAGGCACTTTGACGCTTGATTATTTAAAACAATTTACAGACAAAGCCGAGGAAAAAGGAATTGCCCACTTCGGCATTTCCGAGCATGCCTACCATTTCTATCAGACTGCAGATATACTGAGGAATCCATGGGTAGATGAAAGGCGCTATTATGATATGAATGATTATACTGCGCTTTTCAGGGAGGCCTGGAACAGCGGCATTGATGTGAAGATGTCGATCGAAATGGATTATACCCCGGGAAAGCATGATGAAATGCGCCGGTTTATCACGGGCTATGACTTTGATTACATAATTGGGTCTATCCATTGGATCGGGGATTTTGGGATTGACCTTTCAGAATACAGGCATGAATGGGACAAAAGGGATCTGTATGAAGTATACCGAGTCTATTTTGACCAGGTCGTCACCCTTGCCCAGTCCAATCTCTTCGATATCATCGGCCATATCGATTTAGTGAAAATATTTAAATATGTACCGCAGGATGAAGACTTCCTGCTGGAGCAGTATGAAAGGGCTGTAAATGCCCTTGCTGAATCAAAAACCT
This sequence comes from Bacillus sp. AG4(2022), assembly GCF_031844465.1. Lineage (NCBI taxonomy): Bacteria > Bacillati > Bacillota > Bacilli > Caryophanales > Bacillaceae > Bacillus > Bacillus sp. AG4(2022). The sequence goes on from NZ_JAUZVH010000002.1 coordinate 177,495, forward strand.
GTGTCGAAATCAGTACAGCCGGGCTGAGGAAGCCTGTAGGGGAGCTTTACCCGGATCCGAGGCTCTTAAGGAAATGCTATGAGAAAAACATTCCGATTGTCCTGTCATCCGATGCCCACTTTCCGAAGGATGTAGGCGCCGATTTTGATCAGGCGCTCCTGCTGGCAAGAGAAGCGGGTTATGAGAAAATCATGACCTTTTCCAAGGGAGAAAGGGTTGAGCATCCGATCGGCTGAAGAGGAAAAAGAAGATGGCGGTTTCCGCCATCTTCTTCTTTTTGTGCTGCTATAGAGATATATTCCTGATCGAAACGATATCTTCCTGGCCTTCAAGCAATTTGAACGAGCTTTCTCCAAGAGGCTTATCAAATGATAAAACCATGATGGCTTCACCGCCGGCCTCTTTCCGCCCTACCTGCATGGCGGCGATATTGATGGAATGGTCGCCCAGGACTTTTCCTACCCGCCCGATTACCCCTGGACGGTCCATATGCTGAATATAAAGAAGTTCTCCCTCGGGAAGGAAGTCAATATTGAATCCATTCAGGAATACGATGCGCGGACCGTAATTTTCAATGAATGTCCCTCTGACAATAAATTCGCTTTTATCGTTTCTCGCTGCAACGGAGATGCAGTTCGCATAGCCGAATCCTGACACTGATATCTTTTCACCGATTGTTATGCCGCGTTCTTTTGCAGTTAAAAGCGCGTTCACTTCGTTCACGTGAATATCTATGCGGTTCTTGAAAAAACCAGATAATAAGGCTTTTGTCAGATAAGAAGTTTCCAGCTCTGTGACAGTCCCGGAATAGGTGATGGAAATTTCCTGGACCCCTTCAGTCACGCACTGTGAAAGAATCAGGCCGATTTGCTTGGAAAGCTGGTGGAAAGGCTGTATTTTATCATAGATCTCCTTCGACATCGCCGGAAGATTGATGCTGTTGGAGACAGGCTTATTTTCCAGAAAAAGCCGGACTTCCTCGGCTACCTGTGTTGCGACATTCAGCTGTGCCTCCCTTGTTGAAGCGCCGAGATGAGGGGTTACAATCACATTGTCAAACCTGAGGAGCGGATTATCGAAAGGAGGCTCCTCTTCAAAAACATCAAGGGCAGCACCTGCAATATGCCCGTTCCTGATATATTCTGCAAGATCCTTTTCATTGATGATCCCGCCGCGGGCGCAATTAAGGAAATAAACGCCTTTTTTGGTCAATTCTATTTTTTTGGCGTCAATCAGGCCCTTTGTCTGAGGGGTCAGTGGAGTATGGACAGTGATAATATCCGCTTTTTTCAGCACTTCCTCAAGAGGAAGGCTTTCAACGGCAAGCTTGGCAGCCCGTTCTTTCGTCAAGAAAGGATCATAAACAGAAATGGACATGCCAAAGGCCTTAGCGCGCTTGGCCAGCTCAGAACCAATCCTGCCCATGCCGACAATGCCAAGTGTCTTTCCGAACAGCTCATTCCCGATGAAGCTATTTCTGTTCCATTCCAGATTTTTGACGGTCCGGTGGGCCTGGGGGATATTCCTCATCAAAGAAGCCATCATTGCAAAAGTGTGCTCTGCAGTGGAAATGGTATTTCCATCAGGGGCATTGACCACCACGATCCCTCTTTTAGTAGCCTCAGCAACGTCAATATTGTCGACCCCGACACCAGCTCTTGCAATAATTTGGAGTCTTGGCATTTTATCGAGCAGTTCACAGTCCACTGTTGTGGCGCTCCTGACCAAAAGGGCATCTATATTTTCCAGATCTGCTTCAGGGTCATCTGTCTTTTTTTGTATCAGCCGGGCATTCTCCATCTCAGTGAGAGGAAGCAATCCTGCTCCGCTGATTGAATCTGCAACAAGAATTTGAAACATAGCCAATCCACCTGCTTTATAATAATTTTCTGATAATTTTACAAGACGAACAATTTTCTGTCAATGAGGCAAAACGTTCTTGTTTGGATGTAAACGCTTTATTATAAAAGAAGTTTTCAGGTTTGAGTGATGCTTTTTGAATAGCATAAGAAAATGCCAGGGGAATCCCTGGCATTCAGCCTAAAATTTTATTATTCCTGTTCCATTCAGGAAAACAATGATAATGGCTGCAGGAACTGCGTATTTCAGCAGGAGCAGCCAGAAGGCGAACAGCCGCCGGGCCATGCCGGATCCTGCCTGCAGTTCTTTGACCAGTGTGTTCCTGTCCATCCGCCAGGGAACGAAAATAGTAATGAATAAGGCACCTAGAGGCAGGAGGATATTAGAGACAAGATAGTCGGCTGAATCAAAGAAAGTTTTTCCGAAGATCAGGATGTCACTCCATTCGCCAAAAGACAGGGCGGAAGGGATGCCGGCTGCAAATATCAGCAGTCCGAAAAGGATGCTTGCCTTTGTTCTGCCTGCCTTTTTGCCCGCAGCCGCCACATTGATTTCCAGCATGGAAATAGCCGAAGTCAAAGCAGCAAAAAAGAACAGCAGCAGGAAGAGTATGAAAAAGAACTCCCCGAAGGCGATTTTGCTGAATATGGCCGGAAGAACAATGAACAGAAGGCCCGGCCCTTCTTCTGGCTCCATGCCAAAAGAGAAAATGGCAGGGAAAATCGCCAGTCCTGCGAGAAGAGCAATCAGGAGCGTCAGCCCTGTGATTGAGAAAGCAGCTTTTGTGATATTTTCCTTCTTGGATAGATAGGAACTGTATGTCACCATTACGGACACGCCTACAGACAGCGAGAAAAAGGACTGCCCCAAGGCGTATAGAAACACATCAGGCGTCATCTTGCCAAAGTCTGGCTGCAAAAAGAATTTGACTCCTTCGATGGCATTATCAAAGCTCAATGACCGTGCAATCAAAGCCACGAACATGATGAATAATGCCGGCATAAAATATTTGTTGACCTTTTCAAGGCCGCCCTGCACCCCCCGGCTGACAATCAGAACCGAAAGCAGGATGAAAACCAGTTGGGCACCTGCAGCAAGCATCGGGTCGGAAATGGCTTCGCCAAAGACAGCTTCAAAGTTCAGCCCCTCGGTCCACAGCTTTCCGGAAAGGGCATACCAGAGATAAATAAGGATCCACCCGCCAATGACACTATAAAAAGATAAGAGCAGGAAGCAGGCGGCAACGCCCATTCTGCCGACCCATGGCCATAGTGAACCCGGAGCAATTGTTTTATAGGCTGCAACTGCCTCCTTTTGAGTGCTTCTGCCAATGACAAATTCGGCAAGCAGGATGGGCAGGCCAATGAATAAAGTGAACAGAATAAAAACAAGGAAGAATGCGCCGCCTCCGCCGATCCCTGTCATATACGGGAATTTCCAGATAGCGCCAAGACCGATCGCAGAGCCGGCAGCAGATAGGATGAACCCGATTTTTGTCCCCCATTTTTGTTTTTCCATACTATCACTCTCCTAAAGATTATTTCAGCGGGCATTGAAGCAAATAAAAATCCCTGCATGAAATTCATGCAGGGACGAAAAAAATTCGCGGTACCACCCTCATTGTGAAGAAAATTCCAGGCACAGAAAATAAAAAACGCCCCTGCATAACAGCAGGGACGATTATATCGCGGTACCACCCATTTTTGTGAAAACATCTTCACCACTTTGTTTGATAACGGTATACACTACCGTTTTCCGCTTTCTTATCCAAGAGTTCACGGAAAATGCTCCAAGGGGAAATTCATGCCATTTCTTTGTACCGGTTTTCACCTGCCACCGGCTCTCTAAAACAGGGAGAAATACATTACTATACCTTTTCAATGCCCAATATTTTTTTACAATACTATCACAGGATCGGAGAAATAAAAAGTTTTTTTTTAGAAATGCGGGAAAGACTTGTTCTATTAAGGAACGCAGATGCCCGAATGAGTACATGACTGCCCGATTTGGGGAGTGTTTATGTATCCAGGAGCCTGAATGAGTACATGACTGTCATTTTGCTGGAGAGTCAAGCACCCATAGATCCGGCAGAGTACCTGAGTCCTTACTTCAAGCACAAAAAAGAAGAGCCTTTGACCCTGGCAATACATTCCGGCCAGACCCGGTTCCTGGACTGCAGGCTTTTATTTTAAAGGCTTCAGCAGCGTCAGCTTGACGTGCGAAGTCTGCCGCTTTGAAAAAAAAAGCACCGCCCCGTGGCGTGCTCAAAAACCGAAAAGCATGCTGATAATATTCTTTTTCTTCCAGCTTCTTTTGATCGAAGGATGATCAAAAACAGGGAGCTGATCAGAAGCAGCAATTTGTGATGAAGCTTCGAGCTGACCTACCTTTTCAGCCATCTGCAGCAGCTGGGTCTTCAGATCTTCAATTTCACGGCGGTGCTGCAGCAGCTGGTAGGAAACGACGTCATCAGCCTTGGAATCAAGCCGGGAGTCCAGCTGGGTGACCTTATCTGCCAATTCCTTTATTTGAACAGAGTGATCCTCATTCTGCTGCTTCACTTCCGGTGTTTTTTGGACCGAGAGCTTTACTTCATGGACAAGGGCACCGTTCTGGATCTGGGATTGTATATCTTTCAGGATTTCTAATTGATCTTCCTCAAAATGGTAGTGGCCAAGTTCATTCCTTCCGACTTCAAGACCGAACTGTTTAACCCAGCGCTGGATTGTGCTCGGCGATACTCCCAAAGAGCTGGCAGCTTTATTTGTATTCATTTTCATCACTCCTTTATCTTACAAATACTGCAAACAGGAAGACATTCCTTCCCTCATGACAAAACAAGTTGGGATTCGGCAAAAAAAGCCAGGAAAAGCCTAAATCTGCCGGGGGGCCAGGGCCGGAGGGGAGACATGCAGGCAGATTAGGGGTAGAATGACTGTAACCATGAAAAAAGGAGTGCTTATTTATGAGACTGGAAGGCAAAAAAATTATCAGCCTGGTACATCACGAGTTTGAAGACCTGGAGCTTTGGTATCCCATTCTGCGGCTTCGGGAAGAAGGGGCCATTGTAGAGCTGGCAGGTGAAACAGCGAATGAAACATATCTGGGGAAGTACGGGGTCCAGGCGAAGTCCGATTATGCCTATTCAGAGATCTCCGCTGATGATTATGACGCCATCCTGGTGCCGGGCGGATGGGCGCCTGATAAAATCAGGAGGTTCCCGGAAGTTATTTCACTCATCAGGGAAATGGATGAAGCGAAGAAACCGATCGGACAGATATGCCATGCAGGATGGGTGCTTATATCTGCAAAGATCCTTGAAGGCCGCACAGTCACGAGTACCCCGGGAATCAAGGATGATATGGAGAATGCAGGAGCAATCTGGGTTGATGAGCCTGCTGTAACGGACGGCCATATTGTATCAAGCAGAAGGCCGCCTGATCTTCCGGAGTATATGCGGGAATTTATCCGGGCGCTTGAGAAGAAGTAGTTAGTGCAAAGCGGGCATCAAGGTCCATAGTGACGATCTGAGTGGGGAATAGGGGATCCGGCAAAAAGTTAGAGCAATTTTCTTCACAAGAGGGTTTTTTTTCAGTATAATAAATTCAGAATTCCAATTAGGGGTTCAAATATAATTTAATATGGTCTATCTTCGGGGCAGGGTGAAATTCCCGACCGGCGGTGATGAGGCAAGTTGCTCTAAGCCCGCGAGCCTGTTTTATTGGGCAGGATTTGGTGAGATTCCAAAGCCGACAGTACAGTCTGGATGGGAGAAGATGGAGGTTCTGCAAACGTTCAAAAGATGCAGGAATTGAACGTTTATTAAGCTTGCCTTTGTAAATTCTCCCTCAAGCAGTTTGCTTGGGGGATTTCTATTTCAATGGCACTGGCTTTTTTTGCCGAACCTTTCTTCTTTAGGTGAGATGGATCCTAAAAAGGAGAGAGGAACAACATGAAGAAATTTTCTATTAAAGCTTTGGTTTCAATTGCAATGCTGAGCAGCATATCATACGTACTGATGCTGCTGAATTTCCCAATACCGCCGTTTCCGAAATTCTTAATGATTGACTTCAGCGACATACCTGCATTGATTGCTGCGTTGATCTTTGGTCCGGCTGCAGGGATACTTGTGGAATTATTTAAAAATGTACTGGATTATTTTATGACAGGAAGCGCCACCGGTGTACCGGTAGGACATTTGGCAAACTTTGCTGCCGGAATCCTTTTCGTGCTTCCAACCTATTATATCTACAATAAACTGAGGACGAATAAAGGCATGACAGCTGCCCTGGTCATTTCAACCTTCATCATGGCAGTGCTGATGAGCATCCTGAATTATTTCATCATTTTGCCTGCCTATACGCTGTTCCTGAACATGCCTGCCATGTCAGCGCCTGAAACGCGCACAATGGTTGTAACAGCCATCCTGCCGTTCAACATCGTAAAAGGCCTGATCATCACCGGGATCTTCATGCTTCTGTTTGCCAAAATGAACCCATGGATCAATAAGCAGTCTGCATACCGCAGTGCTGCATAAATAAAGGAAAAACTGCAGCCTGCACTGCAGTTTTTTTTATGTGCAAATTTAAAGTCAGGCAAGAGAAAGAGCGAAAAGAGCCTGAATCCTTAGGATGCAGACAGTGAACACCTTGTCCTGCGGCAGCTTTTGCAAGACCGATTCCCTAAAGAATGCCTAGTGTCCGGCGGGAGCGGGAACTTGCCGAGAGACAAAACATAAAAAAACAGCCTCAAAAAGGAGGCTGTTTTTCAGTGTCTGCTATTCAAATTTAAGGGCATCGCCCTCAAACGGCTCATCCGCAACTTTGATGGAATCAGTCGGGCAGCCTTCAAATGCATCCATCATATCGTCTATTAATACATCAGGAATTTCAACGATGCCTTCATTTTCATCAAGTGTAACGAATGCAATGCCTTCATCATCATAATCATAAATATCTGGAGCAGCAGCTCCGCATGCGCCGCATGCAATACATGTTTCTTTGTCAACAATTGTATACTTTGCCATGTAAAAAACCTCCCAATCAATTAACCGAAATAGTCGCCGTTTCCGCTTTCTGCCGTACGGAAACTCTTTCCTCATACACCTATTGTAAGTGTGCTTTCTTTACTTTTCAATAGAAAATGTATTGAGAATGCTTATCACATCAGGGTTTGCAACATTTAATACCCTGTGTGCATGTTTTAAAACAGCCTGGTTATTTCTAAACATGTTAAAATAATATAAAGGAACAGGCTGCTTAAAAATGTAATATATATTGCCGCTTTAAAGTGTTATATTAGCAAAAAGGCTAAAAATATACAAGCAAGGTGAATTTTATGCCTATTAACTATCTGCAAATGATTATTTTATACTGTCTGGACAAGCTGAACGGCGAGAGGACCATCTATTCGATCTATCATCTGCTGAATGGAAAAAAGTCATCGCAGACAATTCAGGATGCCCATCTATTCCAGCTTGGCGCTTTATTCCAGACTTGCCCTTCACTGGAGAGGGCTGATCTTGATGAGAAGATAAAGCATCTGGAAAAACAAGGCTTGATCCAAGAGAAGGAAGAGCTTCATTACATGGTCACAGACGAGGGAGCTTCAGCCCTTGCTGCCCAGCTGCAGAAAACGCCAATTCCATCAACATTGAATGGGTGGAAGCTTCATGACAAGTCTGCCCTTTTTTGGGAGAGGCTGTCGCTGCTCGTTCAGGTGGTTTCCCAGCTTAGCCATAATAATTCACATTATATTCCGATCCAAAGAAGAAGGGCCGCCCATATTTGGCTGAAAAAAGCCCTGCGCGAAGCGAAGATGGATAAAAAGGCCCTCGCTGCCGGACTTTATGGTGAGCTGGAGGCTTTGCTGGAATCATACAGAGAGACCGATCCTTCTATCATTGTCCTAAGGCTTACTGGTGCCGGCCATATTGGCCTGACATCTGAACAGGCAGCTGAGGCTATGAATTTTGACAGCGATTATTACCGGTTCTGCTTCCTGTCCATCCTGCACTATCTGATTGTTCGCATCATGGAAGACCGCAGCAGCTTTCCTGTCCTCCGGTTATTATTTACCGGCGAAGAGTCATCCATTCCGCTGACACAGTCCGCGCAGAAGACGTATATGATGCTGAAGCAGGGTGTTTGCCTGGACAAGATAATTCAGGCAAGGGGACTTAAAAGAAGCACAATAGAAGACCATATTGTAGAGCTGGCTCTGAATGTAGAGGGGTTCAGCATCGATCCCTATGTACAGGCCGAAAAGCAGGAACTTATCAGGAGTGCAGCCATGAATGCCGAGTCACGGCAGCTTAAGCATATCAGGCGGCTGGCAGGCGGTGCGGAGTATTTTGAAATAAGGCTGGTGATGGCCAAGTATGGCGACGGAAATGATGCTTGAAAAAGAGCTCCATAGATATTTCGGCTTCTCATCTTTTAGAAAAGGGCAAAGGGAGGCCATTTCCTCCATCCTGGATGGACGGCATACACTGGCAATGCTTCCGACCGGCACAGGGAAATCCATCTGCTACCAGCTGCCGGGCTACTTGCTTGAGGGCACTGTTCTCATCGTTTCGCCGCTCCTTTCCTTGATGCAGGACCAGGTAGAACAGATGAAGATGAACGGTGAAAAAAGGGTCGTTGCACTCAACTCATTTTTAAGCTTTGAGGAAAAGCGCTGGGCTTTTGACAGCCTTCAGAGCTTTAAATTCATCTTTATTTCTCCTGAAATGCTTAATACAGCTTCTGTGCTCAATATGATCAAGAAGCTGAGGATTGCATTATTTGTAGTAGATGAAGCCCATTGCATTTCACAGTGGGGCTATGATTTCAGGCCGGATTATCTTCGCCTTGGCGAAACTAGAAAACAGCTTGGCAGTCCGCTGACACTGGCACTGACAGCTACCGCGACACCCGAGACAGTAAATGATATCATTTCAAGGCTTGAGGTGGAAAACTGTGAGCAGGTCATTTCTTCTGTGGACAGGCCCAATATCAGCCTGACTGTCGAGAAGCACAGCGGCTACCAGGCAAAGGCATCAAGGCTGCAGGAACTTGTTCAGCTGTTCAGCGGACCGGGGATTATATATTTTTCCAGCAAGAAAATGGCCGAACAGGCAGCTCTGTCTCTAAAAGAGAAATGCTCAAAAAAGGTGATGGCCTACCATGGCGGGATGGATCAGGAAAGCCGTATCCTGATCCAGCAGCAATTTGTAAACGGCCAGATTGACATTGTTTGTGCCACAAGTGCTTTCGGCATGGGGATCAACAAAAGCGATATCCGTTTTGTTGTCCACTTCCATATGCCTCTCCAGCTGGAGTCCTACCTGCAGGAGATCGGGCGGGCCGGAAGGGATGGCAAAGCAAGCGCCGCCGTCCTTCTTTGGGCGCCGGGTGATGAGCAGCTGCCCCTGCAGCTTGCTGAAGCTGAGCTTCCTTCTGAACACCAGGTTGATTACGTTTTCTCCTTGCTTAAAACGCAGGGGCTTGGCGCTTCAGAGCTGTCAGAGAATGAAAAAGAATTCCGCCTGCCTGCAGGGCTGACCGACATCCAGTGGCGGGTGCTGACCGAGCTTTCTGACAGGCTGCGGGATGAGGGAGCGGACAATCTTCCTGGCAGGATCAATGAGTTTCTCCGCAGAAGGGTCCTTATAAAAAACGGGCAAATTGCGGAAGTGGGCCGCTGGATCCATTCGAAATCATGCCGGAGGGAAAAAATCGCAGAATATTTTCAGGAAGGCAAAAAGCCTGAAAATCTTTCCTGCTGCGATATTTGCGGTCTGGATCTGGAAAAATATTTTGGACAGGCAGAGGAATCTTCCGGACTGGCCAGGGCTGGCTGGAAAGAACTCCTTGCCGGAATGCTAATCAATAAGTGAGCGATCATAATGAAAAAAAAGCATATGGAAATAATCAAGGAATTATCCGATAAAGACCTCTTGTTCCACTTGTATGCAACACAGCTGCTGCTTCTTGCGATATCCGCGATTCTTGGCTTTATATTATTTAATGATTTTTCTTCCTTTTTCGACTTGTTTTTTTGGGAAGATTTAAATATTTTATATATAGGGGCAGGTGCCGGAATTGCGGTTGTTCTGGCAGACCTGCTGTTGATGAAAATCGTTCCTGCTTCTTACTATGATGATGGCGGCCTTAATGAACGGATATTCCGGAACCGGAACCCTTTGCATATTGCTGTCATTGCAGCTATTGTCGCTTTTTGTGAAGAGCTGCTGTTCAGGGGGGTCATTCAGACTCACTTCGGGCTGCTGGTTTCAAGCATTATCTTTGCAGCTGTCCATTATCGCTATTTATTTAATTGGTTCCTGTTTGTCAATATTATCGTATTGAGCTTTTTAATCGGGATCATTTATTTAAAGACAGGCAATCTAGCTGTCACGATCGTAATGCATTTTCTGATTGATTTTTTACTGGGCATCTCCATCAGATATCGGAAGCAGGACAATATAGAGGAAACAGGAAGGGATTTGGATGAACAGAGAGGATCCTTATAGAGACCAGGCCGAACGCCTGCGAAAGAAAATAGACGGCGGTACAGAACAAAAGGACAGAAAGAAAGAAGCGCTCCCCCCGAGGAGCAGCCTTCACCATCAAAAGAAGAAAAAGACTAAATGGAAGCTGAAATATCCGGTCATGAGCCTGCTGGCCATCTTCTTTATTCTGCTGCCCATTGCAATATTCAGCATATACACCTCCATGGACAATGAGCCTGGCGGAGAGGCTGCAGAAGCAAGCAAGACGAGCTACGAGACGGTGGACTTTGGCGAGACTGCCGATGAGCCGGCGGCAGCAGGGGAGCAAACGGCGGAAGAGGAGAAACAAGCTGCAGCTGGCGAAGAGCAGGCAAAAGATTTAAATAAAGATACCGCCCAAGAAGAAAAACAGGATTCAAGCACTTCAGAGCTGGAGAAATCATCTGATGCAGCGGCTGTTGAAACTGGTGCGAAAGAACCGGAAAATACAGCAGATAAAGAAAAAGCTGCCGGTGAGGTCCAGGCCAAGCCCGCACCTGAACAGAAGGAAACCTCTGGAGAGTTCGTTACACACACAGTACAGCCGGGCGAAACGATGTTCAGAATTTCAATGAAATACTTCAAGTCACAGGACGGGATAGAAATCATCAGGCAGGCAAACGGTCTGTCCGGCAATGAAATCCACGTGGGACAAGTATTGAAAATACCGCAAAACCAGTAATGCCGGTACCTTGAAGGGCCGGTTTTTTTGTTGTTTGCAGCGAATTGGAACCTTCTGTGCGGACAAAAGGAGTCAGAGGGTTTTAGTGAAGCGGACTAACACCCTCTGTGCGGGAAAAAGAGAAATAGAGGGTCTTAGTGAAAGGGACTAGTACCCTCTGTGCGGAAAAAGGGAAACAGGGGGTCTTAGTGCAGCGGACTAGTACCCTCTATGTGGAAAAAAGGGAAACAGAAGGTCTTAGTGAAGCGGACTAGCACCCTCTATGCGGAAAAAAGGGAAACAGAAGGTCTTAGTGAAGCGGACTAGTACCTTCTGTGCGGAAAAAAGAGAAACAGAGGGTCTTAGTGGAGCGGACTAGTACCTTCTGTGCGGAAAAAAGAGAAACAGAGGGTCTTAGTGGAGCGGACTAACACCCTCTGTAAGGAAAAAAGAGAAACAGAAGGTCTTAGTGAAAGGGACTAGTACCCTCTGTGCGGAAGGTCTTAGTGAAGCGGACTAGCACCCTCTATGCGGGAAAAAGGGGAACAGAGGGTCTTAGTGAAGGAGACTGGCACCCTCAGTTATTTACAATGCGTCTTATGCTTGCCGGGGCTGACCAAGCGCCATCCGCCTTTCGATAGAATATCCCCCCGGACAAACTCATATAATGGCAGGGGAGGGGGATTGTATGGAAACAACAATTCAAATGCTGGATGAGCGGACAGATCAGGCTGCAAGGCAGATGCTGCAGAAGGTAGTAGAGCGGAAACGCAAGTTTGACAAATACAAAGCCAGACATCTTGCAGTCATGTGGGCAGGGGTTTTTGTGTCCTTTTTTTATCTGATTTATTTATATTATACGGTTATGGAACCCTATTCGTATTCGTTTGCTAGCATGTTTTCCGCCTTCGCATCGAACAGCGCCAATCTTTATTTGCTCTTTTTAGCAGGAGGTCTTTACGGGACAATGAATCTTTTTAAGGAGAAAAAGGACAAGGCTGAAAAGGAATATCATGCACTGCGATGCGAAATCGTGGACAGAAGCAAGGATCTCTGGAAAAAGGAAGAGGAATGGAAAAACCGTCATATCGTATTCGAAATGATGAAAAAAAACTATGATATTAATCTTTACCATGAAAATAAATAGCTGGGAAAAGATCAGCATCACAGAATTGCCTTTAATTAAAAATAAGACACCCTAAAATAAAGGAATCTGGCAGAAAACAGGGAATATATATGGATGTCAGTTACTTTTTTGGGGGGATGGCCATGTTTGTCAAAAGCGTTATGATTCCTAAACACTCGTGCTATACGATAGGCTCCGATGAGACGCTGCAAAGTGCTCTTGAGCAGCTTGAAAAGCATCAGATCGACGGCCTGCCGGTGCTGGATGGAGAGAAATATGCCGGCATCATCACAAGGTACGGAATTTATGAAAGCTATTTTAATTCCAATCAGGAAAAAGAGACATACTTAGAAGGGACAAAGGTCAGGCACATTGCGGATCATAGGGAAGTGGTCCTCCGCGGCAATGAGATTTTTGAAAGGCTTCTCCTTGACCTTAAAGACTTCCCGCTGCTTGCGGTTGTGGATGCATCAGGCAAATTCCTCGGCGTAGTGACCCGCTTCGATGTTATGGTCCAGTTTCAATCGGCATTTGGAACCAACCGTGCCGGGGTAAGGATTGCTTTTACATCGGTCGAAACAGAGGGAAGGATTGCCAGGCTTTCCGAAATTGCCAGGCATTTCCATGAACATATCATTTCTCTAGTTACATTTGACGAAACAGATAAGCTGGTCCGCAGGATCGTCATGAAAATAGAAAAGAAAGATAATATTGATAAATTCATCAAGAAACTGGAGGAATCCGGATTCAGGGTGTTGGATATTCATGAAGATTAGATAAGTAAAGCACAAACACTGCCCTCTTTCATACATTGGTGTGGGAGGGATTTTTTTGTGCTTTTCTTTATGATCAGGCTGCTGTCGGGTTTTTTCAGCGGCTTTCTATTTATGATTTGGCTGCCTGTTTCACTTCCGGCTAAGCCTGGTGCGGCACTGGCACAGCTGCTTTTAAGCCCCGGGGAATTCCTGGCAGCTGCATTTGCCTTCAGCATCAGCTTTATGAGTTTTGCCTCATGCCTGAAAGCGGGACTTGAAACCGGAAGGCGGCTGGGTGGCAGGGCAGCGTCAGGGTTTGTGGCCGCAGCCGGCATCACAGCTTTGCTGGTCTGCTTTCTGGGATTATTTTTTATGGGGTTTTGGAAGGCATTCCTGCTTTTCATTTTTTCCTTTTTATATGGTATTATTTCTATAGACTTTTACCGGAAGCGGTAAAAACAGATTGTTACTTTGGGAGCGGGTATGGACATTTATATTTTTGCAATCATCATAATCCTCGTGTTAATTGGAACCTGCCTCCTTGGCTATATGGCAAAAGAAGCCTTTCAGGACAGGGTCATACATAATGAACTGGAGTTTGAAGATTTCCCGGCAGGGTTCGGAAGCGTCACAATTTTCTTCATTTCCGATATCCACCGCCGCAAAGTTTCAGATAAGCTGCTGGAACAGTTCAAAGGGAAAGCAGACTTGGTTATAATAGGCGGAGATCTGGCTGAAAAAGGAGTGCCCTTCTCCTTAGTGAAGGAGAATATTGAAAAACTAAAAACAGTCGGTCCGGCTTACTTTGTCTGGGGCAATAACGACTATGAGCTTGATCATAGGGAGCTGGATGCGCTCCTGCTGGAAAGCGGTGTTAAAATACTGGATAACACAGCTGTTTCTTTCGAAGCAGAAAATGGGGATACCATGATCCTCATGGGTGTGGACGATGTCGGGAAAGGGAGGGACCGGCTGGATCTGGCTCTTCAGGATGCCGGGCCATCAGGCTTCAGGATCCTCGCCTGCCATAATCCTTCCATCATAGGGAAGATTGAGAAAAGACATGAAATCCGGCTGGTATTAAGCGGTCACACCCATGGAGGACAAATACACATTCTAGGTTACAGCCCTTATGAAAAAGGGAAAGTAAAAACAATGGATAGGGCAACTCTGCTCATCAGCAATGGATATGGAACTACTGCGCTTCCTTTGAGGCTCGGTGCCAGGGCGGAAACCCACTTAGTCCGTCTTGGCCGTAAAGGCTGATTTAACAAAGGGTATCCATAGCCTATACAAAGTTTACACACATCCTAAGGGTACCTATAATGGATGTATGGAACTGTACGCTGTAAACGGAGGATAATAAATGGCCAATCAAGAAGGAAAATATAACATCAAAGCTGTCTCTAAGATGCTCGGCATCCAGCCGGGCACCTTAAGAGCCTGGGAAAGGCGCTATCAGATGGTCGCACCTAAGCGGAACGAATCCGGCCATCGCCTTTATACAGAAGAACATGTCAAGACGCTGAGATGGCTGCTCAGTAAAATCGATCAGGGATTTACAATCAGCCAGGCAGTATCCCTGCTGGAAAATAATGTACTTGAATCAGACCCTGAAGCTCCAGCGGATGGAGGGAATCATGCTGAAATCCTGGGGGACAGGCTCCTTGATGCATTGCTTCAATTCGATGAATCCAAAGCACATGATCTGATTAATCAGGCATTCAGTTTATATACGATTGATAAGGTTCTGGTTGATATACTGGGCTCTTTATTGGTCAAGATAGGAGACTTATGGGAAAGAGGCGAGATTACCACTGCCCATGAGCATTTTGCTTCTTCTATCCTGCGGTCAAGGATCGGCATCATCCTCCACTCTTTTCCCCATAATTCAATCCTGCCAAAGGCAGTGGCTGTGTGCGGGCCAAACGAGTGGCATGAATTGGGCTTGCTCATTTTCACGCTGTTCCTGAGGAGGAAGGGATTTGAAGTTGTGTATCTTGGTGCCAGCATTGCCGAAAAAGACATTGATGTGGTCATTGAAACAGTGAACCCCAAATTTCTGTTCTTTTCTTGCACTATGAAGGAGAACCTTCAAGGAACGCTTGAATTAGCTGAGAAACTGTATTCGGAGCATTCAGGACTGAGCATCGGGCTCGGAGGTTTTGCAGTGGAGCGGATGCCGCGGGAAAAGAAAGACAAATATGCCTCCTATATTTTAGGGAATAGTAAAGATGAATGGGAACGCTGGGTAAAGGAACAAATGTCCTGAACAAAATACGAATCGGCCTGATCAGTCAGGTCATGCATCTTCGGCTGAAACCGGCTGAATAAATAGTAAGACGACTCACCATCTTTTATAACCTTCATACACTAAACTAAGAGTTGGTCACGGCAGGGGGCATTGTCATGCGCTTGGAAAGGTTAAACTACAATAAAATCAAGATTTTCCTGACTTTAGATGACTTAACAGAACGGGGCCTGACAAAGGAAGATATTTGGAAGGACTCCCTTAAATGGCATCAGCTTTTTCATGAGATGCTCGAAGAAGCCAGTGATGAATTTGGTGTAGACATTCAGGGTTCTGTCGCGGTGGAGATATTCTCCATGCAGGCCCAGGGCATGGTAATGATTGTGACCATGCAGGAGCAGGAGGATGAAGAAGAAGAAGACTTTCTTCTTTCTGAAGGCTTTATTGACATGCAGGTTGTAATTGATGACAACGAAGATCTCCTTTTTGTTTTTAATGATGTGGAGGATGTCATCCAGCTTTCCACAAGGCTGGCCGGTATGGGATTGAGTGGCGGAAATCTCTATCATATGGAGGGTCGCTATTACTTATTGTTCGATGATATCCTGGCAGAAGATGCTGAAAAGCTCGCCAGTATGCTTGCTGAATATGGAAGCACATCCCTTATCACCCGCTGGAGGCTTCTGGAGTATGGCAAGGAAGTCATTGCGGACAGCGCAATTGAAACTCTGAGCCGCTATTTCTGAGAATACAAAGGCTGGAAGATGCTCTTTGTTTGAATGGAACCATTTTCCCGGGAGAATACAATAGAAGAAGACAGGTTGGGATTTTATGATGACAGCCTGTCTTTTTGTGCGTCCATAAACTTTTTTGCTATAGCTTTGAGCCCATTTTTCAGATATCGTAAATATGGCGTTTTTTTTACGCGAATAAGGGAAAAGTGTTAATGTTGAAATAACTGAAAATTCCCATTATATCAGCGTTGACAGCGTTTTCAACAAGTAATCAAAAAATGCCGAAAAGTGCATTTTTCTTCTTGCATAAATCAAACAAAGGTGTATACTATGTCATGAATACGGACAAAATGCAAAGTGATTTTTTTAGGAGGTTTACAAATGGTAGCCGAGAACGGTACTGGAAACACAAATAAAGAAGACAAACATGACGTTTTAAAGTCAACTCAAACTGTTATTCATAAGGCTCTCGAAAAGCTTGGATATCCTGAAGAGGTATATGAACTGCTGAAAGAGCCGATCCGCATGATGACAGTTAAAATACCTGTCAGAATGGATGATGGGTCTGTTAAAGTCTTTACTGGCTACCGGGCACAGCATAATGATGCTGTTGGGCCGACTAAGGGCGGCATCCGCTTCCATCCGGGAGTAACGGAAAAAGAGGTGAAAGCCCTTTCCATTTGGATGAGTCTTAAGTGCGGCATCGTCGATTTGCCTTATGGCGGCGGAAAAGGCGGGATTGTATGTGATCCCAGAGATATGTCCTTCCGTGAGCTGGAAAGGCTCAGCCGAGGCTATGTCCGTGCAATAAGCCAGATTGTGGGTCCTACCAAAGATATTCCGGCTCCAGATGTATTTACCAACTCTCAAATCATGGCTTGGATGATGGACGAATACAGCAGAATAGATGAATTTAACTCTCCTGGCTTTATTACAGGAAAACCGCTTGTACTAGGGGGCTCTCATGGAAGGGAATCAGCAACTGCGAAAGGCGTCACCATCTGCATCAGGGAAGCTGCCAGGAAGAAAGGCATCAACCTGCAGGGAGCGCGCGTCGTTGTACAGGGCTTCGGAAATGCCGGAAGCTTTCTTTCCAAATTCATGCATGATGCCGGTGCGAAGGTTGTGGGCATATCTGATGCCTACGGCGGCCTGCATGATCCCGAGGGGCTTGACATTGACTATCTGCTTGACCGCCGTGACAGTTTTGGGACGGTAACCAAGCTTTTCAATAATACAATTACCAACAAAGAGCTATTGGAACTGGATTGCGATATCCTTGTTCCTGCTGCCATCGAAAATCAAATTACCGAAGAAAATGCCCATAATATCAGGGCAAGCATCGTAGTCGAGGCTGCTAACGGGCCTACTACCCTCGAAGCAACCCAGATACTGACAGAAAGGGGCATCCTGCTCGTGCCGGATGTTCTGGCCTCTGCAGGGGGAGTGACCGTATCTTACTTTGAATGGGTTCAGAATAACCAGGGCTATTACTGGTCTGAAGAAGAAGTGGAAGAAAAACTTGAGAAGATCATGTGCAAATCATTCAATAATATTTACGATACGGCACAGACAAGAAGAGTGGACATGAGGCTTGCTGCATATATGGTTGGCGTCCGCAAAACAGCTGAAGCCTCCAGATTCCGCGGCTGGGTGTAAGAAGAAGCTCATATCATTGAATGTTTCAATAAAATCTCCTATCATAAATTGATGGGAGATTTTTTTTTCCAATGTGAAGGATAAATATAAAGGAGTCCCTGCCTGTCAGACGGGGAAAAAAAGAGAATGCTTAAGTAAGGAGCGCTGACATATGAAATCGGAAGATGCGATTATTATAGGAGGAGGCCCCTGCGGACTTGCAGCAGCCATTGCGTTAAAGGAATTGGGAAAGGAACCCCTTGTGATTGAAAAAGGAAACATTGTCAATGCCATCTATCATTATCCGACCCATCAGACTTTTTTCAGTACGGCTGAAAAACTTGAAATCGGAGGGGTGGCTTTTGTTACAGAAAATTATAAGCCGCAGAGGAACCAGGCCCTTGTGTACTACAGGGAAGTGGCAAAGAGGAAGCAGCTTAATATCCGTGCGTATGAAAAGGTCCTTGGAGTCACGAAGGACCAGGAAGGCTTTGTCGTCCAGACGGATAAAGGACAATATACTGCTCCGTATGTAATTATTGCGACAGGCTATTATGACAACCCGAATTATCTTGATATACCAGGGGAAGACCTTCCCAAGGTTTTTCACTATTTCAAGGAAGCCCACCCTTATTTCAATAAAGATGTAGTGGTGATTGGCGGAAAGAACTCAAGTGTGGATGCAGCCATCGAGCTTAACAAAGCGGGTGCGAGAGTAACCGTTTTGTACAGGGGAAGCCAATACTCCCAAAGCATCAAACCGTGGATTTTGCCGGAATTTGAATCACTTGCACGGTCAGGCCAAGTGAAAATGGAATTTGATGCAGAAGTGAGAGCAATCACCGAGACCCAAGTCATTTATGAAAAAGAGGGCAGGCAGGAAGCGGTAAAAAATGATTTTGTTTTTGCTATGACAGGCTACCATCCTGATCACACCTTCCTTAAAAAGATGGGGATTGTCATTGACCCCGCATCAGGACGGCCGCATTACAGTGAAGAAACGATGGAAACAAATATTGAAGGAATCTTTATAGCGGGCGTGATTGCAGCGGGCAATAATGCAAATGAAATATTCATTGAAAATGGCCGCTTCCATGGCGGGATCATTGCGGAAGCTATAAAGAAGCGTGAATCGGACAGCTGAATATGAAAGGGGCACCGCAACCGGTGCCCCTTTTCATTATACTTGGAAAAGCCTTTCAATATGCTCCATTTCATCAGTGAGGGTCAGCGCGATCAGCAGTTTCAGGCGTGCTTTCTGACCGTTCAGGCCGTTTGAAAAAATGACTCCAAGCTCTTTCAGCTGCTTGCCGCCGCCCTCATAGCCATATACATCCTGGGCAATCCCATTGAAGCATCTGGACACAAGGACAACGGGTATATTGGCTTCTATCAGGCTTTGAACCCCAACAGCTGCTGCAGGCGGAAGATTGCCCTGTCCAAGCGCTTCAATGACCACGCCATCCATCTGCAGGTCTTTAATTGCCATCAGCAATGAGGAATCCATTCCGGCATGCGCTTTTACGAGCACGACCTTTTTGGAAACATCGGATATCTGGTAGCTTTCTTTGGTGAGTGGCGAGTGGTGAAAGAGCACCCCCCTCTTAGTGACAATCCCGATCGGTCCATATTGGGGACTTTGGAAAGTTGAGACATTGCTGGTATGGGTTTTAGTGCAATTCTCCGCTGTGTGGATCTCATCATTCAGAACAACCAGTACCCCTTTATTCATAGCCTCGCTGCTTACAGCCACCCTCAGTGAGGCTATCAGATTATACAGGCCGTCCGATCCTATTTCATTGCTTGACCGCATGGCACCGGTAACAATCACAGGGATTGGCGCCTGGAGGGTAAGATCAAGAAAATAAGCTGTCTCCTCGAGTGTATCCGTTCCATGGGTGATGACTGCTCCGTCTATTTTCCCAGTCTGGTAGTGCTTGTCTATTAAATCCCTTAGTACAAGCATTTCTACTGGTGTAATATGCGGTGAAGGCAGATGAAAAGGCTCTTCTACTATGATATCGGCCAGTTCAAACAGCTCATTCGTTTTATCTGTCATAGGATTCTTTTCTGTAGGTACGACGGCACCGGTTGAAGCATCTTCACTCATTGAAATCGTGCCGCCTGTATGGATGATGAGTATTTTTTTCTTTGTCATTTCTATAGCCTCCAGGATGATTTGCAGAAAATGCTGCGGAAGGGAGGAATTCATGGGAATCCTGTACCGCTGCCTTTTCCCCATAAAATAAGCTTGATCTATGATTAATCCATTTTCATTATCATAATATCATGATACGATTAAGAAAACAGATTGAAAAGAGGACAGCTCATGCTGGGAATATTATCTGCCGGAATAGCTCCTGGTCTGGCTTTGCTTAGCTACTTTTATTTAAAGGACGAATACGATTCCGAGCCAGTTTCAATGGTGTTCAGGACTTTTCTTTTTGGTGCCCTGCTGGTGTTCCCGATCATGTTCATCCAGTATGTCCTTGAGACCGAGCAGATTGTCCAATCTGATATTGTCAGTGCATTCTTTTCCGCAAGTATGCTCGAAGAATTTTTCAAATGGTTTATTTTATTCTATACCGTTTATCAGCATATAAGCTTTGATGAACCGTATGATGGCATTGTTTATGGTGCAAGCGTATCCCTTGGCTTTGCCACTGCGGAAAATATCCTGTATCTTATTGCCAATGGGCTGGAATATGCGATTGGCCGTGCCCTGCTGCCGGTTTCTAGCCATGCATTATTCGGTGTCATAATGGGCTACTATATCGGAAAAGGCAAGTTTACGGCTGAATCAAGGAAGAAATGGATCAGCCTCTCACTCTTTTTGCCTTTTATCCTCCATGGAACCTATGACTTTATTCTCGTATCCCAGGAACATTGGAAGTTTATCATGGTTCCCTTCATGATTTTCCTCTGGTGGTATGGCCTCAGAAAGGTCAAGATGGCCAGGGCAATGAGCATGAAACAGATCGAGGAGAGCTTTGATTATCAGAAAACCCTTTACCCCTAGGTGAAGGGTTTTTTTAGTTAAGGAAGCCAAACCTCTCTAAAAGGCAAAGAACGCCTTTCCGGGAAGTTCGTCTTATGCCTGTCGGGGGATGATCAAGGCGCTTGCGCTTTTGTTCCGGGGGCATAAGTATTGCCTTCCATATATTTACTACCGTCAAATTACTCTCATTTGCATAAAAACCCAGCCTCTGAAAAAAATAGGGTTAATGTTAATTAGATTATCATCTGGGGGTTGCTATCCATGAAAAACAAATTATTGCTGATTAAGCTGGCTCTGCTCATTCCGCTTTTTGCAGCCGCACTCCCGCTGCTGGGGCCATCTGAAAAAGCAGATGCTTTTTCAGCTCAGGTCATCCAGCATGGTGCTGTGGGCGATGATGTTATTGAACTTCAGTCAAGGCTTCAGTACCTCGGGTTTTATAACGGTAAAATCGACGGGGTATTTGGATGGGGAACTTATTGGGCGCTGCGTAATTTCCAATACGAATTCGGTCTGCCGATTGATGGGCTGGCAGGCCAGGAAACAAAGGCCAAGCTTGCAAAAGCTTCCAAGTACAACGAACAGTTTGTAAAAGAACAAGTCAACAAAGGCAATAAATTCACCCATTATGGCGGTGTTGACCTGGACAAGCAGAAAAAGCCTTCAGGCGGTGCTGGACAGGGCGGAGGCGGAGGCGGTGGCCAGAGCGCCCCGGCAAAACCTGAAGCCAAACAGCCTTCTGCTGCCAATATCCCATCAGGATTTTCGCAGAATGACATACAGCTGATGGCAAACGCAGTTTATGGAGAAGCAAGGGGAGAGCCTTATACAGGCCAGGTGGCTGTGGCAGCTGTCATCTTGAACCGGGTGCAAAGCGCTACCTTCCCCAACACAGTTTCAGGCGTGATTTTTGAGCCGCGCGCTTTTACGGCTGTGGCAGACGGCCAGATATGGCTGACACCGAATGAAACTGCCAAAGAAGCAGTGATGGACGCTATGAACGGCTGGGATCCAACCGGCGATGCGCTCTATTATTTCAATCCTGATACGGCGACCAGCGGATGGATTTGGACGCGGCCGCAAATCAAAAAGATCGGAAAACATATTTTCTGTGAATAGAGAGGTGGTTTACAGTGATTAGAGGGATACTTATTGCCGTACTCGCCCTTGGAGCAGCTGGTGCCGGCTTTTGGGGATACCAGGAGCACAGGGAAAAGAATGCGATTCTTATTAATGCAGAAAACAGCTATCAAAGGGCCTTTCATGACCTGACATACCAGACCGACCTGCTTCATGACAAAATTGGGACTACATTAGCCATGAATTCCAGGGAATCCCTTTCACCGGCGCTTGCTGATGTCTGGAAAATAACATCCACGGCCCATAGTGATGTTGGCCAGCTGCCGCTTACACTTATGCCATTCAATAAGACAGAGGATTTTCTTGCGAAGATCGGGGATTTCAGCTACCGCACAGCAGTCAGGGATCTGGACAAAGAACCTTTGTCAGATAAAGAGTATAAGGCGCTTCAGGGGCTTTATAAAGAATCAGCCGATATCCAGCAGGAGCTCCGCAAAGTCCAGCATATGGTCCTGAAGAATAATCTCAGATGGATGGACGTTGAAATGGCGCTTGCCTCCAATAAACAGCCCATGGACAATACAATCATCGACGGGTTCAAAACCGTGGAAAAGACGGTTGAGAGTTATGGGGAGACCGATTTTGGCCCCGCCATGGTCAATATGCAGAAAGATGATTCAAATTATAAATATTTAGAGGGAGAGGCCATTTCAAAAAATAAAGCCCGCTCCATTGCTGAGAAATATGCAGGAATGGGGAAAAAGGCGGCTGTAAAAGTAACGGAAAACGGAAAAGGCTCTGACTTCGGCTTCTACAGTGTCTCTGTCCAGGATCCGAAAACCGGCAGGGAAGCCAATATGGATATAACAAAAAAAGGCGGATATCCGATCTGGTTTATCCTAAGCAGAGATGTAAACGACCAGGCTGTCAGTTTGAATGAAGCCGGGAATAAAGCCATTAAATTCCTCAGTGACAATGGATTTAAGGATTTGGACCTGTTTGAAAGTACACAATACGATAATGTCGGAGTATTTACTTTCGTATCCAAACAAGATGATATCAGAGTCTATCCTGATTCGATAAAAGTAAAGGTGGCCCTTGATAACGGGCAAATGATTGGCTTTTCAGCAGAGGATTATCTTAAGTCACACCACATAAGGGAACTGCCTGAAGCGGGCTTAAGCCAGGAAGAGGCAAGGGACAAGATCAATCCTAATCTGAAGATACAGGAAACAAGACTTGCGGTAATCATTAATGACCTTAACCAGGAAGTATTATGCCATGAATTCCTGGGGACAATGGGCGATGACACATATCGGATTTATATCAATGCTGATTCAGGCATTGAAGAAAAAGTGGATAAGCTGCAGAATGCAGAGCCCATTTACGAAGATGTGGTTTAAAAGGAATGTACTGCAGGGCCCGGGGATATTCCCGGGCTTTTTAATATCACAAAAACAGGTCTTTGGAACCATATAAGCTCTTGATTCACCCATGGGTCCCGTGTCATAATTAAATGACAGGATTATCCTTTTGTCTGATTGAAAAGCGTGTATTTAAGAGAGAGCAAGAGAGAGTGGGTCAGCATGATAAAAATTGGAGATTCAATAACACTTGAAACAGTGAATGGACATAAAGAAGAAATATATAGATGCAAGCTGGCCGAAAAGAATGACAATGCCCTTTTCATTGATTACCCGGTCAATGTAAAATCAGGAAAAACAGCCTTCCTGCTTGACGGTACACAGCTTAAAGCTACATTCGTCTCAGATGACGGATCCGTTTTCTTATTTACTACAGAAGTAAAAGGAAGGGTTAAGCAGAATATCCCGTTAATGGTCTTATCCTATCCGGGCCCGAAGCAGCTTATCAAAATCCAGAGGCGGCAGTACGTGAGGATCGAAGCAGCCATCGATGCTGCTGTACAGCCGATTGGCCGCGAATTTTCCCCGTTTAAGGCTGTAACGGAAGACATCAGTGCCGGCGGGGCAAGTCTGCTTGTGGATAAAGACAGCCCGCTCGATGCAGGCATATTTATAAAAGTACTGCTGGTGCTGGCCCTTCAGAATGGGGACTATCATTATCTGAAAGCAGATGCAAAAATTGTGAGAATCATAGAGCATAATGAACTGAAAAATAAGGCATCGATTGAATTTGCAGATCTGGGCCCATCCGGCAGGCAGCTTCTTCTCCGCTTCTGTTTTGACAGGCAGCTTGCCCTTAAGAAAAAAGGCCTGGAAGCTTAACGAATAATTGCCTGCCTGGATGCCAATAATGATAATAAGATTGTCAACAGGCGGGGATGGAAATGAAGATGCTCGAACGGCTGATTGTGAAAGCAGTCATTATCCAGCTGCTCTTTTTGTTCGCAGCCCAGGTACTGCTCCATAAATATGATGTCATGCCTGAGCTGAAGCAGCTTGCCCAGTACGAAGGTGTGGCAAAGAATAGCTTTGAGGAGCTGCTGGAGACTTTCGGCGGAAAATGAGCGGGCATAAGCGGCCTGCTTTTTTTGTATGCTTAAACCCCTTCAGAGGCAGGTCAAAGGACAAAATATTGATAAAAAACCAGCGGATAATATGTTAAAATGGTTCTTGTAAGTTTTAGAGAAACCCAACTGGAAGCGTAACAGGAGGAAATATGATCAAAAAAATCTCAATTGCCATCGATGGCCCTGCAGCAGCAGGAAAAAGCACTGTGGCAAAAATTGCAGCTGAAAAGCTATCATATATTTATATAGACACAGGGGCCATGTACAGGGCGCTCACATATAAAGCCATTGAGGCAGGCGCTGACCTGGAAAATGAAGATAAGCTGATGGATATTCTCACAGGCATCCAGATTGACTTGCTTCCAGGTGAACAGGGGCAAATTATCCTTGTGGACGGTGAAAATGTTACTGAAGTGATAAGAACAGCCGCTGTTACCAACTCTGTATCGATTGCTGCGAAGCACCGCAAGGTCCGGGAAGAGATGGTCAGAAGGCAAAAAGCATTCTCGATCGGCGGCGGGGTAGTTATGGACGGCCGTGATATCGGTACCCATGTCCTTCCCCATGCAGAGGTAAAAGTATTCCTGCTTGCATCAGTTGATGAGAGGGCCATGCGGAGACATCAGGAGAATATAAAGAAAGGCTACCCGTCAGATCTTGAACAGCTGAAAACCGATATTGCATACCGGGACAAGCTGGATTCTGAAAGGGAAGTAGCGCCGCTTAAAAAAGCTGATGATGCAGTGGTAATTGACACTACCTCGCTTGCTATTCCGGAAGTTGTAGAGAAGATCATGCTGCTTGCTGAAGAAAGGATCGGATTGACTTGACATTCTATTCTTTTGTAAGATCAGCCGTTTACGGGGCGCTGAAACCGATATACCGTTTTGAGGTGATCGGGAAGGAGAACTTTCCGGCTGAGGGTGGCGTGCTGCTGTGCAGCAACCATATCGACAATCTGGATCCGCCCGTTGTAGGGATTACTGCTCCGAGGCCGGTTCACTTCATGGCCAAGGAAGAACTTTTTAACCTGCCGGTACTAGGGACAATAGTCAGGAATTTGAACGCCTTTCCGGTTAAGAGGGGCATGAGCGACAGGGAAGCTCTAAGGAAAGGGATTGGCCTTTTGAAGGAAGGAAATGTTTTAGGGCTCTTTCCTGAGGGTACAAGAAGTAAAACAGGGGAGTTGGGAAAAGGCCTTGCAGGGGCAGGCTTCTTTGCCTTGAGGGCACCGGCCCATGTAGTACCCTGTGCAATCATTGGCCCATACAAGCCGTTTAAAAGATTGAAGGTAGTGTACGGGAAGCCTCTGGATATGGAAGAAGCACGGAAAAACAGAGCGTCCGCTGACGAAGTGACGGAGATGATCATGCAGGAAATCCGCCAGCTTATTGAGCAGCACAGATAAGTCTTCTTGCTTGACAAATAAAGCTATTTGTAAGAAGTTAGAGGAAAGGCATCTTTTTAGAATATTCTATGTCTTTAATTTAGGACCTTGTTTTCCGCTGTGAAAATATCACATCTACTATAAAAGATTGCAAGCAGTCATTGGATTAAGGAGGATTACATATGTCAGAAGAGATGAATCAATCAGAAGAAATGAATTCAATTGAAGTAAAAAACTTTGAGGTGGGCGACCGCGTAACTGCGAAAGTCACCAAAGTGGAAGAAAAGCAGGTTGTTGTGGATATCCAGGACAGCAAGCTTGACGGGATCATCCCCATCAGCGAGCTCTCAAGCCTTCACATTGAAAAAGCGGAAGATGCTGTGGCTGAAGGTGATGAGCTTGACCTGGAAGTACTCAAAGTGGAGGAAGAGGCACTTATCCTTTCAAAGCGCAAAGTGGATGCAGTAAAGGCATGGGACACACTTGAAGAGAAATTCAACAGCGGCGAAGTTTTTGACGCTGAAATTAAAGATGTGGTCAAAGGCGGCCTGGTAGTGGACCTTGGCGTCCGCGGCTTTGTACCGGCTTCGCTTGTTGAAGCACATTTTGTGGAAGACTTCTCAGATTACAAAGGCAGGACCCTTTCTTTCAAAATCGTGGAGCTGGATAAGGAGAAAAACCGCCTGATCCTTTCACACAGAGCTGTTGTGGAGGAAGAAAAGGGCAGGCAGAAGCAGGATATCCTTGCTAACCTCCAGGCAGACCAGGTTCTGGATGGTACTGTCCAGCGCATCACTGACTTCGGCGCATTTGTCGATATCGGCGGAATTGACGGACTTGTCCATATTTCCCAGCTTTCATACGAGCATGTTGAAAAGCCTTCCGATGTAGTGGAAGAAGGCCAGAAGGTACAGGTAAAAGTGCTGAGCGTAGACAGGGATAATGAGCGCATTTCCCTATCCATCAAGGAAACATTGCCTGGGCCATGGTCTGATATCGCAGAAAAGGCCCCGAAAGGAAGCACTCTTGACGGAGTTGTGAGACGCCTTGTATCTTATGGAGCGTTTGTTGAGGTATTCCCGGGAGTAGAGGGTCTTGTTCACATCTCCCAGATTTCCCACAAGCATATTGGTACGCCGCATGAGGTGCTTGAAGAAGGCCAGCAGGTACAAGTAAAGGTACTGGATGTAAATGAAAACGATCAGCGTCTGTCTCTAAGCATCAAGGATCTTGAAGAAAAAGAAGCTGAGTATGATACAAGTTATGAGATGCCTGAAGAAACAAAAGGCTTCCAGCTTGGTGAAATGATCGGTGATCAGTTAAAGAATCTGAAAAAATAATGGTGATATAATTTGTCAAGATCTAAACGGAAATGGGATCATATAGAATTTGCCCTTTCAACAGGTCAAAAGCGCATTGCCGGATTTGACGATATTGATTTTATTCATCAAAGCTTGCCTGATTCTGCTGTGGATCAAGTAAAAATAGAAACTGAAATTGGCGGACTTACTCTAAGTTCGCCAATTTTAATAAACGCGATGACAGGCGGCGGCGGTGAAAAAACGCTTAAAATTAATCAGGAGCTGGCCATGGCTGCGGCCGAAACAGGCCTCGCCATGGCAGTGGGCTCGCAAATGGCAGCTTTGAAGGATCCTGCCGAACGGGAGTCATACAAAATTGTGCGGCAGGAAAATCCGAAAGGGATTGTGATCGGCAACCTGGGAAGTGAAGCAGATGCCGAACAGGCTAAGAGGGCAATCGAGATGATTGAAGCAAATGCCTTGCAGATACATCTGAATGTGGTCCAGGAACTGACGATGCCAGAAGGAGACCGGGACTTCAGGGATGCCTTGAGAAGGATCGAGTCTATTTGTAAAAACGTCCATGTGCCTGTGATTGTAAAAGAGGTTGGATTTGGGACCAGCAGAGAAAGTGCTGCAAAGCTTGCAGCTGCCGGTGTTTCAGCGATCGATGTCGGGGGATTTGGCGGCACTAACTTTGCCAGGATTGAGAATGAAAGAAGAGAACGGCTCCTTTCGTTTTTCAATGGCTGGGGGATACCTACTGCCACCTCAATCCTTGAGGTAAAAGCAGAAGAAACGGGAGTCAGTATCATCGGTTCCGGCGGCATCCAGACAGCTTTCGATGCAGCGAAAACCATTGCCTGCGGCGCAGATGCTGCTGCAATGGCCGGATACCTCCTGAAGATTCTTATGAGCGAAGGTCATGTACAGCTTATAAAGGAAATACATACCCTCCATGAGGAGCTCTCTTTTATTATGGCTGCGCTCGGGGCTGAAACAATAAAGGACCTCCAAAGAGCCCCATTCATCATATCAGGCAAAACCCATCATTGGCTGTCTGAACGGGGGATAAACACAAAGGTTTTTAGTCAGAGGAATATATAGGAATTGGCTCCTGCTTAATTAGCGGGAGTTTTTTTGTATTGCTCATAGGATAACCGTAGAGGACTACTTTTGTGGAAGAGCGGAGCTAGGACCACTATTGTGGCAAAAAGAAAGAATAGTGGTTCCAGCCACCGAAGCTGGGACCACTATTGTGGCAAAAAAGAAAGAATACTGGTTCCAGCCACCGAAGCTGGGACCACTATTGTGGCAAAAAGAAAAAATAGTGGTTCCAGCCACCGAAGCTAAAACCACTATTGTGGCAAAAAAGAAAGAATAGTGGTTCCAGCCAACAAAGCTGGGACCACTATTCTGATAGAAGCGAAAATAATGGTTCCAGCCATAAAAGAGTGATCTATTAAATTCCCTAGATTGTAGAGGACAAAGGCCCTTTTAAGAAGCTGTCACAGAACGCGGCACCCTTAGCCTGCGTTCCTCGTTGGAACAGTCGCTCCGCTTTTCTGTTGTCCATCTCCAGGAGCTAGCCCCTCGAGTCATAAGCCACCCAAGAATTAAAGGCAAAGAACGCCTTTTATTCTGGTGCGTCTTATGCTTGTCGGGTCTGAGCAAGGCGCCCTCCGCTTTTCTATTGTCCAGCTCCAAAGCCCAGCCCCTCTTGTCAAAAGACACTCCTGAATTAATGGCAAAGAGCGCCTTTTATCCAGGAGCGTCTTGTGCTTGAGGCCCACAGGATGCAGGTCATGCAGGCGTTGCCACAGGACGTGGCGCCCTTAGCCTGCGCTCGGCGATAGAACAGTCGCCACCGCTCTTCTATTTGTCCAGCTCCGGCTCCTAGGTGCTCGAGTCATAAGCCACTCCTGGATTAAAGGCAAAGAACGCTTTTTATCCAGGAGCGTCTTATGCTTGTCGGGGCTGAGCAAGCGCCCTCCGCTTTTCTAGCTATACTTAGAGTCATTCATGCCCCTGGCTTCTTCCGGGCTTTGAAGCTTGGTCGCCCCTGGATAGTGAAGGGCCTGGTCGCGGTCAGATTCGACTCTTCCGCCTGCTTTTAATTTTTTCTCCTGTCTGTCTTTTCCCATGATTAACACCCCCTGCTATTTAAGATGAAACAAGGACAAAAGTTTATGTAATAAAGATTAAAGTACATAACTATTACCCATAATGGAAATGATAGGTGGTGGTAGTGTGGAAGGCTTTTTCTTTTATATGGGCGCCTGGTGCTGCTGGATTGCAGCGGCATTTTTTATGAAAAGACAGCAGAACGGAAGGATGGCTTTGTCGGCTTGCCTTTTGATTGCCATTATTGTTTCGCCTTATACAATTTCCTTGGGCAGTCTCCATATTTCAGCAGCAGGAGCTTTCATTTTGATTTGCTGCTATGCCGAGGCTGCCCGCATAACAAGGCTTAAAGCAATTTATTTTTTTGTTTCTGTTTTTATGATCATGCTTGCGTATACAAGTTTTCAGCTTTTTGCTCTTTTTGATCCTGTTTGGGTGGTTTTCAAAAAAGAATGGATGCTGGCAGCCATCATGTTTGCTATGTCTGCCGTACTTTTTACCGACTGCAGGAAAAGAATTGCAGCCATGCTGACAGGTGCCATTCAGGGGGATTTCCTCTTTTCAATGGTACTGGAGAAATTGTCCCTGGCCTATGAGGCCTGGTCTTTTTCTTTTCTTGATATGGCAGCTATATCATCATGTGCATTGCTTCTGTGGGACGGATTTGTCAAACTCGCAGCATATTTAGAGCGGCAGGCAGCCAATCTGGAAAAGGAGAAACAAAAGATATTATGAGTGATTATACATACCCGATTGTTTTTGGCCTGATTATTGGAACGGCCACAAGGATGTACATGCTGCGGACGGATTACCGGCAGTACCCGACATATCTGCATGGTAAAATCATACACCTTGCCCTTGGGTTCATTGCTGCGGCTCTCGGGACGGTTGCTGTCCCTTCTATTCTGGAACAGGATTTTACAGCGGTGACTTTTTTGACTCTTGCGGCAAGCCAGTTCCGGGAGGTCAGGAACATGGAAAGAAATACATTGGCAGAACTGGATTCCTATGAATTGGTATCCAGGGGCAAAACCTATATTGAGGGAATTGCCGTTGCTTTTGAAAGCCGGAATTATCTTGTGATATTCACTTCCTTGATCAGCACCCTTTGTTATATTGTGATTAACATCTGGGTCGGCATCATAGCGGCCATACTGTCTGTGCTGATATCAAAGAAGCTCATGGCAGGCGGAAAGCTCAGGGATATTGTGGAAATTGAATATATGGAACCGCGCTTTGATGGGGCTGGCCTTTATGTAGACAATATTTATATCATGAATATCGGGCTGCCTGCAAGGCAGGAGGAAGTGCTGAGATATGGAATGGGATTCATTTTAAAGCCGAAATCCTTTGACGCGCGTTCAACCATCGCCAATCTTGGCCAAAGGCAGGCGATCCTCCACGATGTCTCGATCGCGATGGGGGTTTACAGGGATTCCGGGACACCTGCGCTGGTCCCTCTCGCCAAGCGGGATTTGGATGATGGAAGAGTCGGGGTTTTTCTTCTGCCCCAGGAGAAGGACATTGAAAGGGCCATTAAAGTGATCGGCAGTGTGCCGACGCTTGAAAATGCCATAAGGATGCCGTCTGAACGGGAAAGGAAGAGCGGAAATGGTCATTGAGAAATTTATTTTGGCAGTGATTACGACGAACCCAAAGAAGGCACCTTCAGGGGCAGCTGTATTTCATTGTGACGACAAAAAAGAGATGGAGCATGTGGCTGCCAACCTTGAAGCCATTTTAGACGGAATTGCCCACGCTCTGACAGATGAAATGTATGTAATTGTCAAGCATTGATGGTTCTTCCAATGTTTTCGTTGCGGGGAAACTGCCTCTTTGATAAAATGATTAGGTTAGGCCCTTCTGCAAACAGGAAGGGTTTATTTTATACACGGGCCATCCTGAAAATCAGGATGATGTTGAAAGCAATTCATTTGACTCTTTCGAGCAGTGTTTAAAGTATATAAAAGTGAAAGGGTGATGTTCATGGCTAAACCGGTTATCGCCATTGTAGGACGTCCAAACGTCGGAAAATCCACGATTTTCAACAGAATAGTAGGAGAAAGGATCTCCATTGTCGAAGACATACCTGGTGTGACCAGAGATAGAATCTACAGTTCAGCTGAATGGCTGAATCTTGATTTCAATATTATCGATACCGGCGGGATTGATATAGGAGACGAGCCTTTCCTTGAGCAGATCAGGCAGCAGGCTGAAATCGCCATCGAAGAAGCTGATGTGATCCTGTTCTTGACTAATGGACGGGAAGGCGTTACATCAGCTGACGAAGCAGTCGCTAAAATACTGTATAAATCAAAGAAACCTGTCGTGCTTGGGGTCAATAAAATTGACAACCCTGATATGCGCGACCAGATCTATGATTTCTATGCCCTTGGATTTGGTGAGCCAATCCCGATCTCGGGTTCCCATGGGCTGGGGCTTGGAGACCTGCTTGATGAAGCTGCAAAGCATTTTCCTGATACAAAGGACAAGGACTATGGCGATGATGTCATCAAGTTCTCCCTGATTGGGCGCCCTAATGTCGGGAAATCTTCCCTTGTCAATGCGATTCTGGGGGAAGAAAGGGTCATTGTTTCCAATATTGCCGGCACGACACGTGATGCTGTCGATTCGCTGCTTACATACAATGGGGATCAGTATGTGATCATTGATACAGCCGGAATGCGTAAAAAAGGCAAAGTGTACGAAAGCACTGAAAAATACAGCGTCCTGAGAGCATTAAGAGCCATTGAGCGCTCAGATGTCGTCCTTGTTGTCATCGATGCTGATGAAGGCATCCTGGAGCAGGATAAAAAGATTGCGGGCTATGCGCATGAAGCCGGCCGGGCTGTCGTGATTGTCGTCAATAAATGGGATGCTGTCGAGAAGGATGAAAAAACGATGAAGGCGTTTGAAACAAATATCAGGGAGCATTTCCAATTCCTTGACTATGCGCCGATCGTCTTCTTGTCTGCCTTAACAAAGAAGCGGATCCATACATTGATTCCGCAGATCAACCAGGCAAGCGAGAACCATAGCATGCGTGTGGAAACGAGTGTCCTGAATGATGTTGTCATGGATGCGGTGGCGATGAATCCAACACCTACCGATAAAGGAAAGCGCCTGCGGATCTACTATACGACTCAAGTGGCTGTCAAGCCGCCTGTCTTTGTGGTATTCGTCAATGATCCTGAACTTATGCATTTCTCCTATGAGCGTTTCCTTGAAAACCGCATAAGAGATGCTTTTGGATTTGAAGGTACTCCAATTAAGATATTTGCACGGGAAAGAAAATAAAAAGGGTGTGATTGTATGCTGGATCAATCGAGCAAGATAACCGTTGCCGGTGCAGGCAGCTGGGGCACGGCACTCGCCATGGTGCTGGCTGACAATGGCCGCCAGGTCAGGCTCTGGGGGCATAACCCTGTACAGATCAAGGAAATCAATGAACAGCACACCAATCAAAAATATTTGCCTGATATCAAATTGCCTTCAGGCATTCAAGGCTTCAGCTCACTGGAAGAAGCCCTTGATGGTGTTGATACGCTGATTTTGGCGGTGCCGACAAAAGCCATCAGGGAAGTTGCCGGTAAGATTAATGAATTTCAGCGTGTGCCTCTAACTATCGTACATGTCAGCAAAGGGATCGAACCGGATACATTGCTGAGGATATCAGAAATGATCGAGGAAGAATTCACAAGTGAAGCCCTCGGGAGCGTTGTGGTCCTTTCCGGTCCAAGCCATGCAGAGGAAGTGAGCCTCCGCCATCCGACAACAGTCACTGTTTCCTCAAAGAACATTGAGGCGGCAGAGCATGTACAGGATCTTTTTATAAACCATAACTTCAGGGTATACACAAATCCTGATATCATTGGCGTGGAAATCGGCGGAGCGCTGAAGAATATCATAGCCTTGGCGGCAGGGATCACCGATGGCCTCGGCTATGGAGATAATGCCAAAGCGGCCCTTATCACAAGGGGGCTAGCCGAGATTGCCAGGCTTGGCACCAAAATGGGTGCAAGTCCGCTGACTTTCTCGGGATTAACCGGAATCGGCGATCTGATCGTCACTTGTACGAGCGTCCACTCCCGCAACTGGAGGGCAGGAAACCTTCTTGGGAAAGGTCATAGCCTGCAGGAAGTCCTGGATAATATGGGAATGGTTGTTGAAGGCGTCAGAACCACGAAAGCTGCATACCAGCTCGCTGAAAAATACAATGTGAAAATGCCTATTACTGAAGCGCTGTATGAAGTGCTGTTTAATGGAGCCGACCCGAAGGAATCTGTCGACAAGCTGATGGCAAGAGGGAAAACGCATGAAATGGAAGACCTTGCAAATGTACTTGAAGACAGGATTGACAAGTGAATGATATGTTTTGCTGCAAGAGAAGATATTTATTTTAGCCTGAGCATCAAAATTTAGGCATTCGAGGATGCGGGAAAGGAACTTCCTGCATACAATGCAACGAAGCAAACTGGTGATATGAACAGGGTGCATGGGTTATTTAGTCGCATAAGGCCAAAGCAGAGATTGCCCCATCTTTGCTTTGGCTCTTTTTTTGTGAAAGTACATCGAAATATCCATGCTGGCGCCAGCATTTTAAGCGAAATGCTTTTGATTCATTTTCAGCCTGTATGATATAATACATTTCGGAAAAGGGAGTGAGACAATGTCGCCTGCTTTAATGAAGATGTGGGTATCTTTAGCTTCAATGGGGTTCATGTTCATATCAATATTAATGATTTATCTGAGCCGGTATAAATTAAACAATAAACCGCTTAAATTCATATCTGCCCTTGTTGCGTATCTGTTAATGATTGTTTCCGGGTTAATCATTCTGTTTGTCGTTTTGAGCGGACCTACCAATGAATAACAAATTTAAAAACCTGAAGGATTGGAATCTATGAAAAAGAAGCTAGCCATGCTGTCAATGACAGCGGTTTTATCCTTTCTGCTTGCCGGATGCATGTATCCGGAGGACAAGCTTTCGCAGAATCAGACACCATATCAGGATCAGGTCAATTCTGTCCAGAGTGCTGTTGATCAGTTTCAGGAAGACAATGGAGGCATCCTTCCTATAAAGACGAGGGAGGAAGATACACCTATTTACCAGAAATATCCGATAGATTTCAAGAAAATCTCGCCAAAATATATGGCCGAGCCGCCAGGGAACAGCTTTGAATCCGGAGGCATCTTCCAGTACGTAATCATGGATGCGGAAGAAGATCCAAAAGTCAAGCTCTTCGACCTCAGGATGGCTGAGGCGATCAGGGATATCAAAGTACGCATCAAGCTGCAGGGATATCCGCCATATAAAGAGAAAATCGCCGATAATGTCTATACACTCGATTATGCAGCCCTTGGCTTTAAAGAGGAACCGCTGGCAGTGAGTCCGTACACCAGCCGCGATCTCCACTTTGTTGTCTCAGGAAATGGAGACGTTTACGTAGACTATCTGCCGGATCTCTATGAGGCGGTGGAAAATAACAAAGAGCATGGATATAAGGAAGGCGATGATATACGCTCGCTCCTTGGGAAAGATTCCCTCTTTGTCCCTGCCTATTCGCTTCCTTATACAATCAATGCCAAAGGAGAACCAATCTTTTTGGCGAAATAGTCATAACCCTTCTTCTGCAAAATATATTGTAGGAGAAGGGTTTTTCTTTTTTAAAAGCGATTTTCCAGCGTATAGAGAGAGTGTGCTTTTTCAAAGCGGGAGAGTAAGGGGATAAAAATAAAAAAACTGTCATAAAGAAATAGGACAACGTCATAAATATATAATGTCCAAAAATAATTGAATGATAGGATAATATTATCCCACTAACTCAAGATTCAGGAGGGGATCACTTGGAAAAGGTAGATATTTTTAAAGATATTGCCGAAAGAACAGGCGGCGATATTTATTTCGGAGTAGTTGGTGCCGTCCGCACTGGTAAATCCACGTTTATCAAAAAGTTCATGGAGCTGGTGGTGCTTCCGAATATGAGCAATGAGGCAGACCGGGCGCGCACACAGGACGAACTCCCGCAAAGTGCGGCAGGAAAAACCATCATGACGACAGAGCCCAAATTCGTCCCTAATCAGGCAGCTGCCGTCCAGGTGGCAGAGGGGCTGGATGTCAACATCAGGCTCGTCGACTGTGTCGGCTATACAGTGCCTGGAGCCAAAGGCTATGAAGATGAAAATGGTCCAAGAATGATTACTACACCTTGGTATGAAGAACCGATCCCCTTCCATGAAGCAGCGGAGATCGGGACAAGAAAAGTCATCCAGGAGCATTCAACGATTGGTGTTGTCATCACAACAGACGGTACAATCGGGGAAATACCGCGCACGAATTATCTCGAGGCTGAGGAAAGAGTCATTGAGGAGCTGAAAGAGGTCGGCAAGCCTTTCATTATGGTCGTCAACAGCGTCCAGCCTCACCACCCGAACACTGAAGCGCTGAGAGTCCAGCTGTCTGAGAAGTATGACATTCCAGTGCTGGCCATGAGCGTGGAAAGCATGAGGGAAACAGACGTATTGAGCGTAATGCGTGAAGCATTGTACGAATTCCCGGTACTCGAAGTAAATGTCAACCTGCCAAGCTGGGTGATGGTCCTGCGGGAGAATCACTGGCTCCGCGAGAGCTACCAGGAAGCTGTGAAGGAAACCGTCAAGGATATCAAACGGCTGAGAGATGTAGACCGTGTTGTCCACCTTTTCAGCGACTATGAATTCATAGACAGGGCAGGCCTCGCCGGAATAGAAATGGGCCAGGGGGTTGCAGAGATCGACCTCTTTGCCCCGGATGACCTATATGATGAGATTTTGAAAGAAATTGTGGGGGTTGAAATCCGCGGCAAGGATCATCTTCTTGAACTGATGCAGGACTTTGCCCATGCGAAAGCTGAGTATGACCAGATTTCGGATGCGCTGAAAATGGTGAAGCAGACCGGCTACGGCATAGCAGCACCGTCGCTTGCTGATATGAGCCTTGATGAGCCGGAAATCATCCGTCAGGGAGCACGTTTCGGGGTACGCCTCAAAGCGGTGGCGCCTTCCATCCATATGATCAAGGTGGATGTCGAATCCGAGTTTGCCCCGATCATAGGCACTGAGAAGCAAAGCGAGGAGCTTGTCCGCTATCTGATGCAGGATTTTGAAGACGATCCTCTATCCATCTGGAATTCTGATATATTTGGCCGCTCCCTCAGCTCCATCGTAAGAGAAGGAATTCAGGCAAAGCTTTCTCTCATGCCTGAAAACGCCAGATACAAGCTGAAGGAAACGCTGGAAAGAATCATCAATGAAGGATCCGGCGGCCTGATTGCCATCATCCTATAATGAAAATCTGAAGGGCAGCGGAAGCTGCCCTTTTTAGCGCTTCTTTTTTAGCGTGGTATACTGGGGACCGTTTTGGAACTTTATCAAGGGCTCTTACCGTAAAGATTGTTGCTTTTAATGATTATAAAGAATGATTTACATTTTTCGGTATCGCGTGAAGAAAGGTTTTTTGGGCTAACAGGGCAGGAGTGGTTTTAAAAAACAGGAAGTCTTATTCTTATTTGAGTGACCAGCAAGCCTTAAAATAAGGGGAGAATTTCCGGTTAAGCTGCTGAATATGGTCTGGGTGATTGTAAATAAGCGGAAAATTTCCGGTTATGTGGAGCGAAAATGCCCATTTTCCTGTTTTTTGAGTCGATAGACGGAATTTCTCCGTCTATTTGAGCTGTTTTTAGAGTTTTTTCAAACTTAGGGGGAAATTCTCCGCTTATTTTTCAGCATGCCGCTATGGCAAGCACTAGCAGCATTTGCCTCCTGAAGGTGTAATTTATCACCTCTTATAAGGAAGGCAAAATAGCAACAATCTATGAGAAAAGAGCCTTATCAATTGGCTGTGTTAAACATTGCTGTTAAGTCGTATGAAACTTAGCTTGATTCCTTAGAGCAGTGCTGAATGCCAGACTGAAAGCTTCCGTTATCAACTAGGAGCCCTAGGTAAGCCAATTGATAAAATAGGATATATGTTTTGAAAAATAGTGATTTGGGTAACAAAAAAGGGTGTCTTATTACAAGTTTGTTTCAAATAAGAAAAGATTACCATTAATTAATGAATATTTCTTGATATGCCCAGATGATTATGATAATCTTTTAACAGAATTACCGTCGTGGCCGCGAAAACCCTTATATATTAAGGTTTTTTAGCAAAAAAGATTGAAATCTTCATGCCGTTCATTTAATATAAGGTATGCCAATCATCACGACGTATAGAATTCCGTAAATTTGTTTACAAATGATGATAAGATCCTTATCAGGGCAAGATTTTTGGGAGGAGGTGAAAGGCATGAACAAGACAGAACTAATTAACGCAGTTGCTGAAGCTGGCGAGCTTTCTAAAAAGGACGCTACTAAAGCAGTTGACGCTGTATTTGATACTATTCTTAACGCACTTAAAAATGGTGATAAAGTACAATTGATCGGTTTCGGAAACTTTGAAGTCCGCGAGCGCGCTGCACGTAAGGGCCGCAACCCGCAGACTGGTGATGAAATCGAAATCGCTGCAAGCAAAGTTCCTGCTTTTAAACCAGGTAAAGCGCTTAAAGACGCTGTTAAATAAGTACATACCGTGCTTTAAGCTTATGCTTGAGCAAAAGGCCGCGAAATTCTTCGCGGCCTTTTATTTTTGCTTGGGAATATATAAATGGTAAGTTGCAGGCCATGAGCAATTC
Source organism: Bacillus sp. AG4(2022) (assembly GCF_031844465.1). NCBI lineage: Bacteria > Bacillati > Bacillota > Bacilli > Caryophanales > Bacillaceae > Bacillus > Bacillus sp. AG4(2022). Next base: position 215,145 of record NZ_JAUZVH010000002.1, read on the forward strand.
TTGATCATCATCCAGCAGCTGCACCGAGGTCACAAGCCTCACACCTTGTATTTTGCCTGTTTGGAAATGGATGTGCTAATATGTAGGGGTAAAGGCACTAGAGAGATATGGTTTAGGAGGATGAATCATGGCAAATGTCAACCGCGCCCAAATCGAAGAAGCGGTGCGTTCTATATTAGAAGCAATCGGAGAAGACCCTAACCGCGAAGGCCTGCTAGATACACCGAAGCGTGTGGCCAAGATGTATGAAGAGGTTTTTATGGGGATTGGACAGGATCCCAAAGAATACTTTGAAACTATTTTTGGCGAAGAGCATGAGGAGCTTGTTCTTGTAAAGGACATCCCATTCTACAGCATGTGTGAGCACCATCTGGTTCCTTTCTTTGGGAAGGCCCATGTTGCCTATATCCCTAGGAATGGCAGGGTAACAGGGCTCAGCAAGCTTGCAAGGGCAGTCGAGGCCGTGGCAAAAAGGCCGCAGCTGCAAGAGCGGATCACCTCTACTGTAGCGAATGCTATTATGGAAAAATTGGAGCCCCACGGTGTAATGGTCATTGTAGAGGCTGAGCATATGTGCATGACGATGAGAGGCGTTAAAAAGCCTGGTTCCAAGACTGTCACTTCTGCAGTAAGAGGTGTGCTGGCAGAGGATGCCAGGGCGAGAGCTGAAGTCCTTTCATTAATCAAAGATTAATCTGCATCCCTGAGGCTGAAAGTACTGCTTTTAGCCTTTTATCTTGGCCGATGGCGGCTTGAAGGAGTGAAGGAAATGGAAACGAGAAATAACCCGGCAGGAGACTATGTGGTAATTAAAGCAAAGGAAGACGGCGTGAATGTGATTGGGCTGACCAGAGGCTCAGACACACGCTTTCACCATTCTGAAAAACTTGATAAAGGGGAAGTCATGATCGCCCAATTCACCGAGCATACTTCAGCGATAAAAATCAGGGGCAATGCCTCCATCATGACATGCTATGGAGAAGTGGAAAGCGAAGCGAAAAAATAGGAGCAGGGCACCGTAAATTTCCAGAGGTCTTTAAGCCTGGCATTTTTGCTTCCGGCGGAACATAACTTTCAATATAATCTGCCACGGCTACCCCTTTTATGATATAATTGTCTCTGTTTCATTGTGGACAATATTAAAATGGCCCCTAATGGCGAATGCTATATGGGTAGCGCCCAGACCAGCACCGCCTTTTATAAAAAAGAATCTACAGGCATCATAGGAAATACATAAATGACCTTCGGGGAACAAGGGTGATCAGATTGCAGGATATTAAAATAAATATGGAATATGTCCGGAAGCAGATTGAGGGAAAGGTTCTCCACCCTTACCTGCTTAAATATATTGATGAGCCGGTTATCGATCAGGATAAGCTGCTCCTTCTTGTCTCCATGCTCAATGAAGCTGAATTGACTCAGAAGCAGAAGAATGACTACTCAGTGACAGCCATGCTTATACAAGTCGCCCTTGATACCCATGAACAGGTCAGCAATACACAAATTGCCGGCGAAAAGCAAAAAAACAGGCAGCTTACTGTCCTGGCCGGCATTTACTACAGCAGCTTATATTATAAGATTCTCTCGGAATCAAAGGATATCGGAATGATCCGGCTGCTGTCGGACGGCATCAAAGAAGTGAACGAGCACAAAATCTCTGTCTACCAGCATGAAACAGAAAATGTAGAAGGACTGATGGAAAGCGTCAGGCTGATAGAGTCCTCTCTGTTCTCAAAAATCGCAGGATGCTATAACAAGCCGGCCTGGATCGAGCTGTCATCCCACCTTCTGCTGATGAAGAGGCTCATGGAAGAAAGGGGACGCTATCTGGATCACGGAACATCCTTTCTGTTTGAGCGGCTTAAACGCCTGGTATTCCCTAAAAAGGAACAAGAGCTTGCCGACCTGTCTGCTGAGCAGAAAAGATATCTTCTTCTGATAGCCAACCGCTATATCGATCACTCAAAAGATATGATTGACAAAGGCATGAAAGCTGTCCCTTTCCTTAATAGCCTGCTGGAGGAGCGGATCCATTCCATTCTTGACCAGCATCAGCCCATGACAAAATCCATTGCAGAAGAAGGGTGACTTTTATGGAACAACAATCCAAAGCAGAGCGCGTACACGGCGTATTCGAGAAGATATACGGAAACTATGACCAGATGAATTCTGTCATCAGCTTCCAGCAGCATAAGAGATGGCGCAAAGATACCATGAAAAAGATGAGCGTCCAGAAAGGGCAGAAAGCTCTGGATCTCTGCTGCGGGACTGCAGACTGGACCATTGCGCTCGCAGAAGCCGTCGGTACTGATGGTGAAGTCAAAGGGCTGGATTTCAGCAAGAATATGCTGAAGATCGGCGAGGAAAAGGTGAAAAGCAGGAATTTGTCCCAGGTGGAGCTCATTCACGGCAATGCGATGGAGCTGCCGTTTGAAGACAATTCTTTTGATTATGTCACCATTGGCTTCGGACTGAGGAATGTCCCTGATTATATGCAGGTCCTGAGGGAAATGAACAGGGTCCTTAAGCCGGGCGGGATGGCAGTATGCCTGGAAACCTCGCAGCCGACCATGTTCGGCTACAAGCAGCTCTATTATGCTTATTTCCGCTACATCATGCCGCTGTTCGGAAGGGTGTTTGCGAAAAGCTATAAAGAATATTCCTGGCTCCAGGAGTCGGCAAGGGATTTTCCAGGCATGAAGGAGCTTGCTGCGATGTTTGAGAGCGCAGGCTTCAAAAGTGTAGCCTTCAAGCCTTACAGCGGGGGAGTTGCTGCTGTCCATACAGGCTTGAAGTAAGTTCTGCATCTGTTTGCAGCCCGAGAAAGATGGGGCTTTCCGTGACTGGCGGGCCCCGAGAAAATAAGTACTTGTTGCTCGTCGATTAACAGGCTTGCAAACATGATTAAAGCTGGGTGGATACAAGATGAAATTAAAGATGATGTATTCATTTTTAGATTCTGACATTAATATTATTGAACAGTCATTAGAGGAGACCGTGCAGGCAGAGTCTCCTTTATTGCGAAATGCATCCATGCATTTGCTGCAGGCAGGAGGAAAAAGAATCCGTCCTGTTTTTGTTTTGCTGTCTGCGAAATTCGGTTCATATGATATCAGCGAGATAAAAAAAGTGGCTGTAGCCCTTGAACTGATCCATATGGCATCCCTGGTGCATGATGATGTCATTGATGATGCAGAGCTGCGAAGGGGCAAACCTACCATCAAAGCGAAATGGGACAATCGCACGGCCATGTATACAGGCGATTATATTTTTGCCAAATCCCTTGAAGTGATGACACAGATTGAGCGCCCGGAGGCACATGAAATCCTGGCAAAGACGATTGTGGAAGTCTGTGTGGGGGAGATTGAGCAGATCAAGGATAAATACCGCTTTGATCAGAACCTGAGGGATTACCTTTTGAGGATCAAAAGAAAGACGGCACTTCTGATCGCGGCAAGCTGCCAGCTTGGGGCAGTTGCAGCAGGAGTTGATGAAAGCATCCATAAGAAGCTGTATAGATTTGGCTATTATGTTGGCATGTCCTTTCAGATTACCGATGATATTCTTGATTTCACGGGCACGGAGAAAGAGCTTGGAAAGCCTGCAGGGGGAGACCTGCTCCAGGGGAATATTACGCTGCCTGTCCTATTTGCCATGGAGGACGAAGACATTCGCCGGGAAATCGTTAAAGTGAATGAAACGATGGATAGCAAAGAAATTGAAAAAGTGATCTCCCTGATTAAAAATTCCGGCGCAATTGAGCGTTCGTTTACTGTCAGCAACCAATATTTGTCCAAGGCGCTTGCAGTCCTTGATACCCTTCCGCAAAACAGGGCCAAAAAATCGCTCCGGGATATTGCTAAATTTATTGGCAAGAGAAAGTTTTAAGCGGTTGCAGAATTGTCGAAAAAATGATACTATTCTCCATGGATGTCTCTATTATAGAGCTGTTCATACATAAGATTTTAGGAGTGGAGACAATGGAGAAAACTTTTTTAATGGTCAAGCCTGACGGCGTCCAGCGCAATCTTGTCGGTGAAATTGTCAGCCGTTTTGAAAAAAAAGGCTTTCAGCTTGCCGGCGGTAAATTGATGGTTATTTCAAAGGAACTGGCTGAGCAGCATTATGGAGAGCATAAAGAGCGCCCATTCTTTGGTGAACTAGTTGATTTCATTACTTCCGGACCGGTATTTGCAATGGTTTGGGAAGGAGAAAATGTTATTGCGACAGCCCGCCAGATGATGGGATCCACAAATCCTAAGGATGCTGCCCCAGGGACAATCCGCGGAGATTTTGCCGTAACTGTAGGTAAGAATATTATTCACGGTTCAGACTCCCCAGAGAGTGCAGAGCGTGAAATCGGCCTTTTCTTCAATGAATCCGAGCTTGCCGGATATTCCAAACTGATTAATGACTGGGTTAACTAATCCATTAAAGACACTTGCCTGCAAGTGTCTTTTTTTGTAACCGCATACACATATTTTGGCGAAATATAGCAAAAAAACCACTCTCCCTTCTCTTTTTTCAGCTATACTAGTGTTAAATAAGCAATAGGGGAGAACAGAAATGCCGGGGGAATATCAGGAGTTTATCAGACAGATTAAAGCAAAGACAGGAATCGACCTTTCACTTTATAAAGAAGCGCAGATGAAAAGACGCCTTATATCTTTATACGAAAAAAAAGGATATCATTCTTTTTCGGATTTCTACCAGGGTTTAAGCAGGAATAAAGAATTGCTGGAGGAGTTTCTTGATCGGATGACTATTAATGTATCTGAGTTTTACAGAAATGCGAAAAGGTGGGACATACTTGAAACTCAGCTGCTGCCTGCTATGTCTGCCAGGGGGGGAAGGCTGAAGGTATGGAGTGCGGCTTGCTCTACAGGCGAAGAGCCGTATACGATTGCCATGATCCTGGCAAAATTCTTGCCGCTCTCCCAATTCCAGGTGCTTGCTACAGATATTGACGAAAAGGTGCTGGCAAGAGCGCAGGCAGGCATTTATCAGGAGAGGTCCCTGAATGAGATGCCTCTTGAAATGAAAAAGAAGTACTTTACGCAAGAAGGAAGCCTTTACAAAATATCAGACGAGATAAAAAAGACTGTTGTCTTCAAAAAACAGAACCTGCTGTCTGATCCCTTCGGAGGACCGTATGATTTAATCGTCTGCCGGAATGTCCTTATTTATTTTACAGAAGAAGCAAAGGATGGGCTCTACCACAAGTTCAGTGGAGCCTTAAAACCTGGGGGACTGTTCTTTGTAGGCAGTACAGAGCAGATTTTTAATCCTGGCTTGTATGGACTGGCTACGGAGGATACTTTTTTTTACAGAAAAAAATAGCAGGAAGTAAAACTGTGAAGAAGTCTTCATGGTTTTTTTTCTTTTATAAGAAGGATGTGCTTATTGCTCTTGCTTTTGTAGTGCTGGTGGAGGCATGCTAAAATGGCATCAACGGCAAAACTGGATGGGAGCTTGCCGGGAGAGGCCAAAGTGTTTTTTTCGGCAGCTGTCTGAAAAATTCTTAATTTTTGCTATGCTAATGATAGTGTGTGTGATATATTGGTACATAATCCTTTAATGAGTTGAAGGGGGAAAGAGTTTTGAGATACTTAACAGCAGGTGAATCACACGGTCCTCAGCTGACCGTTATAATTGAAGGGCTGCCGGCAGGAATGCCGCTGCTCGAAGAAGATATTAATGCAGAACTGGCCAGAAGGCAGAAAGGCCATGGCCGCGGAAGGCGGATGCAGATTGAAAAGGATACCGTGCAAATTGCCGGGGGTATCCGCCATGGCTACACTTTAGGTTCACCGGTCGCACTTGAAGTAGAGAATAATGACTGGAAGCACTGGACAAAAGTTATGGGCCAGGAGCCGGTTTCTCCTGAAGAAGAAAGTGAAATAAAGAGGAAAATCTCACGGCCGCGCCCAGGTCATGCTGATCTGAACGGTGCCATCAAGTACGGGCACCGCGACATGCGCAATGTGTTGGAGCGTTCCTCTGCCAGGGAAACGACAGTCAGGGTGGCAGCCGGGGCTGCAGCTAAGAAGCTGCTTAGTCTGCTGGGAATTGAAGTCGCCTCACATGTAGTTGAAATCGGCGGGATCCAATCTGCCGCTGCTTCGTATGAAAGCCTGGCCGAAGTAAAGGAAAGGACGGAAAACTCTCCGGTCCGCTGCCTTGATCCGGAAGCAGAGCCAAGGATGATGCAGGCCATTGACGATGCAAAGGCCAATGGCGATTCCATCGGCGGGATTGTCGAGGTAATCGTTGAAGGAATGCCTGCCGGCGTTGGATCATATGTCCATTATGACCGGAAGCTGGATGCAAAGCTGGCTGCTACCATCGTTAGCATCAATGCATTCAAAGGAGTCGAATTCGGACTGGGCTTTGAAGCGGCGCGCAAGCCTGGAAGCGAGGTCCATGACGAGATTGCCTGGGATAGTGAAGATGGCTATACCAGGAAAACTAATCGCCTTGGAGGATTTGAAGGCGGTATGACTACAGGGATGCCGATTGTAGTAAGAGGTGTTATGAAGCCGATTCCTACCCTGTATAAGCCGCTGCAGAGTGTAGACATCGAAACGAAAGAGCCATTCACTGCAAGCATTGAGCGGTCTGACAGCTGCGCTGTCCCTGCTGCTGCCGTTGTTGCAGAAAATGTCGTTGCCTGGGAACTGGCCTCCGCTATATGCGGCCAGTTTTATGCAGACAGAATGGATGCTCTGATTGATAGTGTAAATGCACAGCGGAAATATGCGAGGGAATTTTAATGGAGACCATCACCATTAAAACCCCTTCAAAAGAATATCCGGTCCTCATCGGCGCCGGTGCTGTGAGAGAACTGGGCGGCTTGCTTAGAGAGAAGCTTCCCGGCCTGACCAGCCTGCTGATTATAACGGATGAGACAGTAGCATCCCTGCATCTTGACAGGGTGAAAGAAGCCCTTGCTGAATTTAATCCTTCTATACATATTGTTCCAAGCGGGGAAAAAGCAAAAACGTTTGACGTTTATTATGCAGCTTTGACTTTTGCTCTTGAAAAGAAACTTGATAGGAAATCGGCTGTCATCGCCCTGGGGGGAGGAGCAGTGGGAGATCTCGCCGGCTTTGCTGCCGCCACCTTCATGAGGGGCATCCCGTTCATCCAGGTTCCGACAACCATACTTGCGCATGACAGCGCAGTGGGAGGCAAGGTAGGCATCAACCATCCTGAAGGCAAAAATATGATTGGTGCATTCCATCAGCCTGAAGCTGTTGTTTATGACCTGGATTTTTTAAAGTCGCTGCCCGATAGGGAGATAAGGTCAGGGTTTGGTGAAGCAGTCAAGCACGCACTCATTAAGGACCATTCTTTTTACAGCTGGCTGCTGGATAATGTCCACTCGCTTAAGGACATGAAAGATGAGGAATGGCTGTTCATTCTTTCGAAAGGCATACAGGTTAAAAATGCTTTTGTTTCCGAGGATGAAAAGGAAGCAGGGGTCAGGGCCTTCTTGAATTTTGGCCACACACTCGGACATGCAATTGAAGCGGAATCCGGTTATGGAAAAATGACACACGGCGAAGCGGTGGTCATCGGGATGCTGTATGCCCTGGAACTAAGCATCGAAAAATGCGGACTCGATTTCGATACCGGGCAATTCCGGGACTGGCTGATGGGCCTGGGCTATTCCATTTCATTGCCGGAGGGCCTTCATCCTGCAGAACTTCTGTCCAGGATGAAGAAGGATAAAAAGGCAATCGGGCAAGCAGTGAACTTTGTTCTTCTTGATAGTATCGGCCATCCGGTTCTCTCAGAAATCCCTGACGGGGAGCTTAAGGAAGCGCTGGAGATGTTTGCCGTAAAGGGGGCTGAAAAATGATCAGAGGTGTCAGGGGAGCAATTACAGTGCAATCGAACACAGAAAAAGAGATTGCAGCAGCAGCAGAACTCCTGTTAAAGAAAATGATAGATGAAAACAGCATAGCCCCGGAAGAGGTTGCTTCTGTATTCATCTCCGCGACTGATGATATTGACCAGGGTTTCCCTGCCAAAGCCATGCGGACGCTTGATGGCTGGAAGCATGTACCTGTAATGTGCATGCGTGAAATGTCGGTGCAGGACGCTCTGCCGCTTTGCATCCGGGTTATGATCCATTTAAATACAGAAAAGAGCCAGCAGGAGATCGGCCATGTTTATCTTGGGGGAGCGGTTGTCCTCAGGCCTGATTTGGAAAAGAAATGATTCTGCCTCTCACCAGACAGGCGCGCTTATGATAAAATAAAAGCAGTTCTTTATTACTTTAATTAGGTAGCGGAAAGAAGAGTTGGAGGGGCGGTTTATATTATGAAGTGGAAAAAACAATTGCTGGATTTAACACCATACCAGCCAGGCAAATCTATTGAAGACGTAAAAAAACAATATGGGCTTGAAAAGATTGTGAAGCTTGCATCAAATGAGAATCCTTTCGGATGCTCGGAAGAAGCAGCAAAAGCCCTTCAAAAAAGCTCGGGCATTTTTGCAAAATATCCAGATGGATATGCCGGCGAACTGAGAAGCATATTGGCTTCCCATCTTGGAACTGAACCAGGACAGCTTATATTCGGCAATGGTTCGGATGAAGTGATCCAGATCATCTCGCGCGCCCTGCTGGGGCCTGGAAGGAATACAATCATGGCTGCACCGACATTCCCCCAGTATAAGCACAATGCAGTGATTGAAGGTGCTGAAGTGAAGGAGATTCCCCTGCTTGACGGTGCCCATGATCTGGAGGGGATGCTTGAAGCCATTGATGAAAATACATCTGTTGTATGGCTCTGCAGCCCGAATAATCCGACTGGGATCTATATAAATGAGAGCAAGCTTGTTTCATTCCTGGAAAAGGTGCCGGAAGATATACTTGTGGTACTCGACGAGGCCTATTGCGAGTATGCAGTTGCTGATGATTACTACCATGCAGTGAGCCTGCTGGAGAAGTTCAGCAATCTGATTGTGCTCAGGACCTTCTCAAAAATCTACGGTCTTGCCAGCCTCAGGATCGGGTATGGCATCGCCGGGGAGGACGTAGTCAGGGCGCTGGAGCCTGCGAGGGAGCCGTTCAATGTGAATACTTTTGCACAGATGGCTGCTGCGGAAGCGGTTAAGGATCAGAAATATGTGGAAGAATGCCGGAACAGGAACAGAGAAGGGCTGGAACAGTTCTACTCATTCTGCGACCAGGCAGGCCTTAGTTATTATCCGTCCCAGGGCAATTTCATCCTGATTGATTTTAAGCGCGATGCTAATGAAGTTTTTCAATATCTGCTGGAAAAAGGCTATATCGTACGGTCTGGCGCAGGTCTTGGCTGCCCGCAGTCCATAAGGGTCACGATTGGCTCAAAAGAGCAGAATGAAGAAATTATGGAACTGATCGGCCAATTTTTGGAGGAAACAGCAGCGGCCCTATAAGGACCAGCATCCACGTGGGTCAGTCCGGATAAGCAAAAGAGCAGCATGGCAAAGGCGGTGATTTTTTATGGAAGGCCGCGTATTCATTATCGGCCTCGGGCTGATAGGCGGTTCACTGGCTCTCGGCATAAAGCGGCAGCATAAAGAAGCATCCATAGCCGGTTTTGATATTAATGCGGAGCAATGCAGGCTCGCAAGGATGCTGGGAGTGATTGATGAGGCTGAGGATAGCATTGAAGAAGGAGCGGCAAAGGCTGATTTAATCCTGCTGGCCGCGCCTGTGAAGGTAACTGCCGATATACTTGCCAGACTGGGCAGAATGCAGCTGAAAAAAGGCGTCATTATTTCTGATGCAGGAAGTACAAAGGCAGAGGTCGTCAAAAGTGCTGCAGGCCTTAAAGAAAAGGGAATCATATTCATCGGAGGCCATCCTATGGCAGGCTCCCATAAAAGCGGTGTGATCGCAGCGAAGGAAATTTTATTCGAGAACGCATTCTATCTGCTTACTCCAGAGCCACATGTTAAGGAGAAGGACATTATGGCGCTAAAGGAATGGCTTGCAGGGACAAAAGCAAAATTCATCCAGGTATCACCGGAAGAGCATGATTATCTGACCGGCATCATCAGCCATTTTCCCCATATCATAGCAGCCTCGCTCGTTCATCAGGCTGAAAAGGAAAGCCGCTCACATGAGCTGGTTCCCCGGCTTGCTGCAGGGGGATTCCGTGATATTACAAGGATTGCCTCAAGCAGCCCCGAAATGTGGAGGGATATCCTTCTTGCTAACAAGGAAGTACTCCTGAAGCTTTTGGAAAGCTGGCAGGCGGAAATGGAGCGGGTGGCAGTGATGCTGGAAAATCAAAGCTCTGAGGATATCCGGCAGTATTTTGAGGGCGCCAAGCAATTCAGAGATGACCTGCCCCAGAAGCAGAAGGGTGCAATTCCTGCGTTTTATGATCTATTCGTTGATGTCCCCGATTATCCCGGGGTCATTTCTGAAATCACCGGCTATCTGGCCAAAGCAGAGATCAGCATAACCAATATCAGAATCCTTGAGACAAGGGAAGAGATATACGGTGTGCTTGTGATCAGTTTTCAGACGGAAGAGGACAGGGACCGGGCGGCAGCATGCATTCATCATTATACCGCCTATGAAACCTCTGCCGGGCCGTAATAAGCAATTGACGAAAGGTGATGAAGAATGGAACCAGTTATATTGAAAACAAATACAGGCAGCCTCCGGGGCGAAATTGATATTCCGGGTGATAAATCCGTTTCCCATCGCTCCATCATGTTTGGCGCAATCGCAGAAGGCAGGACTGAAGTAACCAACTTCCTAATGGGGGAGGATTGCTTAAGCACTGTGTCATGCTTCCGCAAGCTTGGTGTTTCAATCACAAACGAGGGAGACAAAATGATCATCGATGGAAAAGGCTTTGAAGGGCTTAAGGAGCCGAGTGAAGTTTTGGACGTCGGGAACTCAGGCACTACAATAAGGCTTTTGCTTGGCATTCTTGCAGGTCTTCCCATCCATGCCGTTTTGGCGGGCGATGAGTCGATTGCCAAGAGGCCGATGACACGCGTCTCTATCCCTTTATCAGAAATGGGTGCACAAATAAGAGGGAGAAAAGGCGGAGAATTTACTCCGCTTTCCATCCAGGGCGGCGAGGTGAAGGGCATCCGGTACGAGCTCCCTGTCGCCAGCGCCCAGGTGAAATCTTCCCTTTTGTTTGCCGGTCTCCAGGCAAGCGGGGAAACCATTCTTATAGAACCTGCAAAGACGCGCGACCATACTGAGAGGATGATCCGCCAATTCGGCGGAGAAGTTGTTTCAGAAGGGCGGGAAGTCCGTTTGCACGGCGGGCAGCATCTGAAAGCGGCAAAGGTGCATGTTCCCGGGGATATTTCTTCTGCAGCCTTTTTCCTGTCTGCTGGTGCAATCATTCCCGGCAGTGAAATAGTCCTCAGAAACGTCGGCCTGAATCCGACAAGGACGGGCATTATAGAAGTTCTCCAAAATATGGGGGCTGACATGGCCATTATTCCGTACAATAACGGGAGTGCAGAACCTGCCGGGGATATCACCATCCGATTCTCTCAATTAAAGGGAACGGTCATTGAAGGAAATATCATTCCAAGGCTGATCGACGAAATTCCTATAATCGCGCTTCTGGCAACGCAGGCAGAGGGGCAAACGGTCATTAAAGATGCTGAGGAATTGAAAGTCAAGGAAACCAATCGCATAGATACGGTCGTCAATGAGCTGAAAAAGCTGGGAGCGGATATTGAGGCAACAGCTGACGGTATGGTCATCAACGGAAAGACTCCGCTGAAAGGCGGAAATGTTTCCAGCCATGGCGACCACAGAATCGGCATGATGCTCGCCATCGGGGCTGCCATCTGCAGCGGGGAAGTCTCTCTCTCTGGCGCTGAAGCCATTTCAGTTTCCTATCCGGCATTTTTTGACCATCTGGAGTCACTGATCGGCTAAGGGGAGGAAGTTTCATACATGTGGGGTTCGGGATGGCCGGGCCCTTTTTTTGTGAATAACTCCTTGCTTTTGATGTATTCCACAACCATTTCTGCTCCGTTTCGCTGACTGAGTTTTTCCGCAGTCCAGCTCAACAGAACATCCTTCTCAATAAACCATCTCTGGCTTAAAAACTTTCAAACATAAATCTAAGATTATTTCATAGCTTGTCATAAGACCATTTAAAAGGGTGGTATTATGGCATATATTATTGAGAATGCCAATATTCTCAAGCAGCAGACATTTCAGAAGGCTTCACTGCTGGTGGAAAAAGGGAAAATAACTGGCATCCGGGACTCTTTCCCCCGCTATTCGTTCATGAAAATGAATGCAGAAGATTATATTATGGCGCCTGCTCAGGTCATGTATGATCCTGCACCTCCGCTGGACAGACCCTTTTCAGAGCAGAAAAGCTATTTTATTAACGAAATGCTTATGAAAGGGATGACTTCTTTTTTAACTTTTGCAGAAGTGCGGCAGGAATCCCGGCTGTTTTCCCGAATAAAAACCGTAAAGTCAAGTTTGATCAGCTCTCCGGCCGATTATGTGATTGCTGTCAAAGTTCCTGCCAGGCTCTTGTCACCTTCTTTCATCAGGAAATGCCGGACAGAAAAAATACCGGCCGTCTTTGTGGAAGCTGGAAGCAAAGAAGAGCTGTCGGCGGTTCCCTGGGGATGGATAAGGGAAGCTGTTTTTCCATACAATTGCCCGCTTGTGCCTATTTTCAAAACAGCGGATGAAAAAGAAAAGAAAGCGCTTCAGCATTTTTGGAAGCAGCTGATGCTAAAAGAAAAACTGGCACACATCGGGGAAGAACTGCAGGAAAGAGAGCCGGTCGCCAGAGAGCACCTGGCCATGATGGGCATCTGGCCCCATAAAGGAGACATCAGGCAAGGAGGGGAAGCAAGCTATAATTTATATGTTAAGGATGGCGGAGACAGAAACATTGAAGAATCGGAGCTCTTTCATTATTATAGTCATAGACTTGCCATAACGGCCCACAAAGGAACGATCATCAGGGCAGGCGGATATTTCAGATTCTGTCCGGGCTATGGAGAGCGTGTTATAATAAAGATTCCGGCTTTTTTTACAGTATAACGGACTGGGTCAGCCTGTCAGCCGGGCTGCAGGATTATGATAACAAGCGGGATCGGCCGCGATTTGAACCCAGCCCGTTTTTAAATGATATCTGCAACCATCTTTAGTCATGAAAGGATATAACAATGGACAAAGTTAATAAAATCATATCGCTATTAGAAAATGGACAGCATGAAGAAGCACTGAGGGACTATGCACAGATCCTGGACAAGGGTTCACATGAGGAGAGATTTGTGCTGGCGGAGGAATTGTTCCAGCTGGGATTGCTTGAGGAATCCAAGGCTTTGATTGAAAGGCTGCTGGAATCTTACCCGGATGAAGGCGAACTGCTTGTCCTCCTGGCTGAGCTTCATATTGATCTGGCCAATGAAGAGGAAGCGATGCTGGTTCTCGAGAGGATTTCAGAGAAGGATCCAAGCTATCCGCAGGCACTGCTCCTTTTAGCGGATCTGTACCAGATGGAAGGCTTGTATGAGGTGAGCGAGCAGAAGCTTTTAAAAGCTAAGTCCATTCTGGACGAAGAGGTCATCATTGATTTTGCCCTTGGTGAATTATATTTGGAGCAAGGGAAATTTATAGAAGCAATCAAGTCTTATGAAAAGGTTCTTGAAACGAGCCAGGAAATCGCCGGAACAAATGTGAATCAGAGGATGGCCGAGGCACTCAGTGCCGGCGGGGCATTTGAGGAAGCGATCCCATTCTATGAAAAGGCACTCGAAGCCCGTCTTGAGATCAATACCCTTTTCAGCTACGCATTCACTGCCCTTCAGGCTGGGATCAACAGGACTGCTATTGAAAAGTTCAAAGAAGTGAAGGAGCTTGATCCTGAATACCATTCCCTGTATCTGCATCTCGCACGCGCCTATGAGCGTGAAGAAGAGCTCGAAAACAGCTTTGAGGCTGTCCAGGAAGGAATCAAGCATGATGAGTTCAATAAGGATCTGTTTTTCTATGGCGGAAGGCTTGCTTTAAAGCTTGCACGCGAAAACGAGGCAGAGGACATGCTGCGTATGGCACTCGTGCTGGACCCTGAGTTCACCGAGGCGGCTTTGACACTGAACAAGCTTTTCATCAAGCAGGAACGGTACCGTGATGTCCTTGACATTGTGGATACGATGGAAGCGCAGGAGGAAGAAGAGCCCCAATTCCTTTGGGATGCGGCTTCTGCCCTTCAGGAGCTAGAAGAATATTCCCTGGCATTAAACAAATACCAGCAAGCATATACTTATTTTAAAGAACAGTCAGACTTTCTGTCAGACTATGGATATTTTCTGATGGAGGAAGGAAAATGGGCAGAGGCTGCCGAAATTTTTAAGAAACTGCTTGGGCAGGATCCGAGCAACGAAGAATATCTCGATATCGTCCAGAGGCTTAGCGGCGATCTGATGTAAGAAAAGGCACTAACAAAAATTCAGTTGCAAGCAGAGGAGGGAACAAATGGTGGCGACCCCTGTATCTGTCAGCGAGAAAAAAGATTTTATCCGCTGGTTCTTAAACCATTATCAATTGAAACGGCGCGAATGCGTTTGGATTTTAAATTATTTGATGAGCCATGACCAGCTTATGGAACGGGTGCATTTTGTGGAGCAAGCACAATATTGCCCAAGAGGCCTCGTGATGTCAACTCATTGCGTTGATGAAGTTCCTTTCCGTTTTTACAAAGAGAATGTCATGACAACTGATGCCGAGAAATCATTCCATGATATAAGGCTGAACAGGGAAGAAGATATCTTCATCCAGCTTAATTTCCATGCCTCCAATAAGGCCCATCAGTATGCAGCCGTCCTGGAGGAAAATCCGTTCATGCCGAAGACCCTTCAGGTAAGCGAGAAGGACCGGCTGATCGCAGAACGCTTCCTTTCCGAAAGCCTGGCTAAATTCCAGAGGGAAAAATTGATGCAGATGATTGATGAATCACTGGATAAAGGCGATAAAGAAACATTCAAGCAGCTCACTGAAAAGCTGAAAATGATTATGGTGAAAGCATAAATAGAATAGCTGGACTGGTGAAGGGGCATCCGGGCGGATGCCCCTTCAGCATTGCTTTCGGCAGCAGCAGGAAGTTATGGTAAAATAATGAGGCAAGCTATACGATTTGGAGTGGTGATAATGAAGTGGATTCCGCAGGATATTGAAATGTATTTAAAATCAAAAGAATATGTCGACACAGCTGTCATCCCCCTTTTGCCCGTCACATTCACAGGGGATATGAAGCAGGCTGCCTCAATGGCTGAATTTGTCACATTGCTTTCTTATCAGATGGAAAGGCAGTTCAAAGGAAGGCTTTTGATGCTGCCGGGCTTTTCCTACCTTAAATCTGACACAGCCCATGATGAGCATCTCGAAGAGCTGAAGAAATGGGAGTCCGCTATCCTGGAAAGCGGCTTCAGGCATGTGTTCTATCTGACCTCGGACAGCGGGTGGAAAATGGCTGAAGGGGAGCTTGGGGGATCATTGCTCTGGCTGCCATCCCTGCCGTTGGAGCATATGGACGAAACGTACAGAAACTCTGTTTTGGAGGACCAGGTCAAGCAGCTGCTGAATTTATTTGTACAAAAATGGCAGGCTGGTGAATAATTCCTGAAAAACCGCTTTGAACAGCCGGTTTGCCTACAGATTTTATTGACCTTGCCTAAAGATTGATATATCATTGTTATGTCCTAGTTTTATATTGTGTTGAATTTTGTCCGTTGGACTTGATTTCATGATAGAGGGGGGAAATGTATGAGCAAACATCGTGTTTCAAGACGTCAATTCCTGAACTATACACTTACTGGTGTAGGCGGTTTCATGGCGGCCGGCATGCTGATGCCGATGGTCCGTTTTGCCGTGGATCCTATACTGAAAGCCAGCGAGGGAGGAGACTTCATTCCGACACCGCAAAAAGTAAGCGAAATCACTGCTGAACCTACTCGGGTCGACTTTAAATTCGAACAGCAGGATGCCTGGTATACTTCAGAGGTATCGAACACCGCGTGGGTTTATAAGGATGAAAACGGGGAGATCGTTGCCTTATCTCCTATCTGTAAGCATTTAGGCTGCGTTGTTGACTGGAACAAAGACAAGGCGAATCCAGACCACTTCTACTGCCCATGCCATGGCGGGCTTTATACGAAGGATGGAACAAACGTGCCTGGAACACCTCCTGCTGCACCGCTGGATGTGTATCCTACAAAAGAAAAAGATGGTTTCCTATTATTAGGAAAAGCAGAACCGCGAAAGGGGGCGTAATAAGTGTTAAACAAAATTTATGACTGGGTCGACGAGCGTTTGGATATTACGCCTTTGTGGCGGGATATTGCAGACCATGAAGTACCTGAGCATGTAAACCCTGCCCATCACTTTTCGGCTTTCGTTTACTGCTTTGGCGGATTGACCTTCTTCATCACAGTGATCCAGATTTTATCCGGTATGTTCCTTACAATGTATTATGTGCCGGATATTAAGAATGCCTGGGAATCTGTCTATTATCTGCAAAATCAGGTTGCTTTCGGGCAGATTGTCCGCGGTATGCACCACTGGGGTGCGAGCCTGGTCATCGTAATGATGTTCCTACATACGTTACGTGTTTTCTTCCAAGGGGCCTACAAGAAGCCTCGCGAGCTGAACTGGGTTGTCGGAGTGCTTATTTTCTTCGTTATGCTGGCGCTCGGCCTGACAGGCTATCTTCTTCCTTGGGATATGAAAGCGTTATTTGCAACAAAAGTTACCATTCAAATTGTTGAATCAACACCGTTGATCGGTCAGCAGCTGAAAGCGCTGATGGCTGGAAGCACTGACATAGTCGGAGCCCAGACGATCACACGATTCTTTGCGATCCATGTATTCTTCCTGCCTGGAGCTCTCCTTGGACTGATGGGTGCCCACTTCCTGATGATCCGTAAGCAGGGTATTTCTGGACCGTTGTAAAATTCAACTTCACTACTGCTAACTGAAAAGGAGGGGAATGCTCAATGCATCGTGGAAAAGGTATGAAGTTTGTAGGCGACTCCCGTGTCCCTGTAAACCGTAAACCGAATATTCCGAAAGACTACTCGGAGTACCCTGGCAAAACGGAAGCATTCTGGCCCAACTTCCTATTGAAGGAATGGATGGTCGGCGCCGTTTTCCTGATCGGATATCTATGTTTGACCATCGCTCACCCGTCTCCGCTTGAAAAAATAGCAGATCCGAGCGATACAGCATATATTCCGCTTCCAGACTGGTATTTCTTGTTCTTATACCAACTATTAAAGTACACATATGCTTCAGGCCCATATAACGTCATCGGGGCGTTTATCATTCCCGGACTGGCTTTCGGAGCGCTGATGCTTGCTCCATTCATCGACCGCGGCCCTGAAAGGCGCCCATCTAAGCGCCCTCTCGCAACTGGTTTCATGCTGCTTGCGATTGCCGGCATCTTCTATCTAACTTGGGAATCTGTAGCCAACCACGACTGGGAAGCTGCAGAGCAGCAAGGTAAAATCGTAGCTGAAGCGGAGATTGATAAAGAAGCAGAAGGCTATAAAATTTATGAAGCGCAAGGCTGCATCAGCTGCCACGGCGGTGAATTGGCAGGAGGAGCTGGTGCTCCGGCCCTGATCGATACAGGACTTTCTCCTGAAGAAGTGGCGAAAATCGCTAAAGAAGGTCAAGGTGCCATGCCTGCCGGAATCTTTAAAGGAACTGACGAAGAGCTTCAAAAGCTTTCTGAATTCATTTCAAGCATTGAAAGTAAATAAAAGAAGAGAAGCCGGCGAATTGCCGGCTTCTTTTTTTGTGCAATATAACCAGTAATTTAGATAATAATAGCCTTTTTCCGTTAACCTGCAGTTTAGGGGGTATGCATCTTCCTGAACACTTTTCCTCGGGTATTAACCAAGGGCAATCTCCAAGCCAGCTCCAGCATATTATAGCGGAAAGTTCCCCCTTTAATTTCCTCTATGATAAAATATAGCCATAATGATAGAGAGAAGAGGGTATGGTATGAAGTGGATTTATCCTATTTTGGGGAACCGCTCGGTATTATGGCTGCTGCTTGTGGTCAATATTGCCGGAACGGTGTATGGGTATTACTGGTACGGGTGGCAGCTGAAGGATACGCCCCCGCACTTTCTGGCGTTTGTTCCTGATAGTCCGACGGCCAGCCTGTTTTTTTGTTTTGTCCTTGCTGCCTTCCTGATGCGGAGGAACTGGCCCCTTTTAGAGGCTCTGGCGGCCGTGACGCTTTTTAAATACGGTGTCTGGGCAGTCGTTATGAATCTGCTTGTTTATAAAGTGACAGGCGAACTTGATCCTATTGCGTTGATGCTGATCGGATCCCACGCTGCTATGGCAGTCCAGGGGATCTTATATTCACCCTTTTACCGGATCAAGTGGATTCATTTGCTCATTGCTGCTGTATGGACACTCCATAATGATGTAATCGATTATGTATTCTTCATGCTGCCGCGCTATCCTGTGCTGAACTTATATACACCGGAGATAGGCTATTTTACTTTTTGGCTGAGTATATTCTCCCTTTTCCTTGTGTACTGGTTCTCTATCAGGCCCGGCCGCACAAAGCTGGCGATTGAGTAGGCTTCCATATTGGAAGCCTTTTTTTCTTGGCAGTATCTCATGCTGATTTTTGGATCAGGGGGGGACTTAGTTTTATACTCCTTTCGGCTTGGATGAATATCCGGCTGAATGAGCCCAAAACCAACATTGATGTTAATACAGCTTATCTCTAAAATTGATCCCAGCCGAGCGAACTTTTGGTCTAACCTTGTCCAACCTCTCATACATTTTTAATAGTAATTGCAGGGGGGGACAATATTGAAAGCAAAAATTGCTGTATCCATGTTTTTGATCTATCTTTTAATGCCTTTTTCCATATATGCATATGCAGAGCAGCCTTCCTCTTCGATGGACAAACTTGATCTGCTCTCTGATGAAGCTCTTCAGATGGTCAAAATACAAAAATATGAAGAGGCAAAAAAGATTCTGGATTATTTTTCGGATCAGTTTCTTTCGGGGGATGTACAGGCAAGGCCGTTCAATATGGATGAGCTGAGAATCGTTTCCAATGCGCATGATGAAGCAGTGGAAGCAGCGGCCAGCATCGATATGAACCATAAAGAGCGGATGAACAGGGTAACAAGATTCAGGCTGGTTATTGATGCAATCACCTCCAGCAGGCAGCCTTTGTGGACGGAAATGGAGGATCCGATCATGGATGTGTTCGGGGGGATGAAGGAGGCTGCCCATGCAGGCGACAGTGAGGCTTTCCATTCAAGCCTGAATTCCTTTTTGACCTTATACAGCGTCATTTACCCTGCCCTTAAAGTGGACCTCAAGGCAGACAGGCTTCAGCAGCTGGATACCAGGGTCAATTTCATAGACCATTACAGGCCTCAGGTGGTGAGCCAGACCTCGAGCCAGCAGGAATTGGATGCCCTCGAGGCAGATTTATCCTCGCTTTTTGATGAAATGACTGACGATGAGGCCGATCCTTCGCTTTGGTGGGTCATTATTTCTACAGGAAGCATCATCATCCTTAC
This sequence comes from Bacillus sp. AG4(2022), assembly GCF_031844465.1. NCBI lineage: Bacteria > Bacillati > Bacillota > Bacilli > Caryophanales > Bacillaceae > Bacillus > Bacillus sp. AG4(2022). The sequence continues at coordinate 234,723 of NZ_JAUZVH010000002.1, forward strand.
ATTATCTTATGTCGGCTGGAGAAAATATAAGGGAGATCAGGACAAAGAGAAGAGCAGAAAAAGAGAGCTGAAAAATTGACACCATTCACCAGAAAAAATACAATAGATTAAATTACAGCAAAGATGAATGGGAGGAATAACATGGATTTCCTGATATACTTTGCGATCATCATCCTCGTGCCGATCTGGGCGCAATTCAAGGTGAAAGGCACCTATAACAAATATTCCAGGGTACCAGCCTCTTCACATATGAGAGGTGCCGAGGTTGCCAGAAGGATCCTGGATTCCAATGGATTGTACAATGTCAATGTTGAGGAAACGAGGGGGCATCTGACAGACCATTATGATCCCCGTTCAAAAACGGTAAGGCTGTCCTCGCAGAATTTCCATGGCCATTCCGTCGCTGCAGCAGCAATAGCTGCCCATGAGGTCGGCCATGCCATGCAGGATCAGCAGGATTATGCATTCCTCCGGGTCCGACATTCGCTGGTGCCGATCGCGAGCATTGGTTCTAATTTTTCCTGGGTGCTGATCATGGTAGGGATTTTTGCTGAGCTGAGCGGCCTTCTCCTTTTGGGAATCATTTTCATGGCCGTGGCCGTCCTCTTCCAGGTGGTTACCCTCCCGGTCGAGTTCAATGCTTCAAACAGAGCAATGGATCAGGTCGTCTCACTTGGTGTTATCCGCAATGATGAGGAAAGGGAAACGAAGAAAGTCCTTAACGCTGCTGCCCTGACCTATGTAGCTGCCGCAGCTGTTGCGGTTCTGGAGCTATTGCGCCTGATCATGATCTTCACAGGCATGCAGAGGCAGGATTAAGAAATGAAGAAACCAGCCATTTGGGCTGGTTTTCTTTATTTCTTATAGTGAACAAGCGCCATTTGCATTTCTAGTGCTCAATCGGCTTCTTATTTTCATCCAGGGTGAATCCTTCGCCGAGCACATCGTGAACGACACTGACTGTGACAAAGGCATGCGGATCGACGGAGGTGATGACGCTTTTCAGCCGCACGATTTCATTTTTGCCGACTACGCAGTAAAGGACTTCCCGATCCTGTTTGGTGAAGGAGCCGTGCCCTTTCAGCACCGTCACCCCGCGGTCCATTTCCTTCAGAATCCTGCCGGCGATGGCTTCGTTCTGGTCGGAAATGATCATCGCACCTCTTGCGGCGTAGGCGCCTTCCTGCATAAAATCGATCACCCGGGCACCTACGAACACGGCAACAAGGGTGTACATGGCTTCCTGGTAGGTCAGATAGAAAATGAGCGATAATGTAATGACACAGGCATCGAAAAGGAACATTGTTTTTCCCATGCTCCAGCCGATATATTTATGGGCCAGCCTCGCTATGATATCGACTCCGCCGGTTGTTCCGCCGAAACGGAAAATGATGCCGAGGCCAATGCCGATGAAAACACCTGCAAAAAGAGCCGCAAGAGTAAGGTCTTCCTTCAGCGGCATGTCAATCTGATAGCGCTGAAAAATCCACAGGAACAGGGAAACACTGAAGGTGCCGATCATGGTGTAATAAAAGGAATTCCTGCCGAGCAATTTCCAGCCTATAAAGAATAATGGTATATTTAACAATAAGTTCGTATAGGAGGGATCCCATTTAAATAGGAAAAAAAGGAGCAGGGTGATGCCGGTGAAACCGCCTTCGGCCAAGTTATTCTGCATATTGAAATGAACAATTCCAAAAGAAAAGATTGCTGAACCGAGCAGGATGAACAATATATTCTTGAATTTTAATCCGTTTTGCACGTTTTTTCCCTCTTTTCCTGTTTTTATCACCATAAGATTATATAAAATAAAAGATGACAGAGCAATAATGAGCCGGACAGAATAGCAGCTGCCGGGCGGTTAAAAATATTTGTAAAAAGCTGTTCCGTTAGGCTAACATGATATAGAAAAAGCATCTATTCTCTATAAGATAAGCCTAATTTGCTGCTTTATGCAAAAGGCTCAGGAAGGCGGAAGTTGAGGTGGCTAATCGAGATGGAATCCAATCATAAAACGATGAAAGACCTCCAGGCTGAGGTTGATCAATACATAAGCCAATTTAAAGAAGGATATTTCAGCCCTCTTGCCATGCTGGCACGGATGACGGAAGAGCTGGGTGAACTGTCCAGGGAAGTAAATCACCATTACGGGGAAAAGCCAAAGAAATCGACCGAAGAAGAGAATACCATTGAAAATGAGCTGGGGGATATGCTTTTTGTGCTTATCTGCTTTGCCAACTCACTGAATATTGACTTGCAGGAAGCCCATGACAGGGTAATGGATAAATTTAATACGCGGGATAAAGACCGCTGGACAAGAATTGAAGAGTAGGAGAGATTCTGATGGATAAGATAAAGATTGTTATTGCGGGGCCGCGCGGCCGAATGGGCAGGGAAGCGGTTCAGCTTGTGCTGAATACCGGCCATTTTGCCCTTCAGGCGGTTGTAGACCATAAATTCGAAGGGAAAATGCTCAGCGACCTTGATGGATTTACAGGGGCAGATGTGCCGATATATACAGACCTGGCCAATTGTCTGGAGCAGACAGAAGCTGATGTTCTGATCGATCTTACGACACCGGAGGCAGGCATGCATCATGCACGGACTGCCCTTTCATATGGAGTAAGGCCGGTAGTCGGGACAACCGGCTTTAGCAAAGAGGACCTGAAAGAGCTGGAAGTAACATGCCGGGAAAAAGAATTGGGATGCATCATCGCCCCAAACTTCGCCCTTGGTGCTGTCCTTATGATGAAGTTTTCACAGATGGCAGCCCGCTATTTCAGTGATGTGGAGATCATCGAGCTGCATCATGACCAGAAGCTTGATGCTCCGTCAGGCACAGCTGTGAAAACAGCAGAAATGATGGCTGAAGCAAGAGAAGCCAAAGAGCAGGGGCATCCAGACGAAAAAGAAACTCTGGCAGGGGCCAGGGGTGCTGACTACGAAGGGATGCGCATCCATTCAGTCCGCCTTCCCGGCCTGATTGCCCATCAGCAGGTGATGTTCGGCTCAGATGGCCAGACTCTGTCAATCCGGCATGACTCTTATAACCGGGCCTCATTCATGTCCGGTGTGAAGCTGGCTGTAGAGACAGTAATGAAAGCAGACCTGTTTGTCTACGGACTTGAAAATATTATGGAATAAAGGGAGGGGAAATGATGAACATCGCTTTGATAGCCCACGATAAAAAGAAAGACGACATCATCCGCTTTGCAACAGCCTATAAAGATATTCTGGCGGGACACTCCCTTTTTGCGACAGGGACGACCGGCTCAAGGATCATGGAATCAACAGGCCTTACAATCACCCGCTTTCAATCAGGACCGCTCGGCGGGGACCAGGAAATCGGGGCACTGATTGCCAATAAGAAAATGGACCTCGTCTTCTTTTTCAGGGATCCGCTGACTGTGCAGCCGCATGAGCCGGATGTATCCGCTTTGGTCCGCCTGTGCGATGTATATTCAATTCCGCTGGCCACCAATATGGGCACTGCTGAGCTGCTTGTAAAGGGCCTGGAAAGAGGCGACCTCGACTGGAGGAAAATAGTGAAGAGCGAAGACGGTGAGGTTCTATGATAGGAGAAAAATTGGATATCCTGGCCTTTGGCGCCCATTCCGATGATGTTGAAATCGGGATGGGAGGTACGCTTGCCAAGTATGCAGCTGAAGGAAAAAAGATTGGCATCTGCGACCTTACTGGTGCGGAGCTTTCCTCCAACGGAACTGTAGAAACAAGGAAAAAAGAGGCGGAGAGGGCAGCAGGTATCCTGGGTGTTTCAGTCAGGGAAAACCTTGGACTGCCTGACCGGGGGCTGCTGCTGAATGAACAGGCTATTACCGCTGTCGCGAGGATGATCAGGACATACAGGCCATCAGTCATCTTTGCGCCATATTTTGAAGACAGGCATCCGGATCACGGCAACTGTGCAAAAATTGTAGAAGAAGCCGCATTTTCAGCAGGCATCCGCAGGGCGGACCCTGAAAGCGGATTAGCCCCGCACAAAGTAAACGGGCTTCATTTCTATATGATCAACGGCTTCCATCAGCCTGATTTTATCATTGATGTGTCAGATTATATGGACAAAAAGCTTGCGGGCCTGAGGGCGTATGAGAGCCAGTTTGTCAGGACGGAGGATTCAGCAGACACTCCGCTTGTAAATGGCTATATCGAAAATGTAGAAGCAAGGGAAAGGCTTTATGGGAGAGAAGCGGGAGTCAAATACGCTGAAGGCTTCATGTCTAAAAAGCCGGTACTAATACATAAAGATTTATTGGGTGGAGAAGCATGACAAGAAAACTAAAAATCGGGATCACCTGTTATCCGACAGTCGGTGGATCAGGGGTCGTCGCTACAGAGCTTGGAAAGCTCCTCGCCGAAAGAGGGCACGAAATACATTTTATTTCTTCCAGCCTCCCTTTCAGGCTGAATCGGATGTATCATAATATATTTTATCACCAGGTGGAAGTGAGCCAGTATTCTGTTTTCCAGTATCCGCCTTATGATATTGCCCTCGCCAGCAAAATGGCTGAGGTGATTAACAGAGAAAAGCTTGATCTCATGCATGTACACTATGCTGTTCCCCATGCCGTATGTGCAATCCTTGCCAAGCAGATGAGCGGGCGCGATGTGAAGATTGCCACTACCCTTCATGGAACAGATATCACCGTCCTTGGTTATGAGCCGTCATTGAAAGACAGCATCCGCTTTGGAATCGAGAAGTCTGACAGGGTGACAGCTGTTTCCAAATCTCTTATATCACAAACAAATGAATTGATACACCCTGAAAAAGAAATTCAGGCGGTCTATAATTTCATAGACCATAGAGTATATCAGAAAACTGGCTCTGATCATCTGAAAAAAGAATATGGGATCACCGAGGATGAAAAAACGGTCATCCATGTTTCCAATTTCCGTGCGGTCAAAAGGGTGCAGGATGTTGTAAAGGTGTTTGCCAGGATAGAGTCGGAGATGCCTGCAAAGCTTCTCCTCGTTGGCGACGGCCCGGAAATGTCCAATGTATGCAAGCTGGTCAAAGAGCTCGGGCTGAAGGAGAAGGTACTGTTTCTGGGGAAGCAGGATAAAGTGGAAGAGCTTTATTCCATCAGCGACCTGATGCTCCTCCTTTCTGAAAAAGAAAGCTTCGGCCTGGTTGCGCTTGAGGCCATGGCGTGCGGTGTTCCCTGCATAGGGACCAATATCGGCGGGATCCCGGAAGTGATTTCTGACGGCGAGACAGGATATATCTGCAAGCTTGGGGATATAGGGAGCATGGCGGAAAAAGCGGCAGGCCTGCTGGCTGATGCTGATAAGCACACAAGCTTCTCACATCGTGCAGTACAGACTGCGAGAGAAAAGTTCAGCGCCGAACAAATAGTCAGCGAGTATGAGAGGCTTTATTTTGATATGTTAAATGAGGGATAATATGAATCCGGTTTTTTTAAAAGCGGCACCTGTATTGGAAAAGATCGAAACTGCCGGGTATGAGGCTTACTTTGTAGGCGGATCTGTCAGGGATTATCTGCTCGGCAAGGATATTTCCGACGTGGACATAGCCACTTCGGCCACTCCGATGGAAATCAAAGGCATTTTTCCCAGAACAGCGGATGTCGGTATAGAGCATGGTACGGTCATAGTTCTTTATGATGGGGATAGCTATGAAGTCACCACTTTCCGGTCTGAGTCGGATTATGAAGATTTCCGCAGGCCGTCTAAAGTGGACTTTATCCGTTCCCTCGATGAGGATCTTAAACGCAGGGACTTCAGAATGAACAGCATGGCGATGTCAAAGGACGGCCGCATCATTGATCCTTTCGGGGGACAGGAGGATATCCGCAGCAAAAGGATTGCCACCGTTGGAAATCCGCTGGAGCGATTTTACGAAGATGCTTTAAGGATGATGAGAGCCGTGCGTTTTGCCAGCCAGCTTTCATTCCAAATAGATGGAGAGACTTATGAGGCGCTGGTTTCTGAAGCTTATCTTCTTGAGAAGATTGCGGTTGAAAGAAAGCTGGCAGAATTTGAAAAGCTGCTTGCGGGCGAAAATAGCTTTATGGCGCTGAAAATCATGGCAGACACTGGCCTCTCACAGCATCTCCCAGGCCTGGCAGGGAAAAAGCAGGAGTTGATATCATTTGCCGGAAGGCTGGGCAGCGGGCTTTTATCCGAGGAACGATGGGCTCTGCTGTCAGCAGGTCTTGGCCATGACTTTAAGACCGCGGAATCCTTTTTGAGAAGCTGGAAAATGCCTGTCAAAAAGATTAGGCAAATTGGCAAAATCCTTTATTGGCTTCAATACCGCTCAGTACAGAACTGGACACTTGAATCGGTTTATAAGGCGGGGGCAGAGGCTGCCCGGAATGCAGAGAGAGTTCTGGCGGCCACCGGGGATGACAGTGCGGATGAGGAAGTTCCTGTCCGTTTATATGCTTCACTTCCGATACGGAGTACAAAGGAGCTGGATGTTACCGGGAATGACTTGATCCAATGGTTCAATAAGCCGGGCGGACCCTGGGTGAAGGAATTGCTGGGCCAGGTTGAAAACAGCATTATCTCCGGTCATCTGGCAAATAAAAAAGAGGAAATAAGGGGGTGGCTGAAGTGCAATCAGAGCTGAGGAAAAAATTGCTTGCCGCCTTTACGGAGAGCAATGGGGAATATTTGTCCGGCCAATATCTGGCAGACCTGATCGGCTGCTCCAGGACGGCCGTCTGGAAGCATATCGAAGAGTTGAGGCGCGATGGATTTGAGCTTGAAGCCGTAAGAAGGAAAGGCTACCGGATTGTGAAGACAACAGAGAAGGTGACTGCCGATGAAATCCGCCTTGGTCTGAAAACCAGCTTGCTCGGTACCGAAATCCATTATGAAGAAAGTGTGGATTCGACACAGAAAATCGCCCACAGGCTCGCCTATGATGACGCACCCGAGGGCACGATCGTAGTGGCGGAAGAACAGCTTAACGGCAGGGGAAGGATGGACAGGAAATGGCATTCCCCGAAATATACAGGAATATGGATGAGTGTCATCCTCCGGCCGGAAATCCCGCTCCCGCGAGCTCCGCAGCTGACTCTACTTGCAGCAGTTGCCGTCGTCCAGTCCATTGAGGAATGCACGGCCCTTTCCCCGCAGATCAAATGGCCCAATGATATTCTCATTGGAGGCAAGAAGGTCACTGGCATCCTGACAGAATTGCAGGCGGAAGCCGACCGCATTTTTTCGATCATTATCGGGATCGGCATCAATGTGAACCAGCAGCTTGAGGATTATCCGGAGGAGCTGAGGGGCACAGCCACTTCCCTGGCGATAGAAAAGGGCGGGAACCTCTCGAGGGCAGAGCTGGTCAGGGTTGTCCTGCAGAAATTGGAGAATTTGTACAAGCTTTATATGGAAAAAGGCTTCTACCCGATCCGCCTCCTTTGGGAAAGCTATGCTGTCAGCATTGGGAAGCAGATCACTGCCAGGACGATATCAGGCAGCATCAGCGGGAAAGCACTGGGCATCACCGAGGAAGGCGTGCTGAGAATAGAAGATGAGGCAGGAGAGATACACCATGTCTACTCTGCTGATATTGAACTGGACTCATGATTTTATTAGCCAATATTTTTTATTTTTGATATAATTCAACTGGGCAGTATCATAATGAACTGCACCTTTCTATCTTTTTATATTGAATAGTTTCTGCCTAGATCCAGCATATGGACCGGGACAGAGGGATGAAACGAATAATGAAGCCAAGACGCGACGGGATCCTTCTGCATTTTTTGAAGGATCCTTTTTATATCCGGCTTTTTGTTCACTTGTTTTGTCTCCTCTGAGTCTTAAGGCAGGTCTTTTCAGGCCTGTACTTGCGAATGGGAGGAAGAAGGATGAAGCAAACTACAGATTTTTCAAAGATGAAGGAAAAGAATGAAAAAATCGCGATGCTGACTGCCTATGATTATCCGGCAGCCAGGCAGGCAGAAAAAGCCGGAATCGATATGATCCTTGTCGGAGATTCGCTTGGCATGACCGTATTGGGATATGAATCGACCATCCCGGTGACGATGGAAGATATGATTCACCATGGGAAAGCGGTAAAAAGAGGGGCGGCCAATACTTTTATTGTCATTGATATGCCCTTTATGAGCTATCATCTCCCTGAACGTGATACCCTCCTGAATGCAGCCAGGCTGATTCAGGAAACAGGAGCGATGGCAGTGAAGCTTGAAGGCGGGGAAGAGGTCGCTGACAAGATAAGAAGCATAACGAAAGCAGGCATCCCTGTATGCGCCCACCTTGGCCTTACTCCCCAGTCAGTGGGGGTTCTTGGAGGGTATAAAGTCCAGGGGAAAGATGCTGAAGCAGCCAGGAAGCTGATCTGCGAGGCTAAAAGGTGTGAAGAGGCGGGTGCTTTTGCGCTTGTGCTAGAATGTGTGCCAAAACAGCTTGCTGAAGATATCTCCTCTATCCTGACGATTCCAGTCATCGGAATCGGGGCGGGAGCAGGGACTGATGGGCAGGTCCTTGTCTATCATGATCTGCTGTCGTACGGGACAGAAAGAATTGCGAAGTTCGTCAAACGGTATGCAAACATGGATGAAGAAGCGGAAAAGGGCCTGAAAGCCTATATCACTGAAGTGAAGGCAGGAATCTTCCCGGCCGGAGAGCACAGCTATACGATGAAAGAGGAAGAGCTGGCAGGACTTTATGGAGGAAAATCATGAAGATCATTACATCACCAGGAGAAATGCAGCAGCTCATGCTGGATGAAAAAAAGGCAGGCCGTACAATCGGGTTTGTGCCTACTATGGGATATCTGCATGAAGGGCATCTCTCCCTTCTGAAGCGGGCGGGAGAAGAAAATGATGTAATGGTTCTGAGCATCTTTGTGAATCCGCTTCAATTTGGCCCGGCAGAGGATCTGGATTCTTATCCGCGGGACTTTGAGCGGGATTCCCGTCTAGCAGAAGCCGAAGGGGCCGATTACCTTTTCAGCCCTGCACCTGAAGACATGTACCCTGGCGGAGTCCCTTCTGTTTCAGTCATTGTAAACCGAAAGACCGATGTATTATGCGGCAAATCCAGGCCAGGCCATTTTGCTGGTGTAGCAACGGTTGTCTCTAAATTATTTCATATCGTTTCCCCGGATAAAGCTTATTTCGGCAAAAAAGATGCACAGCAGCTGGCAGTGATAGAGAGCCTTGCACATGATCTGAATTTCCCTGTCAAGATAATAGGGGGAGAAACGGTAAGGGAGCCGGACGGCCTTGCAAAAAGCTCCCGGAATGTCAGGCTGCTTCCGGAAGAGCGGAAGGAAGCACCGGTTTTATACGAGAGCCTCTCAGAAGCAGCACGATTGATTGCGGAAGGAACAAAGGACACAGAGCAGCTTAAAGCGCTCATACGCGGCAGGATAAAAGCAGAGAGCTCGGGGAGCATTGATTATGCTGAGATTCTTTCCTGGCCGGAATTAAAAGAAACAGATAGAGCTGAAGGCACAATCATCATCGCTCTTGCCGTTAAATTCAAACATGCACGCCTGATAGATAATATAATCATTGCAGTCTAACAACTGATCGGAGGAAAAGACATGTTCCGCACCATGATGAATGGAAAGATCCACCGCGCAAAGGTGACAGAAGCTAATCTTAATTATGTGGGCAGCATTACAATTGATAAAGACCTGCTGGATGCGGCCGGAATGGCTGATAATGAGAAAGTCCAGATTGTCAATAACAATAACGGTGCAAGATTCGAAACATATATCATCCCGGGAGAGCGGGGAAGCGGCGTAGTCTGCCTGAACGGGGCGGCTGCAAGGCTTGTCCAGGTCGGCGATACAGTCATCATCATATCTTATGCCCTTGTCCCTGAGGAAAAAGTAGATTCCCATAAACCTAAGGTAGTCATTATGGGAGAAGGCAATAGCATAACCGGTCTGCTCCATGCTGAGCCGGCTTCAACCATACTTTAAGAATGATCATTCACTATAAAGAAAAAGGGCTGCATTGCAAAACGGCAATGCAGCCCTTTTTGCAGGCGGCATTTTCCTGTCCCTGGGATAGAATCCTGAATAAACCCCGTGCTGATGGGAAGAAAAATAATGATGGGGAAGGCTGTTTGCCTTTTTTATTTTCCGCTTTTGTGATACCGTTTGAATGACTGAATGTTTGAGGTGTAACCGATGAGTAATAAATATGTAGTAGTTGATTTGGAAACTACAGGAAATAGCGCCAAAAAGGGCGATAAAATCATTCAATTTGCTGCGGTAGTCATGGAAGGCGGAAAGATCATCGATCAATATTCCAGCCTGCTCAATCCCGGGAAGGAGATTCCGGCCTTCATCGAGGAGCTGACCGGGCTTAATGACAGCATGGTCTCTGATGCTCCTGTGTTTGCAGAAATAGCACCTAAAGTGATGGAGCTATTGGAGGATGCCTATTTTGTGGCGCATAATGTTCTGTTCGACCTCTCCTTTCTGCAGGAAGAGCTTCTGAATGCAGGCTTCCCGGGCTTTTATGGGCCGGTCATCGATACGGTTGAGCTGGCACGGACGGTGCTGCCCTGCTCTGACAGCTATAAATTGTCAGACCTGTCTGCAAAAGAAGGGATCGTGCATGACAGGCCGCACCAGGCGGACAGCGATGCCTATGCCACTGCAAAACTGCTGCACATCTTCCTGGAACGCCTTGAGGAATTGCCTCTGACAACGATCAAACAGCTTCTGAAGCTTTCAGGAGGGCTGAAAAGCGACCTTGATCTCATTTTGGAGGATATCCTCCTTAAAAAGCAAGGGACGGCGGAGAGACTTCCTGAAGGGATAGAAATACATAACGGAATCGCCATTAAGGCAGGCGGGGTTCTGGAAGCAGCATCAAGCCGCCTGCCGGCTCCTGTTTATCCCGCAGGAAGCCGGGAAAAAGAGGATATGCTTAAGAAGGCATTTCCGGATTATGAACTGCGCCCCGGCCAGCTTGCCATGATGGATGCTGTCTATCAATCCTTTTTAAATAACGAGCATACACTGGTCGAAGCAGGCACCGGCACAGGGAAAACCCTTGGCTATCTGCTTCCGGCAATTATTTTTGCCAGGCAGGAAGGAGCCAGGGTGCTGATCAGCACTTATACTGTCCAGCTCCAGGAGCAGCTGCTTTCAAAAGACCTGCCCCTGCTTGAAAAACTTCTGGGCTTCCCTGCCAATGCTGTGCTCTTAAAAGGCAGAAAGCATTATTTAAGCCTTGCCCGATTTGAGCAGTCATTGAATGAAGCGGATGATAATTACGATACTACACTTACAAAAATGCAAATACTGGTCTGGCTGACTGAAACAGCTACAGGCGATGTGGACGAACTGAACCTTTCCAGCGGCGGTGCTGTTTTCTGGAATAAGATACAAAACGGGGACAGCAAATTCATCAGCGAATCAGGCTGGAAATCAAGGGATTTCTATAACAGAGCAAGGAAGAGCGCAGAAAATGCAGATCTGATCATTACCAATCATGCTATGCTTTTGAACAGTCTTTCAGGCGAAAATCAGATCTTCCCTTCATATGATTATGCAGTCATAGATGAAGGGCATCAGTTCAGCAAGGCCGCCGGAAAGCATTTTGGCTTCTCAATTGATTATTTATCTCTCCGTCTCCTGCTTGGAAAAATCGGGCTCTATGATCAAAAGCAGCTCCTCTATAAGCTCGAGCGGCTGCTTGAAGGCAGGGCCGCTATGGACGGTGCTGCTCATCCTTTTGAGCTTAACAGGCTGGTTGCTGATCTTCAGTATGAGATGGATGAGTTTTTTAAGCTGGTAGGGATTTATGGAAAGAGGAAATTAAAAGCAAGGAAATATGCATCCAGCAAAATAAGCTTCAGGCTAACAGATATAACCCCGCGGGATTTCAAAGCGGTGGAGGCTTCTGCAGAACGCTTTTCTTTCTTGGTTCTGGACCTTATCTCAGCGCTGGAGGACAGGCTTCAGCTGCTTGTGCCTTTAACCGGCGAACTGGCACCGGGTGATCAGGCGCTGCTGGAGGAGATCTCAGCCTGCATCGGCGAACTGAGGGATGTACGTGAAAGCATCAGGAAAACCATATTTGCCGGGCAAACAGCCTGTGCTGTCTGGGTTGAGCTGGACGGCAGAGCAATGCAGAACGCCACGACTGTTTACTCTCAGCCGATTACTGTCGCAGGAAATCTGAGGGACGGCTTCTTCAATCAGAAGAAAAGTGCTGTTATTACATCTGCAACTCTTTCTGTCGGCCAGTCTTTTGATTATATTATGGATGAACTGGGCCTTGACCGGTTCAGCTGCCAGACAGAACTGATAGAGTCCCCATTCGACTATGCTTCACAAGTCAGGCTTGCCGTACCATCGGATTTGCCTGAAATCAATTCCGTTCCTCAGGAGGAATATGTTTCGGCGATCACAGAGCATATCATCTCTCTGGCTGAAGCGGCGAAGGGGAGGATGCTGATTCTGTTCACCTCACATGATATGCTCCGCAGGACCTATGAGCTCGTGAAGGAAAGCGGCTTTCTCGAGGAATATGTCCTAATAGCCCAGGGAATCACGTCTGGAAGCAGGACAAGGCTTACAAGGAACTTTCAGCGGTTTGACAAGAGCATTCTTTTTGGGACAAGCAGCTTTTGGGAAGGTGTGGACATTCCCGGTGAAGATCTTTCCTGCCTGGTGATGGTCAGGCTGCCGTTCTCTCCTCCGGATGAGCCTTTGGGGGAAGCAAGGAAGGAAGCGATTCAGAGCAGGGGAGGCCGGCCTTTCTCCGAGCACGCACTCCCCGAAGCGGTCCTTCGCTTCAAACAGGGTGTCGGGAGGCTGATCAGAACAAAGAATGACCGCGGAATAATTATTGTATTCGACCGGAGGATCGTCACAGCGTCATATGGCAGGGCATTCCTTGATTCCATCCCAAGCATACCAGTTAAGGTAAGCCCCCTGGATGCTATTGTTGACCTTGTGGAAGATTGGCTGCAATAAGGTAAAATATGCCGGGATAAGAGGATAAAAATTTTCGGATGACACACTCTAAAGGATAGCATTGGAGGAGTTCTGGATGAATATGCTATTCGCCTTTCTTATGTTGTTCACAAGCTGGTACTATGTCCCGGTTGAATCTCCATCCCTGCCCGCAGAAGTAAAAAGCATTGATTTAAAGCTTAAACGGAATGAGCTGGCAATCACGTTTTTTTCCCTGCAGGAAGGAGAATCTGCCTTAATTCAGCATCCGGATGGAGAGAATATTCTTATTAATACAGGCGGTGAAGGCTCTGGAGAAGAGCTGTCAAGGCTGCTTGGACTATATAATGTGGAACAAATATCGACTATTATCATGACAGAAGAAGATGTGAACTCCATGGTGAACGCCGGAAGCATCATAAGGGAATTCGGTGTTAAGCAGCTCGTTGCAGGCCAGGGGCTGGCCCGGAAAAGGATGGAAGAGCTTGAAGAGTTCGATGAGGTGAATATCCATATATGGAGCGCGGGCACAAAGCAGCAGCTTTTCCATAATTTGAAGGCAGAGGTCCTGTTCGAAAATGAAAACCCGAAAGAAGGTATGGACCTTGAGCTTACACTTATGAAGCATAAGGTGCTGCTGCTCAATTCCAGCAGCCTCGATGCAGAAAAGGCCCTTCTCAAAAAAAATCTTTCGGATGTAAATATAGTGAAAATGCCAGGCTTCGGGGAGGGCAATTCGGTCTCAGGGCAGCTGATTAAACATCTTGATCCTCAGATCGCCGTCATCTTCCAGTCAAGGAAAGTAAAGCCTGATGAAGATCTTTTTAAAATGCTGCATGAAGCATGGATCGATGTTTATTATACCGGGGTCCATGGAACGGTCACAATAAAGTTCACTGATTTGAATTATGAGGTGATCACAATTTCCCCGGGTGAGGCAGGATAGCCTGTATGTCATATAGGACGCGCAGGCACACAGGAATATACAAAAAAGCTGCGCATGATTGCGCAGCTAAAAGACGTTGTGGACTAGAAGAAAATTTTTGGTGAATCATGCATCTTTGGTTAACGGATGATAACATCACCTGTTATAATATTGGCAAAGACCTGTTATATGGATAGTATAAGCTGTCCGGGCTGTATTATCAGCTGCAATATTTGTCAAAGGTCCGGAGAGAGGAGCAGAACAATGGAAAGCAAAATAGAAGTGCTGTCGACTGTAAAAATCACCAACAGCCCCGATTTGTATAAAATCGTCGATTCATTGAATAGAACATTAAAGGAGAAAGATTTAATGTTCGGCCTGGCACTTGACCAGGAAGATCAAAATAAAGCGGTATTCACCATTTATCGTACATAAAGCAGAGTGATAATATGAAAAAATGGATCATCATCAGCATCATTGCGGCAGCCATTCTGATCGGGATAGCTGCTAAAGTGTATATTGCTTCAACAGAACCGGTCAAAGCAGCTTCAGAAAAAGCGTTTGAGAGGGCAAAAGAAGAGACTGCACTCGAGAGAATGGACAGTTTTACCCTTTATCACGGACAGGAAACCTTCTACGTCCTGCAGGGACAGGATAAAGCAGGAACAGAACTCATTGTCTGGGTTCCTGAGAAAAAAGGGAAGCCGGTTGTCAAAAATGCAAAAGACGGCATATCTAAACAAGAAGCGATTGATATAGTTAAAAGGGAAAAGCAGCCAAAAGAGATCATTTCTGCAAAGCTGGGGATGGAAAAGGGCTTTCCTCTCTGGGAAGTGTATTACCGCTCTAATGGCGGTCTGATCAATTATTATTATATTCATTTCGAAACTGGGGAAATGCTCAAGCGGATTGAAAATTTATGATGAGGATGAAATGGAGGCGCAAGCTATGAAAATAAAGCTAGCAGGCAGGGTGGAGGCGCTGACGCCTTCTTCCACGCTGGCGATAACAGCTAAAGCAAAGGAACTGAAAGCACAGGGCCGCGATGTAATTGGGCTGGGGGCAGGAGAGCCGGACTTCAACACGCCGCAGCATATCATAGATGCTGCATTGGCTTCAATGAATGAGGGGAACACGAAATATACTCCATCTGCAGGTCTTCCTGCGCTGAGAGCCGAAATAGCTGCAAAGCTTAAAAAAGACCAGGGGCTTGACTACAAAATCAATGAAACCTTTGTCGGAAGCGGAGCAAAGCATGTGCTGTACACCCTGTTCCAGGTGCTTCTTGATGAAGGAGATGAGGTCATCATCCCTACGCCGTACTGGGTCAGCTATCCTGAGCAGGTAAAGCTGGCTGGCGGGATCCCTGTTTATGCAGAAGGCTCTGAGGAAAATGGGTTTAAAATCACTCCGCAGCAGCTGAAGGATGCGGCTACAGAGAAAACCAAAGCAGTCATCATCAACTCTCCAAGCAACCCGACCGGAATGCTTTATACGGAGGAAGAGCTGAAGGCGCTTGGGGAAGTGTGCCTTGAGAAAGGCATCCTGATCGTATCGGATGAAATATACGAGAAACTTGTATACAGCAATAACCGCCATGTGTCCATAGCACAGCTGTCACCTGAATTAAAAGAGCAGACCATCATCGTGAATGGTGTTTCTAAATCGCATTCGATGACAGGCTGGAGAATCGGCTATGCAGCTGGCGGCAGCAGGATCATCAAGGCAATGACCGATCTGGCTAGCCACAGCACTTCAAATCCGGCCACTGCTTCCCAGTACGGCGCCATTGCCGCTTATGCCGGCACACAGGATCCGGTCGAGGAAATGAGGCAGGCATTTGAAGGCAGGCTGGAAGAGATTTACGGAAAGCTTGTGTCTATACCGGGATTCACCTGCATTAAGCCGCAGGGCGCATTTTATTTATTCCCGAATGCCAGGCAGGCAGCCGAAATGACGGGCTATAAAGATGTAGATGCATTCGCCGAAGCGCTTCTTGAGGAAGCCCTGGTAGCGGTCATTCCCGGTTCTGGATTCGGTGCTCCGGACAATATCCGCCTTTCCTACGCAACTTCGCTTGAATCTTTGGAAGAGGCTGTTGAACGTATACGCAGGTTTGTGGCAGAAAAGGCCCAGTGATCTAAATGGCATAACAGCAGGCGAGACGTTTTCGCGCCTCATGAATGGCCAATGCTCTTTTCCGCTTACAGCATAAAAGGGAAATAAAGAGATCCGCTTACGCGGATTTTTTTATTCATATGCACTCATGCCCTGTGCTGTTTCAGACCTAATTTCTGGCAGCGTTGCCTGTTATTCTCCTTACTGGCCCTGAATGTTCATGATATACTTTAAAGGAGGTGTCCAGGATGAAAGACAATATTATCAAGTGGCTCCAGGAAGGGAGCCTGTCCATACCAGGTGCCCTCTTGGCCCGCTATCATAAAATGAATATAACTGAACAGGAACTCGTCCTGCTTTTGCATATATCGTCCTTTATTGAAAAAGGCAGAGACTTTCCTACCCCGAATGAAATTTCGTCCCGAATGACGATTTCTGATACAGCATGCACCGATATGATCCGGAAACTGATCCAGAAAGGATTTATTGAAATTCTTGACGGCTTTTCGGATGAGGGAATACGCTTTGAAAAGTATTCGCTTGAACCCCTTTGGGAAAGGGTGGTTGACCAATTCCTCCTCGAAGACAAACAAAAGGATCTTAAATCCCATCAGCAGGAAGAGATGGATCTGTATACATGCTTTGAAAAAGAATTCGGAAGGCCGCTTTCGCCTTTTGAATGTGAAACGCTGGCAATGTGGATGGATGATGACCACCATGACCCTGTCATCATTAAAGCGGCATTGCGGGAGGCAGTTATATCCGGTAAGCTTAATTTCCGTTATATCGACCGTATTTTATTCGAATGGAAGAAAAATGGGATTAAGACAATTGAACAGGCGAAGAGCTTTGGACGCAAATTCCGTCAAAACCAGCCGCAGTCTTCAAGGCAAAAAACGGATGAACGTCCTGTTCAGCAAAAATCAATTCCTTTTTACAACTGGCTTGAGCAATAATGTTAATGGCGGGGGACTTCTCCCGCCCTTTTTGTATGATTTCCTGAATGCTCCCTCCAGGTGCTTGAAGAGCGTTTGGAAGGACAGGATATAGAGAAAAGGTTAAGATAATGAAAACATATTTAAATACAGAGTGGTGATACAAATGCTGAATAAAACACAAATCAGGCATTGCCTGGATGTTATGGGCGAAATGTTCCCTGATGCCCATTGCGAGCTTCATCATGAAAACCCTTTTGAACTTGTTATTGCAGTGGCCCTTTCTGCTCAATGTACAGATGCGCTGGTCAACAAGGTTACCAAAAACCTGTTTCAAAAATATAAAACGCCAGAGGATTATTTAGCTGTTTCCCTTGATGAGCTGCAAAACGACATCAGGTCGATCGGCCTGTTCAGGAACAAAGCAAAGAACATCCACAAGCTCTGCAGGCTCCTCATCGACGAGTATAATGGGATTGTCCCGCATGACAGGGACGAATTGACAAAGCTGCCCGGGGTAGGAAGGAAAACGGCAAATGTCGTCGTTTCTGTGGCTTACGATGTGCCTGCAATCGCTGTAGATACCCATGTGGAAAGGGTCAGCAAACGCCTCGGGTTCTGCAGGTGGAAGGATTCTGTTCTTGAAGTAGAGAAAACACTGATGAAAAAGGTGCCTGAAGAAGAATGGTCAGTTACGCACCATCGGATGATCTTTTTTGGCCGATATCACTGCAAGGTGCAAAACCCCCAGTGCGAAATCTGCCCGCTCCTTGACCTTTGCAGGGAAGGCCGGAAAAGGATGAAGAGGAAATAATGGCGGATAGCGAAAAAATCATGCTGCAGGTGTCTCCTGAAGTCTACCATCCATTTCTGGTGGGAGAGGAGGAAGCCTGGGAGCCAGCTTGGGCAGATGAGTTTCAGGCAGATGCGATCTTCATCTATGAGATTGCTTTTTATAATGGGATTGAAGCGCTCAGGCCATGGGAGAAGGCGGAAGAGTTCTTTCCCGCAAGGATTGAACAGTGGGAGGAGGTAAAATCCTCCATTGCTGCTTTGCATGGGAAACGGGAGAGGTTGGGATTGGCGGAATTGATGAGGTCTGCTATAGGCATCTTCGTTCAAATGCTGTTCTGGACCAACGGACAGCCGGCCAGGCTGGATACTCCTAAAGAGTTTATGCTATTGAATGTTAAGCCAGCTAACTTAAATGAACGGCTGGAATTTGTTTTGTCCAGTCCGCTTCTTTATCATTCGTTCATTCAATTATGTGAGCTGCAGGCTGAACTAGAAAAGCAGCGCCAAAAGAAAGCAAGCATAGAAAAAGCGTTTAAGCATAAAGCTTAAACGCTTTTTACATTTAGACTTTTGAAAGATGCGCCGGA
The DNA here is from genome assembly GCF_031844465.1 of Bacillus sp. AG4(2022). Lineage (NCBI taxonomy): Bacteria > Bacillati > Bacillota > Bacilli > Caryophanales > Bacillaceae > Bacillus > Bacillus sp. AG4(2022). The sequence goes on from NZ_JAUZVH010000002.1 coordinate 253,026, forward strand.
TTAATTGCTTCCGTCAGACCCGGAGCCGCTGCCTGATCCGGATCCGCTCCCGGAGCCAGAACCTCCAGATCCTGTGCCGGACCCTCCAGAACCGGAGCCGGTTCCGCTGCCTGATCCGGACTGTCCTCCATTCTGGCCGGTTTGCCCGGACTCACCGCCGGAGCCGGATTCACCCTCAGAACCGCTGTCGTCACCTTCTCCGTCATCTTCTTCATTTCCTCCGTTGCCATTGCCGTTGCCGTTGCCATTGCCGTTGCCATTGCCATTGCCATTGCCGTTGCCAGGATTCTGATTGTCTTCCTCATTTTCCTCATCATTCTGGTTAGCATCGTCATCCTGACTGCCGTCTTCCCCATCTTCAGTTTCTTCCTGTCCATCATCCTCAGGAGCTCCCGGGATGGTGACAGAAACAGAAGCAGGATCGCTGCGCATATCATCTCTAAATGCTGTAACGCTGAAAGTGTATGTGCTTCCAGGGGAAGGAGCAGTGAACCTTAAGCCTTTTTCAGCCGTTACCGTAGGCTGCTGGCGGCTGCCGTCAACCGAAGCATTCACCTCGAATTGCACGCCTTCTTCTGAACCATATTCCCAGCCAACCACGACTTCATTGGCTTCTGGATCAAATACTGCAGATAAGCCTTGCGGCGCATCAAGTTTGTCGTATTTCTTTGAAACCTGTGTAGGAGCTTCTCCTTTAACTGCATATTCAGTAAGGATCTGGTCGCTTGGCGTATAGGCGCTTGCGAGCTTTGAAGTGCCTTTTTCAATCTTTACGACTTCTACGCTTTTCGGCATTTTGAAGTCAGGTGTTTCTTTGCCTTCAGACACATGGGCAATCAGGTTTTTAAATAGATTTTGAGCTATTTTCTGGTCTCTACCGTTTGAAGGAAGATAATTCTTCCTGTCTTTATAGCCAGTCCATACGGCCGCTGTATAATTCGTTGTATATCCGGCAAACCAGGCATCTGGAACCGCCCCGTCAGGAACATTGTACTTAGATAATTCTTCATTGCTATAATTGGTTGTTCCTGTCTTCCCGGCGATCGGCAGGCCTTGCACATTAGCCTGCTGGCCGGTGCCATAAGAATCCTTTACAACGCTCTTGAGCATATCTGTGATCATAAAGGCTGTATAGTCCTTCATGACAACCTTGGATTCCGGAGCCAAATCGAGCTTTGTGCCGTCTCTAAGCTCTACGCTTTTGACTGTATGAGGAGTATTGTATATGCCGTTGTTTCCAAAGGCACTGTAGGCTCCGGCCATCTGCATGGAAGAAACCCCTTTTCCAAGCCCTCCTATGGCATAAGATTCGAAAATTTCGTCCAGAGGTATGCCGAGATCGACTGCAAAATCCTTAGCCCGATCAAGTCCTACTTCCTGAAGAGCCATGACCGCAGGGACATTCCGTGAACGGGCGAGTGCTTCTCTCATGCTCATCGGCCCCATATGCCTGCCGTCCCAGTTGTTGAATTTGGTGCCGTCGGAATACGTATAAGGTTTATCATCCAGAGTATAGTAAGTGCCCCATTTTAAATGTTCAATAGCGGGACCATAGTCGAGCACAGGTTTAATGGTAGAACCTGGCTGGCGCTTTTGGTCAGTGGCATAGTTGAAGCCAAACTCTACTTCAGGATTTCGGTTTCCGCCAAGGGCCCGGATTTCCCCTGTCTTTGTATCCAGGAGTGTTATGCCTGCCTGGAATTCTTCATTTGGAAATTCTACAATTTCATTGCCGTTAAGCATTGTTTCCACATATTCCTGTGCATCTTTGTCCAGTGTTGTGTATATTTTGAGTCCGTCTGTAAAGACATTAATCGTTCCATATTTTTCGTTGATTTCAGCAATGGCCTGCCCGATGAAGGAATCATAAGGAATGTCTCCATTGATTTTTCGATTCTCTTCGGCGACCAGGGAGGATGTGACCGGAATCTTCTTGGCCGCTTCCATTTGTTCTTTTGTGATGTATCCATGCTTATTCATCAGCGTCAGTACAATATTCCGCCTTTTTTCCGCCTTGTCAGGGTGGTTGAAGGGATTGTAATTGTTCGGGCTTTGCGGCAGTCCTGCAAGCAGTGCTGCTTCGTGAAGCTCCAGATCCTTCAGCGGCTTGCCGAAGTATGTTTCTGAAGCAGTCGCGAACCCGTAAGAGTATTGCGACATATTCACTTTGTTCATATAAAGCTCTAATATTTCATGCTTTGTATATTTACGTTCCAGCTGGATGGCCAGCCATGCTTCCTGAGCTTTACGGGAAAGCTTTTTATCAAACTCGAGGAAATAGTTTTTGGCTACCTGCTGGGTGATGGTGCTCGCTCCTTCTGCACCAAAGCCTTCTGTGATGTTGGCAAGGACTGCACCGCCGAGGCGGATCGGATCAATGCCATGATGTTTATAAAAGCGGGAGTCTTCTGTTGCAATGACTGCTTCCTCAACGATCTTTGGTATGTCCTCATACTCGACATAATCCCTGTTTTCGGAACCGATGGTTGCAATCTGCTCCCCGTTCATATCATAAATTTCAGATGCGATAGCGGATTTCAGCTTCTCTTCATCAAGCTTTGGCGTATCTTTGACCATGTATGCAAATGCACCGGCTCCGATGATGATGCCGGCAAGCCCGAGTGCGATCAGCACCAGAAATATCTTTTTGAAGATACCGCCTTTTTTCTTTTTGGGAGTTTTTTTCTTGGTGCCGGCAGACTGCTGCTTCCGGCGTTCCTCCCTTGAGTTGTAGTTTTCTGCCATATATATATTCATCCTTTCTTACATCTGCATAAAATCATGTAAGATTATAAAGATAATCTATTACTTTAATATAGTCAATCCTGGGCTGGAAGCCAAGCTGGATCCTATGGCCATTTTCTTCTATTTCCGTTTTCGCAATGGATTTGCGCCCGCCATTCTCCATCCTCTCCCAAAAAGGGAAAAGGGAGCAGGCTTCTAAAAGGAAGATTTCTTCGCTCTCTGAGAAACGGAGCAGCACAAAGCAGATCCCCCCCTGGGCAACTATCCTGCGCATATGGGATATCTGGTGGGCATGGAAGTTCTTAAGAGGAAAAGAAGTGCTATTCTTCGTTTCCTTTGCTTCAAAATCAATATATCTTCCTTTATAAAGGCCATTATAATCTGTTGTTGAGGCTTGCTTGAAATAAGCCTCCTTAATAACCGCAGCACTTCTTTTAGGATAGTCAACATTCACAATCTGGACTGGCGTGGGCTTTTTATGGATTACAGCCAGCCCCCTTTCCAGGTAAAAAGCATTTGTTTCATTTATATCATCCTCTAGTGTCATCCCCCTGTTGGAATATGTCCATTTTTTCTCCTTTTTCACAGGCGCAGCAGCCGCCTTTTGCGGCAAATACTTTCGTCCGTTTGGGTAGTGGAAATTCAATTGCATTCACCTGCCTGTTTTCATTGTGCCGCTATGCCGGCAATCGCTCACTACTCATCATACCAAAAGTGCCGGCTGGAATGTTGAATAAAAAGCACCAAAAAGTGAACGATAACAACAGTGAGCAAGGAGGTTTGCTTTGAGAAAAACAGCCAATTTCACATTTGACAGCTCCGAACGGATGCTCGCAGAGGAAATCCGTTCGATTGCGGATCATTATAACAAAGATAATATCAGCAGAACCCATGCATATCTCGACTATTATCAATCCAACCCGGACATCCAATGGGCTTTCCTGGCGAGTATGGTTTCCAGAAATGCAGGCTGGAATATGTGCGATCTGGAAGAGGCGTCATTGTCCTGCCTCCTTGGACCGGAAATCAGGGAGCGGCTTTTCCTTACATATGAGCGTGCCAATTGGCTCATTTTCTCAGATGCCTTTCCACAGCTGCTTCTCTATGAATATTCGACGAAAAAAAACTCGCCAATGTTTCATCTCCTGCCATTCTTTCATGTGTCTTCATTTATGGAAAAAGAATGGAACCGCTATTGGCAGGAGGGGGACCGGGAAAGATTAATGATTGCCCTGATAATAAATGAACAAAACCTGATCCAGCGCCCTGTGATTGAACATCCGGTGTATAAAAGGAGGGTGTTCCATTCACTGTTTTTTTCCATCCAGGACTGGATGCATTTCAGCTCGGTCCTGTTTCCAACCTGCAGCGGCCAGCTTTATGGAGCAAGTGTAAAGAAGTTCAGGAAAACGGACGAAAGAATCATGCTCGGAAAAAGGCTTGCAGGGATTCTGTTCTCACCCGCTCATTTTCCGGAGTTCCTGAAGTTTGCAGGAAAAGTGCCTCACACGGGATCAAGGTTGGATTACGAACAATTCCTCAATGGCGGGACAAAGCGGGCTTTGCAAACCTTAAAAGATACTTACCCCGTTATCAGCCATCACATACATGAAAAGCATGATTGGTCAAAGGAGAGAGGAGTCAGCCCGGAGTGGTTTGCAGAAGAAGGGGAGACAGAAGAGCCTGTCCTGATGACAGAATGGTTCCTGCATAAGCAGAGGCAGCTGGAACGGGCAGCGGGATTAAAGAAGTTTATTTGGTTTAAAAGGTAAACGCAGTCCGGCATTGCGGATCAGCTGGAGCGGGATATAGTTCACCAGCTGGCGCTGCTTTTTAAAGAAAAACCGAAAAACAGCGGTTCTAGAACATGAGGCTGAAACCACTATTCTGCTATAAACGAAAAATAACGGTTCTAGAATCCAGGCTGGAACCACTATTCCGGCAAAACCGAAAAATAACGGTTCTAGAACACCAGCCGGAACCGCAATGCTGACAAGTTCAAAATATAATAACCCAGGTCCAAATTACAGACTCTAATCTTCCTCTATCCTATTGAATGAAGTTCCTGGATTAAGGAACCTTGGTTTTACTAAAACCAATTCATAATCTGCTCAGCCATCAATACAAAAAAAAGCAAGGGATCCCCCTTGCTTTCATCAGGTGGAAGGTCTGTCCGGGCCTTCCAGCTTTTTGCTGCCGAATCCAGTTTTCGTTTCTTCCTGCTTTTTTGGCTGAACCTTATTTTGTTTTTCCTTGTTTGCCATCTTTCAACACCTCCATCCTTTAGTGTGTTCAATCACCAATATTTCATCCATTCAAGATGTGTCGAAACGCTCTTTGTTCCATTGAAAAATATAACTATCTTTGGCGAATCGCTTCTAGTTTTGTCAGGGGTGAAGGGAAGTGAAAAGAGAAGGCGAATACAGTGAATAGCAAAAAGCCGTACAGTCGGAGATATATGAAAAAGGGAGGTTATATGATGAAACACACTTCACAGAAAGAAGAATTGCTCCATATGCTGAATGAGATATATGACCAGCTGGAAGAATTGGATGCAGCACTTGAGACAAGCCTTTCAAAATTCAGGGGAGAAATGGCGGAGGAACATCAGCAAAAGATGATATATTGCGAATCAAGGCTGGCCATTGCTGAAAATCGGCTTCAGGAAATCGGGAAAAAGGACGGCAGGGACCGAAAGATGACAGGCGGTAATGACAGCATTAAGCTTGAATTGGGCTATTAGGTTGTCTAAAATAAAGAATGATCTTTAGTAGCTGGATACCCACGCTACTTTTATTTTTTTGGACAAATATCCAACTGGAGATGAAATATATGGACGAGGTAAAACATTTAGACAGGCTGACTAGAGAGCTGCTGGAATGCACGGAGGAAGCGGCAGGCCATTACCGCCAGGCGCGGGAAAGGGGAACCAAGCCTGATTTCTATGCGGAAGTAAAGCCTTTTGCCGATCATAGCAAACAGCTGCTGGACGAGTGGGCCTATCAGGCTGCCGGCTGGATCGCGGAAAACAGGCCCAAGAACCTGCATGAAAATCAGATCAGTTCGGCAGCGGAGCATATAGAACTGATTACTGTCCAATGCTTCTTCCCGGAAACAAGCCGGACCCGTTTCATTAATTACTATAACTCCACCAAATATGTCCTCAATGTCCTCCTTGGCCATTTAGACGAAAAAAAATAAAGCCTGCAGGACAATTGTCCGCAGGCTAAGCTTTTTTTTTGATTAAAGTTATGCGGCCCGTGTCCCGCTATACCCTCCGGGGATCAATTCTGCAGATTTGCTGCTGCGGTGAAGGAACAGTCAGCTACGGCTCCCTGTGCTTCAAGCTCACGAATAAGGTTGCGGTATTCATTAATGGTGATCTCATTGTGGATATAGGCTTTCTTGGCGAAATCCAATAATTCATTGACGCTCTCGGGGCTATAATCTTTCAGCTGCAAAAATTTCAGTCTCAGTTCGTGAATGTTCATTAATGTTCCTCCTCCGCCTTTTCCCATATCGTATCATGAAACAAAAAAGTTTCTCCGTTTTTAAAAAATTGAAACTTCCGACAAAATTCATCATAAGCAGACAAAACCGGATAATCTTACCTGCAATGCACAAATTGGGCAGATGCATCATAATTTAAAGTAGCGATCAGTATTAGGAGGATGTCTGCCCATGTTTCAAAAAAACAGAAGATTTCCGGCACGAGTGCAGCAGCCAGGGGGCAGCGGCATATACGGCCGGCACAGATACTATTCCGCATTTCCAATGCAAGGAAGCCCCCAGGCCCAATATCAGCCCCAGGCTTTTGCCGGCAGTCAATCAGCATACTTCATTCCTTTCCAGCAGGCACATAATCCGCCGCCCTATTTCCAGGGCTATCAGCATCAAATGCAGCCGCCCATTCAGCCTCAAGTCCAGCCGCAGGCCAAGCAGCCTGTAAGCCAGGGGCTTTTTCAAAATCCGCTGCAGCAGGAGGAAGCATATCAGCAGCCGCAAAGCCAGCAGCCCCATAATCCTTACCCTTATATGAATCCATACCCCAAGCAGTCTTTCATGGCAAAGCAGCCTTCGGGAGTCCAGTCGATCATGAATTCCTTTAAAGGCCAGGATGGATCCCTTGATTTCAACAAAATGATGAATACAGCCGGCCAAATGATGAGCGCAGTTAATCAGGTCTCATCTATGGTCAAAGGGCTGGGAGGCATATTCAAAGTATAAAGAACAGCTGAGGGAGGCTGTTCTTTTCTATGTGACTTTCACCAATATAAAACCGAAAATTTCGGAATTCATGGAATATTATTGACAAAATTGTGAAGGGATTGGAAAATGGAAACATTGACTGTAGGTCATACAAAAAGGGGTGGTCAATATGCTTAGGCAAATACAGCAGCTTATCATCGTGGTATTGCTTATCCTGCTCATTGCCTCACTGCCGTTAATGGTAACCGCAGATCCGGAAACACAATCGCTGAGCTTTGATCCGGGTGCGCTGCCGCAGGTATACGGCGAATTTTTCACACAAATAGCAGACGGGGATTTAGGTACATATCAGCAGGGGACGAGGACACGGTCCATCGGGGAGGATATCGGGCGGTTCTTTATCACAAGCCTGAAAATCATGGAAGCGGGGATCCTGGCAGCGGTCGTGCTCAGCCTGGTTTTCGGTGTCTTTATCAGCAGGTTCCGGGCAGCCAGGGGATTCAATTATATCCTTAACATTCTGGCATCCATTCCGGATTTCATCATTATTGTTGCCAGCATGATCCTTGCCGTGAAATTTTATAAAATGACGGGGATCAGGATCATTTCCCTGAGGCCGGATTCCGGTGCGCTGAACACGTGGTTTCCGACAGTGCTTGTGGCGATAGCCCCCACATTGTATCTGTTTAAGCTGGTGGCAGTGAAATACTATCAGCTGAGCGGCGAAGATTATATCAGGACCGCGGTGGCTAAAGGGATGCGGCTGGATTATATCAATCTTCAGCATGTTTTTAAAAACATCGAGCCTTTTATCCTGGCGGAAATGACAAAGGTGATTTCGCTTGGGATAGGAAATTTATTTATCGTTGAATACATAATGAACGTTTCAGGAATCACGAAATTCATTTTCCAGGCTAATGGATTCCAGCCCATTGCGATCGGCTTGTTCGCAATGCTTTTGATGTCGCTGATCGTTTATCTTTCTATCAGATTATTATTTTACTTATTTAAGCGGGTGCTGATCCATGAATAAGCTGCTCAGAGTGAATTACTCATTATATATTGGCGTATTTCTAGTCAGTGTTCTGCTTTTCTTTGCTGTTTTCGGGCCGTATTTGGCGCCCCATCAATTATCTGAAGCGCTGGAGACACAGTATCGGGATGGAAAGGTGCTCGCACCGCCGATCCAGCCGTTTGAATCTGGCGAATATCCATTGGGGACTGACAGATGGGGCTATGATATTGCATCCATGATTCTAAATGGCCTGAAATACACAGTTTTCATCGCGATTGCCGTAACTTTTATCAAGATGGTGCTGGGTACCATTATCGGTTTGTATGTGGGGACCTGGAAGCGGACACCGGGATGGCTGCTGGCGTTTGAAAATGCGTGGAGCTTTGTCCCGCTGTTTCTGATCGTTTACTTTTTCTTCAGGGGAATCAACACGCTGTCATTCATTCCGACATGGAAGCTTATCATGCTGTTCATCCTGATCACTTCCCTTGTCAGCATTCCAAGCATTGTCTCATCTGTCCGGCAGAAAACGGCAGAGCTGAACAAATCTGTATACATCGAAGCTGCCAGGGCATTGGGGGCAGGGAGGCACAGGCTGATCTGGAAACATATTTTCCCTCAGCTCAAAGAAACATTTCTTGTCATGTTCATTCTTGAGATTGTCTATGTGATCACGATCATGGGGCAGCTTGGCCTGCTGGAGATCTTTGTCGGCGGTACAAGGGTCACCTATGATCCGCTCCTGTTTCACTCCATAACGAAAGAGCTGGCAGGGCTGGTTGGCCAGGCAAGGGGAAATATTTATGGGAACCTTCATATTTTAATGGTGCCCCTTGCAGTCTTATTGATCACGACCATTTCATTCAGCCTTCTGGCCAATGGTATGAAAAACCGATTCCAGTCCAATTACCAGAGAACACCTTGGATCAAAACCGGACAGGAGCCAAAGCTGAAGCCAGTAAGGAAAAATTATATAGCCCAAAAAGGAAGGAAGCTGCTGTCGCCTGAACCGATGGCGCTTATAATCCTTTTGATCCTCTTTATCAGTGCCGGCACTTATGTGTATGCCACAAAGGATCAGGATATAGGGGTGAAAAACTTCAGCCAGGCTGAATATGACCTGAGCCTTAAGATGAACAAGCAAGGAGAATTCTCATCGACGGCCAATATTGAAGTGAAGAATGAGTCAGAGGATGACTGGGATAAGCTGGTGTTCTATTTTATCCCGAATGTATTCAAGGAAGGCCATTCATTTCAAAGCGTGGAAGGCTACGCCTCCGTCACTCTGAATCACATCAAGGTGGACGGGAAGGAAGCGGATTATGAACTGAAGGATGATACCTTAAGCGTCTTCCTTTCAGAAAAAATGGATAAAGGCGATAAAGGCAAAGTTGAGATAAACTATGAGTTCACCCTTCCTGAAAAAGGAAATCGTTTCTCGAAAGTGGATAAAAATTATTACCTTGCCCAATGGTACCCGATGCTGGCAACCTTCCGTGAGCATAAATGGAATAAGGAGAAGTATTCCGAAGGGCTGGAAACCTACCATACCGATTTTTCAGATTACAAGGTTTCCTATGATATACCAAAAGGCTACACGATTGCCTCAACAGCAGATGAAGACCCGCCAGCCTCTGAAACCAGGGGAACTTTGAAGGCTGAAAAGGTCAGGGACTTTTTCATCAGTATCCTTAAAGATACAAAGGTATATGAAGCAGAAGCAAAAGAGGGGGTTAAGGTAAGGCTCTTTACGGAGGATGATCATAACAAAGATCCTGAACAGTCGCTTGATCTTGCCAAAAAGGCTCTTTCCTTCTACCAGGATAAAATAGGGGAATATCCTCATGAAACGCTTGATGTCGTCCTGGATGAAGGTCAGTTTATGGAATATCCCGGCATCGTTACGATCAATCCGTATATTGAGGATTCGTATTTCTACCAGGTTTCCATCGTTCATGAGATCGCCCATCAGTACTTCTACGGAACCGTTTCTAATGATCCTTATTATGAAGCATGGGTGGATGAGGGGATTACCGAGTTTGCAACCAGCATGTATTTCTATGCGGGAAAAGGCGAGGGGGAAATTAGGGCTTTTTCTCTTCCTCTTAACCGGATGAAGAGCATAGAAGAAGAATCAGTTAAACGACAGCATTCAAATGTGCCGCTGGATGAAGTGTCGCATAACGGATATGTGTATGGCCAGCCGGCAGTGAAGCTGCTCGAATTAGTCAATAACCGTTTCATGGTCAAAGGCAATGACCCGCGTATTGTGGGGATGGAGTTCCTCTCAGCGTACTACGAAAAGTTTAAATTCAAAGAAGTGGATTCGAAAATGTTTGCGGATTTTGCCGCAGACTACTTTCTTGTCCCGAAAGGCTATTTTACCGACTGGCTGACGCTTGAATAATATTCTGCCGTCTGGAATGCCGGATGTAAAAAGCTCCCTTGCTGCAATTGCAAGGGAGCTTTTCGGCCTGTAAAGAGGAACTTTGGCTGCCTTTGGCAGGTGAGCTCAATAGGCATTAATTATTTTCATCAATGATGATTTTCTTGCCTGACTGCTTAGGTATCCGGATGATCAGCAGGCCGTCCTGGTAAGAAGCCCTGACCTTTTTTTCATTGATAGGCTGCGGAAGCGGGATGGTCCTGGATGATTGCTGCATCGTCTGCTTCCGGCTGAAGGTCCTGTGCTTATCATCTTCCTGGAGTACGGTTTCCGCGTGGCTGACTGAAATGGTAATATAATTATCCAGTACATCAATATGGATCTGCTCCCTTTTTATCCCCGGCAGCTCTGCTGTAATATGATGCTCTTTATCGGTTTCAGATACCCGGACAGAAAAGGAACTCTGCGGAAACGGAGTTTTAAAGAAATCATCAATGCTCTGCAAGAACCCTTTGACGGGTTTTTCCTGAAAGAATGTGTTCATCGATTTCATGATATCGCTGAATGGCTCATTTTTCTCTTTCTTTTTTGGGCCATCAGGCAGCTGTGAAGACATTCATGCATCTCCTCCCAAAACAGAATCTTGGGATATATTATGCAATCAGCGCCCGATTGGTCCCTTTGAGAAAGACTCACCCTCTTACTTATAGATACCTGATTTTCCGCGCAAAAATATTTTTGATCCCCTGGGAAAGGAGATTGAAGGTGAATATAGAAAAAGTCATGAACAAGGCTGCAAAGAATGGAATCCAGATCGGGCCCCGGATGTCGATAAACGCATCTTTTAGAAGCATCGGCCAGGAGATGGATGTGTTGACAAATTCCCATAGCCCTGTTGGCGTCTGGACAAACTGCTGGGAAATGAAGATGCCGACAAAGCCTAGCTGTCCCAGGAGGAACATTACTTTTCCCAGATCTGAGATCATATAGACCAGGATTTTCCCATACAGAAAAGGCATATAATATCGTTTGAACATGGCAAAGGGAGTGGTTCCCGCTGCTATTCCCCCTGTAATGAACTCTTTTGATGATACTTCATCGAATTCCAATTTGATCATGTCGGCAGCCCTGGCTGCTTCAGAAAGGGCAACCACAAGGATCAGCCAGAAAGGCCGGTCTTTTGCAAACAATAAAGGCGGCAGATTAACGACCAGTATGACAATGATGATGGTCGGGATATAAGATAGGAAGCCATTCAGCCATTTCAGGACAGAATCGGCCGCCAGCACCTTTTTATGCGCCAGGAAAGCAAAGGGAATCGCCAATGCATATCTGAGGGCTGTAATGACAATCACAAGGAGAAGCGTTTCCTTGGCGCCAAGCACAATGATGCTCAGCAGATCCCTGCCCGATTTGTCCGTTCCGAGCGGGAAGTCTTCATTTGGCCCGTATGGCGGGATGACAGGCTTGCGGTTCTCATCCATAATATAAGTGATTGTGGACAGCTCCCGGTCTATAAAAGGGAGGAAAGGGCCGATGAAAGCAATAAATGCCAGGATCCCGAGACAAACCAGGCTTATAATAAATACACTATATTTTTTCCACTGAAATTTTCTGTTCATATCAGTTCACTTCCCCCTGCCCTTTTTGGCATAAAGAGATATTTAGCTGATTGAGAGGCCAGTATGGTTAAAAACATCAGCACCAGGAATGGAAGCATCAGCGCAAAAGAAGAAACATCATTATAATTCAGGATGCTTTTAAGCAGATTGTTTCCTGCTCCCTCGTAGCCGGATAACTTCTCCACGATCGGCAGGCTCGATAAGATATACAGCATAATGAACTGCGCCTGATTGAGAAGTGTCCCGGCACAGTTAAAAAGGATATGCAGATAAATCTTTTTCTTTCCCAGCCCTTTTGAGTAGGCTGTCCGGATATAATCTTCCCCGCTTTCCTTGTCCATCGCAGCAGCGGTAAAATTGACCATATGAATGAAAGGGAAAAGTGTCAGTGAGATCATTGGGAGAAGAAAACTGTACCAATGCTCATGGCCGTATAGTGTAATCTGCGGAAATCCCCATTGAATCAGCTTGATCAATATATACTGCAGGCTCATATACAGAAAAAAATCCGGAACCGATGAAAACAGCCAGGACAAGGCTTCCTGAATTTTACCCCGCATACGGAGGCGCATCGAAAACTTTGCAATTCCTGCCAGTATTCCAGCTGCCATGCTGATAAAGAAAGCAGGAAGAATGATTCCGAGGCTTCTTTTCATATAAAGGATGGTTTCTTCGGACACCTTCCTTCCAGTCCGGCTCTCGCCAAATCCGTTTTCCTTCTGGATAAATTGAAAGAAGGATTGAATCTTATTTTTGTAGGCTTCTGCACTGAAAGGATAATCCATTTCAATGTGAAATGCGGAAGGCTGATGGATGACCGGTTCTCTTGGCAGCAGCAGAATCAATAGAAAGCTCGCCAGCACAAGGAGAAAAATGAACAGTTTTTTAAGTAACAGCATAAAACGATTGACCCCCATTCTTCTATATATCTGTTAAAATAGGTTAACCGCGGCCAAAGAGCCGCTTTCAAAAAAATATATCTGAATTGTCGCAAATTTTATACCTTCAGTCAATTTACTTTTGGAAAAATCTGATAATCTTAAATTCGGGCTGTTTGGTTCCGTTCCAGATAAATCCAACAGGAAAACAAAAGAAAATCCTTTTTGAACGAACGTTTATTCGGTAGAATGGGTGTATGAGGTGAACGGAAAATGAAGCTCAGGAAAAATCTCCAGGAGATATTAAAAGATTTAAAGATGACCGAAGAGTTCAAGGATAATATTGTCCATTGGCATACAATTGAAGAAAAAGAAGCAAAAACAGAGGATCTGCCGGAGGATATACATCCATCCTTGAGAAATGCTTTGGAAAAGCGGGGCATCAGCCGTCTTTATACACACCAGAGGTCTGCCTATGCGGCTGCTTCTGAAGGAAAAAGCCTTGTGGCTGTTACTCCAACTGCATCTGGAAAAACACTATGCTACAATCTTCCCGTCCTCCAGACGGCCATCAGCGATCCGAAGGCGAGGGCGTTGTATATATTCCCTACCAAAGCACTGGCCCAGGACCAGAAGAGTGAAATAAATGAATTGATCCAGGAAGCGGAGCTCCCTGTCAACAGCTACACGTATGATGGCGACACTCCGGCTAATATAAGGGAAAAAGTTAGGAAAGCAGGCCATGTTGTCATAACGAACCCTGATATGCTGCATTCGGCGATCCTTCCCCATCATACCAAATGGGTTTCTCTTTTTGAAAACCTCAAATATGTTGTCATTGACGAGGTTCATATTTACAGAGGCGTCTTCGGCAGCCATGTGGCAAACGTGATCCGCCGCCTCAGGCGCATCTGCCGTTTCTACGGGAGCGACCCGCTCTTCATCTGCACATCGGCAACCATTGCCAATCCGCTTGAGCTTGCTGAAAACCTGACGGAAAAGAAAATGGAGCTGATAGACAATAACGGGGCGCCAAGCGGAAGGAAGCACTTCTTGTTCTATAACCCGCCGATTGTCAATATACCGATGAATATTCGGCGAAGCGCCACGCTTGAAGCAAGGAAGCTGGCCGGGAGGCTTTTGAAAAACCGCATCCAGACTATTGTATTTGCCAGGAGCCGTGTCAGAGTCGAAATCCTGCTCACCTACCTCCAGGAGCTGGTCAAGCATCAGCTGGGGCCGAAAGCCATCAGAGGCTACCGGGGAGGCTATCTGCCGACAGAGAGAAGGGCGATTGAAAAGGGTTTGCGTGCGGGTGAAATCTACGGGGTCGTCAGTACAAATGCATTGGAGCTTGGCGTGGATATCGGCCAGCTTCAGGTATGCATCATGACGGGTTATCCGGGATCAATCGCAAGCTCGTGGCAGCAGGCGGGACGGGCAGGGCGGAGGCATGGCGAGTCTCTCGTCATCCTTGTTGCCAGCTCCAGCCCCCTGGACCAGTACGTCATTCAGAACCCGGACTATTTTTTCAATAAAAGCCCGGAAACGGCCAGGATCAATCCTGACAACCTCATCATTTTAATCGACCATATGAAGTGTGCCGCCTATGAGCTGCCATTTAAGTATGGGGAGAAATTCGGTACTGCCGATACGGAGGAACTTCTTGAATATCTGACAGAAGAAAGGGTGCTTTACCAAAACGGCGATAAATGGCATTGGATGAACGATTCTTTTCCTGCCCACAATATCAGCCTCCGGTCTGCATCACAGGAAAATGTCATCATCATTGACCAGTCCGACATTGCAAACGTGAAGGTGATAGGTGAAATGGACCGTTTCTCTGCGATGACGCTCCTGCATGATGAAGCCATTTACCTCCATCAGGGCACCCAGTTCCAGGTTGAGTATTTGGATTGGGATGAAAAGAAAGCGTATGTGAGGGAGGTTGATGTGGATTATTTCACAGATGCCAATCTTGCCGTTGAGCTGAAAGTGCTTGAAGAAGATAAAAACAGGTCACGCGGTGAAATGGAAATCGGATATGGCGATGTGAGCGTGCTGGCCATGGCAACGATATTCAAGAAGATCAAGTTTGAAACACATGAAAACATCGGTTCCGGGCCGATCCACCTGCCGCAGGAAGAGCTGCATACAAACTCGGCGTGGATATCCATCGGCAAGGAGCAGATCCAATTTGATGAAGACCGGATTGAAGAAGGATTGATCGGGACCGCACATGCACTCAAGCATATTGCCCCGCTGTTTGTCATGTGCGATCCGCAGGATATTTTCGTTGTACCGCAGGTAAAGGCTGCGCATAATGAGAAGCCGACCATCTTCTTTTATGACCGCTACCCGGGAGGCATAGGTCTGAGCGAAAAGCTCTATGATGGGATTGAAACGGTCATACAGAAGGCTGAAGGCATGGTAGCAGGCTGCTCCTGCGAGAACGGCTGTCCATCGTGCATTGGCACTGATTCAGCTATGAATACGGCCAAAAGCGATGTCTTGAAGCTTTTGGCATTATTCAGAAAAACGGCTATGGAGGGGGAGCGGTATGAGCCTCAAAAATAAGCTGAACCGATTAAAGCCTCATCTCTCAAAAGAACAGGGGAGTGAACCGGCTAAGCCTGTCAGGGCAGAAGAAGCTACTCAGGAATTTATGCTTCATGACCTATGGAAGGAAAACGGGGTTTTTCCATTCCATTTTGAGGACAGCTTCTGCCTCGTCAGGGAAAAGGAATATCCGCTAGACTGGAAGCATGGTAATTACCGGTTCTCTGATTTTGCGGCTGCAGTGAATGCCTGGAACAGCGGGGATGTATCCCATCCGCTTTCCTCTGCCGGGCATCAGCCTGATGAGCTGTTCTTCTTTGATACAGAAACAACGGGTCTTGGCGGCGGCACCGGAAACACGATTTTCCTGCTGGGGCATGCCAGTGTGACGCGTGATGGTGTGAAGCTCAAACAGCATATCCTTCCCCATCCCGGTGCAGAGGTGCCGCTTTATAAGAGCTTCCTGGACAGCGTGGATTATACAACCATGGTCACCTATAATGGCAAAGCTTTTGACTGGCCGCAGGTGAAGACAAGGCATACCCTTATCAGGGAACAGGTGCCCAAGCTTCCGCCTTTCGGGCATTTCGATCTTTACCACGCATCCCGAAGGATCTGGAAGCACAGGCTTGAGAGGCTGAAGCTTTCCATCGTTGAGAAGGAAGTGCTTGGCGTTGAGCGGAAAGATGATATACCAGGCTTCCTTGCACCGATGATCTATTTTGATTACGTGCAGACAAAGAACCCCGAAGGCATGCTCGGAATCCTGAAGCATAATGAAATCGATATCCTGTCGCTCATAACGCTGTACACACATCTTTCCTATCAGCTCCTTGGGCTGGACGGCAGCCGGACCGCTGCGGAAACCTATGAAGTAGGGCGGTGGTTTTCTTCTCTCGGCAACACTTCTTCTGCAAAAGCAGCCTTTGTGCAGGCAGCACAGACAGAGAATGAAGAGTCAGTGAAGGCCAGGAATGCACTCGCCTTTGAACACAAGAAACTGAAGGACTGGGAACAGGCGGCAGCCCTGTGGCAGGAATGCGCCGATTCGGAGGCAGATCCGAAAATTACGGCTGAATCCTCCATTGAACTGGCAAAATATTTTGAGCATCGCAGCAAAGACCTTGCGCGCGCAGTCCATTATGCTGAAAAAGCGAGAAAGGCGCTGGAAGCCGTTCCTGCACCAGGTACCTCAGATAAGCTCAAACCGGAAACAGATAAGAGGATCCGGAGACTCTATGCTAAGCTGGAAAAAGAACAGTCCCGGAATGATACCGCTTCTGCCGGTATAAAAAGCGCAGCATCAGGAAAATAACACCCTGGCTGCGTTTTTTTGTACCCAGAAAATCCGCTTTGCCCGCTGTAACAAAACTTTAATATTTCTATGTGTAAAAACCATTATTTATTAGTTGTCTGTACCTCATTGAAGCTGTAAAATTGAATGTTGTATGCTACATACAGTGAATAAAAAGAGTGAGGCTGGTTTGGATGTATAAAGCGATATTGTTCCTGTTTTTTGTTGTCATCTGTCTGACAGTCATTATTTTTTCCAGCATGAAGGACAGTTTTTATGTTATGCTGTAGCGAAAAAAACCCGGCAAATGCATAAAATTAGGTGTTTTCCTTAGTACAAGATTCCCCCTTTCATCATAACTTGTTAGTGTAAATATAACAGAATGAAAGGAGATCTTAATTATGCATTGCGGACCAAGACCGAATATTTGCCCGGCAGTTGTCCATCCGACAAAATGCTGTGTAAATCATACTTTCCAGAATAATGTGGTGCCTCATATCCATCCTACACACACTACGACAGTCAACCACATTAATTTTCAGCATCAGCATTACTTCCCACAAACACAATCAGTTGTAAATGAAGTGACAAACCAGCAGTTTGTCGCAGGCCCTGGACCGGCCCCTGGATTTGGAGGACCTGGCTTCGGCGGCCCTGGAGCAGGCGGCTTCGGCGGACCTGGGTTCGGAGGCCCAGGCTTTGGCGGCCCTGGCTTCGGAAGATAATAACCTGCCATATTAAGGTGCATTACCAAGGCAGGGGCCTGTATACAGGCCCCTGCTCAATTTTTTCCATAAATCGCATATTATTTTTACATAGAAAGGAGCAGCCCAAATGAAAACAGCGGTTGTCTCAGGCTATAAACCCCACGAGTTGGGAATTTTCAAACGAAATGACCCTGCAGCAGCTTTCATAAGGGCTGCTATCAGGAAGAGCCTGCTCGGTATGCTTGACGAAGGGCTTGAATGGGTGATCATCAGCGGGCAGCCGGGCGCAGAGTTATGGGCTGCTGAGGAGGTCTTTCAGCTGCAGCTCGATGAATATCCTGATCTTAAGCTGGCCGTCATCACACCTTTCCTTGACCAGGAGCAGAACTGGAGCGATTCCAATAAAGAGTGGTATGAATCTGTGATTTCCCAGGCCGATTTTGTAGATTCAGTAACAAGGAAGCCTTACGAAAAGCCCTGGCAGTTCAGGCTGAAGAATCAATTCCTTATCGAAAAAAGCGATGTGCTTCTTCTTGTCTATGATACGGAAAAGGAAGGAACGCCAAAATTCATTTATGAAACAGCTAAAAGCTATCAGGAAAAGAATCCTTATGAAATCAGGATGATTTCCTTTTATGATCTTCAGCTGATTGTTGAAGAAGAGCAGCTGAAGAACCAGGAATTTTAATTTAGTTCCAAAGATAAATTGACAAAAGTACATATTTTTGAAAAAATATATTAAGATTATTCAGCGATAGACTGAGGTGAATGTGATGCTATCCGATAAAGTTAAGTTAACAGCAAAAGACATTTTGGAAAAAGAATTCAAGGCAGGGATGCGGGGGTACAAGCCTGAAGATGTCGATAAGTTCCTGGATCTGATCATCAAGGATTATGAAACCTTCCACCAGGAAATTGAAGATCTGCAGCAGGAAAACCTGCGCCTGAAGAAACAGCTTGATGAAGCCTCTAGAAGGCCTGCAAGCACCCAGACTGCCGGAACAACGAACTTTGATATCTTAAAGCGCCTTTCCAACCTGGAAAAGCATGTGTTTGGCAGCAAACTTTATGAATAACAGCTTTTAACTGATTTTCCTTTTTAAAACCATTGCTATTGGAAGCCAGATTGCATATAATATCATTTGTAGTCATTAATAACGTTCGGGTAATCGCTGCGGCAGCTTGCTGCTGCAGAGGAAAGTCCATGCTCGCACGGACTGAGATGTCCGTAGTGTTCGTGCCTGGCGAAGTCATAAGCCAGGGCAGCCGGGCGATTGCGCGGCTGACGGCAGGGAAAATGCCTAAGTCCTTCGGGATATGGCATGAATACCTTGAAAGTGCCACAGTGACGGAGCCTTTCCAGAAATGGGAAGGGTGGAACGAGGTAAACCCCGCGAGCGAGAAACCCAAATAATGGTAGGGGCACTTTCTCTGAGGAAATGAACAAGGAGAAGGACAGATCTTTATATCTGTAGATAGATGATTGCCGCCTTAGTACGAGACTCAGGTCGATTGCAGTACAAAGGAACAAAACATGGCTTACAGAACGTTATTAGTGAGATGATTTTTGAAATGGTAAAGCTCTCCTTTTGCAGGAGGGCTTTTTTAATACATACCAAAACCCTCATGGGGAACACTTGCACGCGGAAACTTCTTCAGGCTATCATGGATGAAGCGGACCGCTGGCCGGCAATAATGAAGGGAAGACCTACTGGAAAGGATGTCTTACATGGGAAAATACCAAATCATCGCAACAGCGGCAATGGGGCTTGAAGCGCTCGTTGCAAAGGAAGTGCGGGCACTTGGCTATGAATGCCAGGTGGAAAACGGAAGAGTTGAATACACAGGGGATGAGACAGCTATAGCGAGAAGCAATTTATGGCTGAGAACGGCAGACCGGATCAAAATCAAAATCGGCGAATTTAAAGCTTATACTTTCGATGAGCTGTTTGAAAAAACAAAAAGCCTTCCATGGGAACAGTATATTGCAGAAGATGCTGAGTTCCCGGTAATCGGCAAGTCTGTCAAATCAAAGCTGTTCAGTGTTTCCGACTGCCAGGCAATCGTCAAAAAGGCGATTGTCGAGAAGCTGAGGACAAAGTATAAAAAAACAGGCTGGTTTGATGAAACGGGTCCATTATGCCGCATTGAAATCTCTATGCTGAAAGATACAGCAACCCTGACTCTGGATGCCAGCGGAAGCGGCCTTCATAAACGGGGATACCGGGCAGGACAGGGAGAAGCTCCGCTGAAGGAAACCCTGGCTGCTGCGCTCGTCCAGCTGACGAACTGGACACCGGACAAGCCATTTGCAGATCCTTTCTGCGGATCAGGGACCATCCCGATCGAGGCGGCCTTGATCGGGCAGAATATTGCCCCGGGCTTTAACCGGGAATTTACCTCTGAGAAGTGGGGCTGGATGCCGGAAAAGGTATGGGATGAAGCCAGAAATGAAGCTGAGGATTTGGCAGACTATGATCAGCCATTAGATATCACTGGATCTGATATTGATCACAGGATGGTGAAAATTGCCCAGGAAAATGCATTTGAAGCAGGCCTGGGGGACATGATCCAATTCAAGCAGATGCAGGTGAGGGACTTTACCTCCAATAAAGAATATGGTGTGATTGTCGGCAACCCTCCATATGGCGAGAGGCTTGGGGAAAAAGGGGCTGTACAGAAAATGTACCGTGAAATGGGAGAAGCGCTCTCAGGGCTGGATACATGGTCGATTTATATGCTTACTTCCGATGAGGACTTTGAACAGCATTTCGGGCGCCAGGCAACCAAGAAAAGGAAGCTGTTCAATGGTTTCATCCGAACAGACCTCTATCAATACTGGGGCAAGCGTCCGCCAAGAGAAAACAGGCAGAAAGAGGAATAAAGGGTTCTCTTATTGAATAAACTAGCAATACTCTATCGGTTTTGGATTAGATGGGCTAGTTTTATTTACAGGAGGAGAGCCAATGGATTACAGGACTCTTGATTTCAATAGAATTTCTCAGGCGCTTGACTACTCGATGGAAATGCTGGTAAAAGAAACGCCTGCCGATCAGGTGCTGGATGAACTGAAAAGTGCCCAGCATGAGCTCCGGCAGGCCCTGTCCTTTTCCCTTTCCGGCAGGCAGCAGTAAATCCTGCCCGGTGTCCGGCAATAACCAGGCACAAGGCTGGCCTCCTCGAAGGGAGCGCCGGTTTTTTGCCGTTCAAGATGATAAATGTACAGCCTGTACTGACGAATTCCTGATTCATCCCATAGTGCTCCCGGCCCCTTGAGCTTGACTAGTTGAAAAAATAGTATAAAATGATTCTTGGCCTCCTGGTTTGGAGTTCGAAGATGCTGCTTATGGCAGCTAAAAGTGAAGGGCCGTGCTTCCATGGCCATAAATAATATTGAAAATTACCGCCTCTGACAGGCGGTTATACTTTTTTATGCTGAGAAATCGCAGGAACGCCTGCAAGTTCAGGAGTTTTTCCGCTATAGGCGGACGAGGCTCACAGGCCGATGTCCGGTCCCCCGCCATTTTCCAAAGATACAGGAAGCCCCCGGGACGCTTCTGGATATAGGAGGATTACATGCAAAACCAATTGCCCTTTGCAGTAGCAAAAACAGAATCATTTTTTGAAAAGCTTGGCGACTGGATCGGGGATGTTTTCTATGATCTGCTCCCTGAAGCCGGTTTTGAATTAAGAGACGAACAGATCTATATGGCTTTCCAGCTGGAAAATGCCTTCAAGGAGAAAAAGACAATCTTTGCTGAAGCTGGTGTCGGAACAGGAAAAACGCTTGTCTATCTCCTGTATTCCATCTGCTACGCGAGATATACGAATAAGCCGGCCATCATCGCCTGTGCCGATGAAACTCTCATCGAGCAGCTTGTAAAAAAAGAAGGTGATATTGCGAAGCTGGAAAAGGCGCTTGGATTGAATATTGATGTACGCCTGGCTAAGTCAAGGGATCAATATCTTTGCTTGAACAAGCTGGACAAGGCTGTAGCGGAACAGGACTATGAGGCATATGGAAACATTTATGACCAGCTTCCGTCCTTTACCCACAGCGTAGGATCGCTGCAGAATTTCGAAAGATACGGAGACAGGAAAGATTATCCTGAGCTGACAGACAGCGAATGGACCGGTGTATCATGGGATTCCCTTCAGGATTGCTTTACATGTGAGAAAAGGCACCGGTGCGGCCAGACACTTCACAGGGATTATTACCGGAACAGCCAGGACCTGATCATCTGCTCGCATGACTTCTATATGGAGCATATCTGGACAAAAGAATCCCGCAAAAGGGAAGGCCAGCTGCCCCTGCTGCCTGAATCCTGCACGGTTGTATTCGATGAAGGGCATCTGCTTGAGTATGCCAGCCAGAAAGCCTTGACATACAGGCTGACCGAGCAGATTCTTGAATCGCTCCTTACCCGCCTGATGGCAAATGACGTAAGGGAAAAAACTTTGAATCTGATTGAAGACACCATCGTCCAGAATGAGACCTTCTTCCATGCCCTTTCAGCTGCTGCCGGCAGCCGGACGGACTCTGAGAAACAGCAGATTGCCAAAGGGCCGGCTGTTCTGAAAGAAGGAAAGCTCCTGCTTGAAATGATCGGCTCGCTGGAAGAGGAGCTTGTCTTTGAAAGCGAAATGTATGTTATAAATGAATATGACCTCAAGGTTGTTGAAGAATATCTTGAGCAAATATCATTCTCGCTCTCCCTTTTCATGAAAGATAAGGGAGGAATCAATTGGTTTGAAGAACATAATGGTGAACGGACCCTTGTCATCATGCCTAGAATGGTAGAGGAAATCATGAGGGATGAGGTGTTTTCCCAAAAGAAGCCATTTATCTTTTCTTCCGCCACATTATCGGAAAAAGGCTCCTTTGATTATATGGCCACGAGCCTTGGCATCGACGACTATTTATCATTCACTGTAGCATCACCTTTCAGCTATGAAGAGAAAATGGCCATTCATATGCCTGAATACAGTGAAGAAGATATCACCGGCAAAATGGAATATACTCTGGAACAGCTTAAGAAATCTGGAGGCAGAGGCCTTGTGCTCTTTACAGATCAGAGAGAACTGAACCTTTTTAGGGACTATGCTCAGGGCAAGACGGAATTCCCTGTCTATTTTGAAGGAGAGGCTGAAATCAGTACGCTCGTCTCAAAATTCCAGAACGAAGAAGAAGCGGTCCTTTGCTCTACAAATCTTTGGGAGGGCTTAGATATACCTGGCAGATCACTCGAAAATGTAATCATTTTCTCACTCCCGTTCCCTCCGCATGATCCGGTGTTTGATGCCAAGCGTGAAAGCGCGGAAGATTCGTTCCGGGAAATCGACATGCCATACATGCTCCTCAGGCTCCGCCAGGGAATCGGCAGGCTTATCAGGAGCCATGAGGACAGAGGAACAGTACACATCCTGACCAGCAGAGAAGAAGATGTTTCTGTGCTTGAGTCTGTTGAAGCTGTGCTGCCTGTTACACCTGTTAAATAAGGTTTTGATCCCCCCCCTCTTGGCAGAGGGAGGGGCTTTTTGCATCCATTGAAGGGGACCGACAGGGAGAATAAATTTTACTTGGTCCTCATTCGCTGCAGGTTTGTATTCCCGTTTTTCAAGCAGGGATCAGCATGCAAACTAACGGCACAACCATAAAGAGAGATCTATTCCTTCAGCCTTCTTCACTGCATTCAAAGCAGATCGTTTTCTTGTCATCCGTTATGATTCCGTTGAAAAATCCGTCCAGGCAATAAATCGTTTTCCCGCATTGTATGCAGGTTCCGGCAGGTTCCCTCATCATTCTTCCTCCTGTTTTTAGGTGATTTGCAGTTCTATTCTAGCGTTTTATTCAGAAAAATGTGATAAAATATATGTTGCAAATGATTTTTAGGGGGATGCCAGCATGAACGAAGCATTGAAAAAAACTGAAAAAGACTTTCTTGATTTTGTTAAAAAGATGGGCGCTTATAATGAGGCTCTGTCATTAATATACTGGGATCTCCGTACGGGCGCTCCCAAGCAGGGGGTAGACCAGCGCACTGAAGTAATTGGCATGCTTTCTTCAGAAGTGTTCAAGATGTCCACTTCCGAGGAAATGGCTGCATACATAGCAAAGCTTTCAGGAGAAGAAGCGGCTGCATCACTTGATGCAATTACTGTGAAGGTTCTTGAAGAAAGCAAGAAAGAATATGACCGGAATAAGAAGATTCCGGCTGAGGAGTATAAGGAATACGTTATCCTGCAGTCAAAGGCTGAAAGTGTATGGGAAGAGGCTAAAGACAAATCGGATTTCACGCTTTTCCAGCCGTATCTGGAAAAGCTTGTGGAAGCCAATAAGCGCTTTATCCAGTATTGGGGCTATGAAGGCAATAAATACAACACACTCCTGGATTTGTATGAGCCGGGTGTGACAGTCGATGTGCTGGATGAAGTCTTTGGCGAGCTCAGAAGCAAAATCGTGCCTCTCGTCAAGAGCATATCCGAATCAGATTCAAAGCCGGATACCAGCTTTTTGTATGAAAATTTCCCAAAGGAGAAGCAGCGTGATTTCAGCTTGGAAATCCTGAAGCAGATGGGCTATAACTTTGATGCAGGAAGACTTGATGAAACGGTACATCCATTTGCGACCGGCTTGAATCCAGGGGATGTCAGGGTGACAACGAAATATGATGAGAAGGACTTCCGCACTGCTGTATTCGGTACAATCCATGAAGGCGGCCATGCGCTGTATGAACAGAATATTTCCAAAGACCTTATAGGCACTCCGCTGTGCACAGGGACATCAATGGGAATCCATGAATCACAGTCTCTCTTTTATGAGAATTTTGTAGGGCGCAGTGAGTCATTCTGGAAGAAAAATTACGGACTGCTCAAGCAGTACGCTGATGGCCAGTTTGATGGGGTGGAGCTGGAAGATTTCTATCGTGCCATCAATGAGTCAAAACCGTCGCTGATCAGGATTGAAGCAGACGAACTGACCTATCCGCTTCATGTTATTGTCCGCTATGAAATCGAAAAAGGACTGTTCAATGATGAAATTGAAGTGAAGGACCTTCCGGAAATCTGGAACAGCAAATACGAAGAATACCTGGGAGTGCGACCATCCAATGATGCAGAAGGAGTTCTTCAGGATGTCCATTGGGCCGGGGGCAGCTTTGGGTATTTCCCTTCCTATGCACTCGGATATATGTACGCGGCACAGCTAAAGCAGGCGCTGCTGAAGGATCTTCCTGATTACGACCAGCTTCTGGAAAAGGGGGATCTTGCGCCAGTCAAGGAATGGTTCACGAAAAATGTCCATCAGTACGGCAAGCTGAAGAAGCCGCTTGAGATTCTTGAAGATGTTACTGGCGAAGGGCTGAATGCCAGCTGCCTGTCAGAGTATCTTTATGAGAAATACGGGAAGGTTTACCGATTAAAAGAGTCCTCCCGTTAATTTGAAAAAATAAAGAAAGGGAAAAAGAGCGGAGTGCAGCCGCTCTTTTTCTGCAGGGTGAGGCAATGAAGAAGCTGATGCCATATTTTGCAATCTCTGCCGGTGCATCTTTATGGGGCCTGATTGCCTATTTTATCAGGGGCTTGTCCGGGTTCGGCTTTTCCTCAATGGAAATCGTCGGGATCCGGGCAGTAACTGCAGCTGCGGCTTTGCTGCTGATAGGGATTTTTCTGGGCCCGGGCCGGCTGGCTTTAAAAAGGACTTCTGATATTGGCCTGTTTGCCGGCACCGGAATTTGCAGCATTGTATTTTTTAATTGGTGCTATTTTACGAGCATTAATTTGATGGATATTTCGATTGCAGTCATACTGCTGTATACTTCTCCCGCATTTGTCGCAGTGTTGTCCTATATTTTCCTGAAAGAGAAAATAACCGGGCGGAAAATCATTGCCGTTTGCGGGACTGTTGCCGGCTGCATCCTGATTGCAGGGGTGGGGGGCGGTTCCGGTTTGAGTGTGATTGGGGTGGTAACTGGACTGGGAGCAGGTCTTGGCTATGCGCTTTACAGCATATTTGGGAAGTTTGCGCTCCAAAAGTATGAGCCGTTTACTGTCACGCTGTATACCTTCGTGACTGCCTCTGCTGTTCTGCTGCCTGTTACCAGGATATGGGAAAAAGCTTCTCTGTTTTTACAGCCGGAGGTTCTGTTCCTTGGCCTTGGCCTAGGCCTGCTGCCGACCGTCCTGGCCTATTTTCTGTACACCTGGGGTTTAGAAAAGACAGAAAGCAGCAAAGCAGCGGTCATTGCTACAATTGAGCCTGTCGTAGCCATCTTTATGGGTGTTGCTTTATATTCAGAATCACTGGGTTACATGCAGCTGTCCGGCTCTATCATAATCCTTCTGTGCGTCATCCTCGTGAACCTCCCGGAAAGAAAGGGGAGAACACCCCTTGAGACAGGGAATAGTGCATAAAGAAACACTCCAGCAGCTGCTGGAGTGTTTTCTTTCAGTCTGGAAAATTATTTTGGCTTGTCTTAAGCTGGCCCGCAGGACGCGGCGTTATTTGCCTGCGTTCCTTACTTCTGGCAAGATGATTACCATAGTTTATACCCTTTAGATCCCGGCGGTGCGTTTTGGATCAGGTCGATGAACGGGATGGTGTAGGCAAACAGGATGAGGGCAGCGGTGATGCCGAGCCAGAGCTTCCAGTTTTCAAAGACAAGCGGCGTTTTTTCGGCATTTTCCGCTGTTTCGCCTACCGGGAATTCTTCAGAGCCTTTAGGGGCCATGAATGCGAGATTTACAAAGATATACAGCATCAGGATGATAGCAAGGAACAGGATGGATCCTCCAATTGCCTGTGCGACCTGATAGGGAATCCATTCAGCTGCCTGTGCCGCTCCGCCGTACTCAGAAAAAGAAGAGCGGCGGGGGGCGCCCAATAATCCTGCAGCATGCATGGCCCCGGACATGAATGTCATGCCGATTGCCCAAAGCACTCCTTGTGTAATGGCGAGGCGGTTCATCGCTTTCGTAAGGACTCTGCCAGTCAAATGCGGCACCAGCCAGTAAGAAATGCCGAAGAATGTCAGGACCACAGCAGTTGCAACGGTCAAATGGAAGTGGCCGGTTACCCAGATTGTGTTGTGGACTACCTGGTTCATCTGGTGTGATGCGTTAACAATGCCTCCTGCACCTGCAGGGATGAAGGCAACCATCCCGATGAATGGAACTGTAAAGCGGGCATCCCCCCATGGCAGTTTTTTGAGCCAGCCGAATAAGCCTGTTGCCCCTTTGGATCTTCCAAATCCCTCAAATGTAGCAAACAGTGAAAAGGCAGTCATTAAAGAAGGGATAACAACCAGGAATGTCAGGATTACCTGCAGGAATTTCCATGCCGCGTCGATACCCGGCTCCATCAGCTGATGGTGGAATCCGACCGGTATGGAAAATAGCAGAAATAGAATGAATGACATCCGGGCCAGTGAATCAGAAAAAATTTTTGCGCCAATTACTTTCGGAATGACAACATACCAGCCCATATAAGCAGGAAGGAGCCAAAAATAGACGAGCGGATGTCCGAAATACCAGAAGAGCGTCCGGCTGACTCCGACATTGACGGTCTCGACCAGGCCAAGCGACCATGGCAGCAGCTGTATCAGCACCGTTGCGGCCACTCCAATGGTAGCGACGATCCACATGATGGTATTTACCAGGCTCATGAATGTAAGCAGGGGACTCGGCTGCCTGGGATTATTCCTGCGCCACTCTGCATATTTCATGATAATCGCAGCGCCATCAAACCAGCTGCCGACTACTACGAAAGTCAGTCCAAGATAATAAATGGCATGTGCCTGCAACGGGGCATAAAAGGTATACAAAACGCTTGCTTCATTCAGCAGTATCATGACGGCTGCCATCATGGTTCCGGCTGTCATGAGCCAAAAACCGATCCAGCCCATCGTCCGCTGCTTTTTCGTCAAGGTCCCGGCTGTTTTGCTGACTGCTGCAAGCTGGAAGCCCATAATGAAGAACGTTGTCAGTACCAGTCCCAATACGACTCCATGGACAGTGAGAATCTGATAATAGCCGATTCCAGCCGGCAGCTGGAACTTGCCGGAGCGGACGAGCACCTGCAGTAAGCCGGCAAGGCCGCCGATTGCGAGCGCTGTGAAGGCTACATAGAAATGAGCCATGGCTAGCTTCCCGTCCTGTCTGTCAACCTTTGTATTCTGATTTTGCTTCATGATGCTTCAACCACCTTTATTTTTGACGTCATCATATGATGTCCTGCACCGCAGTACTCATTGCACAAGATAAGATACTCTCCAGCTTTATCAAAAGTTGCTGTATGCTCACTGATATATCCGGGCTCCAGCATCATATTGATATTCGAGCCGGCGACCTCAAAGCCGTGGATAACGTCCTTTGTCGTTGCCATGATCTTCACCTTCGCCCCAAGAGGTATTTCAATTTCGCCAGGATTATAGGAAAAGGCGGAGGCAACGAATACCAGCTCATAATCCCAATCCTTTCCCTCCACTTTTTTTAGGCCGGGCTCATTGAAAGGCGCCGTCTGGTCCACCTTCTCCGGATTGATGGTTGCCAGGCAGCTCGGGGGCTGGTTGCCAAGATAGAATGCGCTGATGCCAAGAACCGTCAAGAAAACGATCAGTGAGCCGATTCCGAACCCGAGCCAGGCTTTTTCAAATTTATGCATATGCATAGCTTTCTTCTCCCTTCAGGCATTTCAATCATAATGGATAGCATGCTTGATGATTAAAATCGATCTGTAAATAAAAAATAGACGCCTGCCCATACTCCGATTAAAAATAAACCCAGAATAAACACAGAGGCCAAGGTTCCCTTTAAAGATGAAGCATCCTCGATCTTTGTTTTATTTTTCCTGCCAAGTTCCGTGTTTGCCATGGCTTTTTTCTCCTTTCAATATGGATGAATAAATAATGATTACATGTTCATCATACAAGGAATTTCTCCGGATTCTACCAGTCTTCACCTGTTTCACAAAGTGTTCATTCATTCTGTTGGCACTATGCCAATAGTGTAAAATTGCTGCAGCAGGCCGGAAGGACCGGGATTCTTATATAGAAATGTGAAATTTATGTGAAAAGGAGAAATACTCAATGCGTCATTAAGTAAATAAGCCCAGGCTGAGAAATGGAATGACTCTCCCCAGGGGATTATATTCACTATTTTAGGATTATTCAGAAATGGACTGTATAAGTGCTTCTCAAGAGCCAAAAAGCACCATATTATCACTAAAAGCGAACAATGCAAGTGGAATAAAAACAAATAATTCGACCTTTTTCTCTTATTAAACTATTGAAATATCTTGCTGGGGTGTTATAATGAAACATAATTTCATAACGATACACTCATATAATCGCGGGAATATGGCCTGCAAGTTTCTACCGGACTGCCGTTAACAGTCTGACTATGGGTGAGCAATGGGAGGCATTGGGATCTTTTGCTGTTGCCCCTGCCTTATAAAAGCCTGAAGGGATTGCTTCACTCATTTTTTTGCAGTGAGTGATTTCCTTCAGGCTTTTTTATTTTTCTATTCATAGGGAGGATAATGATGAAACTACTAGAAGAAACAATCAAAAGAGAAGGACGGGTGCTGTCTGACAGTGTCCTTAAGGTAGACTCGTTTCTCAACCATCAGATCGACCCTTTCCTGATGAAGGAAATAGGCAAAGAGTTTGCAGCACGTTTTGCAGGGGAGGCTATTACGAAGATTCTTACGCTGGAATCGTCAGGGATTGCTCCATCTGTCATGGCTGGGATCGAGCTTGGGGTGCCCGTGCTGTTCGCGAGAAAAAGAAAATCATTGACTCTCTCAGAAGGGCTGCTTTCCGCCAGTGTCTATTCTTTCACAAAGCAAGAGTCCAACGAGATTTCAGCATCTTCCAAATATCTTGGCGCTGATGACAGGGTCCTTATCATTGACGACTTCCTGGCCAATGGCCAGGCTGCTTTGGGGCTCATCGAACTTGCCGGACAGGCCGGGGCTTCAGTTGCGGGCGTTGGAATCGTTATTGAAAAGTCCTTCCAGGAAGGACGCAGCCTGCTGGAAGAGAAAGCTGTCAAAGTGGTTTCCCTTGCACGGATCCAGTCGCTTGGGAATGGAAGCATCACATTCTTGGAAAATAGCAGGGAGGCATCAACACGATGAAAAACTCACCATTTAAAATAGCTTCATTGGGATTCCAGCATGTTTTAGCCATGTATGCAGGTGCTGTCATTGTACCCCTTATAGTGGGCGGGGCCCTGGGGCTGTCAGGAGAAGAGCTGACATATCTTGTTTCCATTGATATCTTAATGTGCGGAGTGGCGACGATCCTCCAGGTATGGCGCAATCAATTCTTCGGCATCGGCCTTCCGGTTGTGCTTGGCTGTACGTTTACCGCAGTCAGCCCGATGATTGCGATTGGCGGGCAATATGGCATTACAGCTATTTATGGATCTATTTTGGTTTCGGGCCTTTTTGTTATACTGGTAGGAAAATATTTCGGAAATCTTGTGCGTTTCTTCCCTCCGGTTGTAACAGGCTCGGTTGTTACCATCATTGGTATCACACTTATCCCGGTTGCCATGAATAATATGGCTGGCGGCGAAGGCAGTGCCGATTATGGTTCGCTTTCCAATCTGGCCCTTGCATTTGGAACTTTATTCTTCATCATTATTTTGTATCGCTTGTTTACCGGATTTATCCGCTCTGTTTCAATCCTGCTAGGACTATTTGCTGGAACAGCCGCTGCATTCCTGATGGGTAAATCAGATTTCTCGGCAGTGGGTGAGGCTTCATGGTTCCATATGGTCCAGCCTTTCTATTTCGGGATGCCGACATTTGAACCGGCAGCAATCCTGACAATGATCATTATCGCGATGGTCAGCCTGGTTGAATCAACAGGCGTTTATTTCGCCCTGGGGGATATTTGCGGCAAGAAGCTGGATAAGAAAGACCTGGCAAACGGCTACAGGGCAGAAGGGCTTGCGATTGTCCTTGGCGGGCTGTTCAATGCATTTCCATATACAACGTATTCTCAGAATGTCGGCCTTCTCCAGCTGTCAGGTGTGAAAACCAAGAATGTCATTTACACAGCGGGCGTATTCCTTGTCCTCCTTGGCCTGGTTCCAAAAATCGGCGCCATGACTACAGTCATTCCATCAGCTGTATTGGGCGGCGCAATGATTGCCATGTTTGGGATGGTCATCGCCTATGGAATCAAAATGCTCAGCCAGGTGGACTTTTCTTCACAGGAAAATCTGCTGATCATCGCCTGCTCTGTCGGAATGGGGCTTGGAGTCACAGCAGTTCCAGGCCTGTTCGCTGAAATGCCTGAGAGCATCAGGATCCTGACAGATAACGGCATTGTAGCGGGAAGTTTGACGGCTATTGCACTCAATCTTGTATTTAATGTAAAAACCTCCAAAGCAAAGACCGCGGCCTCTAAGCTTGAAGAGAAGGCAGCATAATAATAGCCAGCCATCCCGCTTTTAATGGGGATGGTTTTTTTGTGAAACATATTCTCATGATAAACGTATTGAATAATATGAAACTTAAAGGAGGAATGAAAGTATTGAAGATAATCTTCCGGCTGTTCATGTTTGCAGTGACAGCCCTTTCGCTTGCAGGCTGCTCCTTTCTGGAAGAGGCTGCCGGCACTGCAGAGTATGCCAATAAAGCTGCAGAGCATATTGAAAAGCTGAATGCATTTGCCGAGGATGCCCCGGGGATGATTGAAGTAGCTGCCGGGGATTCAGAAATCCGGCACCAGCTTGAGGAAAGGCTGGTTAATCTAAAACAGGATATTGAGAACTTTATTCAGCTTCAGGATATACCTGCTCCCGCTGAGGCCATTCATGAGGAGCTGGCTGCCAAAAATGAAGAGCTGCTGGAAGAAATCAATCTGGCTATAGATGGCGGCAATCTGGCCCTTGATCAATTGGAAAACTCAGAAATGATTAAAACAATAAATGATGCATCTGCCCTGCTGAACCGGATTGAAGGGCTGATGAATTAACTGATAAAAGGGCATCGCCATGATGCCCTTTTAACTTGTCATTTTCCTTCCAGCAGCTCATCCGTAAATTTAATGCTCTTTTCCAGCCTCTCCCGGTAGCTGCCGTTGATTATTTTATAGCACACATGATGTTCATCAAGAAGAGATTTCAGAAGGAGATGATTCTTCCAGCGCAAATCCTGATGCCCGAAGCTTCTTGTTCCGTCATCGACCCAATCTACATCCGGCTCCAATAAAAGCCATAAATCATACTCCTGCAGTCTGGCCATTTCATCGAGCACAGGCTGTCTTTTATTCAGATAGGCGTGAGAGAAAAACTGGGTGGTGATTGCCTCAGTATCAACAAAAAGGATTTTGTCTGCCAGCTTCAGCTGCTTCCATTCCTCCAGCTTATGGGCATATGCAATATGGGGGTAGTCTTCCGGTACTGTTATTCCCTCGCATCCTCCAAGTTCTTCATAAAAGGTCCGGCCATACTCCTTCACAAAAGAAGTATTATAAATCTGGGCCATATTGGCTGTCAGCGTGGATTTTCCGCAGCTTTCAGTCCCGGCAATCACCACTTTTTTGACGAAATGCGGCCGGACACATTTAGGCACCATATCCCAATGCTTCAGCACGCCATCTTTCCTGAACATCGTACCTGATACCGGATACCTTTTTCTCTCCGGATCTATGAGGATATGCTCAGCTTCCGGGTAAAGACGGGAAAAAATCGGTCCGTAATCCGGCTCTGAGCTGAACACAAAATCGATCGGACTGCCGATTGCGGCACGGATCTTTTTTGCGCCATTTTCCCAATCGGAGAAAGAGCCGGTCTGTTCATCATAAATTTCATGGACATGTACATGCGGCAGCTCCCTGGTCAGCTGTTTCCACCAGCGGAGCCGCAGTGTAAAGCTGACATGCTCTGCACAGCCGCCTTCAAAAAGCTTTCTTTCATAGTCGCTGTCGTGTGAGATGATGACATGAAGCTCGTCAGCTGTTGCAGCTGCCGCCGTCATGCTGTATACATGGCCAAGATGGGGGAAAGGCAGGAACTTTCCCCCGTACATACCAATTGTTTTTTTCTTCAAACCGCTGCAGCTCCCTGTTTTTTATAAAGTTTCGTCCAATTTATATACCCATAAATGCTGTTAAACAAGAATGCCGTCCACATGACGAGCATAGATATATCATTGCCCCCTGTTGAAATCAGAGCATTAAACCAGAGGATGACCGACAGGACATTGACAAGGATCCATAGAAGCCACTGCTCGGCGAATCTTCTCAGCATCAATATCTGTGCTGTTACGGAAAGGACATTTGTGGCAGAGTCAATATAAACAGATCTCCCCCCCAGATAGTCAAGGAGGAGGGCATATAGAAAAATGGACACCAGCACAGTAATTCCGAGAAGGGACCATCCCTTGGAATCAAGCGTCTTAACCTTCACATCTTCCCCTTTTATGCTGTCCTTTGTCATATTCTTTCTCCAGAGATAAATGCCGATAAACTGAATGGGAAAATAGAACAGGCCATTGAGCATGGCTTCCCCATACAGCCCGTAGGTATAGGAAATATAAGCATATGTCCCTGTCTGGATAATGCCGAAATAATAGTTTGCGATTTTTCCCTTTGCTACGAGGACAACACAAAGCATCCCGGCCAAAGAAGAAATAAGGCCAAGAAGGGAATCCTGCCAGGCAATAAACAAATACACATTAATAAGTGTAAAAACAAGAAGCCAGCTTATTTCAAATATCGTCCAATCGCGGAATATTTTCATGGTTTCCTCCTATGAAAGCAGATGCGGCCATACAGCCTAAAACTTATTATAGGTGATTATTTTCTGAAAAGGGAATAAATTTCCTGTTTTTTTACCATGGAAGATTAGCAGAGGAACATTTTGTTTTTTAATAAATAAAATATAATTGCAGCAATACAGAATGAGGGTGAAGAAGTGGAAAAGTTCTATTGCGAGCATTGCAGGCTCCTTTACAATGAAGAGGGAAGCTGTAAAGTATGCGGTTCTGCTGCAGGCAAGAAAATTATCATAAACGTCCAGGCACAGGAGCTTTCATCTGATAAATCCAAGGAATAGGCTGGAAGGGCGCCGGCAGCGTGCCCTTTTTCCTGCATGAGGCAGAGAGTTAGGTGTCCTGGCATGCTGTATGTTAAAATTTATATGAATTTTCTAAAAAGGGTGATGGATATGTATTTGCCTGATTTCAGGGTAGAAGGGAAAAAGGCATTAGTGACCGGTGCGGGGCGGGGAATAGGACGGGCCCTTGCGATTGGGCTGGCAGAAGCGGGTGCAGATGTAGCCCTGCTGGCAAGAACGAAGGCCGATCTGGAGGAAACCGCCGCAGAAGTGAGGAAGACTGGCAGGGAGGCCATTGTCATCCAGGCTGATGCAGCCAAAAGGGAAGATGTACATAATGCAGTCAGAACCGCTGCAGAACATTGGGGAAGACTGGATATTGCCGTCAATAATGCAGGCATGAATATCCGTTCAAAAGCGCTTGATGTAACAGATGAAGAATGGCAGACAATCATGGACACTAATCTCAAATCCGCATTCATGGTCTCCCAGGAGGCCGGAAGGGTTATGAAGGACAGCGGGACACCGGGCAGGATCATTACGATTGCCTCAGTTGCCGGACATGTTGCTTTAAGGACGGGAGTTGTGTATGCAGCAACAAAAGCCGCATTAATCCAGATGACTAAAGTACTTGCCATGGAATGGGGACCTTACAACATCAACGTCAATGCAATAGGTCCGTGGTATTTTAAAACGCCGCTTACAGAAAAGCTCCTTGCAGATCCGGAATATCTGCAGGAAATATTGGATGTGACGCCGCTGAACCGGGTCGGCGAGCTGGAGGAGCTGGTTGGTCCGACAGTATTCCTGGCGAGTGCTGCCGGCAGCTATGTGACCGGCCAGACACTATTTGTTGACGGCGGCATGACGATTAAAGGATTTTAGACAGAATAGTCAAATCCCCCGGCGATGTGCCGGGGGATGTCTATTCCTTTTATCCAGCTGATAGGCGTCCGCTGCGGCTATTCAAGCATCAGGACGACCATCAGCTCACCTGCGCCTGAAAGCTTTACAGGCAGGCTGTAGGCCTTCTCAAACCCATAGACCTTCGTCTCGCCTACAAGGACCGTAGGGGGAGTGATATCAATCTGAAGGCCCTGCCCTGATAAGTTAATAGATAGATTGCCGGCAATCATATTTCCGAGTTCACCCGCGAAAGATTCCAGCATTTCACCTTCCAGCAGCATTCCAAACATAGCTTCGCCGATTTTGCTGAAAGCCTGCTCTTCTCCATCTATAATGACTCTGCCCCGCAAATCGCCCGTCATTCCAATCAGCACACCAATGCTATGCTGTGTAAAGGGCTGTGAAAATTGCGCCGGCTCCTCAACTGAAGATTCAAAAGGAAAAACACTTTTAATTGATTCAATAGTCCCACTAATGATATCTTCAACATTTTTTGTCAATGACATGAATGATCCCTCCAGCAACCAGCTAACATTAATATTAACATAATTTCCCGCTGCTGGTAGTAAGTTTTTTGCAAAAAAGTATCTTATTATTTCCCAAAGGCTGCGGGTCAAAAGTCTCCGGGCTGAAAGTATCGCTTCGGGTGGATATTAATTGGAAAAGATTAAATAATGAATGCCCCAGTAAAACAATATATAATAAAAGAGCACAGCAACTCCTTCAAAACGTGAAGCTTCCTCCAGGCGGGGAAGCTTTTTTTTGTCCGCGCTCCCGCTGTTCCTGCTGCATCCCGAAAGCCGTGCCAGATGAGAAACTGTGTATAATCCTTCTTTGTTTGGAAAAATTAACAAGGAATTGTTTATAGAGCGAGGAGCGTATAAAAATGCCAGCTATCATCTCGGCTGCCGAAGCCATTCCTGCCCACAGGCTGGAGCAGGGACAAGTAATGGAGTTTGCAAGGGACTTGTTTTCGGAGTCCTTCAAGGATGTTGAAAGGCTTTTAAAAGCCTTCCATAATGGCCAGATACATAAGAGGCATTTTGCCAAAGGAATGGACTGGTACAGGAGAGAACATTCTTTTGAAGAAAAAAATGAGGCTTTTATTGAGTGTGCGGTAGAGCTTGGGGCAGAAGCCATCCGGAATTGCCTCCATAACAGACAGTTCCTGGGACGAAAAATAGATTATTCGGAGATTGATGCCATATTCATGGTGACAAGCACCGGAATTTCCACTCCAAGCCTGGACGCAAGAATCATGAACGTCCTGCCTTTTTCACAGCATACAAAAAGGATCCCTTTATGGGGGCTCGGCTGTGCCGGAGGAGCATCAGGGTTATCAAGGGCTTATGAGTACTGCCTTGCTTATCCAAAGGCGAAAGTGATTGTCCTGGCAGTCGAGCTTTGCAGCCTGACCTTCCAGAAAAATGATCGGAGCAAAAGCAATCTGATCGGCACTTCTTTATTTGCAGACGGTGCTGCATGTGTCTTAATGGCCGGTGATCAAGCGGAGTTGGTTAATATGGAGCGTTCTCACGCCATTCCAAGGATAATAGGCACAGCTTCGACAACCATGCCTGATTCCCTTGACGTAATGGGGTGGGATGTGAGGAACGAGGGTCTCTATGTAGTGTTTTCCAAGGATATTCCCTCCATTATTGAAAACTCGCTCAAGCCCAATGTAGAAAGCTTTCTGAAAAGGATGGACACCAGACTGGACGAAATAGATCATTTTGTTGCTCATCCCGGCGGGAAAAAGGTGCTGGATGCCTATGTCACCAGCCTGCAGTTTTCTCCCCATATGACAGATATATCCCTTCAGGTGCTGAAGGAGTTCGGCAATATGTCTTCAGCTACAATCTTGTATGTACTGAGAAGATTCATGGAAAAAGGGAAGGCAGGCGAGCTTGGGATTGCGGCAGCACTGGGGCCGGGCTTCAGCTCTGAACTGCTATTGCTGAGGTGGGAATGATATGGATTGGTTCACTGTTTTTATTTTGATCATCATGCTCCAAAGGGTCGGGGAACTGGCAGTGGCCAGAAGCAATGAAAAATGGATGAAAAGCCGGGGAGCCCTTGAGTTTGGCAAGGGGCACTACAGTATAATGGTCATGATTCATGCTTCTTTCTTTCTTTTTTACAGTTTTGAGGTTTCGTGGGGGAGCAGGACCCTTTCGTCCTTGTGGCCAGCAATTTTGACAGTGATCATAATCACTCAGGCTGGCCGGCTCTGGGCGCTGCTTTCCCTGGGGAAGTACTGGAATACAAAAATCCTGGTTATACCCCATGCCAATGTGGTTATGAGAGGGCCTTACCGGTTCATCCGGCATCCGAACTATGTAATTGTAACCTTGGAATTCCTCGCTTTTCCTCTGATGTTCCAGGCGTATTGGACATTGGCCGTATTTTCAATTCTTAATCTAGCCATCCTCTCAGTCAGGATACCTGCAGAAGAACAGGCTCTCAGCGGCCTGACTGAATACCGGCAAAAATTGCGGCGTAACCGTTTTCTTCCTGGAAGAAAACGAATTTCTGAAGAAAGCAGTTGAAAATGATTATCATTGATGATAAACTTCTAAATGAGGCTGAATATTATTCTCAATTGAAAAAATAATTCAACCAAGGACGGTGTTACATATGGTATCTGTTTTTATTATTGGTGTGATCGCTGTATACTCGTTTGTCATGAAGCACGTCTTAAGCCATGTTGCTAAGCCGCAGACAGTGAAATAAAATATTCCAGGCCCTTTCCCTTTAAGGAAAGGGTTTTTTGTTTATTTTTTTTAGCTTATAAGAGCTCCTTCCGCACGGCCTGGCAGCTGCATAGTTATAAATATATGAAAAGAGCGAATTATCGTTTAAAATGATAGTAAATTCATAAAAGCAAGGAGAAGTATCGGATGTCATTCACATTGCCTGAACAGCGGACAGCAGAGAAGCTCAACAAAGCCGCTGCCTTTCATGATTATTTAGCAGAACAGAAAGATGCCCAAACAGCAGAAAAGGCGGGCCAGCTTGCCAGAAAAATCAGCCGGGATGAGTTTACTATTGCTTTTTGCGGCCATTTCTCAGCCGGAAAATCAAGCATGATCAATAAAATCATCGGTGAAGACCTCTTGCCGTCGAGCCCGATCCCTACCAGCGCCAATTTAGTGAAAATTAAAGCGGGGGAGGATTATGCCAAGGTCTATTTTAAAGAAGGTAATCCCCGCCTCTATCCTGCTCCATATGATTATGAGCGTGTAAAGCAGTATTGCCGGGATGGCGGCCAGATCCACTCGATCGAAATCAGCAAGCCGGGAACAATCCTCCCGGAGAATATCGCAGTCATGGATACACCGGGAATCGATTCGGCAGATGATGCCCACAGAATTTCAACAGAATCTGCCCTTCACCTTTCCGACCTCATTTTTTACGTGATGGATTATAATCATGTCCAGTCAGAGCTTAATTTTCTGTTTACAAAAGAGCTTGCTGCTGCAGGAAAAGAGATTTATCTGATCATCAATCAGATTGATAAACACCGTGAAGAAGAAATAAGCATGGCAAAGTTCAAAGCCAGTGTGAGAGAGTCATTTTCTTCCTGGGGGGTTCAGCCTGAACATATTTTCTATACCTCACTAAAGCAAGAGGAACATCCTCATAATGAGTTCGGAAAGCTGCGCCAATTCATCCATGAAAAGATGGCTTTAAGCAGGGAATTGCTTCCCCGGGCAGCAGAGGAAGCTATAAAAAGGCTCGCTGATGAGCATATCCGATTCCTGGAGGCGCTCGATGAGTCAGAAGAACAGCGTTTGAACGGAATATTGGAAGGGCTTCCGGTACAGCGGAGAGAGACTCTAGAAAAGGACGCTGCTGCTTTGGCGGATAAGCTCAATAAGAGAAAGGCAGAAAGGGATTCTTTCCAGGAACACCTTGGAAAGGAGCTGGAAAAGGTCTTAAAGAATGCTTACCTGATGCCTTACCAGACTAGGGAGCTTGCAGAAAAGTATCTCGAATCCCGTCAGCCGGGATTTAAAGTCGGCCTGTTTTTCTCACGCCAGAAAACCGGGGAGGAATCAGCCCGCCGCCTTGATGCCTTTTATCAGGATCTTCAAGATCGGGTAAGGTCGGAGCTGGTCTGGCATATAAAGGAAGTGTTTTCAAGAACAATAAAAGAAAAAGAGCTGCATGATCCGAAACTGCTGGAAGCGGTGCAAAGCTTCTCCATCCCGTTTACAGCACAAATGATCGAACAGACTGTGAAAAGTGGAGCCATGCTGACAGGTGAATATGTGCTTAACTATACAGAGGATGTTGCCTCAGCGGTCAAAAAAACGGCTAAGGATCATTTCGAACAAATCAAAAACATCATGATCCAAAAAGCGGCAGAAAATTCTTCCGAAGCAATTGAAAAATCAGAAGCGGAATACAGGGAAGTCAAAGGTCTTGCAGAGGCGTGGATCAGCCTGAATGAAATGAAAGAAAAACAGCTGGCTGCAAAAATGAGGCTGGAGCAGGTAATCCATGAAGACTATCCTTCTGATCAGCTCAGTGCCAGCGCAATCGAGCTGACAGCAGACACAGAAACAGCCGAAGTTGCGCCGGATGAAGAAGAAGACTTTTTGGATAAGGTGAACGATAAAGCTGAGATGGAAGAAGAAGAGATTCAATTTGCCGGGCGAAGCGCAGATCCGGATGACATAATCAAAAAGCTATTATTTACAGCTGAGAAATTGAAGGGCGTTCCCGGCTTTTCCAAGACGGCTGCCGAATTGGCCAGAAAAGCAGCGCGGCTGAAGGACAAGGACTATACGGTTGCATTATTCGGAGCCTTCAGTGCCGGCAAGTCATCGTTCGCAAATGCGCTGATTGGCGAAAGGCTGCTGCCGGTTTCGCCAAATCCGACTACAGCAGCAATCAACAAGATCAGGCCTGTCGATCATGATCATGCCCATGGCACAAGCCTGGTGCATTTTAAAACAGCCGAGGTCCTTTACGGAGATGTCAATCGTTCCCTTAAGGCTTTCAATGAACAGGCAACAGATCTTGAAGATGCCCTGCGAAAAATAGGAAAGCTGAGTGAAGCAGGGGATCTGAACAGCAGTGAAAAAACCCATCTGGCTTTCCTGAATGCCTTTTCGAAAGGTTATCCGGATTACCGTGCCAAGCTGGGAGATACGATGACAGTGAGTCTGGCAGAATTCGGGGCCTTTGTGGCAGATGAAGAGAAATCCTGTCTGGTGGAGCTGATTGAGGTGTTTTATGACTGCCCATTGACGAGGCAGGGCATCACCCTTGTCGACACTCCTGGAGCCGATTCCATCAATGCCCGCCATACAGGTGTTGCATTCGATTATATAAAAAATTCAGATGCCATCCTTTTTGTCACCTATTATAATCATGCATTTTCAAGGGCTGACAGGGAATTCCTCATCCAGCTTGGAAGGGTGAAGGAGTCTTTTGAACTCGACAAAATGTTCTTTGCCGTCAATGCAGTAGATCTCGCCTCAAGTGAGGAGGAGATGGAGTCTGTGCTCCGCTATGTGGAAGATCAGCTGACTCAGTACGGCATTCGCCGGCCGCATCTGAATCCGGTCTCAAGTCTGCTTGGACTTCAGGAGAAGCTGGGAGAGGCAGCCGGCAAATCTTATTTGGCAGAGTTCGAGGAACGGTTTTATTCGTTCATTTCCAGCGAGCTCTCTGCCATTGCCGTAAACTCGGCTGAAAATGAATGGGAACGAGCCATCGGTCAGCTCAGGAGTTTTATCCGCTCTTCCCGGGAAGATGAGTCGGCAAAGCAGATGAAACGCGAGAAGATAGCAGGGGAGAAGGCTGGAGTCCGGGATATTCTTGAAAAAGGCTCTTCCCTGATGCTGAAGAAAAGACTTGAGCAGGAAGCGGATGAGCTCATCTTTTACATTAAGCAGCGGGTATTTTTCAGGTTTGGCGATTTTATCAAAGAAGCCTTTAATCCTTCTGTCCTGAAAGATGATGGAAGGAATATGAAGAAAGCGCTCCAGGATGCCCTGGCAGACTTCCTCAGCTCTTTCGGATTTGATTTTGCCCAGGAGATGAGGGCGACCTCGCTGAGACTTGAGGTATTTGCCGGCAAGCTGGCAAAGGAAGCCCAGGCCTCCCTGGTATCTTCCATCAGCAAAATCAGCGGAGACATTACTTTTACAGAATTTGAAGTCTCCAGCCATCCAGGGCTTGATTTCACATCCGCTTTTTCGGACCTGGAGCCCGGACTGTTCAAAAAGGCTTTAAGCTATTTTAAAAGCCCTAAGACATTCTTTGAACAGAATGGCAGAAAACAGCTGGGCGAGGAACTGCACAAAGTGCTGGATGGACCGGCTGACAATTATCTGGCTTCCGAGAGCAGCAGGCTGAAAGACTATTATGCACGCATTCTGGAAGAAGAATACCGAAAGCTGACTGCCGAAATGGCAGATCAGGCAGCAGAATACTATGAAGGGATTTCCGCAGCGCTGAGTGATGAAATTCCTCTTGATAAATTGATTGAACTGGAACGCTCACTCGTCCAGTTCACATCTGGCAGTAAAGGGTGATCACGTGAAGGAATGGCTTCAGGATCTGGAAAAGAAGCATAACATCACCATATATTATGCATGTGAAGCAGGAAGCCGCGCCTGGGGAACGGCTTCCGAACAATCGGATTACGATGTTCGTTTTATTTACAAATACAATGAGGTACGCAGCTATTTAGCGTTAAAGCCTGAACAGCAGACAATTGTCCATGCCTCGCCGGCAGACTCGGCAGGCTGGGATTTGTTCAAGGCTTTCAGCCTGCTGGAAAAATCGAATCCGAGCCTTTATGAATGGGCGTATTCGCCAATCGTCTATATTGACAGGCAGGATTTTGCCAGCCGTCTCCGGAACTTCATCAGTGAAGAATATTCTTCTTTTAAGCTTGCAAAGCATTATCAGGGACTGATGGTTCGGAACTTAAAAGAAATCTCGGGCAAGGAATTGACGCCAAGGAGGCAGAAACAGCTGATTCACGCTGCAAGATCCGGCCTGCTGGCAGGAATGCTGTCAAAAAAAATGAAAGCTGTGCCTTGGTCCGATCTCTTTGCCTGTGCTCCTGAAGGACAGGACTTTGCCCAAATACTGCCATACTATCATATCCTTGGAGAATCAAAGGCGAGCGGCAGACTGATAAAGGAAAGTGAAAGAGCAGAATTGGAGATCCTTTTATACCGGCAGACAAACCAGCTGGACATTCCGGCGGGGGAGGCTGGCAAAAGGGAAAATACCAGGGGGAAGCTGAACCAATGGCTTTGGGAACTTCTCAATATTTAGGGGGAAATGATGGGGAAATCATTTCATGCTTGTGCTACCTGCATCCATTTCCAGGCAGAAAGGGCCGGGGGAAAAATGGAGTACCGGTGCAGGCGGCTCGGCTTTGACACATTGCCATATTACCAGTTCAATTGCTGGGATCCAAAGGAAAATGTCAGGAAACTGATGGAGAAAAGGGAAGGGGGAAAAGAAAATGAAATGGGTGAAAGAACTGAATGAGGTGATAGAAGGGCTCGGCAGCGAAGACGTCAGGTTTTGTGATTGCCGGTTCAGTCTGGGGGAGCCGGAAAAAGGGGAAAAGGCCTATCTTGAAGAACATATCCCGGGCGCTGTTTATTTTCATTTGGAAAAGGACCTTTCCGGACAAGTGTCAAAGCATGGCGGAAGGCACCCCCTCCCGGATATGGATGATTTCAAGGGAAAACTTGAACAGGCGGGAATCTCCAATCTTTCAACTGTCATTGCTTATGACGGCGGAGAAGGGGCGTTTGCTGCAAGATTATGGTGGCTGCTCAAATATGCCGGCCACGAAAACGTCTATGTCCTGAATGGCGGCTTCAAAGAATGGAAGAAGGAAGGACAGCCTGTGACAAAAGAAATTCCCCACATTGTGAGGAGTGAATATGCCTTAAGCCTAAATGCTGAGATACTGGCTGATACAGAAGAGGCAACAAAGGTTTCCGAGGCTGAAAGCAAGAAAACCTTAATAGATTCACGGGAGGCAAAACGCTATCTGGGAATAGAGGAGCCTATTGATAAAAAAGCTGGCCATATTCCCGGAGCAGTCAATTATCCATGGACAGACGGATTCGCTAGCGGAAAATACAGGAATGCGGAAGAACAAAGGAAAAGATTCAGCAGCATCAGACCGGAAGATCCTGTCATTGTTTATTGCGGTTCAGGCGTCACGGCCGCCCCGAATTTCATTGCTTTAAAGGAAGCAGGCTATGAAAATGTAAAGCTGTATGTCGGCAGCTTCAGCGACTGGATTTCCTATCCGGAGAATCCAGTAGCTCAGGCAGCTGGCAAATAAAAAGAAAATCCCTCAAAAAGGGATTTTTTTACTTTTTCTTCTGTTGTATAATTGAGAAGGTTCTGAAATTTTAATAGGGGGATCTTTTTTCATGAGCACAGGCTATACCATTACAAAAAAGAGAAAAACGGAAAAGAGCCAAATCTTTGTTTCATGTGCAATCATCTTGATTTTGTCGTCATGTTTTGTGCCGATTTTCATTCTGATACCACTGCAGGAGATCCTGTTTTCACCATCAGGCGAATGGTTCTTTGAACCCTTAAGGGCTGCTTATGGCGTTTTCATTGCCGGCCTGCTGCTGCTGGCAGCCATATGCATAACTGCAGCTGTACTGCTCAGCAAGCAGAGAATGACAGCAGGATTGAAAGGGTTATTGGCAGGCAGTGCTATTATTGGTGTGCTGCTCATCCTGCTTAGTACAGACGGGTATCATTATGCAGACCAGAAGGGCATTACAATCGATCCTATTTTTTCGCTGAAGGAAAAAACATACACATGGGATGAAGTGGCAGCTGCGGAGCAGACAGCCAAACTATCAGGAGGAATAGCAACTGATGACAAATTCATTGTGACCTTTAAGGATGGAAAGAAATATTCCATGGTGCTGAATAACAATGTAGTCAAAGCAAGGGTTGCCATGCAGTATGTACTCAAAGAAAAAGGAATAGAAGTCATTAAAAAAGACCCGCAGGCAGAGTGATGGACCTGTAAACAGAAAGGCCTTTACAAGGCCTTTTTCCCGTTAAAGGAACCTAAATCTTTACAGGGAAGCCGTGTCTTCATCCATGTTATAATAGTGAAATATGAAGAGAAAAGGGGCTGTACATGATGAATGAAAATAAACCTTCCCTGCTGCTTGTTGATGGCATGGCACTGTTATTCAGGGCGTTCTTTGCAACTGCTGTCACCGGCCAGTTTATGATCAATTCAAAAGGGGTTCCGACTAATGCGATTCAGGGATTTCTGAAGCATTTTTTCACAGCCGTATCATCCTTTAAGCCAACACATGTGGCTGTTTGCTGGGATATGGGCAGCAAAACCTTCAGGACTGAAATGTTCAGCGGCTATAAAGCAAACCGCTCAGAAGCGCCAATCGAATTGCTTCCTCAGTTTGATCTGGTCAAAGAAGCTGTAGAAGCTA
The DNA here is from genome assembly GCF_031844465.1 of Bacillus sp. AG4(2022). NCBI lineage: Bacteria > Bacillati > Bacillota > Bacilli > Caryophanales > Bacillaceae > Bacillus > Bacillus sp. AG4(2022). The sequence goes on from NZ_JAUZVH010000002.1 coordinate 296,897, forward strand.
TGGATATTCCCAATATCGGGCTGGCCGGGTTTGAAGCTGATGACTGCATCGGCACGATTGCGAGAAACCTTCAGCCGGAGGCCAGGGTTTCTATCCTGACGGGCGACCAGGATATTCTGCAGCTCCTTGACAAAGATATTTCGGTCATCCTGCTTAAAAAAGGGTTTGGCAATTATCTTGTCCATACAGCAGATACCTTTTATGAAGAAAAAGGGATTACGCCAAGGCAGATGATCGACCTCAAAGCTTTTATGGGAGATCCAAGCGATAACTATCCTGGGGTAAAAGGAATCGGCGAAAAAACAGCATTAAAGCTTTTGCAGCAGTTCGAACATGTGGATGGCGTTATCGAGAATCTGGACAAGCTCACAAAAGCGCAAAAAGCTAAAATTGAAGAGGGGCTTGAAATGCTCCATCTAAGCAGGCAGCTGGCAGAGATTAAATGCGATGTTCCAGTCCAATGTGTCCTGGATGATGCTGTTTATAAAATCAATCAGCAAAAGGCGATGGAAAAGTTCAGTGAACTGGAATTAAGGGGGCTGTACAGGCATCTCGAAAAGCTTGAGGAAAGCAAGAGCCTTGCCTGAGTTCTGCAGATATAAGATTGGAGGAGCTGCCACAGCTGCAGCTCCTTTTGCTGTTATTTCGTATTTTTCTTTTTTGCAGCATTCTCAAGCTTGCTTTTTGGCTCTTCAGCAAACTCGGCATCCTGTCCGTAGCCTTGGGGATTGACGCCAGGGGCTTTTTTCCCCCTGTTGGCATGGCCGTTTTTACTCACGTGCATTCACCTCCGGAAAAGTGATGCAGCTGCTGATTATTGCACCTGCAGCTTTAGTATTTGCCAAACGAATATTTAAACCCCCTCATCTTCACAATATAAAATGAGGTGATGGCCATTGAATAAAGGAGTCATTGTAGCGCTGCTAAGCATCATCATTGCCCAGGGCATGAAAATACCTCTCCACTTTTTAAAGAAAAGGGAATGGAAGCCGGGTTTGTTTTTCCAGACAGGCGGGATGCCGAGCTCCCATTCAGCAGGCGTGTCCTCCCTGACTACATTTATAGCCCTGAAACGCGGGCTGCCGACAATTGATTTTGCTCTGTCTCTTGTATTCGGCCTGATTGTCATGTATGATGCGCAGGGAATTAGGAGGCAAACGGGCGAGCTGACCTTGAAGGTTAACTCTATGGAAGAGCTGATGGACAAAGTCCACAAAGATGAAGCAGTGGAATTCAGTGAAGAAAAACCGAAAAAGCTTAAAGAAATGCTCGGGCATCAGCCACAGGAAGTGCTTGGTGGCGCCCTGCTTGGAATCCTTACCGGTTCGGCAGGCTATCTGCTCTCAAAAAAAGATAGAAAATTGTCGAAATTTAAGGTAAAATTTAGAAGATAGGATGACAAGATTCAGGGAGCTGCAGCATATTGAAAACCGTTGAAGAATATTTGACTCACCTTGAAAGCAAAGGCTTTCAATTCCGTGAAGACGCAAAAGGATTTGTATACTTTGGCAAGCAATATACGAATGCATCGGATGAACTGGCAAATGCCGCTATCGAAATAACACTAAAAGCACAAAAAGCCTTTGACGGGAGCTTTTATGTATCCCTGCTGGAAATGCTGATGGCCAATGGGATCACTACCCGCAAAGAAGCGCTCCATTTCATCAAACAAAAAGAGCTTTTGGCTATATAAGCCAGAGGGGAGGCCCGTGCCTCTCCTCTTTTTTATCCTGCAGTTTGAATTGGTGCAGCTGAAAAAGAAATATAGGCCCTGGCAAGTGCCAGGGCCTTATCGTCTCTTTACACAGCATTCAGCCGTGCTTTCTGCTGTTTTCTATATTAAGCGGATTTTTGCTCGCGCGCCACTTCCCTTTTTTCCTTCCTTGAAGGCAGCTCTGCATAGACCATTCCCGCAAAAATCAGCCCGCATCCAGCAAGGGCCGAAATCGTAAGGCGGTCCCCTGCCCAGAGATAGCCGGCTGCCGCTGCAAAGACAGGCTCCATTGCAAAGATAAGCGCCACTCTTGTGGGAGTGGTGAATTTCTGGAAAGCAGTCTGCGCCAAAAAGGCGAGAGCGGTAGCAAATATGGAAGTCACCAGCAAAGCCGTAACAACATTTCCTTCGAGGAGAATATCAGGATTCAGGGCTGACTGCCAATCCTCGAATAAAAGAGCAGAAACACTTGCAAGACCTGACACAGTCAATATTTGAACAACCGTCAAAAGCAGGGCCGGATGGTGTTTGCTGAATTTGCCGGTGAAAATGATATGAAGGGCAAATCCTGCAGCACAGACAAATGTCAGCATATCCCCTTTGTTCAGGGAAGATGCATCTGTCATGGCGAGCAGATAGAGGCCGGCCGCAGCAGCAGCCACTCCGATGACGCTGTTGGCGCCTGGCTTAATTTTCAGCAGAGCAAAGGCCAATAAAGGGACCATTACGACACTTAAGCCCGTAATAAAGCCTGCTTTTGAAGAAGTTGTATAAAGAAGGCCGGCTGTCTGGAAGGCATATCCTGCAAACAGCCAAAGGCCTATGAAGATGCCTGAGGATACCAGCTTCCAATTGAGGCGGGCCAGCTGTTCCCTTTTAAAAATAAAGAGCCAGATGGCAAGGAGCATTCCGGCGATAAAAAAACGCACCGCATTGAAAGTGAATGGCTCCAGAAAAGAAATGGCATTCTGGACCAGCACAAAGGTCGCACCCCACACGAGTGCTACCAGAAGAAGGCAGATATCTGCCAAGGATCGGGACTGTGTCATTCAGCGGTCCCTTCTTTCCCATTGTCGCGGACCGCTTTCCTGGCCAGTTCATCCGCTGTTTTATTCTCACTGCTTGGAATCCATTTCATAAAGAAAAGGTCGAACTGCCTGGAGAGGCCCAGAGCTTTTTCCAGAAGACTGCTGTAAAGAGGGTTCTTGACGAATTCCTTCTCGACTGCTGCATTCACAAGCTGGGAATCTGTCCGAAAAGAAACGGTCCTGTAGCCACTTTGCAGGCAAATCTCCAGTGCGTGGATAAAAGCGTGATATTCTGCCTCATGATTGCTCATTTCACCGAGCGGTATGCTATGGCGTTCAACAGTGCCTCCAGCCTTGATGAAAATTCCGGCGCCGCTTGGTCCAGGGTTGCCGGCGCTTGCACCGTCAATATATACTTCGATCATCGCAAATCCTCCATTTAAAAGAATGAAACTTGCTTATCCCGCATGAGAACGGGTAACACTATATGTAAGTTTATCACAGAAACGGTTCTTTCTTATCACCGTGAATGCAAAAAAAGAGTGCCGAGGCACTCTCTTCATTCTATTGGTCGATGGATGTATTCGCCTTATTTGTTTTATGCATTTTCTTGGCAAGATAGCCAAAAGGCGTATCCAGGATGGCAACAAAGAACTTCAGCAGGTAAGTTGTAATGAATATCTGGATCCATTCATTGAAGGGAAAGACCCCTGCAAAAGCAATCCCGGTAAAAACAAGTGTATCAATAAACTGGCTGATGATCGTACTTCCGTTATTCCTGATCCAAAACTGATTGTCTTTGGGGAATTTCCTTTTCAGGAACTGAAAAATATAAACATCCAGGAATTGGCTTGCAAGATAAGCAGCAAGGCTTCCCAGCGCTATTTGCGGAAGAAACGAGAAAATCGTGCTTAATGCACCTTGTGCCATATCAATTTCATGCGGTTTGAAAAGCAGCACCATCTGCATGATCACTGTCATGGACAGAAGTGTCAAAAATCCAAGCCAGACCGCCTTTTTCGCTTCTTCTTTACCGTACTTTTCGTTCAGGATGTCCGTAACAAGGAAGGCGGTGCCATACATGGCATTTCCAAGTGTGGCGGTCATACCGAATATTTCAATTGTTTTTATAACCTGCAGATTGGCAAGTACAGTAGAAAGGCCAATCCAGACAAAAAGTCCGGTTTTGCCGAAAATGCGGTAAAATAATAGGACAAAAGCAAAATTAACTAAAGCAAAAATGAGGCCAAACCATTCGTTAAACATAAGATCCTCCTAGTTTTGATAGTGCGGGAAGTTGCGAACCGCCATATATTAAATTGTCCTTGACCATTATAGCGTGAATATAGAAGGAAAGACACATCTCAGGAGAAGTGAAAGTTTTAGCAATTTTGTGATACTTGTGCACGAACTGGAATAGGCTAAACAAATACTTGATACTGAAGCGAAAGGCGGATACTATGAAATACAAGTTAGAGTGGCTTTACAGGCTGAAAGGAACAGACGGAATCCGGTTCACCTCAGACTGGATGGACGGGGAAACTGCGCTTGAACTCGGCGGAGATCTAGAAAAGGGAGGAAAGGCCCTGGATCTTGAGTTTTTCGATGAGATGGGTACCGGCTGGTCACTGAAGGAAATGAGGAAGCTGCTGGCCGAAGTGGAAGCCGAGCCTCATGACATAACCGTGTACTTTGACGGCGGATTCAATAAAGATACCTATCAGGCAGGACTGGGAGCAGTTATTTATTATAAGCAGGGAAAAAAGAAGTTCCGCATCCGGGCAAATGAAAGAATCAGCGAAATGGAAACCAATAACGAAGCGGAATATGCTGCCATGCATTATGCTGTTACACTGCTGGAAGAAATGGGAGCTCATCATATGACATGCCGCTTCCTGGGTGATTCACAGGTCGTGCTTAAGCAGCTTGAAGGAGAATGGCCCTGTTATGAAGAGAGTTTGAACAGATGGCTTGACCGGATAGAAGAGAAAATAAAAAAACTTGGCCTTGAGCCGAAATATGAGCCTATACCGAGGTCCGAGAATAAAGAAGCGGATAAGCTGGCCAGCCAGGCGCTGGAAGGAAAGCTGATCAACAGCAGAATGCAGATTATATAAAAGCTGGAATATTGTTTTCTGAAGAGGAAAGGAAGGACAGAGTTGGAACGAAAGGATATCTATAAAGAAACAGAAGAGCTTATGGAACAGTACTGCAAAGGCTGCTTTCTCCACAAGTATCACAAAGAAGAAAAAGGGAAGAGGTTCGCTCACCGATTTTGCATTACTCAATGCACGATCGGGGAAAAAATAAAAAAATGCGGCAGCAGACTGTCTTAGAAACAGTCTGCTGCCGCTTTCATTTACCTATGTAAAAAAGGCTGGCAAAATGCCAGCCTTTTTTAATTGGTCTCCAATGGGCCAATATCTATAAGTGCTGATTAAAGTTTTACAACATTAGCTGCTTGAGGTCCGCGGTTTCCTTCAACGATTTCAAAAGAAACTTCCTGGCCTTCTTCCAAAGACTTGAAGCCGTCGCCTTGGATAGCAGTGAAGTGAACGAACACATCGTCTCCGCCTTCAACTTCAATAAAACCAAAACCTTTTTCGTTATTGAACCATTTAACTTTGCCGTTTTGCATGTGAACTTTTCCTCCTAAGCCTTTCAAGACACAGATTGTGTCGAAATAAATATTATCACTAGCAGAATAATTATCTAGTTCTGGAAAACTCAAAAATTATCCTGTTAAATGATGTCTATAATATACACGAAGGAAAATTTCCAGTCAAGGAATAATGCAGAATTTTTACAAAAATCTCTTAAATTTTTTGAATCTTTTGTATTTATGAAAAAAAGGACAAAAAATGATAGGTGGCGTTTCCTGTTTTTGTTAAAATTAAAGCTATAAAATAATTCTGGAGGCAGGGTGAGATGGTGAAAACCTTTAAGGAACCCGGCAGGGAGAAGCCTTTATCTTCAGCAGAAATCGATCGGCTCCTTTTCCAGCTGAAAAGAGACAGGCCAGGACCTCCTGCGTTTGCTTCAGGCTGCATAAGCGATGGAGGAGGCGGGAAGGATACTGCCGGGCTGATCGATCATGCGGTGGGGCAGGTGGAGGATATATTCGCTGGAGCAAGACTAGGGAAGGGTGTTGGAATAACTGCAATCAAAAAAGATATATTGCCTGTCATCCGGACACTTGCTGATATTCCCGGAGTGTCCCATGTTTTCCATCAGCTCGACCGAAAAGACAGATATACCTCGAGCCATGCCGTATGTGTCAGTATGATAGCCGGGATGATCGGACGCTGGCTTGGCATTGGCGGAGCACTGATGGAGGATTTGCTTCTTGGATCCATCCTTCACGATATCGGTAAAATTAAGATTCCGGATGAAATTCTATCAAAACCCGGAAAACTTACTCTATCAGAATATGAAGAAATGAAACTTCATTCTGTTTATGGATATGAAATGGTCAGGGATTTGGATGCTGTAAGCCCGAAAGCAGCCCTTATTGTTCTGCAGCATCATGAAAGAGAAGACGGAAGGGGATATCCGCTGGGCCTGAAAGGAAGGGAAATAGAGCATTTAGCAAAAATTACAGCCATTGCAGACGTTTTTCATGCCATGTCGTCTGCCCGCATTTACCATGAGGCCCTGCCATTTTACCAGGTCATGCGCAAGATGAAGGATGGCGCTTTCGGTTCATTTGAACCTGGTTTTATGCTTATTTTTATCCAAAACCTGATGAACAGCCTGGCCGGTTCTAGGGTCAGGCTGACAGACCAGTCAGAGGGCAGGATCCTGATGATTCACCCATATGATCCTTTATCCGCACTTGTGCAGACAGAAGACCGCCTCATTGATTTAAGATACAGCAGGGGGCTGCAAATCGAACGGATATTATGAATAGGAGAGATTGCTTGTCATTTTCAGCCCTTTTTCTCATAAATTATAAAACAGCCGGCTGCATCCTGAATAAAGTGCAGCCTGCTGAAAAACAAAGAAAAAGGTGAGAAGATGTTCAGGTTCTTGATAGGGAATGAGGAATGGATATTAAGATTTTCCCCGAATATCGAGCTGGATCCTGAAATCAAACAGGCTATCTTCAGTTCGCTCATACAGCTGGGCAAAACTTTTGTGCAAAGTTCTCACGGCGATTCCTTTTCTATCATAGATGAACAAATCGGCATGATCATTTTTACTCTCGAGAAAATTCCGTCCCTGATCCTTACTGTATCACATGTGATTCCAAAAGAAAGATGGTATACCCAGTGCAATCTGTCTATAAAGCCATATCAACCCTAAACCGGCGCAGCCGGTTTATTTTTTTTTATTAAATAGATTGACATATCTTACACTGAGGTTAAAATGTTTACCAAAGGAAACTTTTATGTTTTAGTTAAAAATTTATAGTCCTGTTTAAAAAGTGTGCACATCGCTAAAAGAGGTGCATACAATTTAGGACTGAGGATGAAGAAAAACAGAAGGAAGAGGTGTCGGGATTGAAAAAATGGATGATGTTAGCTTTTGCTTTTAGTCTGATTGTGCTGGGGGGATGCTCCGGGAAGACCGCTGAAAGTGAAGGGGATGGAAAGAAGCTTTATATCACCACAACGATCGGGCAGATAGCCGATGCTGTGAAAATAATAGCGGGGGATAAGGCGGAAGTGCACAGTTTGATGGGGCCGGGCACAGACCCCCATCTTTATAAAGCAACACAGGGTGATATGGAGAAGCTTCAGGAAGCGGATATCATTTTTTACAGCGGTCTGCACCTGGAGGGAAAGATGCTTGATATCTTTGAGAAAATGAATGAACAGAAACCCACATACGCCATAGCTGAATCTATAGAACCAGAGAAGCTTTTGGCTGCAGACGGCAGCAAAGCCTATGATCCCCACGTATGGTTCGATATCGATCTATGGAAAACCGCTCTCAAAAAGGCAGAAGAAGGACTGATTAAGGCAGATCCTGATAATGAACAATACTACCGGGAAAATGCAGATGCCTATTTTGCAGAAATGGATGAATTAAAACGATTTGCGGACAAGGAAATGGCAGGGATTCCGGAAGAACAGCGTGTGCTGGTTACAGCCCATGATGCTTTTGGCTATTTCGGAAGAGCATACGATATGGAAGTGATGGGCCTTCAGGGATTGAGCACTGATGCCGAATACGGACTCGGCGATGTTCAGGCCCTTGTCGATACACTGGTCACGCGTAATATAAAGGCAGTTTTCGTTGAATCGAGCATCTCGGAAAGATCCATCAACGCGGTCATAGAAGGAGCAAAGGAAAAAGGCCATACCGTTTCTATCGGAGGAGAGCTGTTCTCTGACGCAATGGGAGAGGAAGGGACAGAGGAAGGAACTTATCTGGGGATGTATAGGCATAATGTCGATACCATCGCGGAAGCGCTGAAATAGGAGGAAAGGCCATGAATCCAGTAGAAATAAAAAATCTGACAGTCGCATATCAGAAGAAGCCTGTCCTGAGCGATGTAAGCTTTTCGGTCGGGGAAGGAAGCCTGGTAGGAATAATCGGGCCGAATGGAGCCGGAAAATCTACGCTTATTAAAGCCATACTGGGGCTGATTCCGAGAGCTTCGGGGGAGATAAAAGTATACGGCAGAGAATACCGGCCCAAAGACAGGCTCGTTGGGTATGTGCCGCAAAGGGGTACTGTAGACTGGGATTTCCCGACGAATGCGCTTGATGTTGTCCTTATGGGGCGATACGGCCATGTCGGCTGGTTCAAGCGTCCCAAAAGAGCCGATGTGGAAGCAGCAAGGGAATGCCTGCGCAAAGTAGGCATGGAAGCTTTTCAGCACAGGCAGATCAGCCAGCTGTCAGGAGGACAGCAGCAGAGGGTCTTCCTTGCAAGGGCACTTGCACAGGATGCAAGCGTCTATTTCATGGATGAACCATTTGTCGGGGTGGATGCCGCTACAGAAAGGGCAATCATCAGCCTGCTGAATGAATTGAAGGCCCAGGGGAAAACGGTGCTGGTTGTGCATCACGACCTGCAGACTGTAAAAGAATATTTTGATTCTGTCATCCTGCTCAATATGAGAACCATAGCCCACGGTCCGGCAGATAAAACATTTACAATGGAAAACCTGCACAAGACATATGGCGGCAAGCTGGCCTTCCTGGAAAAGGGCCAAGTGATGGTCGAGCAAAAGTGAGGTGTCTTATATGAATGAACTATTGCAAATGCTGGGCAACGCGAATACACAGTGGGTCCTGTTTGGAACAATGCTGCTGGGTGCAGCAAGCGGAGTGCTTGGAAGCATAGCCCTTCTGAGAAAGCAAAGCCTGATCGGGGATGCTGTTGCACATGCAGCATTGCCGGGGATATGCATTGCTTTTATGCTCACAGGTGAAAAATCTCTGCCTGCCCTCCTTATCGGAGCAGCAATTACCGGTCTGCTTGCCGCCTATTGTATCCAATTCATCACTTCCAGCTCAATTCTAAAAGAGGATAGCGCGATTTGCCTGGTATTGTCTGTATTTTTCGGATTCGGGATTGTCCTGCTGACAAAGATATCCCAATCGCCTGCAGGCAACAAGAGCGGGCTGGATGACTTTATTTTCGGGCAGGCTGCTTCCATGGTAGGGAGCGATGTAAAGCTGATGGCAGGTGCCTCTGCCGTTCTCATCGTGGTGACTTTGCTGTTCTTTAAAGAGCTGAAGGTCCTGACCTTCGATCCTGATTTTGCGAGGGGGCTCGGACTTCCTGCCGGCTGGCTGAACTTTATGTTTCTTACCCTTCTGGCTGGCACTGTTGTCATCGGTATCCAGGCGGTAGGCGTAATCCTTATGGCTGCAATGCTGATCACACCAAGCGTTGCTGCGAGGTATTGGACAGAGTCACTTGGGAAAATGGTCATCATTTCAGGAGGATTCGGGGCCTTATCAGGAATGGCCGGAACCCTTCTGAGCACGCTGGGGCAGGGGCTTGCAACTGGGCCGTTCATTGTTGTTACGGCTACTGGCTTATTTCTGTTCTCTGTCCTGGCTGCCCCGCAGAGAGGACTGCTGACAAAGCTGGCCAAAAGAATCGTCTTTAACAGGAAGACGAAGAGGAGCCAGGTGCTTAGGGCAATGTACAAACTGACAGAATCTGCTTACAGGGAGACAGGGAAGGAACAAATGATCATAGCTGAAAGCAGGATCTCCGATGAGCTCGCTTTCTCAAAATCACATACCATGAGGCTGATGAGCGACCTGTACAAGGAGCATTTAATTGCAAAAGATCCAGGAGGATGGATGCTCACGGACAAAGGCGTTCTCGAAGGTTATATCCTGACGCTGAAAGGACGCATAAATGAACTTTGCCTGATGCACAGTGAAGAATTTAATGAGGACCAGAGGGAAGCGCTGGCTGAAAAGCTGATGGTAAAACCGTCAGATCCGCTTGCCAAAAGAGCGGAGAAACTGCTCTGGCAATATAATATGATGCCGGTCCTTTCACCTTTTCCCCTTCCAGAAAGGAGAGAGAATCTATGAGCTATGAATTATGGATTTTGGCAGTAGGATCACTGGCCGGAATCACCTGTGCCATCACCGGATGCTTCCTGATATTGCGGAAGCTTTCCATGCTTGCCGATGCCATCAGCCATACCGTGCTCCTTGGAATCGTCCTTGCTTTTCTGATCAGCCAGAGCATGAACGGATTTTACATGCTCCTTGGAGCAGCAGCAACAGGTCTGGCAACGGCCTTCCTTGTCCAGACCTTTAACAGCAGCGGCGTTCAGGAGGATGCTTCAATCGGCGTAGTGTTCACCTTCCTGTTTGCTGTAGGAGTAATCCTGGTCTCGCTTTTTGCTGAAAATGTCCACCTGGATGTCGACCATGCATTGATGGGGGAGATTGCTTTTGTCCCTTGGGATGTCGTCCGGATTGGAATGCTTCCAGAAGTCCCGAAAGCCTTTCTGATGCTTGGGGGTGTCCTGCTGTTTAATCTGCTGCTGATTGGATTATTCTACAAGGAATTCAAAATTACATCTTTTGATCCCCAGATGGCAGCAGCGATAGGGATTCCGGTTCTGTTCATCCATTACCTGCTCATGGGAATGGTTTCGATTACAACTGTAGCTTCTTTTGACAGCGTCGGGGCAGTCCTTGTCGTTGCTATGCTGATTGCACCGGGAGCATCAGCATACCTGCTGACAGACAGGCTTGGGACCATGCTTATCTATAGTGCATTGATCGGAGCGGCTGCCGCTGTCGGCGGATATTTCGCTGCAAGCTGGCTGAATGCCTCGATATCCGGAAGCATGGCAGCTGCCAATGGAATACTATTTGCCCTTGTTTTCCTGTTTTCGCCTACTAAAGGGTATATAATGAAAAAACGGAACAGCATGCGGGTCCGTACAGCAGAATGATCATACTCTCTAGTCTTTTGGTTTGCAGGGAGCTTTAAAGAGAGAAAGTTTAATAGTATAATAGAAGAAGCGCCGGGAATGGCGCTTTTTTCTGCTGCCTCAAGCCATATGTACATCAGCAGCTACCCTCAAGCCATCCATCTCCCATAGAACCCCCCATTTATTCAATTCTGAAAAAAGTGCATGATCCCAATCTGACAGGAGCTAAAGGGTGCCTGAACAGCCTGGAATCATGTATAATCTTTTTTTCGGGCCCTGCTGCCATTGAGGTTAGCAGTAAAATAATCAAGTCGGACTTGCGCAGTCCCGAGCAAGGAGAATGAATATGAAACTGATTATTGCAGAGAAGCCTGATCAGGGAATGAAGCTTGCCGCCCCATTTTCATTCAAGAAAAAAGAAGGCTATCTGGAAATCGCTCCGAACCAACTGTTCCCTGATGGTGCTTTCATGACTTGGGCCATTGGCCATTTATGTGAACTGGTTCCTCCCGAGGAATATGATTCTAAATGGAAAAAGTGGTCACTGAGCACTCTGCCGATACTTCCGGAGCAATTTAAGCACCGTGTATCCAAGTCAAAGTGGAAGCAATTCAAAGTCATCAAAGAACTGGTCCACCATAAAGAAGTCAATGAAATCATCATTGCCGGTGATGCAGAAAGAGAAGGGGAAGCCATTATCCGAGTCATTCTGACTCAGTGCGGCAGCAGAAAGCCGATGAAGCGGCTATGGATTTCATCGCTCACCGCCAAATCTGTAACAAATGGCTTTGCCAATCTCCTTGATGAGTCTAAGACAAGAAATATTTATTATGAGGCGCTCAGCAGGGCATGTGCCGACTGGCTTGTCGGTATGAATGCTTCGAGGGCATACACCCTGCTGCTCCAGCAAAAAGGGATCCAGGATGTGTTTTCTACCGGAAGGGTCCAGACCCCGACCCTTGCACTGATTGTAAAAAGAGAAAAAGAAATCGAGAATTTTAAGTCAGAGCCTTTCTGGGAAGTCATGGCTACTTTCAATATGGAAGGAAAGACATATAAAGGGAAATGGCATAAAGATGGGAATTCCCGTCTCGATAATGAAGGGATGGCCAGGAAAATCCAGCAGTTTGCAGAAGGAAAGAACGCCAGGATTGAATCAATCGATAAAGACAGGAAGGAATTCCTGCCTCCTTATTTATTCAATCTCTCGTCCCTGCAGGCTGAAGCAAACAAACTTTACAAATATTCCCCGCAAAAAACATTGGAAATCGCCCAAAAGCTTTATGTGAAAGGAATTATTTCGTACCCTCGCTCTGACTCAAGCTTTGTCACGAAAGAGGAGGCGGCGGCATTTCCTGAAACACTGGAAAAGCTTTCGAAAATGGATGCTTTTAAAGCTTTTTTCCCGCTTCCTGTTTCATCCATACTGGATAATAAAAGATTTGTGAATGAAAAGAAAGTGACAGACCACTATGCCATCATTCCTACAGAACAGGCAGCCGACCCGGCTAAAATGGGTGCCGATGAAGCAAGGATTTATGAGCTGATTGTAAAAAGGCTGATTGCCGCCCATTATGAAAAAGCCATCTTCGATTATACAACCATCCATACATTGGCGGATGAGAGGGCTGCTTTCCTGTCAAAAGGGAAGGAAATGATTCAGGAAGGCTGGAGGAAGGTCCTGTTCAGCAACAAGAAGAGTGCTGCTAAAGATGAAGATGAGCAGGATCTCCCGTCCCTCGAATCCGGCGAAAGAGGGATTGTACAGGATACAGAGGTTAAAGAGAGCAAGACGCAGCCGCCTAAGCGGTATACCGAGGGGCAGCTTATCACCCTGATGAAAACTGCCGGGAAGCATTTGGAGGATTCTGATCTGGTCAAAGTGATGAATCAGACTGAAGGGCTTGGCACTGAAGCTACGCGTGCCGGGATCATTGGCATTCTTAAGGACCGGATGTATATTGATGTCCGCAAGAACCAGGTGTATGCGACGAACAAGGGAAAGCTTTTGATCGATTCAATCGGCGAAAGTGTGCTTGGATCCCCTGAAATGACCGCCAAATGGGAGCAGCGCCTGAATGAAATCGGTGAGGGGGCAGCATCGCCAAAAGAATTTATGGAGCAGGCGAAGAAGCTGTCAATCAAATTAATCAATGATGCGACAGAACAGAGTTCCCGGTGGAGCTTTGATGGATATGACCTGGAGGAATTCAAGGATAGAAGGCCGGGGAAAAAAGGCAAAAGGGGAGGTGCGGGCACGAAGGTCGGCAAATGTAAGCTGTGCGGCGGCGATGTTGTTGACAAAGGGACTTTTTATGGCTGTGCGAATTATAAAGCCTCTGACTGCCGTTTCACCATATCCAAAAAAGTGCTTGGGAAGACCATAAGCCAGGCAAATGTCCGCAAGCTTTTGAAAGATGGGCAGACAGATCTTATCAAAGGGTTCAAAAAAGGCGAAAAGGAATTTCAGGCCAGGCTAGAATGGGGAGAAGGCAGGCTTAACTTCGTCTTTGAAAACAGCATAAAGCAGCAATAAATGCAGGGGAGGGGCACAAGCTTCTCCCTGGTGTTTCGCTTGCCTGACTTGTTTGTCCTCCCCATCTATAGTAAAATTTTTATTGGACAATTTTTACGGGGCTGCATGGTGGAGCTTTCTGTTTGCAGGAAAGCAATGGGCCGGTGACGATTATTTAACAGGACACAGCAGTAAAGCTGAAACCGGATGTGTATTTCTGTCCGGCAAGAAGCTGGTTTTAATACTTAGGAGGTTATCGGATGCCTACTCCAAGCATGGAAGATTATATAGAACAAATATACATACTGATAGAAGATAAAGGTTATGCACGTGTATCCGATATCGCCGAAGCTTTGTCAGTCCATCCTTCTTCAGTTACTAAGATGGTGCAGAAGCTGGATAAAGACGAATATCTTGTTTATGAAAAATACAGAGGGCTGATCCTGACTCCAAAAGGCAAAAAGATCGGCAAAAGGCTTGTATACCGCCATGAACTTCTCGAACAGCTGTTAAGGATCATCGGCGTGAAGGAAGAGAATATTTATGAAGATGTGGAAGGCATAGAGCATCATTTAAGCTGGGATGCGATTGACCGGGTGGGTGACCTAGTCCAGTTCTTTGAAGAAGATCAGGGGAGAGTGGATTCTCTCCGCGAAATCGCCAGGAAAAATGAGCAGACTGAAGGATGAAGACAGAATAAAAAGCGGTAAGGCGTTAAAGGATGCCTTGCCGCTATTTATTATCACATTTTTAAAAGGGATCGAAGGGGTGGTGGTAATAAAGAACTGCCATTTAATTATTTGAGCCCTGTTGATTGGAGTGGAAGGCACGTAGACTCCTGCGGGATTGCAGCGGCAGAGCTGAGACCCCGCAGGAGGTACGACGAGGAGGCTCAGCGCCGCCCCGCGGAAAGCGAAGTGCCTGGAACGCAAATCAACAGACTACATTTGAAAGGCATACTTCATGAAACTTTCTTATTTCTTTTGCCAAAGGCATAGATGAATACGAATATTTCTTAATTTTACCTTAACGGTTATTAAGCCTCGTTTATACCCTTACCCAAAGCTCGGAAAATCCTCTAACAGATTCACCGTGTTAACATTGTTTTCCATCAGGCTGTGTTCCGCCTCTGCAAGCTCGATGAGTCCTTCTTCTGCTTCCATCATTGCTTTTCTGAACGATATGATCCGCCCTCCCGAGGTCTGGAAAGACATAATCTCTCCCAGGTGGTTTCTTTGGACAGCAATTAATTTTTCCGGCTGCATGTAAAGCCCCTCCTTTAATTTCCTTAGTACAAAGGATTACCAGCTGCCCTTATAGAAATACAAGAATGAAACTTTTTTAGAATATATCCGTAATAAAAGTGAGGGATCATCAGGATGGAATTTAATTGGGCCTCTGAAGCAGAAAGGCTTTGGGATGAGAAATCCGGCTCATGGAGCCGGCAGAGCAGGGAAATGTGGGAATCAGGCAGCCGGAAGGAAATTGCAGGCTTCTTCAATCAGCATGTCCCTGCAGGTTCTGCAGTCTGTGACCTTGGATGCGGAGATGGCTTTGGCACACTGAAACTCGCAAATGCCGGCTATAAAGTAACAGGGGCAGATGTTTCAGAGGAAATGATACATAAAGCCATTAAGGTGAATGAAGGAAATGATGCAAGATTTATTAAATCTGATATTGCATCTTTGGATGTTCCTGATCATGCCTTTGATGCAGTGCTTGCGATCAATTCCCTTGAGTGGACTGAGAGCCCACTTGCAGTCCTCAGGGAAATGCAGAGGGTGGTCAGGCCGGGAGGATTTGGATGCGTCGGCATTTTAGGCCCCACTGCGAAGCCGCGGGAAAACAGCTATGAAAGGCTTTACGGCAAGAAAGCTGTCTGCAATACAATGATGCCATGGGAGTTCGAAAGGCTAGCTGCTGAAAACGGATGGAGCAGGACAGCCGGGTTCGGTGTTTATAAAAGGAGTGCAGAACTGATTTCCAAAGGCTCCTTAACAGAAGAATTGCAGCAGGCATTATCGTTTATGTGGGTATTCATGATCAAAAATGATAAATAAGAGGAGGTAGTAGGGATGAGCAGATATTCAATCGAAGAATTCGTCAGCCAGACAAAACAGCAGGATAAAGGAGAAGGCCTGTTTGAGCTTGAAACACCAAGGATGCTTGAGATCAACCTGACAAATCAGATCTGGGCAAAAACCGGTGCCATGGTTTCCTACAGGGGAAACATAAAGTTTGAAAGAGAAGGGATCCTGGAGCACGGTCTCGGGAAAATGTTCAAAAAGGCGCTGACAGGGGAAGGGACGTCACTGATGAAAGCGACAGGGAATGGCAAACTCTATCTGGCAGACCAGGGGAAAAAGATATCAATCCTTAACCTTGGCGGTGAAGCGATTTTTGTGAACGGAAATGACTTGCTGGCATTCGAACCCGGCATCAGCTGGGATATCAAGCTGATGAAAAGGATCGCCGGCATGATGGCAGGCGGGCTCTTCAATGTCCGCCTTGAAGGGCGCGGCATGGTCGCCATCACTTCCCATTATGAGCCGCTGACACTGCTGGTCACACCGGATAATCCAGTGTACACAGATCCAAATGCTACAGTAGCCTGGTCAGGCAGCCTTCAGCCGGAGTTTGTGACTGATATATCCTTTAAGACCTTCCTTGGAAGAGGAAGCGGGGAATCAATCCAAATGAAATTCTCGGGCAACGGTTTTGTTGTAGTGCAGCCGTTTGAGGAAGTCTACTATAGCCAGCAAAGCTGATTGAATGGATGAAATGAAATGGCTGCCTCTAAGAGTGCAGCCATTTTGCCATTCTTTCAGAAGACAGGGCGTTACCATTCATATGGAGTTTCCTGGTATACATAATAGTTCAGCCAGTTTGAAAAAAGCAGATGCGCGTGAGACCTCCATCTGTTCTTTGGAGGCAGCATAGGGTTGTCTTCAGGGAAATAGTGCAATGGCAGGTCTGGCACAAGCCCCCTTGCTTTGTCCCTTTCATACTCATCAGCCAGTGTGAGTGCCTCATATTCCAGATGGCCGGTGACCATAATTCTTCTGCCGTCCTTTGAACTGATGATGAATGCGCCGGCCTCTTCTGATAAAGACAGAAGCTTCAGGGAAGGATGCTCGTTTATTTTTGCAATCGAAACGTCTGTATTCCTTGAATGAGGAGCAAGGAAATGGTCATCAAATCCTCTCAGCAGCTTTATGGAAGGGTCGCAAACGGTATGGGCGTATACCCCGGAGCATTTCCGCGAAAGGATCTCCTTGCCGATCCCATAATAATGATAAAGCGCAGCCTGGGCGCCCCAGCAAATATGCATGCTGGAGGTCACATTCTCTTTCGCCCAATCCATGATCCCAGTCAGTTCTTCCCAATAATCGACTTCCTCGAAATCCAGCATTTCAATCGGAGCCCCGGTTATGATCATCCCATCGAATTTATGATGCCTGATCTCTTGAAAAGTGGTATAAAACTGCTCAAGATGCAGTTCACTTGTATTTTTTGATTCATGTGTCGCTGTTTTAAGGAACGAAATATTTACCTGGAGCGGTGTGTTGCCAAGAAGCCTCAAAAGCTGTGCTTCTGTTTTTTCTTTTTCAGGCATGAGATTCAGGATGATGATATTAAGCGGACGGATGTCCTGCTGCCTTGCCCGGCTGTCATCCATGACAAAGATATTTTCTTTCTCCAGGATCTCACGGGCAGGCAGCAGAGGCGGAATACAAATGGGCACGGGCCTTCCTCCTTGTTTGAATATTCAATTATCTAATTATAAAAGCAAACGGCATGATCAGGCAATGCCGGGCAAAAGATTCATTATTTAAAATTCTATCACTTATTATTGGACGCGGTGGTACAATATAGAAGGAAACTTTGCATATTTCGGGGGGACAAGAATGAACGTGAAACCAAAGGTAAAGTCAGATATCGAAATCGCACAGGAATCAGAACTGAAACCGATCAAAGAAATTGCAGCCGGAATCGGGCTGGAAGAAGATGATTTAGAGCTTTACGGGAAGCACAAGGCCAAGCTCTCATATGAGGCCATGAAAAAGCTGCAGACAAAAGAGTCTGGAAAAGTCATTCTGGTTACAGCCATCAATCCAACTCCTGCAGGAGAAGGGAAGTCTACAGTGACTGTCGGTCTTGGTGATGCCCTGACAAGACTCGGGAAGAAAACCGTGATAGCGATGCGTGAACCTTCACTTGGCCCAACGATGGGAATCAAAGGGGGCGCCACCGGCGGCGGATATGCACAGGTACTGCCTATGGAGGATATCAATCTTCATTTCACGGGGGACCTGCATGCTATTACTTCAGCAAATAATGCGCTCTCTGCCTTGATTGATAACCATCTGCAGCAGGGAAATGAACTGGGTATCGACCAGCGGAGGATTGTCTGGAAGCGGGCAGTCGATCTGAATGACCGGGCCCTGAGAAAGGTGATCGTCGGTCTTGGCGGCCCTATGCAGGGAGTGCCAAGGGAAGATGGGTTTGATATTACGGTGGCCTCGGAAATCATGGCCGTTTTATGTCTGGCATCCGATCTGGCAGATTTGAAGCTGAGGCTTTCCAGGATGGTCATCGCCTATAATGATCAAAAGGAACCTGTAACAGCCGGAGATTTAGGTGCAGAAGGCGCGCTTGCCCTGCTTTTAAAGGATGCTATTAAGCCGAATCTGGTCCAGACGATTGAACATACACCAGCTTTGGTGCATGGAGGGCCATTTGCCAATATCGCCCATGGCTGCAACAGCGCTGCCGCGACAACAGCTGCCTCAAAGCTGGCCGATTATGTGGTTACAGAGGCCGGGTTCGGTGCAGATCTTGGAGCAGAGAAATTCCTTCATATTAAAACAAGAAATGCTGACATCCAGCCTGAAGCAGTGGTGATCGTGGCCACAATCAGGGCGCTTAAGATGCATGGCGGAGTAAAGAAAACAGATCTTGCAGAGGAAAATGCCGCTGCATTGGCAGAAGGATTCGCCAATCTGAAGAAGCACGCTGAAACGATTAAGAGCTTTGGCCTTCCGTTCACTGTTGCCATAAATAAATTTGTAACTGATACAGATCTGGAAGTGAGCACACTGCTTGGACTCTGCGAGAAAGAAGGCTTCCCTGCTGCCCTTACAGAAGTATGGGAAAAAGGCGGGGAAGGCGGACTTGCATTGGCAGAAACTGTCCTGAAGCTTATTGATAAAAAGGAAAGCAGTTTTGCTCCGTTATACAGCCTGTCAGATCCGCTTGAAGAGAAAATCAGGACTATCGTCCAGAAAGTATACGGGGGAGCAGATGTAGAATTTGCGGGCAAAGCTAAAAAGCAGCTTGCTGATTTTGAGACCTTTGGCTGGGGAAGCCTTCCGGTGTGCATGGCCAAAACTCAGTATTCGCTGTCAGATGACCCTGCAAAGCTGGGCAGGCCTGAAGGATTCACTGTGACAGTCCGCGAGCTGAAGCCTTCCATCGGGGCAGGTTTCATCGTAGCCCTTACAGGAGATGTCATGACAATGCCGGGGCTTCCGAAATCGCCTGCTGCTTTGAAAATGGATGTGGATGAGAACGGAAATGCTGTTGGTCTATTTTAAAAGGGGTGTTCAGCTTGTTTGACCCTACTGCGTATGAAAATATGAAGATCGTCATGGAAGGCCTTCTGTATGATAAGGACCTTGCCGGTCAAATCAGCATAATTGACCGCAACGAGCTGATTAATACCGCCAAGCTTTCGAGGACATTTGAAATCACTTTTCAGGACAGGGAATCTGTCAAAGCTTCATGCACCTTCATCATGCAAGCGGCGCTCGAAAATCTGGCGGCTGAGCTGCATCCCGCCCTCCTGTCTGAAAAGCTCTCAGGCTGCATGATCAGCATCCGATTTTCCTTCAGCCAAAAGAATGAGCCGGAACAGACAGCCGGGATCGACAGGCTCATGAAGGCCATTTGGGGAGAAAATAGAAGCATCACCCAAACAGTTTCCTATGATCCATTACGCAAGCCGGACACTGTGCAGAATATAACGGAAATCACTTTTGGCAGACTCATTTATGAAGACCAGATTGATGATCTTGCCCTTCTGTCCGATCATATGGCCGAATGCCTGAGGAAGCTTGAGGATGTGCTTTTTTAACCAAGAGTTTAAACTGGCATTATAGACTGATCGTGATTACGATAATAGCAGGAGGTGCGATGATGTCTATATATCAATTTAATGCAATGAAAGCAGATGGCTCGGATGTCCCGCTGAGGGAGTTTGAGGGGGATGTGCTCCTCATTGTCAATACAGCCAGCAAATGCGGCTTTACACCACAGTTCAAGGAGCTGCAGGAAATCTATGAACAGCTCCACAGGGAAGGTCTTGAAATTCTCGGATTCCCCTGCAATCAATTCATGAATCAGGATCCGGGCAGCAACGAAGAAATCCAGCAGTTCTGCCAGCTGAACTATGGGGTGTCCTTCCCTATGTTCGCGAAGGTGGATGTGAACGGGAAAAATGCCGACCCTATTTTTCAATATTTAACAGAAGAAGCGCCTGGCATGCTTGGCATGAAGGCTGTCAAATGGAATTTCACCAAATTCCTTGTGAACAAAAAAGGAGAAGTCGTCAAGCGGTATTCTCCCAATACAAATCCCAAAGAAATCCTCGGCGATATTAAAGAAGAATTGGCAAGATAATGCATCCGGTCCTAAACTGGATGTAACAAAAGGCTCTGCTTTGGCAGGGCCTTTTTGCCTGCCATTTTTTCTGTTTTAAAAATTTAGAATTGTCTTTACTTTGATTCTTTAACCTAATACGATAAGAATGGGCGTGCCAAAATGTTCCACCAAGGGGGAACAAGGCAAATAACTGCCCTGATCGAAGGAGGAAATAAAGATGGACAAAGCAGGAAAAATACAAATTCAATGCACCGATAAGATGGAAGGCACGTAGTTAAGAATCGAGGAGGAAGAGACATGGAAAAAGTGATGAATAAGATACAGGTGGTCCCCTACCAGCCTGGATTGGCGGATGCAGTTGCAAAAATGTGGAATATGAGCCGCGATAGCTGGGGCGGCGACAACCGGGTGATGACAGGGGAGCAAGTGAAGACGAAAGAGGAAAACTCGGATAATATCGAACTGTATATCGCCCTGGATGGGGAAGAGGTCGTAGGCTATTGCGGACTTTCAGAATATAAGGAAGATGAAGGTGCGCTTTATATTCCTCTCCTGAATGTGCGGCCTGATTATCATGGCAGAAAAATCGGCAAGCTCCTTGTTCTTGAGGCACTTGGAAAGACTGTGGAGCTCGGGTGGCCGCGTCTGGACCTGTATACTTGGCCAGGCAATACGAAGGCTGTGCCATTGTATAAAAAATGCGGATTCTTTTGGGAAGACAGAGACGGGTGGAAACACACATAAAATGTAGGCTTAAAGGATAAAAAAATGAAACCAAGAGGGTAATGTTTACTCAAATGGCTTCTTTTCTTTATATAATTAATTCGTATTACGAACACTCAATTCCGTATTACGGAAAACTTACTCATTTTTCTTTAATAGAAGTGATTCATATTCACTCATCTTATTGTTTATTTCTTTAAGTTGAGATAGGATTCTTTCTTTTTCTTCTCTTAAATTATTTATTTCTTCAAGGATAATCTTACAACGGTGATCCCCACCGAACACTTCAGAAAGGATAACTTCGGTTGAGTTTTGATTAGTGTGGTGGATTCTGGTCAAAGGTATATTATTGGATTTACAGTAATCATTCTTTAACTTATCATGGTAGAATGTTTCATTTAGCTTTTCCTCACCAAATGAATTCTTATCGTGAAACCCACCATCATACTCAATTAAATGCTTCAGTTTCCCTTGCTGAAACACAGCAAAGTCAAATCTTAGATAGCCATCTCTAATTCCTCTTAAATCTTCAAATATGTATTCTGTTTTAAAATCAATGTCATTCCTGTACAAGAAATCAAAAACTCTCTTAGCTCCCTTGGATAAGTTGCAATATGTACAAGTGATGTGTTTATCTGATACACCTAAGTTATATCGAAACCTCTTCAAAGGGGATGAGTATATTTTCTTATTGCAATCAGAACATATCCACCAGTATTCTTTATCAACTATCCTTCTGGTTACAGAATCAGGTAACTCGCAGCCGTTATCTTCTATTGACCATTGACTTGCTAGTCTCGGGTTAGTGATAGATAGTGGGGTCTTGAGTATTCTATTTTCTCTACTCCCTTTACTTTTACCCCTATTATCTATCTTATCTTTAATCTCAACAAATACTTCTGTCACAGTAATTGTATGTCCACACTTTTCATAAGAGCAATACCTTGCTAATTCTTTGAATTGTGCATCCTTTGAATTTGCTCCAGCTTTTATTTCCAACCCTAATTCTTCACACATTGCCTTATAATTCTTAAATACTTGTCCTTCATAAAGCAATTCAGTTTTCATATAATACATCCTCCTAATCAAATAAAAAAGGAATCAGCATATAGCTAACCCCAAAGTTAAAGTTTATTTTGTATTGATTCCCATTCAGTGGGAGACAAATTTCATTAAATGTGATAGCTAAATTGTCATTAAAGCCTTATGTATCAACGTAAATCCCTATTTTCTAAAGTTTCTGCTTCTCTTTCTATTAAACTATTCCAGTCTGAGCGTCACATGTAATTCATACCATCAGGATTATACTTACTTTTACAAAACATATTGAAAGTATCGTTACTTATTTCTCTTCCAGCAGAATATAAAAAAGGATTAAAGTATATGATAGGAGGTCGATTTCCACCCTTCACAACTTTAATCACTTCTAATTCTTCAAGTTTTTTAATTGTCCGTGTCATTATATTTTTACTATATCCACAGAATTCTGATAATCCTTCAAGTGATAAATATTCATTATTAATTTTCACATCATTTTCTGGATAAGAAATGAAGGGAGTCATCGCACCGATAAACGCAAACTCTTGAACAGTTAGCTTATTCTGCATCAACAAATCTTTTACATCTGTCCTGTGCATCATATTAAATTTATATCCTTCCTTTATCGTCTTCTTGCTAGGTTCATCTGATTTTCTTATTTTAGTTAATTTATATTTTGGATCTAATTCATTCTCAACCGCATTCCTTAAGTATTGATTATGCTGCTCAAACATCTTTTTATCATTTAGTTCATCTAGTCTTTTCTTAGTGAATATTTCACCTGTTTCACTATGTATCCATTCTTCACCGTTCTTAATTAACTTACTCATACTACAAGACACTCCTAAACATATAATATAATTTATTTAATTAATTGTTATTAAGGTAATTCTTTAATTCTCTGAATGCAGATATAAATTTCTTTAAGTCTTCATTCTTGTTGTATTCTCTGACAGCTTCATGTAACTCATCTGTCTTTGTGAAATAGATAGTTACACCTCGTTCAATTTTCCTTTTACCTACTGGACTAAATCCTTTAGCCATTAGAAATGAAGCCAAGTTTAATGACTGTGTGTAATAAAGTTCTTGCATGTAAAACACTCCTTATCGATTTAATATTTGAAGATATTAACCTTCATTCAAATCACCAAAGATTGATGAGTTGTAGAAAATTAAATTCAAAATAAAAAGGAGAAGCCCCCAACAGACTCCTCCACATACTTATATTTAATTATTTTATATTAAATTTACTTATTACAGAAATCCCTGAAACGCCTATGGTCAAGAATCAACGCAAGGAATACAGCATCAGATACAGTTAATGATTTCTCCTTAGCTTTAACAGTCCATTCCTGACTTGACAATAAACCTTTCTGAGCACAGTCATTAAAGATACTCGCCAATTGATCCCATTGAGAAGCAGTAAGTTCAAGTTTCATTTTTCCGTCATCTCCTTCTTTAATTCCATCTGCTATGATGGTTTTGACATCTTCCGTGGCAGCTTTAATTTTAGAGTCTTGTAGTTTCTTAAGCTCTCTCCCAATTTCGTTTAATACAGAATTCCATCTACCTTCATCTAGTATTCTGTGAGGGCAATTCTTACCTGACCAATATTTATGGGGTTTAACTCTATCAACACCCCAATTGCGCTCATAAAGTATTTGAGCTATAAACCTAATAGCTAGTGCCTCAGCCTTCTTATAACGATCTCCGCCGGATTTACTGTAGCAAACTTCCACTCCAATTGATTTTCTGTTGCCCGTTCCGTTACCATCACCACAATGCCAAGCATTTCTATTTACAAGAATACCTTGAATAACTTCCTTATCGTCTACAGCAAAGTGGAAGGAGGTAGCGTTATTATTATCTATCATATAATCTATTTCACTCTGTGCTGAAGCATCATTGTAGGTATTATGGAATGTTATAAATTCAGCATTCATAACATTAGGACATTTCAACGAGTGTTTATTCTCAGGGACTAGTTGTTGTTTAACTTGAATAGTCATATAAACACATCCTTATTTTTAAATTTTATTATTCAGGTTTCTTATAATTCAATGCTGCCTCAGAATCACTTAACGCTTTTGTAGTAGGATCATTCAACGCATTCCATACACTTACTGCAATAATCCCCACCACATAAGGATTGGCTAATGCATCTGTAATTAATTTGAGTAGAGAATCCCAAGTAGTAATATCTTGAGCAGTCAATCCAAAATAGCCTAAGATAGGGGCGAAGAAAGCGAGTCCTATTTGCACAAGGAATACAGGATTCTTAATTCTAACTTTCCAGTTAATTTTCATCTATAATCACATCTCCCAATTAATATACTATTTATCAATTTTCTCGATTTTTTCCCATACATCGACAAAACCTTCATCCATTCTTTTCTCTAACGATGTTAAGCTGCCTTCAATTTTTTCAAGTGTTCTTGATGTTTTTTCTTGTGTTTCATTTGACTTCTCCAAGTGAATCATTAGTTTGGCTTCTCGTTCCTTTGAATCAGCCTTGTGCTCATCATAATTCTTATTTATCCACTTATAGAACACATACAAAACAATCACGAACATTATGGCATAGGCATACTCAGAAGAAACGATACTTTCAGCAACTTTAATTTCTGGCAATTTAATTCACTCCTGCAAGTTATTTATTTACAAATACAACACCACCTTGATATAATAAAGATGGTACATACGTGTACTGGCTGACTGTTTACCTCAACCGTGACAGTCAGTTTTTTATTGGTTTATAAACTTCTTAATCAAATCTGTTTTTACCGCATATCCAATATTATCTACGTCAGATCCTTCAATCTTTGCAATGACAATTCCTAATACGTTCCCGTTCAAATCTAAAATAGGACAGCCAGAGTTACCATGATTGACTGCAGCATCAGTCTGAATCAATCCATTTCTCGACAAGTTAGATACAACACCCTTAGTGACTGTATTAACTTCACCTTCACCATGACCAATAGCGATTACTGTTTGACCCAGATTCACTTTGCTCTCTAGCGATAGGTGAGAGAGGGGAGTAGACTCATCAATACTCAACAAAGCCATATCATTATTAGCATGGAAAGTTTCAACTGTTCCTTTATATTTCATTCCATTTGTCAGGACAACATCAATACTCTTACGATCCTTAACCACATGGTAAGCAGTGAGTATCTTATTGCCTTCGAGGATAAATCCTGTACCTAAACCATTCTCCGTTTTTACTTGAACAATTGCAGACATGGATTGAGCAACTACATTGATTACACGGTCATCATAACTGTCTTTATAATTCACGTTAATCTGAGTCTTACTTTTCTCCATATACTTAATTGTGTTAGAAATGAATTTAGATACTTCCGCACGAGTTACATATTCACTTGGCTTATAAGTACCATTAGGGTAGCCTGAGACAATTCCTTTTGATACTACGTCATTCACATACTCATAGCTCCAAGAGTTCTTAGGAACATCTTTAAATGGACTCTGAGCGATAGAAGGGAGGGCAATGATGAGGAATAATCCGGTTAAAATTAATATTTTAAAGAACAAGGTGTTTCTTGTATTGATACCTTTTATTCTCATCTGTCACATGTGCATAAATTTGAGTTGTTCTTACATCCGAATGACCTAGAAGCTTTGAAATTACTGAAATATCCATGTTGTTATTAAGCGAAAGGGAAGCAAGGGTATGTCGCAGCACATGAGGTGTGATATTTTTGTCAATCCCAAGTTTAGAAGCTATTTTCCCAATTTCTCTTTGAATACCACGTTTAGTTAGTCTTCTATAAGGTTTCCTTTCTGTTACAAACAGGGCATCACAATCATCATTTCTACTATTTAAGTATCTTTTCAAATGGTGAATAGCTTTCACGGAGAACAAAACTTCACGTTCTTTTTGACCTTTCCCAATCACTGTTGCTGAAAAGTTTGCTGAGTCAATGTCTTTTATATTCATTCTATGTAATTCAGATAATCTCAAGCCAGTGGCATATAATACTTCAATCAAAGCTCTCTGTCTTAAGCTGTCACAAGTTTCCCTTAACATTTCCAATTCGTCAACATTTAAAAATTTGGGATTATTCTTATTGAACTTTGGAGTTTTGATTTTCAGTGTTGGATCTTTTACTATAATTTCTTCACTAAAGAGCCACCCGAAAAATGTCTTTAATACTGAAATTTTGCTTGCAAGGGAACTTTGTTTTAGATGACTAAAATTACCCAAGTAAACTCTCAGATCAGCTGTAGTAATGTTTTCAATGTCCTTATGAATTCTTTTATTTAAATCTCTCAGATGTATCTTGTACCCATCAATAGTAGTGTCGGATAAGCCTTCCAATTTCTTCCCGGATATAAACAGGTCTATTGTTGGCTGGAGATCATTCTCACTTACCTTGTCTGATACTTTTGTAATTTCATAGTTTGTTACAACTTTGGATAAAGATTCATATAACTCATCTTTGCTTAAATCTAAATTACTTTTTTGCAAACTATTCCATACTTCAAAGATAAAGTGCTCGCTCACATTATTCATGGTAATAACTCCTTTATATTAGTTTATTTAATATTACCACGAGAATGCAATCGTTGCAATTTATATTAGTTTATTTATTTTTAAACAAAAAGAGTACTAGCATTTACTAGTACTCTTTAGAATTGATAGAGGATTCCTTAGTGAACATTTTCGTCCAATGGTTCACTTGCTCATTTGATATTTTAACCAACTGTAAACTTGATAGCCCCATGTTGCATGTGCTAGAGAGCCAGGATGATTTGACACTCCATCTCCTGCGATCCTATACCGTCTGAACTCTTCTTGTTGCCATCCATCTACGCCTAATAAAGTTTCAGGCATATCTGCTTTTTGTAGCATCAACCCCCAAGCTGTTGGCTGTGTGAAATAATTTGGGATTAAATAGACTTCTTCAGCTTCACGATTTTCAAATGAAGCTAATTGGGCTTTTACCGCATCAAAAACATTTCGATTCACTGGAAGTTTTGTATCTCCTAAAATTTTTGGATAACGCTCTGGAAAATGAGTTCCCGGGTTATCTGGAATGGTGCAAATACCGATAATTGCATTGGGAATTTCATCACGCACAGCATCAATAAAATTTTGGATGTTTTCGATAAACTTGTTAATTGTTGCATTGGCAACGTCATTTCGACCATGTGCTAAAACAACATGAGTTGGAGTGCAAACATTGAAGTTGTCAATTTGGGATTGAGTGGTAATCAATGTACCCAATCTTTGATCGCCAAGACTTAACTTGTTACCTTCATCGTCCCTTGTTCGATAACGTTGCAGCCATTTATTTATAGAAAATTTAACATTACCTGATTTGTCATTATCAAAGAAAGGATTAACTGGTTCAGCAATTGGATTATTTTCAACGGTACTAGCAAATATATCTTTTTGAGCATCCGTTCCGATGTAATCAGTTCCACTTCCATTCCCTAGACCTAACGCATCCCAAGTCGTTTGTGAAGCCCTTAAGTATTGTGAATGCCGTAAATGGTTAAATAGTGTCCATCCACTTATGCCGTCAGCACTTGCAACAACACTTCTGACCTTCCCTTTATAGTCAATAGGTATAGTCATAGAACGACTAATGCCTAAACTCATAAAATTGTATTCAGTCGCATTATCTCCACCGTCAATCTTATCCATTTCAAATAATTTTTTAACGTACCCCCAATACGCAAATTCTCCATTTCCGTAACGATCATCTGCCCCAATGCCGTATGTCTGACTATCTCCAATGAATAAAACTTTCGGATGTTTAGCTTTTGATAAACTTGTTTTAACTGATACTCTTGAAACTGTTTTATCAGCAATTGTATGTTTTGGAGAAATGATTTTAAGTGTCTTGGCTACAGCATCAATGTTTTTTCCGTTATTCACTGTCCATGTAGTACCATTAAAAGAAACATCACTAACCAAAGGGTAATTGTCACCTTCTTCTGAAGGGAAATCAGTAAAACGAATATCTTTGTCAGTAGTATCTTTAATCATATGGTCTAAATAAACTGCTGTAGAGTACTGCCTTGTCTTTCCATAGACGAATCTTGATGTATTAATATCATTGGCTGTTACAAAAACTTTTGAAGGGGCAATGACCTCTAGGTTGGTTTTAGACTGTTCGGGTGTCGTTGGAATATTGACTAAACTAGAGTAGTCTACCTTAATATCAGGTGAAAGCTTAGGATTAATAAAAGGTATATATGTTGATGGATAGCTTACGTTTTTAACAACCATAAAAGTCGATTCTGAACGGCTATCAAAATTTATTTTTACATGGTCAATAGCTAGACCTGACGGAACAGTAAAGGAGAATACATTTCCATTAATATCGAAACTGCTCGACGTAGCTTTTATTTCTCCAACATAAACACCACTTTTTGTGTAGTATCCACCTTTGAAGAAGTATCCTTTTGAAGTGGGACCAAATGTTTCGTTTTGCACTGTGCGTATAGTGTCGCCTGCCGAAACTGGAATCTTGTGAGTGATTTTGCTGTTAGCTAAACTAGATACTGTTCCGTCTGTAGCGATATATTTCCCATTTACATTTTCGTTGCTTGATAAATCGAACAAGTTTTCAGAGGTGTTGATGAATGTTGTGTGTCCTGCTGTTATAGTATTTTTAGCAATTCCTGTACTCTGAAAAACTCCTCCAGCAGTCCACGTGGTTCCATTCCAGTAGTACCATTTACCATCAGCCGAAACTACGTATCTTTTGCTGTCGCCAGTTGGAAAAGCAGTTTGCAAGGCTGCTAGAGTAGCATATGTTCCACCGTAGCCACGATCAATACCATCCACCTTACTGTTTACACTAGCTAGATTTGTATCAACATATGCTTTGTCTGCTTTGGGACTGATGGCATTCTCAAGCTCTTCTTTGGTCGCTGTATCTGCCAAAAGTTCATTAGTAGTTTTTAATTTATCATCAATCCCTTTGATGTCTTGTGGCGTAAATCTTAAATCACCGTCATTGATTGCTCCCGAATCAATCGCTTTATGTTCACCTGTGACGGGATCTGGATACTTAAATATTCCCATATGTAATTATTTCTCCTTTCAAATTTTACTTAGAGGTATCTATCCAAAACTTATTAGCTTCAGGTTTAGTATTTTGAATTGCAACCTTTGTAGGGTCAAAGTTGATTACAGTTTCACTTTTACCTTTGCCCCTGACATTGACGTAAAAAGAATTATTATTTAACATTTTAATAAGCCCCTATCCAATAAAACTTAATTCCCTCATCAACCACTACAAATGACCAAATAGGGGAGTCTATCTCATTAGAGTTGAATCCCATTCCCGGTGCAATGTAAATTGGCTCACCTTCGTTAATCTTAACTCTACAAGGTTCATCGGGATTAAAAAATGAGAATTTATAAAGGTTATACTTAATGCTCCAACTAGAAGGAGGAAAGGGGATGATTTGCATGTTC
Organism: Bacillus sp. AG4(2022); assembly: GCF_031844465.1. Classification (NCBI taxonomy): domain Bacteria; kingdom Bacillati; phylum Bacillota; class Bacilli; order Caryophanales; family Bacillaceae; genus Bacillus; species Bacillus sp. AG4(2022). Next base: position 326,405 of record NZ_JAUZVH010000002.1, read on the forward strand.
TGATTGCTAGTTAGAATATCAGGACTCCCTATATATCCACTACCTTTTGTACCCATTAATTCACCGCCTTCCAAGAGAAGAATGTTAGAAGCAATAAAAAGAGGTAAGTCCAAAAAGACTACCTCCGTTTTTCTCCCGAATGCTCACTCATGCTCGCTTATCCGTAAATATTTTTCTAATAAAAGTACTGTTTTAAATCAAAAAAAAATACACCTTACTCAGCAGGTGATTCTTCTTGATTCACATATTTCATTGTGTCGATATGTTCAGATTCAGTAATATAACCTTTAACCAATGCATTATCAATTTGTTCAAGAGTATAATTAGCTGCGGCATATTTCTTAACAGGCTCATGATAATCTGCAACAACAGTTTCAAACTTCCTTGTTCCGTATACATAGACACATACTGCATATTGTTTTGTCAAAAGGGGAATAATGACCATTAATTTCCTCCTAATAATACTAGTTCCATCAGTTCCAATAGGCTAGTATTTGTTTGTGATTGGGCAATTTCTAACTCCTGAACTTTTACGCTTAATGGTTTTTGCGGTACGATAGGGGAGTCAGGATCTTCAGGATTTGGATATGAGAACATAGGGGTCTTATTTTCTAAATCTACACCTATTAATTTTCCTTCTTTAAAATCCTCTGCGTAATCCCCATATGATAATTCAACAACATCAAAAGATTCTCGATTACGCTCTGATAGTGTTGTATATGTAGCAATGTCTTGTTCAACAGTTGTTGGGATTACATTTCCTTCACATTCTCCAGTTTCTATAAGTACATTCCCACTAGCTATATCATAAAATATTTTTCTGCCTATTTTATTCATATTAATCCTCCCATCCAAAGGCAGCCCATCTAATTGTTGATGAGCTAGGTATGCTTGCTCCTGAATAAAACCTAAAACCACTATCTATGATTTGACCGTCATATTGATTGAGAGTCCCTGTACCGTTTATTAGCCTATCAGCATAAGCACTTGAATTGTAGTTATCGCTATTGGTAGAAGAATATTGATAAAGAGAATTAATATTTGTTCCTAATAATTTATTACTTTCTGTAATGGTCATCATGTAAGAATAGGCAGATGAATTGCTGCCGAAGACTCCAATGAGAAGAACAAGTTTAGGTCTAAAAGCAAGGTTATTTACCTGTATCAAATCTCCGTAATTTAGAGAAGATAAGCTCCCGAAAGCATAATTTTGTAAACCAATATTAATATTTTTGATAATATCCTCAAATGGAGTGGTAATAGACCCACCTACTTTATCGACCAGCTTTTGCTTTAATAAAGGTAAAGATATTTCATTTGCATCCTTAGTAGCCTTGAACATATCGGGTAACTCAGCATAGGAGGCAAGTTGTTTATTGAAAGTGAATTCCCATTTCTCGCCGCCCATCTCAACAGTCAAGGTGTTTTTCCTACCTGCTGAATCCGCATAAGCCCCAAATCGTATTGCATCCCATTGAGCTTGGGTAAGTGAAACTACCAAATTTTGACCGCTTGTAGGTGTCTTTGTGGCTATAGTGATGTCGTTCACCTTTTCAGTTATGGTGCTCATGTCACCTGAAATGGAATAAGAAAGAAAATTGTCCTTTTCAAATTTCTTTCCAATGTAACCAGTAGGAACGCTCATATCCATCCGACTCCAAGTGCCATTGAATACTACTGTCCAAGAGGAAGCAGCTCCTGCGGTTTGTTGTCTGCTAATAAAAAGAGGAACAGTTATGCCTGACAATGTAAAGTCAACTAGGGTAGACGGTGACACTTTTTTATCTCCCGTCAGAACAGAAGATCCTTCCCATCCCACAGTAGTCCATATATTTTTACCTATTACATCTATCCCATACTCAGATGTATTATATAGTACAAACACCTTGTTGTTCTTACTTGCTGTGATGCTTGGCTTTCTACATTCATTACTAGCCGTCATTATTGCAGCAGTAGACCATGTAGTTCCTCCATCGTCAGAGTATGATGTGCGAATTCTAAATGATGCTAGGGTAGAGGACGTGCCTTCCCAAGCAACCCATATTCGTCCCTTTGTCAGACCGTTTATGTGTTGAGGAACGAATATTGCTGACGGAGAAGATTGAGAGTATGAGCCTCCGTTGTATACTCCTCTAACATTCCAGTTTAAGCCGTCAAACTGTAATGCTCTGATTTCATTGACGCTTCCGTTAACGTATTCGTGAAATATTACTGGGTTTCCATCCCCTCTAGTGACAATGCTTGGCTTTTTGACATCTTGACCTGCTGTATTAAAGGTTGTGAGTTGAGTTACAGTTGCCCACATTAAGCTTCCATCAGTGTTAATTGTTGCCTTTGCGTATCGGATGTTAAAGCTATTAGGGTATGCACTATTCTTACTCATCCATGATGCATGTATTTCCGTTCCTGTTTCATTGATTGTTATTGATTCATTACTAATAGAGGTCTGAGAATTTAACGTTTCAAGATTTGTTAGTCCTTGAATTAATGTGCCTGCATTATTTAACACAGTAAATGATATATTTGTCGCCGTATTAAATACTAGGTACACATAAGTTCCGTTTGTCGCTAGTGAAAAATCAGTAACTGCTGCAGATGTATAATTGTAAAAAGTAGTGAAATTAATTCCATTATCCTTGCTAATAAAAAGAGTAAGACCATTTGTAGATTTTGCTCCCGCAATTATCCATCCATTACTCAATCGAACTGATTTACGACTTCCGTTACCTTCGGTATCAAAAGCTTGATTTGTTACTAAAGAATCTAAAATACTAGGCATATTTCCCTCTCCTTTCTTACAAACTTAAAATTCCATTAATTGAATTTCTAAAAGTCGCCATATCAGCGTCTGATAGATCACTCCCTTCACCCTGTAAGATAAAAGCCGTGCCGTTGTAGACTATCGTATAAACTGAGCCAGCTTTAAGTTGACCGATGTTTACGTTAGTGCCATTTGCTTTCAGGATTGATTTCGCACCTCTACTATTTACGTTTATAGTGGAAGCAGCAGTATTTGTAACGTTGATTTTTACACGCAAAGAAATACCCTCTGCATAAGCAGATAGTGCAGGTGACAGGGTTGCTATATAGGCATTTGCTGATCCTGTGACTGCAGCATACCCAGTGTGCATCTTGTAGTCTGCTTTGTCATTCTGGACAGTAGTTCTTACTTCATTGATGGATTCTACTAAACTGTTTTTATTAGCAGTCCCTAAATCACCCATTACACCAATATCGTTCCGTAATGCTCCAGCAGTTGTTCCGTCCATGTAGTCAATAACGCTATTCTTCTTATTCTCAATTGCTACTAATGCAGAATCCTTTGTCTGATTAATTGTGGAAACATTATCATTCAACTTTGCTTCCACATTATCCTTATAAAACATCTGCATATTCGTTAATGATTGCTGTAGTGCATTCGCATCCTCAGCCAAGAAAAACTTATCTCTATGCTTATTTAAAAGATTAGTTAATTCTGTTTGTTCAGCAGGGGAGAGGACTGACTGTTCCTTTAATGCCTTAATCCTATTAATATCTGCCATGTCATTAGCTTGGATAGGATTACGATATAAGAATGTATCAACTGAATTAGGGAAATTACTCTGGGTGCTTAAAACTCCCCAATAAGTGTTATCTATTCCACTAGTGGGGGATTGTGGACTCGTAGGTTCAATATTCGTTAAACACATGTAAAATCTAACTTGATCATTTGAGTTAGCTTGATAAGACACTACATCTTTTTTTGCATAACTCTTTGTGGAGTCATATTTACCTCTGAAATTGAAATCCATATGTTTACTCCTTCCTTTAATTTATTGTTGCTGATATATTCATTTTACTGCCAATTTGTTGTATGAAGACATAGTAAGAATTGCTGCTAATCTCTTCACTTGCCCATGAAGTAGAATACCCATTAGCAATAGATTTTGTTAATACAAACCTTTCTTTAACAGCATCATATTGCAATGCAATGTTCCCGTTTGAACCGTACATTGTTAATAGGTTTCGTTTGCTTGGAACAGTTTCTAACCATAATTTCAATGTGAAATCCTGTGAAATAGAAAACCCTTCATCAAACCACACTCTAGTACCGTTTGTTGTATCAACTTTTTGATTATTGATAAATCTGGAACCGTTTGTCTCCCCAATAATCTGCCGAACGAACCAACTGATTTCTATTCCTGCGTTATCAATATTCTTAGCCAAAAGGTCGATGTTCATCTTAGGACGGTAGTAGAATACATCAAACAAAACTAAACCACTTGTTCCTGTTAATCCTTTGGAAGAAGTGGCTTGGAATTCAATATAGTATTGTGTTTCAGTCTGAAGGTTAGTGAATAAGTGTTCCAATGGGAGAGAAGTTTTAATATCAGACTTATCAATTAGATTCTTTTTAGAATCATATAAGTTAACTATGTAACTCCGTAAAGGAACATTTTCAGATTGCTGGTATGTAGCCGAGAATTTATAGTTGAAACTTGCTACTGTGCCTATATTATTTACTGTCACAACAGGTGTACTGGAAGTCTGAAATACATCTCCATCAGATGTAATGGAATTGTTCGCCTGATTCCATATAGTTACCTTAATTTTATATTCGATACCATTGGTCAAGGTAGAAGCAGGAATAGTATGCTTTAGTGAATAACTTGAAATCTTACCGGAAGTCCAAATAATATTGTTGTTTGAATTTAATAGAATATCAACCTTGTATGCTGTTTGAACATCACCAGATACTTTCCAAGTAACCTCATTCGGTACATTAGCATCAATTGTTATTCCTCTTAGGGAAATCGAATATGGTTTTTGAATTGCCATTTTACACCTCCTTACTCAACAGCACGTTTTGATAGTACAAACTTATCTCTGGGATTACCATTGATGAAAATTACCCAAACTTGATCATCTACGGCAAATGTAATATCGGGATTGCAAGATACAGTTTGAGCAAACTGTCCATCATCAACAATTACTTTTAGTTTAGTCAAAGAGACAACTTCAGTAACTTTACCTAAATGCCATTGTCCTACCTGTAGACCAAGAGAGTTGATTGTATTCTTCACAATTTCTACGATTGCATCATAATCTTGTTTATTATTTCTCATTTATATCACCTAAATGAAATTCCAATTTTCGATTACACGTTCATATCTAACTACACTCATTGTCATGATAGAAGGGGAGAGAGGCATTGTAATTGACCTAATTACAAATTTATCTTTTTCAATTCCATTCTCCAAATGCTCCAATGAAATTACATCATCTGCATCATGGAGATAATTAGGTGTAGCGTACATCTGAACATCTTCAGTAAATCCTAGTCGATTCATCAGTTCATACTTAGCCCGGAACTTACAGTCATCTTCATTCAGTAAAATAGGATCAGGGTTTCCGTTGTTATGGAAATACGTACAGTAGCCAATTTTCTGTACAGAATAAGGATGGTCTGCCCACAATGGGTTAGTCTCGTCTACAGTTAAACGATAGCTGCTTGTGGCTGTATCTGAACTACCACCAAGTACAACAATGTCATTGTATAAATTACCATCATTAAATTTCCTCTGTGACCCTGCATATTCACGTTGACCTAATTTGTATTCCCATGTAATAGGCTCAGTTTCAAATTGATTCAGGTCAATTTTCTTTAGCCTTAGGTATCCGTCCACATCATAATAAATTGTACATTTAGCAATAGATGCTAATTCCTTTATGGCATCCCAACGATTGTCCGTACCACTATAAGTTAATTCATAGGGGAGAGTATCTGTCACGACATCAAAGTTGAACATTGTTTCTCCAACGTGTGAAGCAATAAGACGAATAGCATCAGTTATCTTTGTTCCTGTTTGAATAATCTGCTCATTAATAAACTTTCCACGTTTATCAGTAAGGAAGTATGCTTTATCAACTGCATTGATTTCCGTAGTCATTTCACTGGTTGAATGAGTGGATACAGGTTCAGTTAGAACAAATAATCCTAATGGAACATATTCGATTTTTTGATTATATGAATCAAGTCCGATATACAATTTCAACCTTTTATCAATCCAAATAAGCTTATCTTCACCAAACAAATATTCACTCTTACTGTTATCCAGATTTATTGAAAATGACCTGCGGATAGGTGAGTCTCCATTAATGGCAAGTGTTCCTATATCTGACCCGACTTGTTGAGTAATATCCTTGATATATTCCATTTTAGAATTATAGAGTTCAATCTTAAGGTATAAAGTTTTGAGAGGGGAGAGCATGGAATTGATGAATGCATTACTTGTTATAATCACAGTTTTCCACCCCTAACCATTTATATTAATATATTCTTCGTAGGACATAACTTCCGTAAATGAGAGTGTAAGGTTCATATAATCATGATCTTTCCATACATTATTAGGAGCTGACTTAGAAGGGGAATGTACGTTACAAATATAAACTTCTCCACTACCACCTTTAACTAGCATAGGCTTACGGCTGAATACAAATTGTTCTAATATCTGTTCATATTGTTGTCCACTTCTTCTCCAATCCTCAGGAATAAATACACCTTGTAAACTGAACGTGTGATACTTTTGAGGAGTATAGAAGAAAGAAGGGTAAGGAGATAACGTATCAAGTTGTACTCGACCCTCGTTTAATTGTGTATCCACTGAATTAGCACTGCCTATGAATTTATCAAACATTAATGTCTCATTGGAATCTCTATCTACTACTGCCCAACCTGTAAAGTCACTCTTAATTTGAATGGAGTTTTCCTGTCCTTCAAGTCCATTTTCGCCAACAGGAACTATACTATAAATATACTCATCGTTAGATTGAGTGTAGTCTTCATATATGAATTGGTTATTATTAACGAAATTCTTATAACCTAAAGTGGTATAACCAGTTTCAGTTAATTTTCTTCTCTTAATGGCAAATTGAGTAATCTGTACGCCTTGGTTATTAATATTTCCTGCTTCCAAATCACCAAGAAATCTAGCCAACAACATAGTATCTAATTGCCATTCTTCTTTAATGTTAGTTTTGTCAATCCCATCAGTCTTTTCTCTGATATGAATTTCATCATAGATTGCATTTTTCAATTCTACATTTTTCATGTTTTGAACTGGAGAAGAGTATGACTGAAAATCGTTTAAACCGAAAGGATCTAATCCAAGTATTGTCAACTTTATTCTCCTTTCTTGAAATAGAAGAGAGGGATTAACCCTCTCTGTTAGATTATTTTCTATTCATTCTTGTTTGCATCTGAATACCTTTCCACAATTCAGAAGGGTTATCAGCTTTAATGGTGGCATTGTGAATATGATAAGTATCACCTTGAGGAGACACGATGGACGGTACATTAGGAGTCAAGCTATTCATCAAAGTTCCAATATTGGCAAATAAGTTGCTGAAATTCTTAGGTGGAATCTGAACCTCACCGACTAATGACTTAGTGAATAATTCTCCGGGTTTTAGCTTATGATTACCTAATCTATTTACCATCTCAGCAAGCCTACTACCATGTGATTGACCAACAACTCCACCGTCATGATATTTCTTCAATTGGTCATAGTTAAAGTTATCTGTGCCAACATCATACTTCTCACGCAACTTCTGATTCTCTATAGCTGCCTTAGAAGCACCACTTGCACCAGATTCATAAGTTTTCTTATTCTGCACATACTTATTAAAATCTGCTTCACTCATGCCGAATGGATTATCAGAGCCATTTAACCCCGGGACTCCCGGTAAACTCACTTTAATACTAGCCAGTGATTTAAATATTTCCTTAATCACAGACACTTGTGAGTTCAGTTGAGTAGCATAATCACCCATTACATCTAAGTTCATACCGTACCATTGCTGCATAAAGGAATCTAGATTCAATGTACCATTTTGAGCAGACTCAAGAACAGATTTCCACTTTTCCTCTTCATTCCTAACAATGTCATCTTTAGCTTTCCTCAGTCTGTCAATTTCATCATTGATTGCCTTTTTCAAGTCTTCACGTTGGTACTGTTCCAGCATTTCATTGCGTTGTTTCTCTAACTCAGATACTCTTTCTTGGTTATAAGTGAGGATTTCTTTACCTTCACTTGTGATATAGCTGAATCGCTTATCATTTTTAACCTTAGAAATCTCATCATCAATTTCTCTGAGTTTCTGTAACCGATCTTCTTTTTCGATTTCCTCATCAAGTTGATTTAACCTTTCCTCTTGTCGTTCAATTAATGTGTCGTAATAATCATTGATACCTTCAATTTGCTTATCTCGAAGCTTACTTAGTTGGTCAACAAGGGAACGATTCAATTCATTATTAAGATTCTGCAAGTCCAATTTCAATTGCTTCAGTTGGTTGGAATACTCTTCGCTGGATTCAATTGAAAGGTCTTGTTTCTTTAATAATTCATCAAGCTTATTGATTTCATCGACAATTAACTTCTGCTTTTCTCTGAGAAGTTTAGATTGATTTACAGTTTCAGCGTTGTATTTCTCAGAACCTTCAACGTAAAGTTCCTGAATACTCCTAGACAATTCAAGGTTATAGTTTACATCTTCAATTGCTTTAGCATATTTGTGAAGGGCGTTAGTCACAATCTGAGCGTTAATCTCATCTCTGCCTTGTGCAATTTCATACCTACGGTCAATCAAACCTTGAAGTTGTTCACTTACTTCTGCAACCTGAACAGCAGATAGTTTTCCAGATGCAATTAACTGACGCATATAATTGATTTCTTTTTCGTTCTGAGTTTGTTTCTCTTTGTAGTAGGCGATTAATTGACGGAGTTTGAATCCATACTCAGAAGTACCTTCAGAAAGATTATATAGTGAGTTAGTTGTATTCTGGATATTATTGTCTTGGTCACGAATACGCTTCTCAAATATATCTATAGGAAGCTTCAATAGTTCAAAATTCTTCTGTGCAATTTCAGCTTCAAGGTTTAGCAATTCAGCCTGAAGCGAAGTTAAATCAGACTTAGCACCATCAATGGATTGCATTTGTTCAGCGACAGATTGACCAATTTTTAAACTTTCTAGGTATTGCTTAGGATCAATTGCTTTACCATCTTGCTCAATTTGTAAGTGAAGGTGAGCACCCCTAGAATCTCCTGTGTTACCAACCTGACCAATACGCTGACCTGCTTCAACCCTTTGACCTGCTTTAACTTCAGGAGTTTTCAGCATGTGCATATACTTGGCTACAGTACCGTCATCATTCTGTACAACAACCCAGTTACCTGCAGACTTAGAATAGGTAGCAGTAATAACTTTACCGGACTGAAGGGACTTGATGACTGAACCTGACTTACCATCAGATAAATCTAAACCTTGATGCGGTTTACTACGGAAAGATTCTTGAGAGCCAAATTGAGATGTCTGACGGAAATTGCTTAGGTAATAGTCTGCTACGGATTGGGATGCAGAAGAGATAGCCGCATTTGTTTGACCAAATTGAGCTAAAATCTTATCTGCATAAGACTTAACACCTTTCCATGAATTAGCACCAGAGTTGAGAATTTTGGATACATTACCAGCACCTGCATTGTAAGCCCACAGTGCTTTCCTAATATCTCCACCAAACTTCTCAATTTGTTGAGCAATATACTTAGTTCCACCCATAATATTATCAAGTGGATCATAAGCGTTTTTAACTCCTAAACTTTTTGCTGTAGAAGGCATGAGTTGCATTAAACCTTGAGCACCAGCAGACGAACGAGCATTAGGATTAAAACTTGACTCAGCTTGAATCATAGCAGCAATTAGATAAGGGTCAACTCCATAGGTAGATGCAGCTTTATTAATTTCATTTGCATATTTACCTGTGTAAGATGAAGCAGCAGTACCTTTGATGATGCCTGTTTGTTTAACAATACCTGAGTCAATTTGAGACTTAAGAGATTTAGCCTGATCCTGCATAAGTTTCTTTTGCTTCTCCATAAGAGCAATTTCACTTTTAAGTGCATTCTGATATTGCTTAGAGTAGGAAGGAAACTTGGCTTTGATTGCTTCTTGTTTTTCTAGTTCAAGACGGACACTCTCAAGAGATTGCTTATACTTGTCGGTAATATATACAGATTCCTCTGTGGTCTTGTTAACTTTCTCTGTAGAACTTGAAACTTTATCATTAATTGCAGGTATCTGTGCCAATTCAAGTGATGTTGTATTAATACTATCTGATAAGTTATCTAATTCTTGAGTAGCTTTATCCAACTCATAGAAAGGCTCTCCACTCAAGTCACCGACACGCATCATTGCTCTAGCATAATCGTCAGCAGAGATTTTACCTTCTTCATACATCTTCGTATACTTATCACCAATAGAAGCAAATGAATCCAGTAAACTCTTTTGTGCTTTAACTTCAGCCTTAATATTCTCAATTCTGGCTTTAGTATTTAGGGCAGATGCAAGGGTAGATTCTTGTTGCGCTGTTAGTTGACCATTTGCAGCAGCTTCAACAGCTTTAATTAGAACATTGTTTGTACGAGCTTCATTGAGCATCGCATCAATGTTCATCTCACTACCTTTGATGAGATGAGGGTAGGTTGAGCTTAGGAATGATGTTGCTTCCGCAAGAGCGTATTTTTGCGCTTCGCTGAGAGACTCCTGATTAGAGAGAAGTTGATACACTTTAGCCATTTCATATGTAGTATCAATACTATTTTGGGAAGCACCCACTGCCATTTCAGCTGCCGATTTAAATTCTTCAAGTGATGAAGAGGCAAACTCCGCAGCTTCGGCAGATGCTTCCATTCCTTCAGCACTTTGTAAAGTACTTTCAGCCAATCTGTCAGTTATCGCAGTAATTTGCTCTTGGGTCAATGAGGCTTCTTGTAGAATTGAAGTGTATTCACTGACGTTATCTTTGTTATTTTTGTAGGCATTGCCAAATTTAATAAGTGCCTTTAATTGTTCTTCGTCAAGGTCACTATACAATGAAGATCCCAATTGACCGTTAAACGTTTCTTGTATGCTCTTAGATAAACTTTGATAACCTGATGTAAGAAATTCAACTTGCTTTTGTCTCTTCTCTAAGTCTTCTACCTGTGCTTCTTTATTATTTACATCATCAAGAGTTTTGGAATACTCTTTCATATCAGAACTGTGCTTGTTCATAATGAGATTATATTGACCATACTCATCTGCAGCTTCTCTTAAAGCTTTCCCACTCAAATTAGCAGTTCTTTTTTGATACTCTTTAGCTGCATCGACAAGAGAAATAACATTGTACTTCTCTTGATAAGCTATCATAGTATCATAGAAGCCTGATATTTCATCTTTTTGTTCAGACATCTTCACTTTGAGAGAATCTAATTCGTTCTTTGCATCAGAAAGGTCAATATTTAGTTGAGCAGTTGCACTCTTTAACTGCTCATCAGACATCTTCCTTAAGCTATTTGCGAATTGGTCAACTTTATCTTTATTGATGGTTAAGGAGTTACCATATTTATCTGTGTTTTCAATTACGTTAGGGGCAATTCTATTGATTTCATCAAGAACACTCGAAAGTTCTTTCTGAGCTTTTGAATTGTTTTCTGCATGAGGTTTTAATTCCTCATATTTTGCTGCTAGTTCCTCTAACCTGTCGGCAGATTGAGAAGACTTTTCTGCGGCTTCGATAAATGTGTCAACTGATTCACCGTAAGCTTTACTCGCTCCAAAACTAGCCGTTGCTAAACCTTCGAGAGCTATGACTCCGAGACCAATCCACCCGAGGGATAGTTTTGCTCCAGTAGCTGCTGCCTTTAAAGCAATAAATGCTTTTGAAACCCCATAAATTGAAAGGGCTACAAGTGGAAGGATAATATTTAAACCCTTAGTTGTTTCAGTAAAAGCACTAAATCCATTCATCATAAAAGTAAGGGACTTAACAATTGCCATAAATGATTGACCGAGACCGTTCGCTCCAACAGCCACGCTCATTTCAGTGAAACTTGACTTCAAGATATTCAATTGTGCAGCCATTGACTGAAGATACTTTTCGTTCTCCTTCATCGCACTGCCATGAGAATTCATTGCAGTGTTAGTGGCATCAATTGCAATATCTGCACTTCGCATTAAGGCTATAAACCTAGTGAGTTGATCTCTTCCCGCCAGAGTTACGGAAATATTTTCTTGCTGAGATTTTGAAAGAGTGCTCCACTTCACTCTTAAATCTGACAGTATATCGGAAACATCTCGACTATCTCCAGCTGCGTTCTTTATACTGATTCCAATAGAGTTGAGGATATTTTCGGCAGGCTTCATGGTTGTAATCCTAGAATAAATCGTTTTCAAAGCCCGTCCAATAATTGAACCTGACTCAAAGGTGACTGATGAAATACTTGTAATGTCGCCAATGAGTTCATCAATACTTACCCCAAAACTTGCTGCCACGCCAGAAGCTTTAGCCATGGCTTCACTTATCTGCTTTGTTGAAACGGCAAAATTATTATCGACCTCGTTCATTTTATCAATAATTGACATGGTTTCTTCAGCTTGAATTTTGTACACATTCATAGTCGAAATCATGTTGTTCATAGCTTCTTCTGGAGACAAATCGGATACGTTAGAAGCTACGGTTGCCGTTTTTGCTAAGTCCATCAATTGTTTCTTAGTATATTCTCCAGCCCGTGCAAATCCGTTAATTGCTTGCAAAACATCATGAACATTGTTTCCCAACTCTTTAGACAACTGAATACTCTCAGTCAATAATTCATTAAAAGTAACAGGAGCCTCATCCATAACCCTCTTCAACTCGGTCATGGCACTGTCGACCAAGAGCACTTCTTGAGTCATTAGCCTTACCATTTTTACAGTGCCAAATATAGCCGTAGTAGCCGCAGTCCATATAGCTGTGCGTGAGAGCGCAATATTTAATTGCTGCCCAAAGGAGGCTGTGCTTGTCGCAGCTTGGTTAGTAGCTTGTGTCATTTGTTGAATTTGAGATGTAGTTTGTTGTGTACTTGCAGCAGCTTGATGTTGCATGTTACCAAATTGTGAAAGTTGGCTTTGTAGACCAGCAAGAGAAGAGTGGTCTAACTCTACCTTAATTTTAATTGGTTTAATTTTGCCTTCAATTTCACGAATTTTTTTGTTTATTTCTTGAGTTGATTGGTTTATATTTAGACTTGCAGTAACCAGAATTCTTAAATCATTAGACAAAGTAAACCACCTCCTTAAAAATAAAAAAGGAGGGTGATTTAATCACTCTCCAATTTGAACTCCGAAATCCTTATTCAATTTATTTAATACCTTATCAAAGTTTTCTTTTGTTTCATTTTTAACTTTTCCATCATCCTGAAAATCAGCCAAATAAACTGTCTGCAAAACGAATAGCTGCTCTGTAAGTTCAATGAACTGTTTTTCATTTTCATCTTTTGTAGTTGCTTTGATTTCACTAAGACTGTCGAGTGATGTGATTTCAACATTGTTTGCAGACTCAATATCAGTTTTAATTTTTTCTAATGAACTTATAAAGTTAGAACCTTTATCAAATGTTTGATTGCTGATATTTTTAGTATTTACTTCAGTATTTTGCCCACAACCAGTAACTAATAGTAAAACGAATAGAAGACTTAAATAAAGCTTCAATGGTTTCTCACCTCAATTAGCGTTTGAAACCATTATATGCAATAATAGGCAAAAATAAAAGTCGTCTAACTATTTATTAGACGACAATTCAATCCATGATTCATTAATTTTTTTATTAGTCCTTCCATATTGTCTTCCAAGTCCTCAGGGAATAACGCAATAAACTTGTAATCTTTATTCTTGTTAAAGAATTCGATCTTCCGTTTCGCTTTATCTGTATACCTCTTTTGGTATTCACGGGTAGATTCATCCATAAATAATCCAAAGTACTCTACTATAGTGTCGTTATTAATTATCCAATCTGGGACATACATTTCATCGCACTTAGAGTTCACAAATTGGAATCTGTCACCTTGACTAGGCTTGATCACACTGTCAAAGTTCTTCAATAATAAGTCGTGAATTTGTTTTTCTTCGATAGAGTCAAGTTTTGTGTTATCTATCTCACTAATTCGATTAGAATAATTTACATAATTAATATCTTTACCGTAAATCATACTCAGCATGAATGGTATGTCATATTTATTATCAAGGGTTGCTAATTTATATTTCTTTAATGATTTGCTGATATTAAGGCTGGTAATTTCGCTGACTTCACTAATTAATCCATCCTTTATTATTTGTTCAACAAACCAGATAAGTGATTCTCTTAAATTGTTTGGATCATTCCAGAAATCGTTTGGTACATGTCTATACTCCCATCTGTTCCATCTGCCTGGGTATAAATAATCTATTGCGTAAAAGGGAGAGGTCTTAAACCGATGAGTTAGCATGGAGTCAAGTTTATACTTCTTAAATAATTCTCTAGTTGCAACCTTTGGTAAATCATTCTCATCTGTAATTACTTTGTCTTCAAGTAACTTTTGTATGAACCAATCCATCATTTCTTTGATGTTTTTTTCGTCTTTATAGTAATTTAATGGCACATTAAAAAACCACAATTTAAACTTGATTGGATCAACAAAGTTCGCGAGTTTAGAAAATGAGTTATTAAATCTTTTTAGTATTCCACTAATCTTATACTCTCTTAGTTTCTTTGCATATGACATTTTGGGCAAGTTGTCTAATGAAGGAATAGTTCCATCTTCAACTAATTTATTCATGAACCAATAGAATCCTTCTTTTACATTCTCATCGTCTTGCCAAAATCCATCGTCCACCATATTCATTTCCCACTGTTTCACCTCATTATTGAATACCAAATTTAAAAGTTTATTAATTCCAAAGTGATCAACCATGCCTTGTAATTGATACTTCTTAAAATTTTTTTGAGATAAGAACAGTTTTGCTTCTTCTCTTGAAGAAATAATTTTGGTATCAATAAGTAGTTCTATCAAGAAATTAACAACGTTCTTAGCTTGATTAATATCCATATTTAAAACAAATCCATCAGGAAATTGTCTTAATTCTCCATTGTGTATTTTCTTATATAATTCTACTTCATCATAACTAGAATGTAATTCTTTATGTTTTTTAATCTTGTTCAGTGAAATTCTCTCATAGCTACATTTTTTACAATATACGGTTCCATGTTTATTTATCATTCTATACATTGATCTAACGGCAATTGGAAACTCTTCCTCGCAACCTTCGTTATCGCAAATATAGCTAACTGTAAATGTAGCTTGTTCAGTTAGGTCTTCTGCTTTTATAACTATTGGAGTTCCTATTCCTGTGTATTGGTATCCTTTACTTTCAAGATAAACTTTTGATTTTGTTCCCCAAGTAGTCTCTATCGTTTGATTTGGAGCAAGCAAAACTCATCATCCTCTCATCATTCATCTCCCACAAAAGAAAATCGGCAAGAGAGTAGGGGAGAGGAACTTCTACTTTCTTCATGGGTAGCTATCCCATTGCACTCCTGCCAAATTATAAACAATCCATATACTCCACAATATGTAGCCTCATCAGCTATCAATTTATCAACCTTATTAATCAGTAACCTCATCGAGTGTTACTTTTCCATTGTGACAATCCAACTCAATCTCATTACCATTACAGTCTGTTGCCACAACTTTATAGCTAACTATCAAATCTGGGTGAGTCCTGTAACCAACATCCATCAACGCTAATGTTTCATCATTAAACTTGGAAGGCAGGGAAACGTCTAACTGCAAAGTGCCGTGAACATTTAACATTTATATTCCTCCTCTAATTGTGTAATTACATATGTGTAACTTGTTGTTAATTAGATATTACACTTACGTAATTATTAAGTCAACAGTTATTGACAAAGAAATTTATCAAAAGTAATATTGAATTAAGTAATTACACATGTGTAGGGAGGATTGTATGGCTGAAACTCATACAAGATATATAGCAAAGCCTAAATTAAAGGAATTATTAAAGTCCAAAAAGATTAAAGAGAAGATCGGCAGCCAAAAAGAACTTGCACGATTAGTCGGTGTCAAGGAACCTACAATAAGTCGTTTTGATAATCAAACCAGATATGACATAAATACACTGGTGTCAATAAGTAAAGAACTTGGGGTATCTATTGAGGATCTATTCACAATAGAAGAAAATCCTAATTATATACAATTGGATATACCAGACCTTACTGATGATAATATGAAAGAAGTTGCTAATTTCCTTAGTTCAATGCTGGAGAGAGATATAATAAAGCCGACATTCTACCAAGACGGTCAACCAAAGAGTGTATCATTTAGTGAGTATGTTTCAGATGAAGAAAAGAAGAAGTTAAGTAACCTTGTCATTGCGTTGAGTGACCGAATTGATAAATTAAAATAAAACCACAACAAAAAACACACTCCTTCAACCCAGAGTAGGGAAGAGGGAAGTGTGTTTTAAAGTGTTTTTAAATGCGAAATCCCCACCAAAAAGGCAGGGATCTCTGTTTGAATTCTGTAAGTAATTCAGTTGTCGACCACCACTCCGCAGTCGATAATGTTTGATATAAGTATATGTTAAACCAGATTTCCTTATTCGTCAAGAGGTAATTTACATTATTCAGCAATTATGGAATTAAATTTATCTAAAATTTCTTTAACTCTAACTGGATCAACGTTTCTTTTACCACTCTTTATACCATCAATTTTTTCAAGCCTTCTGAAATGTACAAATTTAATCTGATTAAAGAGTATATAGCTTTTGACTATCGAAGGGTTTTTACTCGGTAATCTTAAGTCGTCATAATATAAAATTTCTCCACCTTTTGGTTCAACGCTTGTAAGAGGCGCAATTAGATACATACTACCGACTATATTGGATAAAATAATACCGTAATGGTCGCTATCTAATTCGTCACAATAACCTGAACCGAAATCAACATTCACTATATCCCCAATTTTTAAATTACTTGGATATAGTGTTGGTAGATGCCTACTTCTTTTTTGCTTCAGTTTTTTAAATTTGCGTACACTTTCAGCATCAGTTTTAAACTTCAGTGGGCGAATTTCTTTATTTAGTTCAATTTGCTTTTTGTTATGATACCCATCCTTCAAAAGCTTTAACACCCATTCTGAGTAATTTACAGAAAAATCTTTATCTCGATCAAGAAGTATCCCATATATACTTTTTATTAAATCATTTACATAGTCCTTTTGATCACTATTTCTTAAAGTCCCCAAAACCTCTCCCCCATTCTTCTCTATATTTTACCATATTTCGAGAATTATAGGAGATTTGTTGTAGATAAATGGGAGGTTTTATTACTTCAATTTCAAGCAGTCAGCCGATAAACTCAGCTGCACTGATTCAAATAAAAGTTGAATTTCAATTACTCAAAAACCGAACATATTATCAACAATCTCATTAGTGTGATCCTTGGCATAGCTCTGCGTAGTCTTGGGGTCAGAATGGTTAACGAATACCTGAACCTCTTCAAGAGTAAACTTTTTCGGCTTACCTTCTTTATCTAGAATCCTTGTGTCCTGTCCTTGAAGCAAGCATTCAATCCTAGAGTGACGCAGTGAGTGAGGGAAGAATTCAATTGTTTTACCTTCAATTTCACTGAGTATCTTACTCATTGCAACGACACGATCATACAAAGCCCCATAAGTTACAGGCTTCTTATTTTCACCTTTACCCATAATCCATAGTGAATCAATATCGTCTTCGCCACGTTGCTCAAGATACATGCCAATTAACTCTTTAGTATCATTCAAGTAGACAGGCTTATATTTCTTTCCCCGTTTACCAACAACCTCATTAGTTCTGTTGCCATCTAATAGACCATGCTTAGTAATCTGAAAAGCTTCATTTCTTCTTGCAGCACTATCAAACATAAGCATAAGAAGGGTAGCATCCTGTAATTTGTTGCGGCTAATTAATTCCTCACGAAGTCTCATTACTTGATCAAATGAAAGGAAGAAGTCATCCTCATTTGTTTTTACTGCTTCTTTAGGTAATCCCTTAACCTTTTTTGCAATATTATTGTCATACTCATAGTCATCATCATCTTCAATATAAGTGAGAAGTGACCTGACAGCAGACATTAACCTGTTTGCTCTAGCATTACTTACTTTTAATTCTTCTGACAGGTACAAACTAAAGCGTCTGAAATCCTTCTTATTCAATTCAGTAATGGCTTTATTGCCTAATTTTCTATATATGTATAGCATAACGATTCTTAAGTCATTGAAGTATTGTTTTAGAGTGGAGTCCTTAATTTTTCTTTGACGATACTCTTCAAGGAAATCTTCAATCATTAGTTTATTTTCGTTATTGACTAATTTCCATTCTTCTTCGTTAAAGATATAGTTATATACTCTACCACGCTTGCTTGTCATTATTTCACCTCCTACTTAACATCTAGTCCTATATTCCTTAAATCCTTACGTAATCCCTCTTTCAATTGACTACTGCCATCAAGCTCTTTACGTGTATTTTCAGTAAAGGGGCGAGCCTTTCCATCATAGGGGAATTCGTATTGGTAGCCGATTCCGGTTTCTACAATTTCAGCGACATATCTATTTCCGTCACGCCTATCATTGTATACAGCAATTCCATCTGCAGTAGGCTCAGACTTCCAGTTGTTCTTTAGTTCATATGTCCTCTTATAAGAGTTAGGGTTATTTGGATTAGGTGTATACACATCATAAACATCTTTCTGAACGTGTCTTTTTCCGGCTTCGATGACTGTATTTTTAACGCCATTACCTTGATCCATAGCTTTCTTGCTCAATTTTGAAAACTGCTTCTCTAAATCCTGCAAATTCTTAAATGTTGTCAAATTATATCAACTCACTTATTGAATAACTTTGTTGTTTGCTCTTGCATTAAACCCAGCTAACAGCTCTTTATTTTTCAACTCTAAGTTTGCAACTTCATTAATCATTTTTTGATTCATTTTTTCTAGGAACAGATAATTGCTACCAAACTTACTTAACTGATCAAATACTTTTTGGATTTCTTGTGGAAGGAAAACTTCTTCAATAATCTGCTCAAAGTAACCTGAATCAACAAGAGACTCAATCTCGTTCAGTTGTCCAATTAGTGTAGAAGCTTTTAGTTGGTTTTTAAGGTGGGTAAAGTGCTTAATACACATAAAGAGGACATATTTGTGAGTCATATTTTCATTAAGCTCTAATTCTTCTGGCTTAGATTTCATCATAGAAGCCATCTCTTCGAGCATTTTTTCAATCATTTGAGGTGGGAACACAGGGTGGAAGGTGAGCGTCTCACCAGTTTCAAATTCAAACACTTCTGTTTCATTTATTTCTTTTGCTTTCTTCTTAATCTGAGAAAATTTAATATCAGTCTTAGCCATTTATTTATCCTCCTTTTAATCCTAAAAAATAGTGGGGAATATTAACCTACCATTAAATTAATTATCACCTGAAGTATCAATCCAAGGTTTCCCCTCAGGCGGGGTATTCCCTATAACTATTGAATTAGAAGCTTGCTCTTTTAAATCTGCTATCTCTTGTAATAAATCTTTGTTATCTACTGTGACTAATGGTGCATTCTTTTTTGTTCCGTATCCCATTAGACATACCTCGTCACTATATAAGCCGCTGATCCAGTTACTCCAACTGTTTTACTAGGAGTTCCACCGACATTAAATTCTGCAGATTCGCCCTTAGGAATAGTTAGGTTAATGCCATTTACGTTAAACACGCCATCATTAGCAGCGTCCCTATTGTAAATCCCTATAGATTGAATAGGTTGTGAGAATGTGAGTGTTCCTGAAACCGCATCAGTGTGTGTTTTCTGTTCTTCAACCTTAGTGCCGATAATTTGGACATTACCTTGTACTGAAAGTGGATTAACTTTGCCAACCAAGTTCCCGGCTTCGTCTAAAAGTTGATAAAACGGAGCTTCTTTTCCTAAGTGTGTTTTCATTAATCCTGATTGCTTATCTTTAAACTGGGGAACAGGAATTTTACCTTGTTTATCCTTAATCAAAACTTCTGTTTCATTAGGCACTGATAACTCCTCCTTTGATTTTGTAATGTAGAAGGGGAGAGTATAGAGTCTCCCTCTTCAATATGGAAAATGACAATCTTACTAAGATATCAGGCTGGGCAAGCCACATTGTTGACACAGAGAAGAATATTCTTCAATGTGCTACCAAGTTATGTACGATGTGCCATATGTGGCGAAATCAGGGTGTGACGTCAACCGGAATACGTTTTACAACTCCAACTTCAGTAGAAGTCCTTGGTTTAACTACACGCAGGTTGTTGGCTTGAGCTTGTGCAGAACGTTCAGCAGCAGTGTTGATACTGAAGTTTCCAGTAGGAACAGCTTTGTAGAACTCATATTGAAGCTTGTGAGTTACACGCTCTTCTGACTCATCTACTTCAACAGTCTCAAGAACTGCTTTAACGCCTTTAGCAAACACAGAGTTATCAATTTTGAATTCTTGAGTTTCAGCAGGGGTATCATATACATAAGTACGGATCTCAACTTCATCTCCAATGGCAACTGTCGGAGAAGCAGATACAAATGTAACTTTATTATCAGTTACAGAGAAACCTGTTACTTTCTTTCCTTCTTCGTTGTAAATAGCCATTTCGTTAACTGTTGAAGGTGTATTCTCAAGTTCAATTTCTACAGTTCCATTATTGTCTTTGACAAGATACCATTTAGGCATAGCGTATGCTTTACCAGCACCAGTAACGATATCTTGACCAAATTGTTTAGCCATCCAATCGAAACGGAATTGAATATCATTTGTAGAGATGTTGATATCACGGTCTGAGTGAAGAACCCCTAAAAGTTGGTTTCCACGAGCACCACGAACGTCTTGCTCTTGAACAGCGACTTCGATATTACCGTCTTGAAGAGTGGTAGTACCAATTACATCACCGTCATTGTCAATTAAAATCATTTCAAATACATCAGCGATAACTGCCATGTAAAAATTCCTCCTAAGAATATTTAATTATTTTTTATTGAATTAGGAATTATCCTAAAGCTTTACTAATGTTGAGGTTTTCTTTGCTTTTAAACAAATCCTTATAAGGATCAGCATATAAATCGAAGGACTCAGCAAAATGATCAAGTTTTACTTCACTTGGGTTTACATTTGAGTTTCCGTAAGTTAAGGAATTGGTATCATAAACCTTCAACCTTGTAATCCTTTGAAACTCAGCTTTCAGTTGATAGATACTATAATTCTCAATATCCCAGTAATGTTTACTAGAATATGTGGCAATAGTGGTTATCATATCTTCAAAAGTTATATTGGCAGCATTCTTACTTTTTGCTTCCAAAGCTTTTTCTGCCCATCTTGCCATTAGAGGATCTTTATATATCTTTGGTTCAAATATTATGTTTTGATGAAGTGCAACTTCTCTCAATAAATCATAATTGCTGTCACAAATTATTTGCTTATTTTTGTTTTCAAAGTATACACTGTCTTCTAAGTACTCCATTGTGAATGAATCTGTTCTTGTTAGGATATTAAATATTCCACATAAGACTTCTACAATCGGTTCATCTCTCAAGTTGATAACTATCCCCGTCAGCAATGGAATGTCCAAGTCTTTGTTAAAATGTTTTTTCGATATCATTAAAATACTTAAGTAAGACTCAAACTCATCCCAATCTTTAACTCTTACTGGATAAACATCACCTATCAAATCAATTTGTGATGGTTTTTGCAGGATGTTAGCTAGACTCATTTTCTTCCCACTTTGAATTTATAAACATGTTGATATTGGACGTAGTTAGGAACAGTACCAATGGGAGAGCCTTGAACATAGTTTACGGTACTTATACCTGTGATTTTTTCACGAACAAGTAACTCGTTCAGCCTATCCCCAATCCTCATGGAGCGAAGATCTTCCTCATAATCCATATGACATAGAATATCGATGACTATTTCTTGCCAAGCCAAGTGATAACTACTTTCAGGATTTCTACCTCCAGCATAGATATATAGCCTACATAGAGGTTCTCTATCTAAGTCTTCAGTCTTTGGAACGAGCATAAACCTTTTTTCACGTATGTCCTTCAATGTCTCAGGGTCTAATTCGAGGATGTTTGGTAAACTCGCATCAAGGGGATCTAATCCATCTGAACTTTTATAAATGGTAGGGTAGTAGAGTAATCGGTTTAATATTTCATCATTCTTTATAACTTTAACGAAACTTCTCATGTTTTCATATTGACCCATTAATTACACCTCCATTTTTGCCCTTAAAGTTAAGATTCCAATTCCATTTATCACCTTAGACATGTCAAAATTCAAGACTTTGTACTTCGCACCATACATGTTAAATTCATATCCAAGTTGTAATTCTGAATGGTAGGGGAGAGTTATTGAGATTTCGCCTTCAGGAAGCCAAATTTGGTCATTATTTTCATTCACCCTGTAACTTGATTCAACTATGCAAGGGATTAATTCCGTTTTACCTTCAATCCACTCAGTAAGTGGTTCGCCAGTAAGGTCATTGTACATGACTTCACCTTTGGAATTTCTCTTTAAAACTCTTGTTTTACCGGATTGGATAGGTAGGGTGGAGTTGCATAGTTGGACTTTAGCAGTCGGGTAAACTTCATTTATTCCCTCAGAAAGGAAATCCAATGTTAGATAGTATGATGAGTTAATCCTAATGACTGAACCGATATCTATTTTGGTATCAGGTCTAAAGATTAATTTCTTCTTATTGCTATCTTTTTCTTGCCTTATCATTGCAACTGTATTTACATCATTTACCGTTATAGTTGTGGAGAGGGGAGAGGTGTCAAAATTGTCAGCAAAGACTTCCTTATTCCTATCCATTAGTGAATTGTCAGATTGAAATTGCTTTTGGTTCACTAAGTCCTTGAAAGTTTGAAAGTAATCACTCATATTGACCACCATAGATACTTTTCTCTTTCCAAGTTAAACGGTCACGACTGAAATAAGTCACCATAGAATTAAAGATAGAAGCTTCGATTGTTTCTAGCATATCCAGATATGTTTTTCTATCATTCGCAGGGCTAAAGAGGACATCGATTTCACTGGTTCTAAATTGCATTCCATAAGCTTTGAGTTTATTCCTATCTTCCTCTATGTAGGCTAGATACATTAAGTCAGAAAGTAAGCTGATTTCTTGAGGAACTAATGACTCAGTGAAGGACTGCCCAATATCATCTTTATCATAGAAATTTATATCTGGTAGCCCATATGAATAAAGTTTATCTATGGCTCTTTCGAGTAAAGAAGTCATATGGTCATCTAGGATTACTTTTACTTCGTCCTCAGATAAATTTCTATAATTAAAGAATTGATTATCGCCCTTTAATTTCCTGATGAATTTATCAAAGATAGCATTGTATGGGGTACTCATTGTTAGATCACCTCAATTAGCTATTCTTTTTAGGTCTGCCAGCCTTTTTAACAGGTTCTGGTTCTTTTTCAACCGATGGGGTATTAGATTTCAAATCATTGACCATTTTAAGAAGGTCTTGAATGGCATTAGTGGACTCCTGAATAGTTTGCTTATCAGCAGCTTTTTCTTTCTCCATGCTTTCAATTTTCTTAGACAGTTCAGCAACTGTTTTCTTAAGAGCATCGTCATCATTTTTCTTCTTATCTGCATCTAGAAGTCGGTTAATCTCACTGTCAGGATTGCGCTTACCACCGTATTTAAGCTCATTATTTCTTTCAAGTACTACTGATGAAACAGTATGAGGTGGAATAGATCCTGCCCGTTCCATTCTAAAGAGAAGAGACTTCATCCTAGTTAGAAGAGTAGATGATTTTAAATTGCTTATTTTTCTAATGTTTTCAACTGAGTCATCTTTAAGCTGTTCAATTAACTCTACATCCGTTTTAATGTTTTCCCTGTCTTCAATTCCAAGTTTCTTATATACTTCTTCTTCCTCTTCAGGATTAAAACGAAGTCGCCCAACTTTGAACAAATCAGATTTTGTGTTTTCTGCTTCGATATCATCCAAGGATACTCGCTCAACTACAAATTCCTCATCTTCATCTCGACCACGAACAAAAACTCCTTGGGCGTTGTGTTGACTAGGAAAGCCAACAGGTGATAACTCATAGTTATAAACTCTTACTTTGCCATTTAGTAAATCCATACTTTTCACTCATCTCCTTTTAAAATAAGAAGAGGGCTAATCAATGATTAACCCTCAAACTTGATAGTTATTATGCAAATTTAATACGAGCAATCTTATCTAGGTAGTAGATAGCGTAGTCGAAATCAAATCCAGTGAACTTCAGGCTAACTTTTTCAGCATTGTGGTCATAAGTTTCATACATTCTCATTTCACCACGAAGGTCAGCTTCACCGATTTTACCAGCAATACCGAAGATACGCTTGTCAGGAACAAGAGTTTGACCTTTAGCAGTTTTCTTAGCAGTAGGGATAGAAGAAAGTGCCACACCGTCAAACATTGCAAGACGACCTACACGGTTAAGCTCATTCTTAACTTCATTGCTCAAGAAAGACTCATAACCTTGAATGCGTTGAAGGCTGTCGATGTATTTAGAAAGTCCAACCATGAAAGGATTTCCTTCAGACATGTCACGCAGGTAACGAGCAAGAATTTCTGCATTTGCAGGAGTAAGGGCAGAACCTGTATCAATGTTTTGATCACCAGTTGTTGCATCAAGAGCAGCGTCAATTCCAGCAAACAGACGAGAGAATAATTCCTGCTCGAATGCGTTACGAGTAAGCTCAGACATTTTAGCGATAGACTTCCAACCGTTTTTACGAAGGTCAGCATAGCTCAGTTCAGTTTCTGCTTGAAGAGCAATTTTCTTAACTTCAAATAGACCCGGATCTACATAACTCTTAGGGACGTTACCACCACGAACAGCATCATGAACTTTAATTGTGTTCTTAGGTAGACCAGTGAATTTCTTTTCGTCAAACTCACCAATGCTATCCATATCAAAGATTTCAGACAGGATGCTGTTATCAGGAGTGAAAAGAAGTGGTTCAACAGTTTTCTTGATTAGCTCAGAAACTAGAACAGTATTTTCAGATGTTTTACCAGACGTGCCGATTTCAGAAGCAAAGTTATCAAGGATTTCAATTGCTTCCCTGTCGTCAGCTTGAAGAGTGTTCAGGCGAGCCTTTTCAGATAGTTCAATGATATTCTTTTCGGAAACGGCAGAAGCCACTTCAGTAGTGTACAATTTAGACATTAAATATTTCCTCCTTGGAATTTATCCTTATAGTTATTTGTATAATTATTTTTTTTATTAAGCTACAGTTACAGGGTCAACGACTTGGAATTGCTTAAGAACTTTGTCTCCGTCAAGGTATTCGCCAACATATTTAAACTTGCTTACTTTACCAACAGCAGCAGGTGAGAATAGACCGTTTGCAGCTACAGCATATTTACCAACAGTAAAAGTCCCAGTTGTTTGGTCAGTAGCAAATTGCCCACCTACACCATAAGTTACGAGAACTGCTTGTTTATTTGCTTTTACTGTGTCCATAGAAGCATCATACTGAGATACATAGACATCAGAAAGATCTCCAGAAGTTTGAGCGTCAAAGTCAACAATGTGTACTTGTACACCTTCGTCATTAGCTTTACCAGCAGTTTTAGTAGCAAGATTCTTAGATACCAATTGTCCACGCTTTACATCTTCAGAAACCGTATAGATTTCAACAACTTTAGGTGATTCGATTACGTTACGTAGCATTAATAGTTCCTCCTTGGAATTGTATAATTATATTTAATTAAGTAATTATGAATTACTTTTTCAACCATGACATTACAACATCTTTAGCAGTCAAGATACCATCTTCACCAGCGTTATTTAAATCAGTTTTACCTTTAGCAGAAGGAGTGGACTCACTAACTTCTACAGTATTCTCTTCTTGAGAAGTTACTTTTGATTCTTTGAATTTAGCAATAGCCTTGCGACCTTTGATAACTTCAATTTTTTCTTGGCTTAATTCATAGTTATCAAGAGTCAACTCAGAGATAATAGTAGAAAGTGTTTCATCAGATTCTAGTTCTTCACCTGCAATGAGTTCATCTTCGAGAGCAAAAGCTTTGAGCTCTTCTTTCTTTTCAGCCAATTGTTTTTCCAATTCAGCCTTCTCAAGTTCTTCAACTTTTTCTTTGTATTTAGCAAGTTCAGATACTTGTGTTTCCAAAGCTTCTTTTTCTTTGCTAAGTTCAGTGATTGATTTACCAGCTTCAGCAATATCTTTTTCAGCAGAAGACAATTTATCTTCAAGTTCTGAAATTTGGGTTGCTACTTCTTCTTTCTTAACGAAAGTCATTTTAACTTCTTCTTGAGAAGTAATGCTGATTGTTTCATCAGAATTCACT
Organism: Bacillus sp. AG4(2022); assembly: GCF_031844465.1. Lineage (NCBI taxonomy): Bacteria > Bacillati > Bacillota > Bacilli > Caryophanales > Bacillaceae > Bacillus > Bacillus sp. AG4(2022). The sequence continues at coordinate 352,667 of NZ_JAUZVH010000002.1, forward strand.
GTGTAGTTAAATTGAACATAGTCTTCATCTGAAGCACGATCCCAAGTGTATGCGATTGCTTTATAATCATAAGGATACAATGCAGCCACATAAAACCACTTATCTTCGTTGCTTGCATTAATAGCTTTTCTTACCTTCGTGTAAATATCATTATCAGTCATAGCCGATAATTCATTTTCTTTATTTTTTGGCATTTCTTCATTTCCTCCTTCATCAGGATTATTTTCATCCACTTGTTCAGCAGAATCCGTATTATTATGTATATCATGTAGTAGGGCATTTGAAAGATCATAATTCATTTCATCATTGCTTGCTACTTCTAATACACCAGCGCCTTTTACAGCACCTTGAACATTACTTCCTAAGAGACAGTTACCGATAAACTCAAACACTTTTAGAACTTTGCCTTTTTTAGTTTTCTTTGTCTCAGATGAGCTGATTTCCCATGAGCTAGATATATTTCCATCTTCCCAAAGTTTGTCGAACACCTTGAAGTATTCAGGGAATCTACTTTTCCAAAGCTTAGTCTTAATCATGATTACATTTTTAAGACCTTCATATCCGTCAACTTCACGTTCTTCAATCCATGATTCTGTAACAGAGCCAATTGGGAATGTGGCAAAATAGTAATCAATTTCTTTTGTATCAGAGTTATACTTAGCTCTTAGTTCATGTCCACCAAAGTCATTTGGTTTACCGTCTTTATCATATTTCAGATATGCAAGGATAGGATATCCAATAATAGAACTATGATATTTTTCGCCTTCATCTTTTTCAATTAAGACGTCATTTAAGTTGTATTCATCTAATACTGAAATTAAGAAAGTCGCCTCTTTATGATTAGCAAATTCACTTATTTCAATAGGAGTACTAGAGAGAAGAAACTTTTCCATTTAGTACTAATCACCTCCTTTAAAGGGGATATAAATTTCAACCTAGTTCTACATTTAACCGGGACAAAATTTCTTTTTCGTTGTTGACTTGTGAAGAAACTTCTACTTTATTTTCATCAATATGAATAGTTACTTCCTCGTTACAACAAGGGCATTTCACTTTAATTTCCATTCTAATCACCTATCATTTTCTAGGTTATATTGCTTGTCTTCATTCTGTTTATCAAGATTTTTACTGTCGGAAGGTCTGCCAGCACCATCGTTCTTGCCGTTATTGGTATGAGCAGTCATACGAGGAGTAAATATCTTCTCATAACCCAATTCTTCTTCTTCTTGTCTACGTTTGGCTTCTGTTTTAACATCAAGTCCTAATGCAGCAAAAGTTGATTCAAGTGAAGCATTCAACTCATTATTGAGCATCCTTGCAATTTGCATAGATAATTCAACACTTAGCTTCTCTGAATCTAAGACTTTAATCTTGGGACAGAATCTAAAGTCATCGATATTATGATCCTTAAGAACACTTCTATACCATTTTTCCAGAATGCTTTCTAATTGTTCACCAATACGATTTATCGTCTTAAGTAATTCATTAATGCTAATTTGTGCAGCACCAAAAGAGCCTTTGTCAGAAGCGAGATAACCGATGCCAACACTAGCCATAATTTGATCCCTGTAACTCTTTTTGACCTGTACGTTTGTCGGCTCAATCTTATTCTCTACATAAGATACAGATTCAGTCCAAGGGAGTCCAGTGAATACTGTGACACCTTTAGCAGAAAGGGCAGCCATTAAGTCTACGTGTGCTTTTGCTTGAGCACTACTCCAAGTGATACCTGACATACTCTTAGAATCTGTCACTAATTCTTTAATGAGCTTCTGGAAGATAATTTTCTTACTACGAACAAGTGTATTTTTATCATCAGAAAGCTCTATATTCTCCAAACGAACAACTGGCTTTAGGGATTTGAAAATAGGGGATAGTCCATATTTTCTTTTTAAATTGTTAACACGCATCAAACCAGTACTTTTAATATCAAGCACAGCATACTGTTCCTTATTCTTATAAGCTTCATACACCTCTGGTGGATACGTATCTTTAATCTCTTCATCAGCATTCTTATAGAAAAGTGCTTTGTTTTTCTTATTCTTTCTGTACACTTTCTTCAATCTGGCATCCAGTTCTTTAATGTTGACTAGAAGGTAAGGTTCTCCAGAAGCAGTATAATCAGCTACTTCATAAACTCCCAATGGGTAATAGTCCACCTGATAAGATTTTTCTGCAGTATTTTTCCTAAGATATAATGCGTAGTTTCCTTCCAAATAAGTCATTGGTATAGACTCAACAATCAAATTCTTGAGATTAATTTTCTCATTGAAGTCCGTTATGAGATTTTCGACAAATTCAAATACTTCTTTGTCTTCTTCCTTATAGTAGGGGAAAGTTAATTCCCAAACAGAATTAATATTAGTTTCAATTGCCTCATAAACCTTACCTAATATATCGTTCTTATTTACAAAGAATCGAATTATATTATTTATCTTCATGATATTTGTTAGACTGTTTTGAGCATTGAAAGCAAGATTATCAATGTCTTCTACTTTAAAATTGATCATGCTACTATTTTCATTAAAGTAGGTGGAATGGAAGTCATTCTTTCCACTGTAGGCTGCAATTGCTTTTTCGAGTGCTTCCTTGTCATTTTTCTCAGAGGTGATAACAAAGGTATCTTGGTCAACCTGAGACATAATTTGATCGGACATTTATTCACCTCTTTTCTATATTTAAATATTTTACAATGTGATGTTTAGTGCAGATACTTGAGCAGGAATTAATGACAAGTCTACTTCCTCATTCTTCCCCTGTAAGTCTTTCTCTAATTGGCTAATAAAATAGTTTCCGTATGCCAAACTAGAGTATCTATCCTTACGTTTTCCACTCTGTTCTTTCAACTTTACGTATTTAGAGTGTTCAATTCTTTCCAACAGCACCATTTCATTTTCTAATAATGCAGTTTGTAAGTAAGGGTTAAGGATTTCTACTTGATCCTCAACAGAAAGGTTATTAAACCAAGACTCAGAAAAGAAATACTCCCTTACATCATTTTTAGAAATTAGTAAATTTAGTCTCTTACTTGTTATTTTGTCCTTTAAATCAATTGCTATATCATGGTTGAACTCTTCAGTTCCTGAAACTGTAAATATCTTTTCTTCATATGTGTCTTCAATATGAAAACCAGATAGCTTCGGCTCATCCTTTTCATTTATTGAGTAAAATGCACCGTATTCTTTTTTTCGCTCGTTATCAAATAACTTTCTACAAAGGAAAGCGTACACAGATATACCGTTACCTTGCCTATCAAGAACAATGTAGTCACATTCGTAATCATCAAAAAGTCTTCTTATCATAAGTGCCTGCGTTTCAGGGTGAAGACCTTGATGTGCCTCCATGTTTAATAATTCACGCTTATAGCGTGTGCCATTCTTTGATTTTTTAGCAGAGATTAAAGTGAATACAGAGGAGTCATTCGCATCTCCCCCTAAAAGTGCAATATCGCAACTCAATATTCGTAATTCATTATCAGATTTTTTACTTAGCATCTTTTTATTTTTGATTAATTCCTGAATTTCCTTTTTATAAATAGGAAATTGGAGTACTTTAGTTTCTTGTATTTCCTCGGTCTTAAAGTAAGCTTTTTCACTTTCTCCAAAGAAGAGTGTATCCATTTCCATATGCCAACCGATTTCGTCTATATCGTCCTCTGCTAATTCGTCCAGTAACTGATCTTTATTCACAAGATTTTCTTTTATAGCTACCTGATAAGGGAATCCACAAACAAAATATTTTCTAACATTCAGCATTGCTTTCTTAAAAACCTTAAATCTCTCAAAAGACCAATTAAATTTGTAATAGGCTGATGTGAGGAAAATTTCCTTATTTCGCTCCAAGTACTCTTGTTTGTTTTTGAATTCAGGTTTTTCTAAGTATGCTGGTTGTCTTGATGATGCGAGGAAACGTCTCAAAACGTTTCTGTATATTTTAGGATCAATCATCCTAAACTCATCTAAAATAAGCAGGTTTGCCCTTGCACTCCTTGCTCCTTGAGTAGCAGCTACAACTTTAATCCACGAACCATTGAGAAATTCAACGTTTGGGTCATCAGTATTCATAGAGGTTCTAATAGAGCCTTTAATTTCTCGTTTGAGCATTCCTGTCTTAGACATATTCATTAACTCAGGTATTTTCTCAGTTACAATCTTCATTGCCTGACCTTTTTGACCTGCAGCAATAACTATTTTTGTGCCGGGTTTAAGAATACATATGATTACACAGAATAGAGCTGTTAAGAATGTCTTCCCTAATCCACGGCTTGCGAAGAGAGCAGTGTAATTGTAGTGCATCATTACGTAAAGCAATATTTTTTGGAATGGTTTTAGAGATAATCCAAGATAATCTTCCGCAAATATATCTGGTCGAGAAATATAATATGCAGCCCAAGCAGCTACGCCTTCCATTAGTTTCTCAGACTTCGTTAAATTATCAGAACCCTTGTTAAATTTTCTTTGCCTATCGAATGCTCCAACAGCATTTTTATGTTTGTTTCTCTTAACAGAGTAATTTTTATATCCGCCCATTAGTCTTCATACTCGTCATCTGTTTTATTAATTTCATTGAAGTCAATTGTATAGGTTGATAGGGCTTTATCATATTTCTCTGTTAATTCATTACTCAAACCTTCCATTTTCGCCAAGTGACCAATCATGTAGGTATCAATGTATTCTTTCATTTCATCTTCAAGAGGAGTAGGGACAGGTCTTTCATTCTCCCATTTCTTTATTAAAGTACCAAAAGTGATCTGATCGTTACCTTCTGCACCTGTGGATTGAATAGGGTTCATATTGGCATTATTCATCAACTTGCTTCTAGTTTCTATTAGAGTTGTAACTATCTTTTGATTATTAGCATTCTTTTCTTGTCTTACCTTTTCAATATCAAGATTCAGGAAGCATATATCCTTCATAATCATTTCCATTCCATAATCTGGGCATTCGAAACTAGTCATTAATTTATGCCTTTCTTCTTCTAAAAATGAATATTCCCAATCTGAATAACCTCTACCCCAATACATGTGAATTTCAGGATCAATTTCTTCAGATTCGTCATTCTCATCAATAGCGCCTTCAGCATTCATTTCCGAAGTACTTTTATGTGATGAGAAATCACTATCATCCCAAGTGAGTGTGTTAAAGTCTTTAGAATTTATTAATTGAAAATACTCACCTATATATGCTTTTCTCTTTACTGCTGACTCAAAAAGGTGAGTAAGGAATGGCTTATCTAACATTCTCATCATTTTCTTGAAGAGTTCAGGATCTCTTTCATTCTTTTTCATAAAGTTGTCTAGACAATGTTTACATACATTTAATTTTTCTGTGGCAGCATGAAAAGGGGAGAATGATTTATAAAAATCCCTCGGATTCCGATCGCTTCCACATCCTGTGCACATTAATTTATCCATGATGCACACACCTCCAATTTTTTGTTTCCTTGATATGTTTAAAGAGAATGTCTATTGAGCTTTGTAAAAGGAGGGAGGAGTTAAAACCAAAACTCCGTAGACATCCTCTTTAAATACACCAATAAAGAATTTTTGTATCACCACCTCAGAAGGAGGGAAGGGAGAGGGGGAAAACCTTTTCCAAAGTGGCAATACAAAAATTCCTTAAAATGAAAAACACACTCCTCAATCATTTCAGAAAGAGAAGTGTGTTCAGATAAAATAAGTATTGTATTAAAGAATCTTGTGAACTAGTCCATTTTCTAGTGCTTCTTCCACACCAAAGAACCAGTCTTTTTTATTTTTCTTAACTGAATTTAGTTTATTTTGTTTTAATTCAGTTCGATCAGTAATCAACTTATCATACATTTTCTGCAATCTACGGTTTTCTTTTGTCACTTCTTCAATTTCAGTATTCTTACCGAAGCTCATTGTAGATACTTCATGATACATAAAGTTAGAGAACTGACCTGCAAAACGTACATGACACGCTGCATATATAGCAAACCCCATTGACATAACGTATCCGTCACAAAAGCCATGTACTGGAGTCTTGGAAGCAAGGATGACTGATATCAAACCAAAACCATCATACACTGAGCCGCCTACAGAATTAATGTGCAGCTCGATTGGTTGTCTGTCTTCAATTGCTTTTCCTTCATCCTCTTTGTTGAATTTCTTAATTTGCATTGCGATAGTATCATAAATCTGTGAATCAATTTCTTCATTGAGAATCAATCTTCGTTCTTTGGCATTCTCAATGTAGATTTGCTCAAGTACACCCATACCTTTAATCTCTAGATCAATCATTTCATTTACCTCCGACTTAATATTTGGGGAGGGCATCGGATGAATTAATTCATCATACCAATTAATATTAAATTATTTTAGTTTAATATCGTAAACTTCTTTACGTCCTTGACCTCTAACAATTTTCATCATGACTGCTCCAGCAGGTGCTGTCTTTTTGAGTTTCATACTGTATTCATCAATACCACATAGGGAAGGGTGCTGATAAAATTCAATATTTTGCATTCCATCCATACCAACTGTTTTAGTATTAGTGTTATGTAAATGACCTGTTAGAAGCATATGTATTTTCTTACCGTATGTATTTGTATAATCTTTAATTGAATTCTCAAGATTTCTTTCATCCTGACCATGAACAGCAAGGATTTTCGTTCCAACCACATCTACATATTGAAGTGATTTATTCTTATGTACAGTAATGTTTTTATTGTCAGATAGCATTCTACCTAGATGCCAGTCTATAACCTTAGCTACATTCTCAGATGCAAAATCACCCTTACTACTGCCTAAGGGACGAATTTCATCATGGTTTCCTTGGCAAGAATAATAATCAATATTTACATACTTAGATAATTCATTTAACCACTGTACCATAAAGTCAGCGAAGCCAATTTGAGAATCAATAATTCCAAGTTGTAGACTTTGAAGTTGACTCATTCTAAGAATTCCATCAATACTATCTGCTAAGTTGAAGATAGTCAAATGCTCGATACTATCTTTTTCGATCTTCTCTATGACTTGATTAAGCATATCCCACATTCTATCTTCAAATATTTGAACATTGTACTCAGCAAGAATTTCATCTTCAAGCCCGATAATTTTTACTTCTTTACCATAATGAATATCAGCAAAGTTGAGCAGCCAATCAAATTCAGTGTTTTCAATAGGCTTCCTATATTCAGGTACAGAAGGGAGGGGGCGTTTAGATAATATATCTAAGTATTTCTCATAGAATAGCTCACTGCGACCTTGTTCACGAATCCACTTATTAATTTCAGTTTTTTCAGCTTGGAGTTTAACTCGTTCTTTTTGTAATTCTAACTTCTTCTGAGTCATTTTATCTAAAAACTCTTCATCTTCGGAAGGTAAATACTTAGTTTCAAGATGTTCTGAAACTTCTTTGTAAGCATAAGACAACTTTCTCAAATGGTCTGGGCTACATTCTAATTTGAGTAGGTCAATTATCTCTGACCAATCTAAATCTATTTCTCTATTAAGTTTAGCAACGCATAACCTTACTTTGAAATCCAAGTCACTTTCATTTGACCGCTGCTTAAGAATAGGATTATCTGTCATTCAATCACCTATTCCTGATCCTTAACTGGAAGCTCTTTCTCTTCTTTAATAGATACAGAGATATTCTTCCCATTAAAATCACGAAGGATTTCTAAAAAATCATATGTATATTCTGCTTCTTTAGTTTGCTCAGTAACTTCCATAGTATCTAATTCAAATATACCTTTAAGGTTTACCTGATTTACTTTCTTACTAGCCATTATAACTCCTCCTTATAATCCTTTTATAACTTATTTTGTTTTGAGAGTAGGACGCTGCGTGAGGTATAGTTTTAGCCGCCATACCATCCTTTCAATTACATTAGCTCCGCACGTTTAGCCATTTCTGATCTGTAGATAATCGGAAGCTCAACTTCTCCATAGTAATCCTCACCACGGAAAACTTCACTTGTTCTTCTCATGCCGTTATTTCTGCCTTCATATGCTTTACTATCAACTTGAGCTGTAAAATCTCCGTCTATAATCATCTTACTGTCTTCACCTAAACGTTGGATACCAAGCTTTAGCAATTCTTTATCTAAGTTTTGTGCTTCGATCACATACACCAAGGCATTCATTCCAGTTGTATCGAATCCTCGAATGTCTCCGAATGGAAGAAGAACAATTTGCTCTCGTTGAATCATTGCTTCTACCTGACTCTTGCTACCGAATTTACTTGAAAGCATATTGCCAACACTACTTTGCAACAACTTATCATCCTTGTCTCCGGTATAGAAGCCAAGAGCTTGAGCATTCTTAGCAAGTGTTGGGTTAACAAAGAAGATAATCTTGTCAATTTTATCTTTCTCCAGCTGGTGGATAGCATAATTGATTCCGATTACTGATTTGCCAGTGCCGGGTTTTCCTTTGATCATGATAATTTTATTATTAGCCAAGCTGTCCAGTGCACATTTCTGATAAATATCTTTTGGTTTGAATTGACCAAACATATCAGTCTTAAAGTTTTTACTAATTGTGCTTAGATAGTAGCTGCCATCCCAACGGAAAGCATCAAGGACTTCTTCAGAGTATTTATCCTTAACAATTAGATATTCATTTACAAGTAGTCCATAAGTATTTTTAGTTACTCCGTTGTAGAATTCATCTAATTGTTCTTGTGTCATGAAAACTTCTTTATATCCTGTATACTTATCATCAGGAACTTCCATGTTTGCTTCAATATCTACTACGTCTATGCCTAATTCAATTGCCTTCTCATAGAGCAATCCATCATATGTTATTAATCCATCACCTGTAGAAAGGCAATATTTAAGAATGCAGTTATCCATGTAATCAGAAGAGTAGTCTTCATTTACATCCCAAATGTAATCTTTAAGATCGATGTAAACTTTATCTTTTGCACTCTTTAGACCTCTTCTAATTTCTCTTGCTGCAAAGGCTAATTCATTACCGTATCTGTACTTAAGATTTTCAAACTTTTCTAATTCACGGAGAATCATGGATGGAACGGAAAGTTCATATTCATCCAGCATCTCCAATATATTAGGAAAACGTAAAAATAAATTTGTATCCAAGGCATAGCGTTTTGTCATTGGATTAGATACCTCTCATGGGTAGATTTTTTATTTTAGGTAAAGAGAGTAGGGGAATTATCCCTACTCATATATGTTTAATTATTTATTATTTAACGAAGTCTTTAAATGCTTTTCCAGATTTAAAAGTAGGAACTCGTTTAGCCTCAATTTGAATTTCTTGACCACTCTGAGGATTCCTTCCGAGTCTTGCAGCACGTTCCTTAACTTCAAAAGTACCAAATCCGACTAATTGAAGTTTTCCTGTTTCACCTGTCAAACCTATAATTGAATCTATTACAGCATCCACAAGTTTTGTAGAATCCTTTTTGTTAAATTCAACCTCTTGTGAAGCTAGTAGTTCTTGTACTGCATTTACTAAATCTGTCTTATTTGCTGCCATTTATAAAACTCCTCCTCGAATCCCTTTTTAGTTTATTTTGTAATAAAACAACTTTGTAAAACAGCTATTTTATTAGAAGAAGGGAAGATACTGACCCTTTTACTTGTACTTTAGCTTTTTCTTCCTTTGTAGACTATTAAGGAAAACACCTTAAAAACGTTGATATATCAAGGTTTGTAGGTTTTACACTGTTTGCTTAACTCAGTCTGACCTATGTATATCAAGCATTTGAGCCATTTCTATTTCAAACAATACCTCTTCTGATTCTTAAGTTTTCTTTCGTTTTTATTCTATTAACTTCCACTGAACATGGATCACAGTATTTCTTTTTGTTATTAATCAATTCAATTCTTTCACCACAATTCTCACATTGTCTAGTTCCTTTGAGGTTAAACCTAATGTTTGATAGAATAATATCACCAAATGACCACCATAGAGTATCTTTAAAGCTACTATCCTTTCTATTGTACAAGTATTCAACCAAATTATTAACTATCTTATCTTCTTCTGGGTGTAAGGTGGATATCTCCTCTCTAATTTTTCCGTAAACAAACATCTTCTTATTCGACTTTCCGCTTTCCGTGGTTTGACTAATCCATTTCTTGGATCGATCTAACTTTTCATATGCTTTAACGATTGGTTGTTCTAGTCTAATTACTTCGTCACTCATTAAATTCTTATAGTCAAACTCTCCAGCAACATCTTCAAATTTAATCCTTCTATTGGGAATAACCTTCCTAAGACGATTGACTGTGCTACTATTGATCGGTTCTACATTTTTCTTCTCTTTGCCTTTCGCTTCGATGAAGAAGTGAGGGACTTTACTTTTTATGTATCCTTTTATAATCTTATCAACCCATTCAGGTCTGGTAGGCATATATAAAGTTTTGGCAAAATCAATTGTGAAGTTAGACTCTGCCGTGAGCCATTTGACTACTCTGAGGTCAATGTTGTCACTGTTAAGAACTTTGGTTATATTATTGCTAACTTCGCCAATATTAGCCTTAAATGCAAGAAGTAAACTATCAAAGATTTTAGTGTTAGTGATGTTTTCTGCTTTTGCTGATCCCATTTCATAAAAGAGGGGAAGTATCCCTTCCATATTCCGTTCAGCTATCTTCACAAACAGGTCATCTTGTATTACAAGTACCTTATCTCCATCGTTATCAAATTGGAGGACTCTGGAAATAGGGTCAAAGATACTTGTGTAGATACCCTTAGTGATAAACCATTCTTTTGTTTCATCGGTATGTATGTTTCTTCTTATAGAATGTTCTTTGTAAAGGTGAGGACTTCTTAGTATGTCTATTTTACCTTCATCATAAATACTACAGTGCACAAATCCATCTTTAAGCAGCCCTTTTGGATGTACTTCATTTAGAAACAACCTTTCACAAAAAGCATATAAATCAGGAACTATGTATGTATACTTACCATTAATTCTTAACTTACCAGCCCTAGCATCAGTAACCATTGATTTCTTTTTGTCTTTAATAATCTTCTTTGAGTGAGGATCATTAAGCATCTCTGGATACATAAATAATGCTTGCTGGTAGTAATTCTTTTGTTTATTCGTTTTTGTAGCACCAAGTATCCGAAGCATTGTTTCTTTATCAGAATCTAACTTGAGAATGTCATCAATGGTTGGTTGGGCTAATGCCTTCAGTTCCTTATCAGTAATGTCCGTCAGTGTTTGCAACATCTGATAATTGAGGGTAGCATTCTCTCCGATATCCTCTTCATTCAACTTTACTGCCTGACATTTGTGCTTTTTAAACCGTTTCTTATAATCATCCCACCCGTCATAATACTTCTTCATCTTGAATTGTGACGCAGTAAAGATGACTTGGATGTTGTCATCAATAATGTCCCATTCTTTGCCGTAGATGTCTTTTACTTTAGTGCTGCCGAATTTCTCAGCAAACTTATCGAAAGCAAAAGGGACAAGCAACCCCTTAACATAAGGCAACCTAACCATAAACGATTTTTTACTTTTCTTAGGTAAGATCATTCCACATCCATCAGTGTGCTCAATAGGGACGCTCATTTCTTGTGGAGTAATCTCATATGTATCCCGGTCAATATAGTCGAACATTGCAGTTACATTAGTTTCTAAATCAGGGACTACAATTGTCTTATCAATGTCAAAATCTTTCCATTCGATTGAGGCAGAGGCGGTTAGAGCTTTGTATGCAAGTAACTTATTTACATTACACCCGCCTTTTTCATTAATCTCATCCAATGTAAGTCCACAGGTTAAAGCCCCTTGATGCTGCAACCATGTGGACTCTTTGATGAATACGCCTTTTTTAGTTCTAATTTGTCCTGCAGATGAAGAGAAATAAATGTATTTTTCACCATTGAAGAAAAATCCGTCTTCAATCAATCCCTTTAGCAATTGATAGTAATAAACCCTAACCACAAACATTTCAGTACTGGTTTCATTTGTCTTCATTCCAATAGTTCTAGTTAGGGCTGAATCAAACATGCCTATAATTTTATTTTCCTTTAGTGCATCGTTACGCAATGTCCGTATTTCGGCATTATTGCTAATCAAGGAAGTCAGTTCAGATTTTAATTCATTAATCCTTTTTACACATTTACTTTTAGCTGCTTTGAGTTTCTTTTGTCTCACCTTAGATTTTTCATCACTAACGGAGTCATTGCTTTCCTTCAACTCTTTAAGCTTATTATTCAGTGAATCTTTAATTCTATATAATTTAATTAATTTAATATGTATGTTGTTTTCTTGATCAAAATAAAAAGCACTGGTGTCTAAAGAAAAAATATATACCTGTTTATCCAATCCTTTCGCCAATATCTATATCTCCCCTTATTAAAATTCTAAGCTTACTTTTACTTACTGTACGTGTAAAAAGTCAGAAAGAAATATCTCCCTAGACCAATTACACTATATGTATGTTGAATTAATTTTTCTTTAATAATTATTAGCTTTATTCAATATGTATTATTTGGCACGCATTGCCTTACTTCGTTCGCTCATTCTTGCTCTTTCCTCTTCAGAATATTCCCTGACTTTCTTCATGGACACCTGTTTTTCTTCTAACTTACCTTTAATGGCGATTGGACGATCTTCATCATAATGAGTGACTTCCATATCGCCTAAGTTCATTAGTTTTCTAATATGCTTAGGTACTGTAGAGTAAACCATCCACTCACCAGTTTCTACTTCAAAGACTAAGACAGTTTCTTGCTCTTCTCTAGGATAACCTGCCATCTATAACTCTCCCTTATTAATTTAATGGTTATGTATAATTATTTTTTATTAATTTTTTCCCACATATGTATTTCTCATTTCCCTAAGCAGCCTTTTAAATGTAAAATCCTTCTTATCAATCTTATTGTTCCACTTGTACTCACTGTACAGATCATCTTCTGATTGAGTAGATAATCCCATTGCAATCTTTTCTTCCAAGTATGCAATCACATCAGATGTACGAAAACTTACTTTCTCCAACACTGTTCTCACCTCCCGGTCAATCAATTTAACTTCTTGTCTTTATTATATTAGTTTGTTTTGTATTAAGCAAGAGTTATTTTATAGATATTTCAAACTATTAATCACACATAGCAAAGACGAACCATTTATTCTGATTCGTCAGGTATTTCTTCATATATATCCTCTAAGTTACAATTAAGTGTTTTCTTGATCCTCAGTAAGTATGCAACGGAAGGGGTGCTAAATGCTTCTCCTTTAGTATCATTCTTGCACCATCTATTTAACTGACTGTTATCAGCTCCAATCTGATTAGCCAACCAAACTTTCTTAATTCCCCGGCTTCTTAAATATTCTCCAAGGTTACTTCTAACTCTTATCTTCATATAATCACCCGTCTTTGTTCTATATAAATAGGATACCAAATAACCTTTACATAGTCATTAATTGTTTAATACCCTTATAAATAATGATAAATTCATCAATATTAGTTGTAACTTTTATCAACTTTGGCATATAATGGTTTCAAGTAAGCCCAGATATTTAAATATCTGCAAATATCTATAACGATAAAGGAGGATATTCATGGATAGGTATTTCTTATCTCTAACAGAAAGACTAAGTTTAGAAGAAATTGAGATTCTTAATTCCCTTACCAGTAATGAAGCTTCAAACAGATTCTCAGCAAGAACTAAGAAAGAGGTACAGGAGGAAACAAAATTAAGTGAAGCTAAGTTTAGAAAAATCCTCTATAGACTTGAAGCAATGAACTTCATTGAAATTGTATCAGGTAGCAAGGAACACCTTATGTTTGTTACTGAATACGGACAGAATGCCATTCACACTATATATGAGAGGAGAAATGCATAATGTATTTATCTGTAATCGGTTTAGGGCAAGCAGGAGGTAATATTGCTGATGAGTTTGCTAAGAGGGATTTCTATACTGCAGCCATTAACTTTTCATCAACTGATTTAAATTCACTTGAGCATGTTGAAAAGCGACTCAAATTAATCGGCAGTGAGGGGATAGGTAAACAAAGAGCAGATGCATTATCTCTAATGAATAATAATTGGGATTTAGCAGTCAACTTTGTAAAGGAAAATTTCTCACACTCATCAGTTGAAATCATCCTTATTCCATTTTCATGTGCAGGAGGGAGTGGAGCAGGAATGGCTCCTGTGTTGTTAAGCCTCCTTACTGAAGCAATGCCTGAAAAGATATTTGTGGCAGCACCGATCTTACCTGACTTAAAGGAAGCTTACACAAACCAACGAAATGCCTTAGAAACATTTGAGGACTTATCTCAACTTGGTATATCCATTCTCCCTATAGACAATGAAAAGGCTAAATCAACTATTCCTAACTATGGCAAAAATCAATTGTATAAAAAGGTGAATGAGCGAACAGTTGACTTAATTGAGTCATTGATTTCCTACACAGACAGACATTCTAAATATGGAATATTAGATAAGAAGGATCTGAAGACAATTTTTTCTCAACCCGGAATGGCAACTATAGGTGAGACTGACCTGAGTGCATTATCACCTAAGCATGATAGTAGTGAAATAGGATTTGCCAATCGGATTAAAGAATCATGGATAACTTCATTCTTCGCAGATGTAGAAGTGGAGAGAGTAGTGAGTGCAGGATTCATCTTTGATGGTCAAGAGCGATTAATGGAAATGATTAATATGGAGAAGGTATTCAATAACTTCCAAAATAAGATGCCTATAAGCTTGTTTGAGGGCTATTATACGGGAGATAGGGGCAAGGTTATGACAGTCCTTTCTGGCTTGCCTTGGTGCAATACACGCCTTAAACAGATAGATGATTTACTCACTAATACAAGTGCTGTCTTAAGCTCTATAAACGAGCCTGTGGCGTTTAAATCGAACCATTTGACTCATAGTAGCCCAACAATAAACAACGCTCAGAGACAAGGTAAGGTGAAGGATATAAGCAGTCTAATTAGTAAGTTTAAACGCTAGGTCTATTATTCTTATATAACGGTTCTTCATTACCCGATTGTTACCCATTACTTGTACTTTTCGTTACCCTTGATTCTTACCGCCCTTCGGTAACTTACCCAATACCCGGTAATCATGATTTGGCACTCTTCACTTTCTGGGTAATCATCTTAGATTTTACTATACTGATAAAAGTGAGTTGGTTAGTGTGTATAAAATAACATCTAAATTTCATGAGCATGAAGCATTTAGAAATTCTGGTCACAGTGGAATAGATTTTGCGATGCCAGAAGGAACACCTTTGAGATCAATTAGAGATGGAACAATTGAAAAAATATTTGACTATGGAAATATAAACGCAGGGAAATGTGTGAAGGTGAAATGGGAAGATGGTAAGACCGCCATTTATGGACATTTATCGGTGTTCGGCAAATTTAAAGAAGGTGATTCCGTTCGCACTGGTGATATTTTGGGCTTTAGTGGACATAGTGGGTCAGTCTATGGTGCGAATGGAAACCACCTTCATTTTGGACTAAAAGGGGAGAATGGGGAAATTTTAGACCCTTCCCCTTATATTCCCGATATACAGAATATGAATAATTCAGCAAACCAACTTGTACAGCAGTCTGTTGAAATTAAACTTAGTTTCTTTGATTACTTTCAGCAGCATATGAATTTATTAGGTGGAGCTTTAACAGACCTAAAAGTAAATTTCATTCACTTTGTAGCCCTATCTGATTACTCTCCAGTCGTAAAGATTCTGCAGAATATCCTCCAATTTATCTTTCTCAATTCCTAATCGGTCAAAATCAACCTTCGTTAACTTTTCAAATTCAACTTTCCAAGCTAATCGGTCATCAGTGAACCATGTCATTTTTATCTCTCCCTGTCGTCATTGTCTCTTGAGCTGTCAATTATTTCATCTATAAGTCGATCTGTATCTTCTCGTTTAGACATATTAGAAGTCCTCCACTAATAACGTTTACTATATCTTGTCCTACAGAAAGGTGTGTTATACATGGAGTATGAAAGGGTTGTTATACATTTAAGGAAAGACATTGTAGATGACATCAGGAAGATTGTGGAGTATAAGAACCTGAAGGATTTCCTATTTGATGATGAGGATAGTTATGTAAATGTCGAAGAATTTGTCATCGGCTGTGTCTGCTACTACCTTAGACAAATAAAAGGGACAATTGATTTATCCGGTATAAGTATGATCAATTCCAATGAGATACTTCAGAATAGGCTACATGAATTACTTGAGCAGAAAAGGATGACACAACTTCAACTATCTGAGCAAACAGGGATAGCACCATCTAATATCAATAATTACATTAAGAATAAGAACCAACCAAGTCTTGAACATTTCATGCGGATCTGGATTACATTAGGATGCCCTCCGTTAAACTGGTTATTGCATCGGATTCCAAAACCGGAATAAAAATTTCATTAATGGAATAGGACAATTTTCTAGGCGAATATCTTTGAATATACTACAGTATCAACAACAAGGAGTGAACAACATGGGAACAACATTGATTGTTATGTCGGTTGTTAAGTTGGCAGGTGCTTGTGGTTTGGGGATTGGAGCAAGTGGACTAATGAAATATTTTCATGAAGTTGAATTCAAATTCAAGAAGAAAGGTGATAAAAATGACAACTCTAACGGTGAATCTTTGCGTGAAAAAGCCAGAAGCCTATCTTAATTATCACCTTTCTACATTCAAGGTTAATCAAGATGTAAATTTTCCACTTCAAATAAACGTAGAGGAGGTGAAGAGTCTTTCCAAGAAACAGAGAAAAGAATACATCAAAACAGCAAGAATATTTCTAGCTACCACAACAAGTTTCCTAACATTAACATCAAAATCAATGGCAGCTACGTTAAATACACAGACACCACAGTTAGCCACAACCGGATTACCTGTAGATTTAGTGGAGCCAATCATGGAATTAATCAAATTAGCAATAGGAGGATCAGTCCTATTATCGGTTCTCCTATTGATTGCAGCAGGAACAATGAGGCAGTTGAGAAAGAAGAAGGAAGCAAGCGAATGGACGACAGACATTATAAAAGGATTTCTTCAAGTGTTAATTTCAACGCCACTAATCTTCTTACTGTATTACGTAGTCACCTTGCTACTAGGAAACTTTCAGATGTTCCTAAAGCCATTCTAACTTTCTTCAAAAGGATTACTATTCCTGCAACTGCAGTTTCATCTCTATTCTTATTCACTGGATTTGCACATGCTGAATCATTTACATCAAGGGGAAATGTAAGAAATGGAATCTTTTCAAGGGAAGCAATTGAAAATAGGGGAGGATCACTTTCTGAAATTAGCCAATTTGTAAAAGATATTAACTCAGCAATCGATTGGATACGGAATATTAAGGAACATATTTATCAGTGGTCACTTGATTTACTGTCATTTACTTACGAAACTTTGGTCAATGTTGTACTGCATACTCCACTAATGATCTTCAATAATCCTTACATCAAAAATACCTCCCTTACATTCTCAATGATTTCAGTTAGCATAATAGTATTACTTACAATTTACGAGATGATAATGAAGATGCTGAAGAAAAAGCACACTGATTTCCCTACAATCCTAAAAAGAATGCCAATAGCAATAGGAGCTGCTGGATTTGCTCCTTATTTATTCCAGAAAGCCTTTGAGATGATTAATAAGTTGACCAAGGGAATTAATCAGGTAGGCGGTGCGGTATTAGATGGTAAAACATTTGCAAATATAGTGTCTGTTGGAGATATAGATGTGCTCTTGCTGTTACTTTTTGATGTGACACTATTAGGTTTATTAATCCCTATACTTCTGCAGAATGGCAAGCGATGGTGGTCACTTCTCTGTTTGTCTGCGATATCACCATTAGCTTTAACTGCGTGGATGTTTGATAGACACAGTCACATGTTTGATCAATGGTGGAACAGTATTAAACGATTGTCAGTTGTTCAACTTGTTTACGCTACGTTCATTGTTCTCATGGGCGTGTTCATTTACGGAACAAGGTTCTTATCTGCAGACTTTTTCTTAATAAAGCTTCTTATAATTATCGGAGCATTAACAAGCATGCTCAATCCACCGCAAATTGTAAAAGCTTACTCAAGAGGTGATGGAGACATAAATACAATGTTTACTGACACTAAAAATTCAGCAATGAGTCTTTATAATACCCTTACACTTAAAAACTTTAAGCCAATGCAGGTTATGAGGAAGAATAAACAAAATAAATTAACACAAACTCAGAAACTGAGAAAAGAAAATGGTCGCAGGTTTGTTGGAGACTTACTGAAATGAGGAGATAAGATGTCATTGAGTAGATTATTGAATCGCACACCAATTGAAAATGAAAGGTCAAATTGTTACTCAGTATCTGAAATTGATAATCAACTCTTAAACAAGATCATTAGCAGCAGATTTATTGGTGAAGGGGTATATCTAATTGAGCAATTTTCCATGACTGATTACTCGGAGCAGTATATCTGTACTCCTTCATTTGATAAATTTCAATTCCCTCATACAGATAAGAGTTGGAGTATCACGCAAGAGTTAAAGGAGGTGACTGTATATGAGTTAATCCTAACTAAGCCGATATTTATGCCCCTAGATACTAATAATCACATCAAACTGTTAGAGAAAATTGCAAGTTTGGATAAGGTTTCTGTGCTCACTCAGATATTAATAGCAAAAAGGATGGACAATTGGAGAGAAGAAGCAATCAGTCAGTATGAGGATTACTTGAAAGGTAGTGATAATCCTGTAGACAGTAAAATAATGAGGAGTGTTCAGAATAATTTCCTCAAAGTGTTGAATCGAATAGGGAATTTCAAGTTGGAGAGAGATCCAATTGAAGAAATGGAAAGGAAAATACTGCAGGATAATTACAGATTTGAGTGTAGGATTGTATTATTTGAGCAAAAGCATGAGGGTTATTTTGAGAAGGAAATGGTTAAAATCCTTCAAGACTTACAATTATTTAATGAAATTAAGTTAAAAAATGCTGAAAGTAAGAAGCAAATTGTAAAAAACATTGAAAATAGGTCATTTCAGACTGATTCAGTTAATCAGATACTCTCTGCTGAGGAGATATATAGTTTGATTGGTAGTGAGGGAAGTTCGGATATTGCAGTACCGGATAGAGTTAGCAAAGTTAAGCCTGTAACAAGTATTTTCAAGGAAATCCAGAAGAGTAGCTATATATCTAGGGCTATTGATATCTTACCTAAGGGTGAGAGAATTGAAGAGAATATTGACAGCCAAACACTTGAGCAACTTAAGACTGCATTCAAACGAGTTAGTATATCCAAGAAACCATTGAAAATAAAGAGTGTGTTCCAAGGTGCAACTTTAATCAAGGTTACTGCGGAGATTCCGTCCGATATTAACTTTTCCAATATCCAGAAGAACGTAAAAAATATTCAAGCCGCATTAGGTGATGATTCCATTAGCATTGAAATTGGAGATGAACCGGATACAGTAAACATTTATCTACCTAGAGAACAAAGGGACGTTCTTTATCTGAGAAACATCTTGGAGTCACCTGAATTTCAGAAGTATGCAGATGAAGTGGAGTTACCTTTTGTCATAGGTGAAAATACATCCGGGGAGTTAAACTTTGCTTGCTTGGCTGATTTGAAGCATTTGCTAGTGGCAGGTGCTACTGGAAGTGGTAAGTCAGTATTCCTTAACATATTGCTAATGAGCTTAATATCATCTGTGCCTCCTGAATTATTGCATATCATGCTTATAGATCCTAAGCAGGTGGAGTTTAGTCAATATGAAGGATTTCCGCAGGTAAGTAAAATAGTAACTGACCCTGAGTTAGCAGTTAAATTGGTTAATTCCTTATGTATAGAAATGGAGAAGAGGTACAGTATTCTTGCTGGAGCTAAAGTAAGAAATATTAAACAGTACAATAGTAAAAGTGAAATCAAGATGCCTTATCTATTGTGTATCATTGACGAGTACGCTGATTTGATGATGACTAATCCAGCAGTGGAGGATCATGTAGTTAGGTTGAGTCAGAAAGCGAGAGCTGCGGGTATTCACTTGGTCATTGCTACACAGAAACCGTTAGCTACTATTGTTACAAGTGTGTTGAAGAGTAATCTGCCGTCTGCGATTAGCTTTAGACTTAAAACATCCTCAGATTACATGACTGTGTTTGGTAAAGGAATCCCTTACACATTGTTAGGGAAGGGAGATGGAGCTTGTCAGTTAGAAGGACAGCAGAAGGAATATGAGCGATTCCAAACACCAGTTATTACATTAGATGAAAATGAGGAAGAGGAAATATTCAAAAGGATGAAGTTGTTGTTTGATGGAATTGAGCCACATGAAGAAATTGAAATTAAGGAAGAAGAGCAGCCGATTGACCAACTAAAGAAGATAATAGCAACTGAAGGGGAAACGAGAATAAGCGAGTTGCAGAAGAGAATGGGGATAAGGATAAATATTGTATCTGATCTGGTTAAGGAATTAGTGGATGAAGGTTGGTTGGAGAAACAGGGAAGAGGATTTGTCATTGTAGCAGATGAAGATGAGTTGGTTAAATGGAGAGAGTGACATGTGTAGTTGTCATTCTCTTTCTATTTTTCCTTATTATTGTAAGGGAAACTCAGAAGGAATATATCCGAGAATACCAATAGTGCGGAGAAGGTTGTGAGGCAGAGGAAATGTTAGTATTATAATAAAAAATCAGGAAACAATTTTTGTGTAATTATTTTGTTTATTATTGACTTATAATATAAAATAAACTAATATAAAGCTATCAACTTGTTGAAAGGAGGTTTATAATGCTTACTGGGAAACAACTTAAGATTAAAAGAATAATATTGGACATTAAAGCGATTCAGATTGCCAGTTTACTAGGTGTACATAAGAGTTATGTTAGCAAAATGGAGAATGAAGTACAGGGCATACCTTCACATTTGTATCAGAAATGGACGGAATATTTAGGAATGAATAAATTAAATGAGGAGTGATAGAATGAGTCAAGAGAACATTATTGAGTTGAAACTTAGTCCCAGTAAGAAAAGATTTTATGATGACAAATCAAGTTTCGGAATATACCTCTGTAAAACAAAAGAAGCAGGAAAGGTAATGGTTGACCGAAAGTGGGATACATTTTCTATAAAGGGTAATACAGTTGAGCTTACACTTGAAAAGGAATACAATGCTAAACTCATTGAACGTCAAGATAAGCAATGGGGAGCATGGTACGAGATAGTTTCCATATTTGAGGAGATTCCCAAGGATTCAGAAAGCCAAAGAGTGTATTTGCAAACAATCCTAACACCTAATCAAGTAGATGCTATTTTCAAGGCTTACCCTAATCAGGATATTATTGAATTAGTCCAGCAGGGCAAGTTTGATGTCAGCAAGGTTCATGGAGTAGGTGAGAAGTCTTTCCTTAAGATCAAAAAGGCTATTGTTGAGAATCTTGAGTTTCAGGAAGCGTTCACTGTACTAAGTCAGTATGGAATCAGTAATAATCTAATCATCAAACTTGTACGATATTATAAGTCTGCTGGAGTCCTTATTAACACATTGAAGCAGACACCGTATGAAATTACGAAAGTATCCGGTATTGGATTTAAGAAAGCTGATGCAATTGCTATGTCAATGGGGAATGACCCTAATGGGAAGGATAGAATCCAATCTGCAATTGATTTTGTGCTTAATGACCAAGCGAATAATGGACATACATACTGTGAAATTGATAAAGCTGCTGAATTAGTAATGGAGTTAATTGGAGTTAATGAGAATCTAATATATAAATACACGGAAGATACGGATGAAGTTAAATTAGTTGGTGAGAACATCTGCTTAAAGAAATATTATAATGCAGAAGCTCGAATAGCGAAACGGATTAAAGAATTGCTTAGTAAATCAACTAAGCTAAACTTTGACCCAGAGAAATTTGTTGCTGAACAGGAAGAGAAAAGGGAGATGACCTTAACTGATCAGCAGAAAGAATTCTTCTTTAATATTAAAAAATCAAATGTAAATATATTGACAGGATTTGCTGGTTGTGGGAAATCAGCTGTAACTGGATTGTTGATTGACTTGTTGGAGGGTTTAGGGATTAGCTATAGATTACTATCACCCACAGGGAAAGCAGCTAAGGTGTTGTCAGGTTACACAAAGAGGACTGCTGAAACAATCCATCGAGCCATTGGTCAAGGTAGGGAAGCAAAGAATGAGGAAGACGAGATTTTCATTGAAGAGGAATTTGTCATTGTGGATGAGCATTCAATGGTTGATGTTTTCCTTTGTGACAAGTTACTACAGAAATGCAGACATAGAAAATTAAGGTTATTATTCGTTGGTGATCCATTCCAAATTCCTTCTGTGTCTGCAGGTAATGTACTCCATGATATGCTGGAGAGTAAAGTGATTCCGACTACGAAGTTGGATATTGTGTTCCGTCAAAAAGAAGGCGGGATCATTGATATCGCCACGAGGCTGCGTTTGGGTCAGAAGTTTCTTAAGAACAGTGATGTGGGGATATATGAATTTGGTGATAACTGTATTGTAGCAAGTGTTCCTCAAGAGAAAGTAAAAGGTGGATATCAGTACTATTTTAATAAACTTCTAGAGAAATATAAAAGTGAGGAAGTCACAGTAGTTACTCCAACTAAGAAATCTGAATTAGGTACAGTAGAAATAAATAAACACATACAGGAAATTGTAAATGGAGATAATGAGAAGCCACAACGTAAGTATGGGAACGATGTAGTGTTCAGAGAAGGTGACTTAGTGATCAATACTAAGAATACATATGATGTGGAAATTGAACGAGGCAGATATGTAGATATTGTAAATGGTGATATAGGCAAAGTTATTAAAGTTGATGATGAGGAAGAAGAGCTTCTTATTGATTTTGGATTTGCTGTTGTACCAATGGGATATGATTCATTGAGCAATCTGTTACATGCATGGGGAATGACGATGCACAAAATGCAGGGGTCATCAAATAAGTCAGTCATAGCAATTGCAGATAAGGCTCATAAGTATCAACTTAATTGTAACCTATTGTACACTGCCGTAACACGCCCGGAAGAATATTTAGTAATTGTTAGCCAAGCAGAAACAATTAACTTTGCCATGAAGAAAATTGCGAATCTGCAGCGTAATACATTCTTGAAGGATATGTTAATGGAGGAGGTTACAGTTGACTAAACAGTTTCAAATACAGGTTCCAACAGAATTAATTAGAAATCCAGAGATATCCCATGATACTTTTTACGTCTATCTGAAATTGATCCAACATTACTATGTAAGAAAAGCTAAGGAGGTAGTGTTGGATATTGACCATAAGAAGTTCATGTTCTACTCCAATATAAAAAGTAACCAAACCTTTAAGAAATGTATTAATCAGTTGAAGGAATATGGCTTGGTTAATACAGAATTAGACAGTCTGCCTAAAAGAGGGTTGATAAAGATTGAGTTGAACGGAGATATGCTCACCAGCAATAAAGGATTCAAATTTGCACAGTTACCTTACTACCTTATGGATAAATGCATCTTGGACACAGTTGGATATGAAGGAGTGAGGTTGCTGTACTATCTGAAGAGTTACATTAACAGATATGATCAGTTTTGTTTTTGTTCCAGAGATACGATTGCTGCTGATATCGGGAGTAATCCTAAGACGATTGATAAGTATCTGAGGAAGTTAAAGAAAAATAAGTTGATAAAAATAGTTAAACATCAGATTGAGAGTACAGGAGAATTTCTGCCTAATGAATTTGGAAATGAAAAAGAGGGATTCTCCAAGTACAACAATCACTATTACATAAGAGCCGATGAGTTTGAAAAAATACATACGAAGCTGAGTGAGATTTAAACGATTTGCAAACTCGTTTTGCAAATTGAAATACTGGTTCTTTTAACTCTTTATACTGGTTCTTTTATATCTTTTATCTATATTCTTACTAGCGTGTATTTCATGTAAGATGGAATACCTTTCTATCCTAAATGAAATTCCATTTATCTTAAATGAAATACAGGAGTATCTTAAATGAAATACACCTAGTTGATTTTGAAGAAATTTAAGAAAAAATAATTAAATAGTGTTGACAGTTAATAAAAAATAAACTAATATAAAAACTAATAAATCAAACATATCGAAAGGGGAAAGAAAATTGCAATACATAGCGATTAAAGATTTAAAACCACATCCAAGAAACAGTGAATTCTTTGATGATATTACTGGTGATAAGTGGGAAGACTTTAAAAAGTCGATTGT
This sequence comes from Bacillus sp. AG4(2022), assembly GCF_031844465.1. Lineage (NCBI taxonomy): Bacteria > Bacillati > Bacillota > Bacilli > Caryophanales > Bacillaceae > Bacillus > Bacillus sp. AG4(2022). Next base: position 376,841 of record NZ_JAUZVH010000002.1, read on the forward strand.
ACGCAGGGGAGTAGTTGAGGGGGTAGTTACGTCACAGGATTTAACAATTGTATCTGGTCATCAAAGGGTTAGAGCTTGTAAGGAGTTAGGAATTCTTGAAGTACCCTGTAGAGTAACGCATTATCCTGAGAGCGACCCTCAATCTGGTACTAAAAAAGAAGATATGATTATTGAGGATTTAATAAGCACCAATATTCTTCAACGAGGCATAGGTAATGTTAATCCTATGAAAATGGCTAGATGTATTGTTGAGTTAGAACGGATTTATGGAATTAAGAAGGGAGGTGACAGAAAATCAAATATGAATAATTCATATTTGAAAACTCAAAAACAACTTGCTTCGGATATTGGAGTGGATCACACTTTAATTACGAGATATAAAAAGCTAACACAACTTATTCCTGAACTACAAGATATGCTAGAGGAAGGGAACTTGAAATTTACTGTTGCTTACAATATTTGGGCAAAGTTAACACTTGAAGAACAAGAAAGGTTTTTTAAGCAAATAGGTGGCAAAGAGATATCAGGTATGACTCAAAAACAAACACAGGAATTGCTAGAGCTACAGAAACAGGTTGATGTTTTAAAGAATCAACTTAAACAAGAAAAAGAAAAGCCTGTTAAGGAGGTGATGGTTGAAAAAGAGGTTGTTCCCGAGTATATTGAAAACGAATTGAGGAGGCTAGAAAACAGAGTTAAAGTTGAAGAAGAAAGTAAAAGTAAGCTGCAGATAATGCTTGGTGATTTAGAAGAAGAAAAAAAGAAGTTAGAAAGAATACTTAACTCAGATGAATACAATATTGACCAAAAAAAGAAGAAAGAAGCTTCTCTGAGATCAGAGGCACACATAAGTATGTTCGATCTACAAATTAAGGTGCAAAAGTTTATTAAGGAAGCTTCTCCAAGTATATATTTACAAGGAGCCATGGCTTATGCGGATAAAACTGTAAGGAAAGAAATGATGGAAACTGTCAAGGCTTTAGAAAAGTATACCGATAATTTAAAAGATATGCTTCAAGGTGAAATAAGTTCTATGGATGAAACAAAAAATGTAATTGAATACATAGGGGAATAATATTAACTTAAAAAGAGGAGAGAAAATAAATGAGTACAAATGAAAATAACCAAAAATTACTTGAAATGATGATGAGTACACTGGTGTCACAAAATGAGAAGATTAAAATGCAAGGGGAAATGCTAAAGGAGTATACAGAAAACCAATCAGGATTTAACGATGTTAATGTTAAGCAACTCCAAGAGTTCTGGGCAGAAATGCAAAACACAAGGGATGAAGTCAGAGAATCAGAGATTAGGAGTAAGCGATCTGAGGAAATTGCAATCAAGTCAGCGCAGTTAGCTTATAATAAAGTTGCTGAAATTCAAAAACATGTAAAAATTTCAGATGTTCAAGCAGAAGAAATTGCAGCACTAGTTGGAGAAAAATCCACCTATATTGCTAAAGTATTGTATCCAGAATTATATGGAACTCAGGAATTCAGCAAGAAGATTGGCTACGTAAGATTTGGTCTATACAGCATCATCAAGAGAAACATTAATGGAAGCAGTTCAGGAAGCTATAAGAATATTAAATCTACACTGTTTGACTCTGCTAAAGACTATATTGATAATCTAACAATTAATGATTATAAGGCATTTAGAAATGCTGATTTCCGAGTAATCAAACCGTTTACTCCAGTGGAACATATTTCACAAGAAGAAATTGACATCCGAGAATTGCTTGAAGAGTCTCTAGTCAGCGATAAAAACTTACTTTCATAATCTAATAAAAAACAATTAAACTTAAAGGAGAATGATGAAAATGAATAAGAAAGAACTATTTGAAAAAGCATGGGCAGGATATGTATCTACTTTTCGTTTTAAAAGGCTAAGTGGAGAAAGTTCACTTGGGACAAGAAAGATTGAGGAATTGACTGATAGCTACGTTGTGTTAAAAGACTCAGTGTCCTCATTGAGAATAAACTTTGATCAAATGTATATTAAAGAAGTGGAACTAAATGGAGTTACATATCCGGTTATCTACGTTGAGGAATATGATAACCATAGATTTATACCAGTTGAAAAGCATGAGAACAACAAAAATTTGATTTTGTTATTTGAGGAAGAGGAAAACTTTAAGCTTTATACAATGTTTGAGGATATTTTTTAATAAATTAATCTAATATAAAAATCTTGAGGTGGTCTATACAGGCTGCCTTTTTATTTTGGTGTAAATTAATCCCCCCGGTAGGTTGATCAGAGGTGGATGGATATTAATTGGAAATAATTAGGATAGTGTAGGGTGAAATATGCGTAAAAAAGTTGTTATCGTACCAGTGAAAATTAGAATGGATTGGGTAGGAAATTAGGGTGGAAAGTTGGATAAACGTTGATGTAGAGGGATTTGTGGGTGATTTAAGTGAAATGTGAGGTAAATGAGGATAGGTACGATTAAATGTTATCGTTAGAGGGCGTAGGAGAGTGATATAGAGGTGAGGAAAATGTAGGAATGGTAAGGGTTTGGAGGGGATTTGAGTGGACGAAATGGAGAGTTGGATAGGTTAGATGGGGAGTGGAATCGTTCAAACGTTGATCTAATGGGATTTATTGAGGATGAATAGGTGAAAATGGTGTGATCAGGGGTGAAATTGAGGTGAATAGAGGATGAGGTGAAAATTGAAAACGTAGGAGTATCAAGGGATTGAATCGTGTTGGGACGATAGCGAAGACGATTCAATAAAAATTCTATCGTATCCAAATTTAGGTAGGGTGTGTGACCAAATGTGCTGCCCCTTCTAACTGAGAATGAATATCAATTAGAAATGTAAACCAAGCCCCCTTATACCCTTATTTTTGTACGTAGAAGATTCATTCCACCATTAATTGGTGAATAGCCATTCATTTATACCTATTCCAGCAGCATCTCAGCCGATTATATTGATTGTACAAGCTTAAATTTTTTAATTCTCCAGATGATCCAGTTTTTGCAGCTCATATTTTTATAATTAAAAGGAAATCGCATATAACACTGCCGCATTGCTTCATCTCTTATATAAGTATTTGCTTATGTGTTTATCTATATTATATTACATAGTTTTCGATACTACATATATCTACTCATATTTAATTATTTAACCTAAATATTTCAAGTTCATTTGACCTTATAATTATCTACACAAAAAAAAGAGATAGTTAGCACCATCTCAGATAATATTATATTTAATTAATTTATCTTTAAATCCAGTGAATCCATTTTCCAAGTCCTCTTTATATACTGCCATATACTCATATGTATTATCTAACTCACACAATTCTTTATATAGTTTCTCTTTCTTTTCATATTTATCATTATATCCAAAGTCCACGTTATTCATATCTAGCATCCCATAATATTCAACCAGTACAATTTTATCACCTTTATATATGTACCAATCAGGCAGTACATTCACTCCGTTTAATTTCATCCTTCCAACGTAATCACCATATTTATAATTAATACCTAACTCCATTAAGTAATGATGTATGGCTCTTTCTGGCTCTGATCTAACCTTTATATTATCCAATGTACTGTACCCATTCTTATACGGTAAGTCTCTCTTATCAAAGACACCAGGAAACACTTCATCTACATAATCATATAAGCTATCATAGTATCTATCCAGTATGTATTTAAATCTCATTAGATACTTATCATGATAACACTGATTAAAGTATTCATAGCTCAACACTTTAGGTATATCACTAACATCTAACTTTAAATAATTATGTACTAATTCCTTTAAACATCTTATTCTATTCTCTTTGCTATCATAGAAACTTTCTGCATTATTATTGTATTGCCATATATAAAACTTGTTAGGATATATCTCTTCAATAGCATCATGTAAAGAGTCATAATAATTAAGTAACATTCCAATTGATCTATCATTGAACAATGTAAGAGTTACTATCTTAGGTATATCATCAATACTCTCCAATGTACCATCATCTAATATTTGATCTATTAACCATTTAATGGCTTCAACTCTGTTCTCCCTAACCTTCCAATACTTTCGTCCAACAGTAATGAAATCCCATGCATTAAACTTGTTAGGATAAGCTGCATCAATAAACTTGAATATGCTTCCGTTATATAGTCTTAATAATGAGCTGTATAATCTTCTGTCTTGAAACCATTTTCTATCTATAGTATTCAAGGTGTTTGTATCAACATTTTCTTTTTCAATCATGTAATAAAAAATATACATATGATTATCTAGGATAAACGATTGGTATGGTAAGGTATTATTAACTCTAAAATTTTCATAAGCTTCTTCAATACTTAGATGTTTTAAGCTTTCATCAATACATGTAGATCCTTTTTTAGTAATACCAGTTCGATAATTGCCACCTCTACAAACTCTGCATTTATTTTCAAATCCATCTTTCTGCCGTTTCTCAGCATAGAAAAATACAACACTGACTGGAAATATCTTTTTACAAACTTTGCACGGTTTCTTAGGTAAATCCTCCAATCCTTCCATTAAATTTAGTTCTTGCTCTGTGTACTCCATTCAATTCCTCCTTTTGTTTTATACCTAATTATAACATATATTAGTTTAATTTGTATTAACAGAAGGAAAATTTAATGCTGGTTTTAATAAAAAACAATCAAATAAAACTATACAAACAACCTCATCCATGCTATAATTACTTATATATAAAGGTTACATAAACAAAACAAGTTAAACAAATAAACCAGATCAAATTAAACGGCAATCAGCCAAAGGAGCCACTCAAATGATCCCATCCCTAACTTTCCTAATCTGCACTATCCTAGCAACTCTAATCTTCCTAACACTAACAGTATCTATCTACCTAAGCGAATACTTCCACAATCAAACATTTGCTTTCATCTCTGAGTATATCCGAATCAATCACACTTTCCAGTCTACTTTTATCCAATTTGCTAAGGAGGAATTAATCTAATGAAAACTCTAACCATCAAGTTTGACGTATACATTGATGATACAATTGAAACTTACATTCCAGAAGGTACAAAGGTAAATGTATATGAAGGATATCAGCGTGAAGGATCAACAAAGATTGTCTATAATGATGAAGTCATCGAGTATATGAACTGCAGCTTTGTTGAATTAAGCTAATGAATGCTAATCAATCTAACTAACAATCCACCAAACAGGAGGAATAATCCCATGACAACTCAAAAAGTATTCAAACTATCCAAATGGTTAGACGACACAATAAGTATTAAATCTACTGTTAACCGGAAGTATGTAGCTAAACTAACAAAGTAAACCAATAATAAACAATCACACATAACCAGAAAGGAGATGCGATCCAATGATCAATCTTACTAAAAGAAACCTCATTAACCTAAAGAAAGCTCCATTCATCAACCTAAAGAAATCTAACTAATACACTCAAAGGATCAGCATTCCAGCTGGTCTTTTTTCTTTTACACTTATTCTATCATCCACCCAAAACTAAAATTTATTAAAAAATAATTAAAAAACTTCACAAAACCTATTGTACAATTTCCCATATGTGCTATAATTAAGTAGTAGGAACAAAACCAAGGGAGTAGTCTGTAGATTTTTTGGGTTGACTTTGTTTCTATACAAATTAAACTAATGAAAGGAGTTAAACTTATTGGAATGGTTTGTATACTATGAGGATGCAACATATCGTTATTGCAATGTATATGATCATGAATGGGCAGCATTAGTATTTTCAAAGAAAGCTCTCGAAAGAGGATACTTTAATATCACAGTCACCAATGAAGAAATAAAGCTTGGAGGTTAAACAAATGTTAGATAAGAATCACGGCTTACATATTTTCTATACATACGATCTAGATTTAGTTAATTTCCTTTTGAGTAAAGGACATAAGTATTTGACCAGAGCAAGGCACATAAAGACTAATAAAATTTTTGCTCAGTTCTTAGTAAATGAGACTATGCAACAACATATTAACGAATTTAATGCTAATAAGAAGTAATCTATTATATATTCTAATCAGTTAGCAATACTTATAATCAAAGGAGAAATAAATGAAATTTAATGATACGACTCTCGAACTATTAACAAAACAATTTAACAAACTGTTTATAACTAAACGCTCCAAGTATTTAATCCTCACTAAAAATGGTGAATACATACAGGCAAACGCAACCGTTACAAGCAAATTTAGAAAGTTAAACGATTATCACATTAAGAGGCATTTAGAAGGTAAAGAAACTATTGGCGTTTTCTCAGGTGATTTCCTTACAAAATTTATCTGCTTTGATGTTGATTTTCATGACAGGGATCTTGCTAAATGGCATACATACAAAGTCATTGATACATTAGTCGATATAGGCATACCAAAGCAATACATACACGTTTCAACAAGCGGAAATAAGGGTTATCATGTAGAAATATACTTTGATAAGTTAATAGAATTAGAGGGCTGTAAACGGTTCTTTGAGCTTGTTATAAAGCAAGGTGACATTGTATCTAATGACGGTAAAGTTGAATTCAGACCTAGCCAACAAGGTGTTAAGATACCTTTAGGACGTAACTTTAAGAACAAGGATGCTTTCACAAATATCTGCTGGTATGTAGACACCATTACACTTGAACCAATCACGAATTACAATCACATACTGACAATTGAACAAATTGACACTGATATTCTAACCAACATATTCGAGTCAATGAAGGATTTAACCGAACCAGTACATATTAATAAAGTTGAAAATGGGCTAGAGATTGAAGCAGAAAAGGATAATATAGATTTACAGTATAAGCCTTTAGAAATCTATAATATAAATGTTGATCCTGAGCAAACTATAGAAGCTGCAATCAAATTAGAGGATGAAGGATTGACGCATAAAGGCAGCAGACATAATAAAACTTTCTTCCTTTGCCGTTACTATTACTATCTTGGATTAGCTCAACAGGAGGCAGAAACAAGGCTTTACGAATGGTTATTGGTTCAGGATAGGAATACATATACTACACCTTTAGAAGAGTGTAAGAGGGACATAGAACGAATATGCCAATACATATATGATAATAATATAGGATTAGTAAATACGGATCAGGAAATTGAAATCAGTTATAATGAAATGTTAACCATACTTAAAGCTAAGAATCAGAATGATAAACTAATTGCATATGGAATACTGATGCACAGTAAAAGATTTGCTAATAAGAATGGCATTTTCTATATGACTTATAATCAGATGGCAACAATTTCAGGATTAAGTGAACGAACTTGCATGAGAAGAATTCAATACTTAGAAGAAATAGAAGTTATCGAGATTATTGAAAGGAATATAAGTGCAGGAAAAAGTAAAAGTAAATTTAAGAAACCGAACAAATATAGATGTGTTGTTTCAGAGGTTGAAAATAAAAAGGTAATAACAATTAATTCTAATTTCTTAAAGACTAATCCAACAAACGAATTTTTATATACTTCTGCTGTAATGTCACTATTTGATTTAGATGAATTAAAAGGATTATTACCTAAACGACAATATTATGATTTCAAGGATATGCATGATAATGCTGAATACTACTATTGATATACTAACTATGCATTAATACATACTAATATACTGTATCATATAGCTTTATTAATAACTCAACTCTATTATAAATTAATTAAATAATTCTATTATACGACAGTATGGGAAACTTAATAATTCATAACTCCGGGACACAAGCTCTATTTAGGGAGAATGTGTCCTAGTTTCAATTCTATAGGCTGGAATGTCTTCAAAATTTAGGGCATTCGGATTTTATGGTGGAAAAGGGCTTATAAGCCACCCTTCTCCAAAATCTTAATAAGTGTGGAAAAATCGACACCAAAGTTATCTGTAATGTCGTGGTCTGTCACTTCATCCCAATCAAAGTTGAAGTTTGACATAGCGTGACCGAAAGCACTCGAATTGAATCGTGGTTTACGTTTCTTATGGAGCTTCTCATTAAACAGTATTTTGGCTCGTAAGGCATCAAATGAGTAACCTCTACCCATACGTTCTACTTGCCTAATAATGCTGTTTATGGACTCTGTATAAGCGTTAGTGAGCTTTTTATCGTAATAGTTGAATATTTCATCTTGCCAGTTGTCTACGGCTCTCACAAGGTCTTTATAAGAGTCTTTAGAGTTACTTGCCATACAACGGTGTCTCCATTGGATGTAACGGTTTCTGCCTTCCTCTGGATCATCGGTATCATATATCCAGTAGAACTCTTCTTTTAGTTCATAGGCTTCTTTTAGATCAGGCAGACTACCTAACCAAGTCTCTAAGAGGAATAATTCACGCTCATTTAGGTCGTGTTTACGCTTTAGGAGGATAAACCTCTCACGCATAAGGGTACGCCTTTCTTTAGCTGTCATTTTAGCTTTGAGAGCCTTCCTAACACCGTCTAAAGCTGAATTAGCCATTTTGACAACATGGAACTTATCTACGACTACTTTAGCGTGTGGCAGAACGGTGTTGACAGCATCTTTGTAAGGTCTCCACATATCCATTGTGACGTACTCAATATAAGACCTATCTTCAATCTCTAAAAGACGTTGAATGACAGTCTCCTTGTTGCGGTTAGGCTTGATGTCATAGATAGTCCTACGCTCAACGTTAGTGAGTACAAGACGTGGTTTACGGATAATGTGTATTTCATCAATCCCAAGCCATTTAGGAGTCTCAAATTGGTATTCTCTCTCTTTGAATGCCACATAGTCCTTAAAGACGTTTCTGACGGTCTTCTCGTCAACACCAACGCTTTCTGCGACTTCTACAAAGGTCTTAGACATAGATTGCTCTTCAATGGATTCTATAAGCCTTTTGGTCATACTACGCTTTTCATCAATGGATATAAGACGTTCCCAGAAGGTAGATCCACATTCACGACACTTATATCGTCTGCGATTCAATTGTAAGCCCACTCGCTTTAAACGAATGGGCAAGTCCATAATCAATTGCTTTCGGGAGCTGTGCTTGTATAGCTTGTCAAAACCACATTCAGGACAACGCTCTGGTGGTTCTATTGCTTCAACTTTAAACATCATATCGGTTTCATTTTCTTGCGGTGGTTCCACTGCTGTAAGGTCTGGTAGGAATAATAAGTCAGTCATCGGATAATGGCTTCCCATTGGTTGTATGGCATTTCGATTTCAGGGTTCTCGTAGATATTACCGATTACTTCAAACTCATACTCTTCAAGCCAACCTAATACAAAGTAATCAGTGTAAATGTCCATGCCTTTGCATTCAACTGTGAAAGCACCATAGTAATCAAAAACATGAGAGACATACTCTGGCATCTCAGGGTCAGTTGGAACAAAAACTCTTACGATGTCCCCTTCATAGATTTCTGTTCCATTGACATCAAAAGAACCAGTGAATTGCATTAGTTTCCATTCTGGATATTTCTTGCTGTTAAGACCCTTGTGAAAGAAAGAACCATCTGCGTTAATAGCCATGTCAGTTGTCATATGCCAATGTGAATAGGTATCAACAAATGCACGAAACTTTAAATTTCTCATTATTACCACTCCTATCATTTGATAGGTTAATTGTACCATTTATTAAAGTATTATTCCACCAAATAATCCGATTTATGATGTAATTGTTATTAAGATATTAAAATAGGTTTTCCACTAAATAATCCGAAGACCCAAAATTTATAAACAAATTTATCAAAAAACCCATAAATCCACCAACTTTTACTTGCAATACAAAACAAACTAATGTAAAATAATAATTAGTAAGGGATTTACAAATTAATCAACTTAACTGGAGGAATTAAAAATGACTGACCAACTATTATATGATCTTATTCGTAAGGAATTATTTAAAAAAGGATCTTGTACACCTAATGTTTGGCAGTTCATGATAATTGAAAATAACGGCAAAAAAGCAATGTTTGAAGCTTGTTTACCATCAAGAGGTAATATAAGAATTAGAAAGCCAGTTAAAAAACAATATATCAATGAAGATGGGCAGCAAATTTTCCTGTTTGATGTTTATAAATTCACAAATAAAAAAGAATTAAAATTTGACTGCTACATCGAAGATATTAAGCCAGTTATAACTAAGGAGGCAATTGCACAATGATTGCTTATGATGAAATTTCAGACCTGTATAAATTTGATGAATTAGAAACATTTAATCCGGTTTTACATAAGTCTATACTGGCAATTGATGGAGTTAATTATAAAGGTAATTCATTTACAACTCCAAGCCAAAAGAATGTATTTGTTTTCCGTACTGAGGGAACTATGGGGAATCACTGGAACCTTTATGATATTGATTACAGTAAATATTTGCTCATCGGCAGAAGAACAAAAAGACAAACTATTGAGGATGCAGGGAGGCTATAATTTATATAGGAATAACTTTAATCTGAAGATAAGAAGCTAGATAAAATGTATATAGGTGATTAAAAGAGGGAGGAATTTTACATAATGGATAATCAATTTAGGATTGAAAAAGTAAGGGATGACGGAACAAAACTTGAAATTAGAATTAGGATAAATGAAAAACAATTTATTTTAGATGATATTGGAGTAAAGCCAAAAGGAAAAAGAAAATTCACTTTTACTTGCGGAACCAATATGACTAATGATTATAGTTATAGATCATTAAGTATTGAAGAAAGAAAAAAATACAAATTTATTAAGATGTTAGAAGTATGTCCAGTTGAGCTAATGAATGAAGCAATGGAGGAAGCATGGCAAAGTATTAAACCGAATAAATTAGGCGTATAATAGCACTTTGATGGCTCTCCTTTCTATAATTCCCCATAAAAGGGTAGTTTTAAGGGATACATTAAGTTGAAAACAGGAGCATAAGGGAGTATATAAGAGTATTCGAGAGATTGAATATATTAAAAAATAAACTAATAGGAGTTGTTATTTTGGAAGGTATTATCATGGTTCACTTTATCGATAATGGAAAGTTGGCTTTTACTGTTGAAGCATTCGAGGAAATGAGAAAGAAAGGAATGACAGGAGTAAAATTTTATGAACACTGGTTAGATAAAAAAGAAGCTAAAAAGCAATATCCTTGGCTAGTGTAATCCAGTCTTAACACTTCTGTTAAAGGGAGTGTTTTTCTTTTTGTAATCCAGCAGCAGAAAAAACTTTAAATATTTCAGGTTAATTTGTTAGTTTATACTTGTTTGTTAGTTTGTTTTGTATTAAAATAAGGGTAACAAGTTAAACAAATACATAAATTAATTGGAGGAATTAAAGATGAACTTTGGTAAAGTTTTGAACGGTGCATTTAAAGGATGGTACGGGAAGCTAATGAAATATAGCACTAATAAAGAAAAGGTTAAGGTGGCTTTGTATCATATGAATGAAGAAGTACCAACTGCAATTATCTGGTTAAATACTGACGAGTTTGAATTAGAATTTTAATTCCCGATCAAATGTCTCTTTGAAAGGAAATAATCACACAAAACAATCTCATAAAAAGAAGGAGAATCCACCATGAACCCAACAATTATAGAACTAAAATCCACCATCAAAGGAATTACATATACAATTGGATACTTGGAGCAGCACCCTTCTTTTTATAAGGCTTTAGACGCTGATATGAGGCTTATAGATGATCAGGAGTATAAAGAGTTATGCAAGGCTGAAAGGACTGTACTGGAGGCATTTAAAAGGGAATATGGGATATAGAGAGCAGCCAGATCATTGAAAGGTTGCTTTTTCTTTTATAAAAAAACAATTGAAAAAATTTATAAAATTAGTTAATTTATGTTTGATTATTTTGTTTTACCATGTTACAATAAGGGTAGTTAAATAATACATAAAAAACTTTTAAGGAGTGTTTTAAATGTCAGTAGCTATGAAGATCAATGAGGAACTAAACGGAATCGAATTGTATTTTAACACTAAGCCACAACAAAATATTTTAAGTGAGTTAAAATCTAACGGTTTTCGCTGGTCTAACTTCAAAAAATGCTGGTATACAAAGCAATCCGAAAAAGCTTTCCAAGTTGCTAACACTTTAACAGGATCTGAAGAAGTTGCAGCACCTGAAGTCGCAAAAGAAAACAAGCAAACAAAAGCTAAAAAGGTTACTATGAGCCTTTGGGAATCTACACAATGGACAGAAATAGAAGTAGACTCAAAGCAAGATATTAGGGACATGGCAAAAGAAATTCGTTCACACATCAGGAAACGTTTCCCACAATGTAAATTTTCTGTACGTGTTCCTTACTATAAAGAAATTAATGCAGATATTAAAGCATCACCATATGCGAAGGATAGCGAATATTTAAAAGCAATTCAAGCATATGTAAATAACCTGATCTATGCTTATAGAGTTTGCTACGATGCTGGTGACGCTTATTCTGATATTCCTGCAAGCTATAACTTCTATTTCTCTGGTTTAGATGTTGACTATGATTATACACAAACAGAAGCAACAGAAGAAGTTAAAAAGGATATGGTTGATTTTGATTCTAAACTAGAAGCAGCTAAACAAGCGGAAGAAGATAGAAAGCATCGGGAATATCTAGAATGGAGTCGAAAATATGATGCAGAGCAAGCCGAACTTGCTAAGCGTGAAGAAGAGGAAAAGAAAGCAGTTGAAAACATCTATAACAGCATTGAAATTTCCGAACTGGACGAAAACAATCAATACTTTATCACTAGTGCAGAGTTTGCAGACCTTAACAAAAATTGCACACTAGATAAATACAAAGAGGAAGTTTTAAAAGGCGATTACTCTTTGGAAGATGTAAGAGTAACAAAGGAAATACATTTCAACAATGCAGAAGCATTAGAAAACTTCTCTAACATGCTAATGAATGACTTTGATTTCTTAACTAACACAGGCGGCAGCTTCACAGAAGACAATAGAATTAATTCGATGACAGACTTCTATAACATGGATGAGTTTGAAAGGAAAACGGTTAAATGGTTTTTAAAAGGAGTGGCAATTTACTTTGAAGGAAACCTTCAGTTTGTTGTAGATGCTCAAGGATATTCATATGCTAGATATGTAGGATTAACAGACAATGTACAAATTGAAAAGACTGTAACACCTGATCAAGTTGTCTCCGGTGAAGAGTTAGAAACACTAAAATTACAGGCAGAAACTTTAGCCGATATTTCTACACAGGTTATTGAAGAATTAGACATTATGGCAACATGGGAAAAAGAAAGCTGGAACGAATATAAGAAAAACATGAAAGAAAAATTAATTAGATATGAATTTAAATTAACTAAGTCAGTTATCCAGCAGTTAGATATAGAAGCAATTAAAACAGCAATGTATAAGCTATTAACTGAAGTTGACGGAATACAAGATCAATTTGAACGGGCAGAGATTCAGCAGGGGGATAAGGTTACATTGTTCTATATCTCTGATTGGGGTTCCATTGTAACAAATAGAATAACATTTGATAGCGTGGAAAATGCTAAGTATGCACAATATGACAATGCGGTTAAACTGACCTTTAAACCGGAGAAAAAGAGAAATTTACATTATAAATACTTCTATTCTACCGTGTTGGTCTATAAGGGGTGGCATACGCTCCCAACATCAGTTTTACATGAGCAGGAAGAAACAAAAGGCTTCCTAGTCACTAAGAGCAAATACCATTCATGCGATAACAGACAGTATGATGAGATACTAAATCACTTTGAGCAGCAGGAAATTTTGCCGATTGTGAACACTTATAAGCCGATGTTATAAGTCGGCAGCAGTTTAGGGGAATCTGCCATAACAAAAACCCCTGAATATTGCTAGGAGGCTATGAAGATGTTTAAAGACAATCCAGATTTCTATCCAACACCTAAGAGTCTTATAAGTAAGATGCTAAACAAAATTGATTTTCGATATATAAGCTCTGTACTTGAGCCGAGTGCAGGGAAAGGGGATCTAATAGAGGCTATAACACAAAAGTTTAAATATCACCAGAATAGACACTATAACAATAAAAAGTATGACATAGATGCCATTGAGGTAGATAACAATTTGCAGCATATCTTACAGGGCAAGAAGTTTAGGCTTGTGCATGATGATTATCTTAGCTATGACACTTTCAAAAAGTATGATGCAATTATTATGAATCCACCTTTTAGCAATGGTGATAAGCACTTATTAAAAGCAATTGAGATGCAGAAAAATGGTGGAAAGATTGTTTGTCTCCTTAATGCTGAAACACTAAGAAACCCATACAGCAATACAAGAAAAGATTTAATAGCTCAACTAGACAAATATAATGCAGAAGTTGAATTTTTACAGGATGCATTCACAGAAGCAGAAAGAAAAACAAATGTAGAAACGGTAATTATCTTTATAGACATTCCTAAAATTGAACATAGCAGTGTAATCCTTGACGAACTGAAACAAGAAGAAGCTTACAAGGCTAAAAGCGAGTATAACAGCGACAAATTAATAGAGTCAGATTTTATAAGAGGAATTGTCCAGCAATATAATTATGAAGTTAAAGCAGGATTAAGACTTATTGAGGAATATAATTCATTAGTGCCTTACATGTTGGGGAGTTTTAAGGATAACGGTAACCCAGTATTAAAGCTTGGATTAGAATATGAAGACAAAGACGGGAGCAACTTAGAGAATGGATATATAAAGCAAATAAGGTTGAAATATTGGAAGGCACTATTTAATAATGAACAGTTTATGGGACTGTTTACAAGTAACCTCAAGCAGAAATATATGCAGCAAGTGGAAGAGCTTAAAGATTATGATTTCTCTTTCTATAATATCTATACAATTAGGATTCAATTAAATAAAGAAATGATTCAGGGCGTAGAAGATACAATTTTAAACCTGTTCGAGGAATTCAGTTACAAGCATTACTATGATGAAAGCTCTAAAAATATCCATATGTATAACGGTTGGAAAACTAACAAAGCCTACAAAATCAATAAAAAAGTTATCATTCCTTTGAGTGGCTTTGATGGCTGGATGAGTAATCCTTATAATCCTACAAGGTATCAAGTGAAAGACAAGTTAAAGGATATAGAGAAAGTATTTAATTACTTAGACAGTGGAAGAACGGAAGAAATTGACCTAGAACAAGCCTTAAAAATGGCTGAACATTATAAGGAAACTAGAAAAATTGATCTGAAGTATTTCTATGTAACATTCTATAAAAAAGGCACTACTCATATAGAGTTTAAAGACATGGAACTATTAAAGAAATTTAACCTATTCGGCAGCCAGAAGAAAGGCTTCTTACCTCCTTCATACGGAAAGGCATCATATAACGATATGACAAGCGAAGAAAGGGAAGTAATTGACAACTTTGAAGGCGAAAAATCTTATAACGATGTTATGAGGAATAGAAACTATTACATTGTTCAGACAGAGGAATTGTTAAGGCTAACATCTTAATTAAAAAATAATTACATATTACAATGCAGGGAGGATCGAAACTCCTTCCTATATAGCCCAAAAAAGCCATATAACAGCAAGCCAATTTTCGAGCTGGACTTTTCAGGAGGTGAGACCGTGAAAACATTTGTTAAGAATAATTCATACACTTTAATTTTTTCTGGAGTTGTCGCTTTGAGTTATGCAGTTTTGTTGATGAGTTTTTGAATTTGGAAATGTTGTATAACAGCCGAGTGTTTGGATCACGGGCTAATTTTATGAAATTGCATATAACAGCACGACCTTTTTATCACTGGGATTTTTAGGAAATTGAAAATCTATATAACACAACTGAGTTTTTATTGCTGGCTTGAATTTTATTAAGGGATTATAGACTTAAAATGAGAACGAAGGGCAGGGTGAAAAATGAAAAAGATAGATGACTTCATGTATGACATTAAACCAACTTTAAAAGGTGAAATTGTCTTAGTTTTCAAGGTTGGGGAAGAAGAGTGCGAAATGAAAATACCCAAACAAGATCTAGAAAGAATGCTGTGGTTTGCTAATCAAGAATAATTAACTATCCGAAAAGTGTGATTCACCATAAAAGTGACTTTTTACGTTGAAAAGGGAGGATAAATAATGAAAGTTAACTACAAGGGGTTTGAAATAAATGTAGAGCGTGAAAGATCAATGGGCGGATGGGATTCTACATATTACTATGTAATGGAAAAAGAGACAGGATATTTCCTCAAAGATAGCTTTAGCGAATCGACAGATACAGTTAGGGAATGGATAAAGGATTTAAAAAGGGTTGTAGATGCTTATATTGAGAATCCAGAAGAATGGGCAGAAGAGTAATATGAACGAAAGAGCATACCTAGTTAAAAATAACGTTGGCAAATGGCTTGAAATTGTCGCCAGTTTAACTGAGCCTAGTGAGCAGCATAGGAGTAAAATTTGGATTGAATGCACACCTGCTGAGTGTATCAGTTGGTTTGTTAGTCAGGATCTTGAATATACGGATATTACGAATATTATTCACTAAGGGAGGAAGAAAAACAATGACTAGACTAAAAGATGCTGAAATTGCAGTAAAGGACATGGCTGGACATGGGTTAATATGCACGGTATTAGAGATATTCTTGTACCACCAGAAGATAATATTATGAGGTACTGGACAGCAATGTGGGATGAAAATGGAATTCCTCATTATTTACCTGAGTATTCAAAGAGTGGAGTAGGGCAGAAGGTACTGGTTGATACAGAAGAAGGGGAATTAGTTGAGGGTACTGTCATCTATGAAAGAAAGGCAGATTACAAACAACCTGAGTTTAAGGTGAAAAGCAATGAAAAATAAACTTAAAGTATCAATAAGGAGTGAAGTCATTGCTGAGTATGAAGAATATTTAGTTCTAGCTCTGTATATGAATAACAAATTTATTAAGACAATGACGATCAATCAGGACACTGAAGAGATATATTGATTCCGAAGAAATACACATTTTATGAGAAATAAGTTAATGAAAACAAGAGTATGAGTGAGCATTCGGGAGTAAAACGGAGTTCATAAATTAGGGAGGTTACACTATTGGAGTTCATTAAAGAAACAATTGTTAAAGGGAGAGTAGTAAGTGGCAATATTAAGACAGGTAGATTTATCATGACGGGTTTAAATCCATCAAACAAATTAGTTCCACCTATAGTCCCTAAATCATTTAACAAAGAGTGGTTGGAATTGTTGATTAGTGAATTGACTAAGGTGAGAAATAAATTAGAGTAGAAAGGAGTAGCATATGGGTGACGCTCAATGCAGCAAATGCAAAGAACTAAACGAGAAGTTGGGTTATACAGAACATGAAAGCTATGAAGCCATTTGTGATAATTGTTGGGATAAGCGAGTCGATGAGCACTCGAAAGAAGTAAAATCAGTAATGAATTGCTACTGTGGAAGGGAATTAAAGAAGAGTATAAACAGCGTCATCACTCAATACAAAGGTAAGCAAATTACAGTTCTAAACGTGCCAGTTTATTCGTGTGAAATGGATCATATAAGACTGGATAGAAAGACTAGGGTGCTGGTTAAAGAGAGTTTGGAAAGAGCTTATGTGGATGGAGCTAGTGAAGTAAGTCTTATAGATTAAAAATAAAAGGGGAGATGGTGAGTTGAGCTTTGAAACTAAAGGAAATTTCTTATTTAGATTGGAAGTCACAACGTTGACCGAAAGAGGTAATAAATGGACTATAAGCTTCTAAGTACCTTATTTAAATATCAAGTAATGTTTATGGTCATATGGGTAATTGGAGACATTATTTTTACTGGTAGATCAACATTGCTAATGCTAATTACACCTTTTGTTATGTCTCCAATCTTTTACATAGCAATTAAAGCAAACAATTGAAAGAAGGAGGCAATAAATTAAATGTACGAAGTGTTTTATGTAATAAATGATAATGAATGCATAGAGAGATTTGAAGAGGAACCTGAAGCAATGGAACGCTACCAAAGCCTTATTGATAGTCAAGAATGTAAGTATGTTGAGATAACAAAACTAATTAATAACTGGTCTGATGGCAATGATAAAATTGAGGTGAAATCAAAAAATTTCACTATAGAATATTCTGGTGAAGCAGTGGGAGAGAACAATAGAATAATTAACAACTACAATATTATTGCTGCTATTAATGGGAGGATAAATAAGATAGAAGTGAATGAGGATCAAATGTCTGAGTTGTATAAGCTAATTGAGAATGCGAAAGAATCGCTATAAGAGGGTGATAAATTGTTCAGTATCCTACTTTCTACATATTTACTTGTAGGAATGATATTTTCTTACTTTGTATTCAAATGGACGGATAAAAAAATTGAGCAGTACGAGAATGAGGAGTTAATGGACAAAGGGGATATAAAATCATTAGAATCAAGTAAAAGGGTAATTAATGCAATGGGTGGGAAGAATTTTATATTGTTCATGTTCATTTTAACTACAGTCTTTTGGTTGCCTATGATGATATTTGATCCACCTAAAAACAATTAAACTAACTAAAGAAAGTTGTGTGAATATGAAAGAAAAGTTATTAGTATTAGGTAAAGAGGAATTGGAGAGTTTGCTAAAAGAGAAGTATCCAGAAGCTTTCCATATTGAGATTTATATAGATTATGATGATGAGGGTGTTACTGGTAACGATAAGATTATTGCAGAAGTGAATATTGATAATTCAAAAATAATTAATAGGAGATGGAATTTTGAAAAATAGAGCACTAAAGGATGCCGTTTATACTTGGTACACTCTTTCCATACTACTTGTAACTGGGAGTACGTTATTTTTACCAGAAAAATCAATATCTATTTTAGGTGTTACCTTGGTTTTTATACCTTTAATTGCTTTTAGTCTATATAAAACAAAACAGCACTTTACTAAAGGAATTAAGCAAATAAAAAACATTAATAAGTAAAGTTATCTGCCGAACAAGGGTTACGAAGCCAAGGCAAGTGTAGTACGGAGTTAGGTAGTCCAGTTTTTTGAAAGGAGAATAGTTGTTGGAAAAATTCAAATGGATTGTTTATGGATTAGATATGGACTATGACGTAATAATTGAATCTGAAGGAATAGACAGAAATGATTCTCACGCTGAAGCAGTTGCCAAATGTGAACTTTATGGATTAGATTTTGACACAATTGAACCTTTTAATAAAAGCTTTGTGAATAGGTTGAATTGGCTTAATGACTAATTTGTAGGAGGTGAATTTAATGAAATGGAATGAGTATAAAAAGACACTTACTTTTGCCAGCAAAGAGGATTTAGAAAAGTTTGAAAAGGCAGCAAAAGAAATTGAGAATGACAAGGAATTTAACGAGCTACTGGCTGATCTGGATATTGAATATGGTGATATGCTTAAGAATTTAGATGATTAATTAAAATGATTTCTTGTATAATAAAATAGACATGCTTATATAAGGAAGTGTTTAAATGAATAACTTTGACGATATTAGAAATGAACAAAGAAAAGAAGATCCCTCATTATTCTTTACACTTGAGATTGTGGGAGGGTTAATGGCAGCTAAGGATAGAAAGGGTATCTCACAAAGAGAACTGTCTAGGTTGTCAGGAGTCGCCCAGAAGACTATATCAAGGATTGAGAATGGAATAGACGTACCGACACTTGAAACGTTAGGTAAACTTGCTAATGCTTTAGGAATGAGTATTGTTTTAGTCGAAGATCAGGAGGACTAGAGATAGTTCTCTTTTTTATAAAACTATACTACAACCATTTGCACAAAAATGTATTAATGGTGAGAATAACATTTCTATTTATCTTAATGATTTGTAAATATAACTAATATGTAATAAAATATCATCAATAAGTTATAAAGGGATGATATATGTGAATTGGTCAGAATGGAAAAACACAAATATGAGTGAGTTTGAGAAGTATTTTTACAATTTCTATAGTAACTGTATCGTGCAAATACGGATTAAAATGACAGAGAAGAATATTACGCAAAAAGAATTGGCTGAAATAAGTGGGATTAAGCAGCCTGCAATATCCAGAATGATGACAATGGATGCGATACCTAGATTAGACACTTTAATGAAAATATTGTTTGCGTTAGAAATTGAATTTGAGCTTAAAAACAAGAATTGAGGAGGAAATAAATTGAATAGACAATATTTCGTGGTATTTGAAGAGCATGATTCTATAGTAGTAACTGTAAAGGAAGATGTAAATAGACCAAACAATCCAGACTGTGAGCAAGTTTTAGAAACTTGGATTATTGATCACTATGGTCATGTTGCTAATTATGAATATTGGGAAATTAGCACTTGTGAAAAGTATGAAATTTAAATTATTTTTAGAGAAATTAAGAAAAGACAGAAGAATTAAATTCCCCTGTCTTCCTTCTCAGTATCCGAACTGAGGCAAACCTTGGAAAAGTGAAATGATTCGTTGAATCAACCATTTCTAAGGTTTAAAAGTTCTTGGTGGAACTTAGATTAATTATAACTGCACTTTTTACCAATGTCAAAACTAATACAATACTAACCTAAGTTAAACTACAATGATTCAATTTCAAGATAAACACTAAGTTTCATGGGAACATAACCTCTATGCTATAATTAACTCAAAAAAAGGAGTTTACTCTATGTCACAAATTAATTATCACAATATGATTAAAGTAACAAAGACACAACATCCTGAATTGGCAAACAAACATCTTAATGCTGGTTGGACTCTTTTAGAAGTGATTGAGGGAACTTTTATACTTGGTTGGGACAAAACGAATGAGCAAGAAATGAAGGAATTCAATTATGAAGATATGTTTGATTTCCAAGACTGAAGAGCTGATATTATCGGCTCGTTTTTTTTTATTTTAAAACAAAATTAACTATTGATTATTAGTTTGTTTTGTATTAAAATAAGGGTAAGGAAAAACAAGGAAACAATAAAAGGAGTGAGCCGATGACTTACAAAGAATATGTGCTGGATGTATTCAAGGAACATCATAATTCGGGTGGAATGGATATGGAGGAAATCGAGGATCTGATATCTGAAAGCAGCTTCGATAAAATTGAAAAGTGGCTCAGTAAAATCGGTTATGATTTGAATGAATACTATTTGTAGGGTAGCTGGTATAATTAGTTAAATGGGAACGGAATTTCCTCTTTCAAGGAGTGATTAAAATGAATGATAAAATTAATGCTGCAATTTCAGATTATAATAATCGGCTTAATCGTATCAACAGAATGATAGATAGACTTACCAACAAAAATGATAATGAAAATAGCATTAACGAAGAAATCCAGTTAAGAACATTAGAAGCAGAAAAGCGATTGGTTTTAGAATTCATTGAGGAACTAATGCATATTTCAGAATAAGATTTCCCTTTTGTAGGGAATGAGGAGGAAGCGAAAATGAATAAATGCCCTTTTTGCAAAGTTGAAATGGAAGATTTTGAAGTCGAGGAGAATTATTGTTACAACTGTCATAATGATGAGTATGAGTTTTTAGGGGAAGAAAACTGAAATTCGAATCAAGCTTCTCTTGTACCGGAGAATAGGAGGTACTACATGTTAACAAAAGATGAGTTCAAAATTCTTCAATTCCTCGGATCTGCAGTCAATTCAGGAAAAGAAGTGACACTTACACCAGACAGGCAAGCTGCAATAAACAAAGCAATTGAGAATAATAAAGAAGAACCTTTTGAAGATAGTACAACAATGGTAAACGATGAAGGAGAGCGTAGAAAGGCTCTCAAAGGAACAATTGCTCATCAATCATATCTAGAACAAGGTTTCAGAGAAGTAAGGAATTTACGATAAAGCAAGTCTTTCATACGAATAAAAAGGAGGAAACATAATGGAGCAAACTAAAGGAAGAGATTTTAAAAATCTAAATGTTGTTCAGGAAGTACAGTACAATAATATTTTAGATAAAAATAAAGAAAGGGAAATGAGACTTAAACCAATTACTGAGTACCTTAGTAAGCATTATACAGTCGAGGAAATAACAGAGATGAATGATTACCAGATTGCAAAAGTTAAAAGAAAAGACATTGCAGCAGAATGGCTCTATCCAACATTCATTAACTATAAGCCGTTGCATGAAATGGCAATGACATTTGATCAGGCAGTGTTGATATGCCTAAGTTATAAATATGATAATAGAAGAACTGATGCAGTCACTTATATCTCAAGAATATTAAATGTTAACTTTAACCCTGAAGAGATCGAATAAAAGAAGTAATTGACTGGAAAGGTGATGAGACTGAATGAAGGAATTAGATTTTGACAGACTAAATGAATTAGCAACTAAAATAGCTAATTATGCTCTAGCAGACCTAGAAACAAAGGAAATGATCAAGGATCTGATTTTAGACCATATGGCAATGGCTTGTGTGACCTATTCTAAAAGTGAGGATTTCAAAAAAGAAATTGCTGGATATTGTAATCAAAGAGGTTTTAAGTGGTAAACCAATTTAAAAAGAGGTGAGAAATATATGGAACAATTTAAAATCAAGCATATAGATGACTTAGCCAATTTATTACTTGAGGATTTATTGGTTTATTACAAACAATGTGTAATTCTCAATCATGGGAATGATGATTATGATGATATTATCTCAGATATAGAAATAGAAATAATAAATAGAATTTAATATAAATTGACAATTTTAAAGGGGGGATAAGATTGAAAGTGTTCATGGTATACGAATTATTTAGTGATGGTGGGATTGATGTATTGGGTTTATTTTCAACAAAAGCAAAGGCAGATGAGTATGTAGACTCTGAAAAAAGAAAGAACAGACAATTAGTTATAGAAGAAATGGAAGTACAGTAAAATAACTATTGTATAGGGAGGATCGGCAGATGAAAAGGAATATAGGTGACAAAGTTGTAATTAATCCATATACCCGAACGACAGGTGTGATACATCAAATAATTAATAAGATTAAAATGACAAATCTTACTTTTGACTATGTTGTTAAACTAAACATTCCTGATATCTCAGATGAGACGGTATATACAGCAAATTACAATTCAGAAGAAGATTTCTGGTGGCAATACTTTAGTGATAATGAACTCGATATTCTTGAAAAGAACTGGAATATGGTAACAAAATCGGATAATAACTAAATAAAACAATCAAACAAAGGAGAATAACTATGTTAAAAACCTACGCCTTACTCATACGCAAATGGATGGACGATATCAAGTTTCAGTGCTGGAACCTTAACTTTACTCATGATCATCTAATTGAAGTTATTCACGGTCAATATGAGGCTAAGATGCAGCGATTATTTGAGCGGTTAGAAAAGCAATATGGATTTGATAAAGCTAAGTTTTACGCCTTACAGGAACAGGCAATGAGCTTTTAAATTAAGGAGGTCAGTCATGGGATACATAATGTTCATGGAAATATTCTTCGTGTTAATTGTAGCAGCAATAGCAGTAACTAAATACTTTGAGATTGATCTTGTTAGTTGGTTCGTTAAAGATGAAATAAGTTAGTGAAACAGTTTGGTGATTTGCGGTAATAAGGTGAATAGGAAGTTGCTTATAACTAATGCAACCCAGAGACAGAAACTGATGGACAGTAATGAGTATACGATGAACTTTTTCATATGGTTAGTTTGTGTGGGTTGGGGTGAAATGATGCATATACTCAATAAAAAAGGGGATGGATAACAATGGTTGGCACTCGTGATTATTGTATGTATTGTGCAAAAGGGAAAAGCTTCGGTTTAAACTTAAAGTCATATCTAACTAAATATGGAGAATTAATGTTTTGTTCAGATCATTGCTGGCAAAATTTTGATAGCTCATCTGATACAGAGACAACGAAGAAGAATAAAACAATAATCGTTGCTAAAGGCATACATTGATTAAGATAATACAATCTAATTCTAATTTCATTTAAAAAAGGAGAGGGAAGTATGGTAAACACATTAACATTAAAAGACTATAGGGACTTGGAGGTAAATAGGATTTATTACTTTGATAATCTCAAACTTGTGTTTGATGGAAAAAACTTGTTATCAAAATATCCTATGGAAAGATACTGGCATCCGTTTTATGAAGATGAATGGTTTGAAAAATGGAAGGATAGAGAGTTAACAAAAACAGATAAATTTTACTAAGAAGTAACCATTTCATTAAATTAAAAGGAGACAATTAAATGAAACAAATTTATAAGGCTACTGACGGTACAATTTTCGAATCAAAGAGAGAATGTCTTGAACATGAATTTAATCTAAAAGGTGGTACAAACTACTTTGAATCACTTGTTCAAGAGGCAGTAAAAGAATTTGAGTCATTCACTGGATTAAAAGTAAAGGTTGAAGAAGCAAAAGCAAGTATAGGATGGGATGGAGATCCCAACACAATAGAAAGGAATTACGTTGAATGGCAAGAAGTAGACTTAGTAATTACTAAGGATGGGAGACAGATAGGAGAAAACTATAGTAGAGGTTCACAAGGTGGATACACTAAAGAATACTTAATTGAAAATTTAACAAAGGAATACTATGCACCCTTCCAAAAATTACACGAGGGAGTTGTAGAAGAATATGATGATCCCTCTTACTATAGTGAGGAGTACGTTGTGAACGGAGTAAATGTAAATGACATTTTGAGGGCTAATTTTGGCAAAAGGGTCAGAATTGAAGTATTAGAATAAAAGATTGAATTTATCCAGAAAACAGGAGGATACAAAGATGAATCTGGAATGGACTTTTGCAGATACTGAAGGTGAATGGGTTAATGAGAGTTTTGAAACTAAGGAAGAAGCGGTAGCAGCAGGAAAACTGAAGTTTGATGACAGTTATCTTGTGGGTCAGTTGATCGGCAATGATGAGGAAATTACTTATTCAGTGGTGAATATTGAAGAGGTTAGTTAGATTAAAATGGATAAATATTCTAATTAGTAGTAAAATAGCTATATATCTAGAATAGGAGTGATTGAATGTTTCAACTGAAAGAGCTTCAGATGATGGATTATCTACTAAAGAGGATTATCCAAGATAACAAGAACAAACTTTACGATAGGGATCTTAGGATTGTGGTTAAAATTAATGGCGACTTATGGACTGGAGATTTCGTAAAAGTTGAAGGCTCAAGCATTATTGAATATTTTATTGATGGCTTCGGTGACATTGAAAAGAAATATAGTCACAATGATACTTCGTCCCTTCTTAAAAAGACAGGTATCTCATACAGCAACATCATGAAAAGATTTTCAAACCCAATTTCAAAAATTGACGATACCTTCATGCTGTTTGATCAATTAACTCAAATCATCAGGGAAGCTGGCTTAGATGCCGAGAAAGTAGAATTTGAAACAGTCCTATATGATGCCTTTAATATGGATAAGAAAGTTAAATTACCTTTCTACAAACTCAATAGCCAGAATCTTGAACTAATTTCGATTGTGGATATGAATGAAGTCTTTTGACAATCAGGAGTTTGATTTTGAAAAGTTGTTCAGGGACGCAGCAAACTTCACAAAAAGAGGGAAAGATAAGGACATTGTGTTTCCCTCAAAGTCCCCTTACATAAGGGAATGCATTGAAAAGATGGTTAATAAAAAATAATCTTACAATATATCTTTGCTTAGGGGGTGTAAAGAGATGGATGTTCAAGTGAATAAAAAGAAAGACGGAAAGGTTATTCTTAATATTGGTCTATTTGAGATGAGTGATCTTGTATATTCCTCATCACCTGAGAAATTGAGGTTTCCTAGGTCATACGGAATCAGAAATACAAAAGGTAATGAGGAATTGTACCTTAATTTACTGAAATACGTTGGAAAGACATTAAGAGTAGAATCAACCCAGATTAACGGATTGTTTACAATTGGCTTGGATGGAGAAGAAATTGTGTTAAAGGAATCGCTATGAAAAATATCTTTTAAAGGGAGTTGAAAAGCGTGAGTACAAATTATTACTTTAGAGATAAAGAAGGATACAACAGAATTAACAAGGCTAACAGCCAGATAAAAGAACATGTAAATAAGATATTTTCCATCTTGGAAGAGAATTTTGAAAGAGATTTAGTCTTTAAGAAGATGGATATTGAGAACGCTACTCAAATATCCGATGAAGAATGTCTGATTCATATAGGGCAGTTTGCATATGGGTGGAAAGTTTTACTTAAGACAAACAATGAGCTATACAACACTGTTTCAGAAATGAGATCCTTCTATAATAAAAACAAAGATAAATATGAAGTCGTAGATGAATATGGATATGTGATGACATGGGAAGAATTAGAGAAAGAATTTCTAGGGTTAAATGAAGGTAAATTTAGAGGGGATTTTGAAGATAAGGATGGATATTGTTGGAGTAAATCAGAATTCAGTTAAAAATTATATTTCATGGGAGGATGGTACAGAGTGAATGGATTTGAATACTATATTAGTGGTTATTTTAATTCACATAGAAATGCTTTCAACTATTCTATAACAAAGGAAAGTTATGATGAACTATCTAGAGAAGGTGTAGATAAGTTAATAAAAAGAGATTATATCACTTTTAAGAGGTCATGGAGCGTTGCTGATAAAGAAGAAATGGGGCAGGGGATTGTTAAAGGCAGTGATATTTCTTCTTTAAATTTGTACAAGAAGCCAAGATAAAATGAAAGATTTATGGTGAATTTTAGACACAAAATTGTAAGGAGGGAATTAGAATGAAACCTTTTATGCCTGAAGAAACAAATGAAGATAGGATTTTTCAATTGGAGTGCCAAGTTACAATGCTTACAGACCTAGTAGTACAACTTATTGGAGAATTAAAAGATAAAGGAATTCATGTTTCGGACAAATTAAATAATTAAATATAAGGTGTGATTGTGTGAGTGAAGAACTTAAAGAGCAATCAGAAAAGCTAAACGAACTCAACACCTTGATCAGACAGAAGCAAACAGAGTTAACTTTAATGATTGCCCAGAGGAATGACTTAGAAAAGGATATAGAGAAGAAGAAACATTTGAAGAATAGGTTTGGATTAAAATCATTA
Source organism: Bacillus sp. AG4(2022) (assembly GCF_031844465.1). Classification (NCBI taxonomy): domain Bacteria; kingdom Bacillati; phylum Bacillota; class Bacilli; order Caryophanales; family Bacillaceae; genus Bacillus; species Bacillus sp. AG4(2022). The sequence continues at coordinate 403,710 of NZ_JAUZVH010000002.1, forward strand.
TAAAACCCTGTGTGGATACAGGGCTACATATCAAATACTTTTCTTCATACCGCAAACTGTACATTCACGGACGAACATTCTATCTATAATTTGGCTTTTAAACTTTGTGGAATCACAGTTGTCACAGCGTCCTGACTTAACATCAGGAAAATCCTTAAAGTCGTGAATGACTGTTGTATCATATCCTTTGAATTCTTTATTCATACAATCACCTACAGTTTGATTTACTTAAAATATAATATCAGAAAGAGGAGCTAATAGATATGTTAATTATTAAACTCAGAGAAGAATATAGGGCTTATAAATCAATGTGCAGTGCTATGGGTATTCCGCCAGTTAAGTTTGATGTGTGGGTTAATAAGATGGTTTAGGAGTGGTTAAATGTATGCGTTAATTGTTAAGAAGGAACCTGAGAGGTATGAGCTGCAGCATAAATTAACTATGGAATCACAGCCTTATCAAGTTGAAGTGGCAGCAGATCCTAACATATTGAAAAGGTCACTGACTGCAGATTGGGAACCGGGAAAAGAAAATGTATTATGGATAGCAAAATTTGGTTGACATTTAATATAAAACAAACTAATATAATAAATAAGGGAGCTGTTCTTTGCAGTTAGAATATAAATAATTGTTGTGGGATAACTGGAAGGAATAAGGTAAAATTTAAGTAGTTATTTGGAAAGGGAGAGATCAGATGCCACCCTGTGGAGACACTACTTACTTAGTTTATCACGGAGACATTAAATGTTGGAAGTGTGACTTAACAGCTACAATGGAGGTTAGAATAGGTGAACCACCTGCAAGCTGGAATGATGGTTATAGGTACAGCAGCCAGTATTACTGTAATGCTCATTTAGAGGAGTTTAAAGAGAATGAAGACATTGCTAGTAAGAAGTCAATTGAGAGACTTAGACAACAGATGTTGGACTCAGGAATGGATGAGAAGCAGGTAGGCGAATTGATCACAATGACATTCGGTAAGAAATAATCTATATAGAAAGGATGAAGGTGATAACATGAAACAACGGATAACGGAATTGGAATCTCAATTAGATCATGAGAGGGCAATAGTGAAGTTTCAAAATAAGGCTATGGCACTTTTCAATAGTATGAACACAATTCAAACAGATTCACTTCGAGCAATTCTAGAAATTATTAAAGAGAAAACTGAACAGCAATACTCTTTAACATCAAGAGAACAAAATGTGGAGATATTCGATTTACTATCTAAATTGCACTTATCGTTACCGGATGAGCAAAAATTAAATGAAATTAATGAAGAATTAAGAGAGATGTATTCCTAATGGCATACAATTAAAAGGAGTTGGGGGTAGGTGTTGGAGTTTAGAGAATCTTTCGAACTAAAATCAGAGCATTTAAAGCTTTTGCAAAATATGTATGTAGGCTGGAGAGATATTGAAACAGGAGCACCTCGAATTGATCCCAAAAGACCTTATGGGAATAGTGATGTTATACAAGACATCCATTTTATTTTAACTGGGAGTCATTTGGAAGAGCAAAGCATTCATAGTCTAGAGGAGCATTATATGACGCTGCATAGAGAAATGGAAACTGTTTTGCAAATTGTTTTACACACTATGTCTTTTGAAACAGGGAAATATTGCAAAGAAGGTTTTGGAAAAGATTGGGTAAAATACAATTGAAATAATCATTTTATATAGAAAGGAGTAGAGATCATGAAATTTACTGTTAAATCTGATGAAGAGTTTTTCAATAAATTCAGCGAGATACAGACAAAAATTAAGTCAATCTCCAGTACTTTTCAGAACGGGGATACAGAACTATCGGCAGAAGAATTGGGTAATTTTAATCTTTTATGCAATGAAACTAAGCAGGAATTCACGCAACTGCTAAAGGAAGCAAGGAATAGAATTACTACTAAATAAAAGAATCGTTTGATAGGGAGTGATTAAAAATGAATGAAATTTGCTTTAATGGAACAGGGAAAATAGATGGAAAAGAATTGTCATTATCTTTTAAAGGCAACGAAGTAACTTTTGACCAATCGGACAAAAATAATCCAAAATTAATAATTAAACTTTTACCAAATAAAGAAAATAATACTTGGTAAGAACTGGAAAGCGATTCTACAATTATCAAGTAAGGAAAATAAGTACATTTGAAAGGTGATGAATATGAAAAAGAAAAAAGATGAAAGAGATATTGGCTTCATTCAAGGTGTCGCATATGCTGCTGGGCTTGTTGCTAGATATGGGAGTGATTCGGAGCAGATTATAAAGGAATCTGGAATAACTGAAAAAGAATTAAGAGAAAACTGTGACGATTACGATTTGAGAAATATCGGATTAATAAGTGACGAAGATGAGGACGTAATTTAAATGAAAGAGATAAAAGAACAAATAAAACAAGCTTTAAAAGAAGTAAGGTTAATGAGCGAAGGTAGGTTGCCGAAGAAAACTGCTAGAGAATTTTTAAAAGAGAGACGAGGACATTCTGAAAAATAAGCAGTATCATAATTGAAAAATGCAATATAATTTTAGTTTTAAATGGAGGAGGCAGTCATGAAAGGTTATTTCACTATTGATCAAGACAAGGAATTTTGTAATAGAGTTTTCAAGGCTGGCGAAAAATATTACATCATAAAAGAAACAAAAGGTCACATAATAGTTAAATCGGAAAACTCTGAGGAACAGATGATGACTAAGCTTTGGCTTCAAAAAGGGATGTTTAACTTTTTAACCTTTCATAAAGAAGAGTGAGTAAATTATTTGATTTACCGGAATTGAGATGATGAAATGAAAAACATCGGACTAATGATTAAAGATCAGCGTATTAAATTAGGCTTATCACAGACTGAATTAGCCGATAAACTTGGAGTAACTAAAAGTTTCATGTCTAAATTAGAAAGTGGTAAGAAACCTATAAGCCTTAAGAGATTGACTGAGTTAGGTTCAATATTGGAAATAGATGTGTTTGAAAGCATTGAGCAGGATAATGAGCGTTATAGTAAGTGGCAAGTAGTCATTGATATGTTTGAAGCTCAGGATTTAGAGCCAGAAGATGTATTGCTGCTTGAGGCATTTATTAAGAAGGTAAAGGGGGAAAACTTTGGATAAGTTAGTGAAATTCGTATTCTTCCCTATTGTTGTTCTAATATCAGTTTACTTATTGTGGGATGTCTATTTATTCTATGCTATCTTAATACTTGCAGCTTACGTTCTCTATCCTGTTGTATGGTTAGTTGATAAAATAAAGGACTTTGCTGAAGGAAAGCATTTAGATTAAATTACCTGCTCTAAGCCGCAACTTAAAGCAGGTACATATTCTACTATTCTTCTATCTTATCAATAACCTCATGAAATACTTCACGATATATAGTTTCACCAGCAGGAGTAGTAATCATAAGCTTTAATCCAACAGCAGTTTCTAAGTTGTCCATTAAATCAGCAGATCCGAATACTTGCAGTAACAAACCTTTTAGTTCATCCATTAATTGCAATCTTCCTTCCGGGTATAATAAAATACAAATATGGTTCATAACTTGGTACGTTATGGAATCATTATAACTACATATTGGAAATAATACAACTACGAATTGTGTTTTATTAGTCGCCCGTTTTGGGTTAGTGGAGGATTGGGATGGAAGTTCTAGCTAAGAGGCTTAAGTGGTTGCGTGAAAAAGAGAGATACTCGCAAAAAGATATTGCTGAAAAAATAGGAATGAGTACTGGTGGCTACCAAAAGATCGAGCAGTCCCAAAGAGATCCCAAGCTAGATGTATTGGTGATCCTGTGCGATTTCTTTAATGTAAGTGCTGACTTTCTTCTAGGGAGAAGTAACATAGTGAAAGAAGTCGAGAATCTAGAAGAGAAAATTAGTCTGTATTCTACTGTACTGACTGAACAAAAGCTAGAGATGACTGATATCTTTAATTTAGTAAATGTAGTCAGAGAAAAAGTACTGAATACTGCAAAAGAAAAAGGATTTGAACACCCTGATACAATTAAGGTCTCAAATAATTTAGATGAAATATTATCAAATGTGGATGAAATCCAATCAAGAAAAGACTCTTTGGAAAGAGAAATTGCAGATACTGTTTATGACTATATTGTGACCATTGATTCAATGCCTTTTGGTAATTTTCAGGATGATTATGTAATTGAGCCTTATAAGCCATTCACCACTGAGATACAAAACTCACTTGGAGAATCTGCAGTTGCCCTATTTGGTAAGGATATAGGCTTCTTAGGGTACTATGGCACGTTTAGAACTAAAGAGGCTGCTGAAAAGGAAAGCGAAAGAATTCTTGCTAAATTGAACAGTAATTAAAATAGTGATTTCATATTGAAAATTTTTAGGTAAAGAAAGAGTGTGAAAATGACTAATTTGAAGGATTATCCTTATAAAATCACATTGAAGAAATGGAATGGTCAAGACGGAAAATATTTTATTGCAAAAGTTCCAGAGTTGCAAGGTTGTATTTCTGACGGTGTAACGATAAAGGAAGCAATAAGAAATATTAAAGAAGCAATGATTGGCTATATCGAAGTAAAACTTGAATTTGAGGATGAGCTTCCTAAGCCTCTAAATACTGATCTGATTGTGGAAATTCAAGGTGAATACAGTGATGAAGAAAAACAGGAATGTTTTGCTGCAGTTAGAAAAATGAAAGCAATGCTTAGGGAAATAGATCATTGAGTAAATACTGTTTTGAGATAAGTGAGGTAACTCAAAAACATGAATACTTATTACGTAAAAATATATAACGGTTATCACTGCATTTACGATGAAGTCATGATGGCTGCCAGTAAGAATGATGTATTAAGGAGCTTGCTGGCAGGGCAGGTATTGGATACATACACTAAGATTGTAATTGAGGAATGATATTGTGCATATTGGAATAAGGTTAAGTAAGGCAAGAATAATAAAAGGGATATCAGTTACTCAATTGGCAATTAAGTTAAAGGTAACACCAGACTTCATAAGAAAAATTGAAGACGGAAGAATTGATCCTACCTTCGGGACAGTAAATAGATTTATGACAGCTTTACATGTCGATTTTGAAGACTTATTTAGCCTCAACCCTTCAGAAGAAAAGATGAAAACTGTACATATGAAAGTTGAGATGGATAATTATTTCAAGCAACTCGATAATTTGATCAGAAATGTAGAGGGCATAGTTGAGGAAACTAAGAAAGAAGAACCCGAATTAGATATTAATAAGTTGCAGGAGTATATAAGTTATCATTCTAATCTTAAATACTTCCAAGGATACCTAGAGGGGCTGCACAAAGCTTATAATACTAAGACGAATAAATAATCTGGAAAAGTTTTCTTTTCCGGTTGCCAAAATAAAATAAATAGATATAATAAGAAAGGTGAGAGGGAACGATGAAAGAATACATAATTTTTGGGACTATTGAATTTGCAGATCAGTTTGACAAGAGGAAAAAGGTCAATGAGTTAAAGAATGAGTTTGGTCAAAATCTGCGATATTGGGTAGATAATCAGCTTATTTCTTACGAATCCTCTGTATTTCAGTATTAGGTATTATTCTAGGCATATGAGCATCTAAAGAAAAAATAATTTAATAAACATATAGACAAACACCCAGAAAGATGGTAAATTTATATTAACAAGAAATTTACAAATCTGTAAAAGGGTGAGGGAAATGGAAGAACAAAAAGGGCTAAGACAAATGTTGATCAATCGTCTGGAATCTGAAAGAGGGCTGCCAACAAAAATGGCTAAGTTAGCTGGTTACTCAAGCAGCGGTGCATTAATGAAAGTTCTTCGTAAGGTCGATGGTGACATTGAGAAGTTTGATGGCTTTGTTCGCATTGTTCATGAGTTATTCCCTGAAGATAAATTTGATCTAATGTTTGAGTTTGCTAAATCCCTTAACCCTAACAGAATGACAGCTAGATTTATGATAGAATATGCAGCACTTTATGGACTTAGAGATATGAAGATAGAGTTAATTAACAAGTTGGCGGATTCGGATAATGATGAAAGTAAGGATTGGGCTTTTGTCTACAATATAGATCACAAGCTGATTGTAGAAGAAATTGGTGGGTTTGAGGCTATAAACCAACTTTCACAAAGGAAGTATGTGAGTCCAGAAATGAAAGTGTATGGTAAAATCGTTCAATTTTATAGTTTCTATGATATGAGAAACATTAATATGATGACTACTTTGTATAATGATATTCAAGTGGACATTGAAGATATTAAAAATAATTTTACTAAGAGTTCTTACTACACACGGTTAATGTTAATTGAAACAAGCGTAGATCTGCATAGTGAAACAATTTCAAGAGTTAAAGAGAAATTATTCTTCGTGGATGCCTGTTTAGATCCACTTAAAGCTTATGCTTATTTGCAAATAGGTAACTCATACATGATGACAAACTATGAGAAAGCAAGAGACCTATTTTTGAGAGCGATGGAGTGCTCTTCAGAGAGTACGAAAGTCCAAATTAAAAGGAGTTTCAACTTCTTGTCGATCTTATGGGACAAATTTGACGAATATGAGTCTGATGGTTCTCTAAGCAACGAATTGTTTTTTCAAGCCAAACAAGGACTGAAGGATTTAGCAATTGAAACTTTAAATAAGATTGATATTGAAGCACTAAGCGATCAAGAAAAAGGATTCAATTATTATTACCAAGGAATTTTATTTAGTGATACAAATATGTTTTATCAATCTATTAAGTACTTTAATCAGTGTGGAGAAAAGTTTTACAAACAACTTCCACTTACAGAGTTGGAATCTAGAGGGGTTAACAAATTTATTCTAGAAGCCCTAAGTGCATAAAATATATGCTTGAAAGGAGGTGAAATACATGAAAAAGATCGTTTTAAAAATTACTCTAGCTGTTGCTTTGGTAGCAGGTGTTGCTGGTGCAGTTTCTGCTCCTAACGCAGTTGATACAGCGGCTGAAGTTAAGCCTATGGTTGATCCGGGTGGCGGAGTTAGACCACCAAGCTAGGATTTAAAAACAAAATAGCAATACATACTTTTAAAGGGTGTCCGTGGTTAATTCCACTGGATGCCCTTTAATAGTTTAAAGAAAAGATTCCAACTTTGGGATAAGCCAAAATTGGAACTAAAATTAGGGAGGAACACTAAAATGAAAAAATCAAATGAAGTTTACTCACTTTCTCGCCTTCAATATGCTTACCTGCCTGTTACCCTCAAATACGAAGCTAAAGAAGAACAATGCTGCTTATGCTGGAAGACACTTTGTAAATGTGATCATGATTTAGCTTCAGACTCCTTCATTAACCTCACAGAGCCAGATACAAACTACACTGAAGAAGAGCTACAATATGCGTGAATTATATAGTCATAGGCAGGTACTATTAGAAAACAATCTAACACCTGCTTATTTAACTATATATTTTTAAAATAAAACAATTAAATACTTTACATTGAGACTAAGTGCTTATATAATAAGAAATATAAGATAACTGTTTTAGTCAAGGAGGCTGTCTCAATGTCAAGTAAACTTGTATCATTAAAATATAAGAAGATGGAAAAACAATATCGTGAGTTCTATTCTAACCCAGTCTATTTCAATTACAGCTTGAAATTGTGCGGTTCAGCCCCTAAATCACCTGTGGAAATTAAAAAGCAACTTAAAACAAGTTAATTGAATGTAAAGGAGGTGAATAAAAGTGAGTGTATTCGATATTAATGGGCAAATAGAAGTTAATGTTGATCTAACACACGAGGAATTTGTTAAGCTGCTTTTTAAGGCTCTGAAGAAGGAAGGACTGCATTTTAAAGGTGTAAGTTCAGAACAAGTAAAAGTCATCACTGAGGATACATATAAAGCTTTAGAAGTCGTATAAATTCATACACTTATCGTGAAAGGGAGATAATTATGGGAAACTTCGGGGATAGAATGAAAGTTTATGAGAATTCGTACAGGATCAATTTACCGAAAAGGATGCCAGTAATACTAAGGATTGACGGAACACACTTTCATACATATACACGAGGAATGAGCAAACCTTTTGATGAAGATTTGGTTAATGCATTCTGGGAAACATGTACATATTTAGCTGAAAACATTATGGGCTGTAAAGTTGTATATCATCAATCTGATGAGATTAGCCTTTTACTGACTAACTATGACAAATTAACAACACAATCATGGTTTGATAATAACCTGCAGAAGCTTGTTTCTGTTTCTGCATCTATGGCTACTGCAAAGTTTAATGAAGTGATGAGAAAGAAATATCCAGATAAACAACTTGCAACCTTTGATAGTAGAGCTTGGGTAATACCTCATGATGAAGTATGTAATTACTTCTTATGGAGGCAGCAAGATGCAACTAAGAACAGTATTTCTATGGTAGCTCAGGCGAACTTCTCGCATAAAGAACTTCAAGGCTTAAATGGCAAGCAAATGCAAGATAAACTAATGCTTGAAAAAGGTGTTAATTGGAATGACACTCCGATATGGCAGAAGCGTGGAGTGTGTGTAGTGAAGAAATATTACGATAAGAATGGTTCACTGAGGAGTAAGTGGGAAGTTGATCATGAGACTCCTATATTTTCTCAGGATAGAGAATACATTGAGAAGTACGTTTATTTAAAAGAGGTAAAGGAGCTACAAATATGATTAGAATGCTTGAAGGAAATATTCTAAATGCACCAGAGAACATTATTGGTCATCAGGTAAACTGTCAGGGAGTCATGGGAGCAGGTCTTGCTATACAGATCAGGAGTAAGTATCCAGAAGTCTATACAAATTATAAAGAATTTGTAGCTGAATACAGAAACAAACTTTTGCTAGGCAAGATGCAACTGGTCACTTGTGGTGAAAATAAATGGGTAGCTAATTTGTTTGGTCAGTTTAGCTATGGCAGAAGAAAGCCTGTGTACACTCATTATGGAGCTTTAGAGGATGCACTTAGAGATCTTAAAAACTTTGCTAAAGAACATGGTCTGTCTGTCGCACTTCCTTATGGCATTGGTTGTGGGCTTGCTGGCGGTGATTGGGAGGATGTTTACGCAATTATTGATGGAGTGTTTCACAATTATGAAGTAGTGCTTTATAAGTTCAATTGAAACAGAAATTCTATTGGAAAGGAGATGTATAATCAAATGAACAAGGTTACTCGCTATGTAGTTAGAATGAAGAACGGGGATTATTTAAGACAAGATTTTGATCATTTAAGGTTAGATACTGTTAGAATCTGGTCGGTAGATAATCCAATTGATTCCGATTTGTTCAGAAGTGAAAAAGAAGCAGAAAGACTTATTAAAGAAGTGCTATCTGGAAGCACAAACTTGCTGGTAATTTATCAAGATGACAATCCACCTGAACAAGTTGAAGAATTAGAGATTAATTTTACGAAGAAATGATCCTTTCATAGGACAAATAAGGAGGAGAACATGAAAGACACACTTGTGATATCTGGGTTTCCCGGAGTAGGTAAAAGCCATTTATATCAGACAAATGAAAAGCTGGCAGTATTGGATTCTGATAGCAGCAGATTTTCTTGGATCAACTTAGTTCGCAATCCCCAGTTTCCTGATAATTATATGAGACACATTAAGAACAATTTAGGGTTCGTAGATAATATATTAATCTCTTCTCATGATGTGGTCAGAAAAGCATTAAAAGAAAACAATTTAAATTACGTATTGGTCTATCCGTCAATAGATCTTAAAGAAGAATACATTGAAAGATATAAAAGTAGAGGTAGTAGCAAAGATTTCATTGAACATATTGAAAACAACTGGGAGAAATATATTTTAGAAATTGAAAAAGAAACTTTCCCTAAGCTACTAAGACTAGAAAGTGGTCAGTACTTAAAAGATGCACTTGAGGCACATTATTTAGGGTTGATATGAAAAGTAGATCTTATAGTGAATATAAAACAATTACATGTATTAATTGTGCTAGAGGTTTTATTGGCGACACTTTGACGAAAACAAAACGAGTTTGCTAGAAAATTAAACGACTTATATCATTAAAGTGAGGTGACTTTAATGAAAAGATTCAAGGTTAAGGGCTGCAGAATAAAGCAATTACTACACAAGAACTACAAGACTCAAAGACAAATGGCAGAAGACTTAGGATACTCAGTAACCTTTATTAATGACAAAGCTAATTTTAGAGGTACACTGCGGCTAGATCATGCCCAAACAATAGCTAAATACTTGAAGTGCAATATTGAAGATTTATATGAGTGGGAAGAGGAGGGCTATTAATGAGTATAAATCCAACAACAAAAGCAATTCAATTAATAGAATCAAATCAATTAGACTCATTAGAAGTATACAAACTCATGCAGCAGGATCTTAATTTGTACAATTTATTCTACTTTATTGGGGATAGGGTTAGGTACAATAAGGACGAATATTTTAGGCTAAAAAATAATGGGTAAGATTATCGCATCTCACCCATTATTCTCAGGATTAAGTCAAGTTGGTCTTCAGATAACCTTCTTGCTTTATTAATCAATTCATTTTCTTTAGGAGTTAGGTTCTTTGAAGTGTCATTAGAGGTATTTACATAGCCAGCAAGTCTCATAAGTTCATCATAGGATGTGTTTGAAAGATGCTGTGAGATAAGCTTAAGTGTTTCAGGATCTGGTTTTTGTGAATTGTTTTCTATTCGAGAAATGGTGGCATTAGAAACTCCAACTTTATTTGCTAGTTGTCGAGCACTTTTGTAGCCACTTGATGTACGAATAATTTTAAATGATTCACCAAAAGTAATTGTCATATTTATCACCAAGTATATTTTAACACAATAAATTCAAATCAAAGAACGAACTTATCTGGAAAAAGGGGGAAGTCAATATGAATGAATGGATTATCAGTTATGAAAACGATGAGGCACTAAAAGAGATTAAGAAGACTGGAATTATATCTTTTGAGCCAAAGTTTGAGGAGTTGAAGTTTATCATAATGAAAACTTATCTAAGTCAAGAAACAATCTTGAAGATAGAGGGAGTTACAGAGTGTAGGGAGCAAAGAACTGGCACTGTATTTGTGTAAATAATGTACTCAAAGGAAGTGAGATATGACTGGATATTACGTTTTAGCAGCAGTAGATGGCAACATGATCTGTGCAATGCACAACAAAATATATCTAACTGAAGGAATGGCTAGAGGTGCTTTAAAATTGCTCTGCAGGTTCAATAAAAGGAAATATGAAACTTATGAGGTATGGGGAATATCTGACTTAACAAGGCTAAAACAAAGGAAGTGAGGTAAAGTGATCAGCAACTTTAACAAAGAGCTATACGAGTGCCTAGACCTTCTCCATCAGGACTACAGAGACACATGCGACATATATATTTTCTACAGTAAATTCGAGCTTTTAAGGTGGTCAATTGTAAATAGATTTACTGACTTTGCTCAAATTATAAAAGTGTTAAAAGGAAAGTCTCTAGGGTGTTATTTCTCAGAAAGTAAGATGATTCATCTTTACGTATTCAATCATAAATTTGATCAGAGATACCTAAAGCAATGCGTACTACATACTTTACTACATGAGTTAAGACACTGTTATCAGCATACAAAGAACACAAAGTATTGGAATATGAAACATACATATAAGGTTACAGATGAAGGCTATTCCACAGCTCCAATTGAAAAGGATGCAAACAAGTTTGCGAATAGAATGATGATTAAGCATAGAGATAAGTTTAGTGACTATCTAAATGTTTATCCAGATTGGGATGTTAAAGGTTAAACAAAATAATTAAATAAAGGAGAATATAGGGTGAATGTAGTAGATAAAAATTCAATATTACGCCAAATGACAGGTAGGATGGAATCATTGCAGCATATGATTGATCGTGATTTTGGAGGGAATTCTCACGATACTTTGATTAGGTATAGAGAGTTGAAGTATTGGAAGGAAGCCCTTGAACGTGGAGAATTTAACCTAAAAGTCTGGGGTGATGATGAATGAACCTAAATGAACTTGATAAAACTGATCTGGAAGCTCTTTTAGAACTAGTTGACCAAGACATTGAGAGTTGCATGAAGTTTAAAAAGATTGTAAGGCACGAGGAAATTAAGGATAAGCAAGATCATAAAATTAGGCAGTTGCATTTGTTGTCTGTAAAACTAAATAATCAATTGGGGAGATATGAATGATTTCATGGTTATTTAACAGATGCCAACATGACTTCAAAGAAGTAGACACCAGATCAATGTACATAGAAGGAGTTAAATTTAACGAGATACTTCTATACTGCCCTAAGTGTGATAAGAGCAAATGGACTGATGCTGATAATTGGAGGCTAAAGTTAATGATGGAGAGAATTAAAAGGGATTATAAGTCAATATAAATTCTTTATTTGATTGGAAATTAAGGAGGAATAAGAAAGTGGAATATATTATTGAAATATTAAAGTATGTTGCAGCCCTTCCATTGGTACTAATATTGGTTGCTTGGGTAGTACATATATTCATGGTTAAAGACCACTGTAAAGTAAGTGGAAAAGCAAGTTATAGAAATTTCAAAAGAGAATTTGCAAAACATAAATGGGAGATTAGAGAGTTTAAAGATTCACTTTTTAGTGATACTGGAGGCTATATACATGCTGATGTATTCAAATTTAATGACAAAGGAATGTATATGAAAGATCCAGTAAGTTATGTTCTTTGTAAATTACATATTCTCTTGGAGATTAAAAAATTGAATAAAGATGTCCGTTTTGATTGGAACAAAGAACAGTCAAAATAAATTCATGATTTATAGGAGAACTATTGACACTATTTTAAAGGAGGAAAATAATGCGACTAGATGATTTGCTTGAAGAATTGGTAAAGTACAAGGGTCAAGGTAGAGACGTTTTTGTTGATAAAGGGATGGTTTTCAGAGATATAAAAAGTGTGGAACCTGATAATGAAGATGACGAAGGTTCGCCAATTTATATAACCCACTACTGAACATTTCGAAAATGTAATTCACAATAAAAGAGGGATTTTAATCTAAAATAGATTGTGAAATTAGTTTAAAACCTTTATTTATCAACGTTTTTGAGAGGTTATATTTCACAAACTTTTTGTACATAATGAAATACATAGAAAATAATCTAAATGAGGTGATAAATTTGATAACTCCTCAGCCATACATAAACAGATTACAATATTTCATACAAACTAAATTAGAATGTGAATTACCAAAGGATCTGCTACATGATATCCAATGTGCAATGTTTGAATATGGGACTAAATGTAGTGAAGTTAGTGAAAAGGAAAAATTATATTGGAGACAACTAGCATTGAAAAAGAGTTGAATAAGAATTGCCTAACAACTACTCATATAGCTATTGTGAGTAGTTATTTTTGTGATTTCAACAATTGGCTATAAACTATAGAAGAATTTACAGAGTTTATTGTAGACAAAGTTTACAACTTTTATTAATATAAGTAGTAAGAAACATTCAAAAAAAATTGAGTGACTTTCTGAGGGTTCTCTATGCCTAGAAAGATAGATAAATATACCCTAATGTTTTCGTTCGTCAACAAATTAGTTGAATTAACACTAGAAAATAGATATACTCTAATTAATAACTTTTAGAATTTAATAGAATTAACTTTATTTAACATTTGTCTATTAGTGTATATTTTTTTTAAACTGGTTAGTAACCACCCAACCAACCTAAAGACATAAAAAAGAGCAGCTACCCCAATAGCCACTCTTTTATAGATTAGAATTTTTTATTCATTAGGAGCTTGGACACCATTAATGCTCTCGAATTGGATGATAACTTTCTTTCCAGAAGGTAAGGGGATGACGATTTCTTCTTCATCTTTAGGAAATAGGTTTCTGATCTCTGCTCCTACATCACTTACCTTCTGGTTAATTTCCTTTTCGTCCTTTCCCTCTTGGATAAACCGGAACAATGTGGTTACTCTGTATTCTGCTAAATCGCTTAACATATACAATCCTCCTATTATTTTTTAGCTATCCTAATGATAGTTATAGAATAATAGTATTTCCATTTACCTAATTTGTCAAATAATTTCTATTTTTAATCAATAATAAATAAGTAAATAAAAAGAACGGGCTTAATTAGCCCATTCCATAAATGACGGTATTCTCAGTAATCCCTTTTTGGTAAGGTTTCTGTACTTTACCTTGCACTTCAATTTAGGATCTAAATAAACATACTTCTCATTTTCCTCGGTTACATAGGTTTTATATTGCTGATAGAATTCCTTTCTTGCTGCAGGCTTAACGAATTCCAATACTCCAGCATACCTTCCGTCCTCAAATTGCATCAGAAGCCCGAATTCAGCCTTTCTTAGTCCTGTAATATAAACTGTCTCATATTGATAATTAATCACCTTAAGCCAATCATGTGATCGTTTATTAACCTGATATGTTGAATTGCTCCTCTTCTGCACTATACCTTCTAATCCATGCTGCTTAACCAATTCAAAATATGCCTCTGCATTTCCTTCAAGCCATTTAACTTTATTGAACTGACCAGTATCTTTTGGAATTATTTCTTCAAGTAATGCCTTCCGTTCAAGGAGAGGGAGATGAGTAACAGATTTATTTTTGAATTGTATTACATCAAATACAGAATAAGATACTTCATGAATTGATTTTTTGGATTGGAATTTCTCCATCATAGCCTCAAAGTCTGGCTTACCGTCTTGATCAGTAACAATTAATTCACCATCTAGGATAGTTCCATCTGGAACAGGTAGGTCAAGAAGCTCAGGGAATCTTGAAGTAATATCGTTGTTATGTCTGGAGTATATTTTAACTTTGTTATTTATCTTGGACAGAATCATTCTGATCCCATCAAGTTTAAGCTCAGTTATATATGAATCATCTTCAAAAGGATGATCAGATTTATGCAATAGCATAGGAGATACAAACATTTATAATTCACCTCATGTTAATTTTAATAAGAAAATGGGCTAATTTACATAGTGGGATATAGGGAATGTAGGAATTAATTGATAAATTCATCAATTTTAATGGTTAAATTTACATAAAAATACTTGAATTCTGATTCATTTTATATATAATAAAGGTATAGATAATTAAATAAAATAATTAAATGTAATTATTTTGGTTTATAGGGAGTAATAATAAGGTATACCTAGAGAGAAAAATACAAATATGGGACGGTAAAGGAGCGAGTATTATGTTACTTCAAGATACTTTGGGATGGGTAAGACGTAACTTGAAAAATATGAATGATATTGAGAAACAGAAAATGTTGAAAGAAGTTAAGCAAATGGAGTATGTGATTGAAAAGGAATTAAACAATATTAAACCTAAGGAGGCGAATCAGTATGTTGGCTGAAAATGTTGTGAGATTAAACAGTACACGAGTATATGATCAGATTGAAAAGTATTTAACCACACTGGGCTACAACAGTGAGCAAACTAAAGTAGCGTATAAACATGATATAGAATTGTTTTTTGGAATTATAAAGAAGAAAGAAATTGAGTATTTGACTGAAGAAGATGTTCAATTAACTTATGATGACTTTGAGGACTTTATTGAATATATGCATAGTAAGGTTGATAAGCAAGGGAATAGGGTGTACGTAAATAAAACGATCAATAGAAAAGTAGCATCTGTAAAGGGATTAATAAAATACTTAGCAGCTAAGAAATTAGTAAAGGATATATCATACTTACCACTAATTAAATCCCTTCCAGAAACTAAGAACCATCATGGAGTACTTGAAGCCTCTGAAGTATTTAGATTAGCTGAATTAGCATTAGAAGAAAGAAATAAAGGTGAGATAAAGCGCCTTTTAATCCTTTTTGGATTAGACACCTGTGTGAGAAAAGCAGCTCTCTTGAATTTAAAATGGACTGATTTCATTGAAAAAGAAGATGTAGTAATTGTTAAAGGTATAGATAAAGGAAATAAGGATTTTAGAGAAAGTATTTCAAAGGACTTCTATAGAGAGTTACTAACCATCAAAGGAGAATCAGATAGGGTATTTGAAATTGGAATTGATGCAGTAGATAAGATGTTTAAACGATTAGTTAAGAAAATGAATATACCGGAAGAAAGAAACATCGTATTCCATTCTATAAAAAAAGCTGGAGTTCAATTCAGATATCGAGTTACTGGTGACATCCTCGAAGCCCAGAGAGCAGCTAAACACTCCCGGTTAGATACAACAAGGATTTACCTTGAAGAAGAGGACTATGGTGCATTAGGAGCAGTCTCATCTAATGGTAAAGTTAATATGGATGGTTATAAGGAAGTAAGTCATGAGATATTATTGGCAGCGATTGGGAAGTTAAAAAAGGATCAGCAATTTATACTGAATATGAAGATTATGGAAGTATTAAAAGAAAAATAAAGCTATGGGAGGTGACTGGATGGCTATATTGGAGAATAAATTAATTGTTAAAGTGAATTCAGCTAATATTAAATATTTGTCAGAATTAGGATACAAGATACCAAAAAGCAATATTAAAGAAGGAATAGAAAAGTACCGCATGGGGATAGATTTGGAAATTAAAGTGGAAGATCTGTCAAGAGGAAGCCATTCACGTATTACTAAGATCTGTGATGATTGTGGCACACATACTGAGAATATTATGTATGCACATTTGATTAAGCAAAGAGAGCTAGGGGATGGAAAAGACAGATGTAAAGCTTGCTCAAGAAAAAAAGGTGAGCAAACAAAAAGAGAGACTGTTCCATATGAAAAAACCTTAGAACATTATGCTATGAGCAACGGAAGAGAATACTTAATAAAAGAGTTAAGTGAAAAAAACAATATATCACCTAGAAATCTTCACAGTTCTGCAAATTTAAAACTAATATGGGAATGCTTAAAGTGCGGGAGTGAGTATGAAAGCACGTTAAATAATAGGATTTTCACTAAAAGTAATTGTCCATACTGTGCTGGACAAAAAGTAAATGAAACAAATTGTTTGGCGAATAGAAGACCTGATATCATCAATATATTATATGATAAGACTGACGGGTATAAGTACACAGACAAAAGTGGGAAGAAAATTACATTTAAGTGCCCAGACTGTGGTTCATTAGATGAAAAAATAATAAAAAACGTAGTTAATGCTGGCTACTCTTGCACTAAATGTTCTGATGGATTTAGTTATCCAGAAAAATTCATGATTGAAGTATTAAATCAATTAAGTATAGAATATAAGACTCAAAAAGTGTTTGATTGGTCGCAAAACAAAAGATACGATTTTTATCTTCCTTCATTAAAATGCATTATAGAGACTCATGGTAGACAACATTATGATAATAGTTTTTATAGTTTCGGGAAAACATTGGAAGAAGAGCAAATGAATGATACTCTTAAAGAAGAATTAGCTAAAATAAATGGGATAGAAAGATACGTAGTTATTGATTGCAGAAATTCAGAAATCGACTGGATTAGAGGTAGCTTGTTAGCTAGTTCACTCAATGTGCTCTTAGATTTAATAGAAGTTGACTGGATTAAATGTGGATCGTATGCTTCTAATTCGCTTGTTAAAATCGTTTGTGATATTTACAATAATGGTGAAAGATCTACAGATATTATTTCTAAAATTGTGGGTTTAAATAGAGGTACGGTAGTACGATATTTAAAAACGGGAGTAGAATTAGGTTGGTGTAATTATGATTCTAAAAAATCAGTCAGAAAAGAATTTAATTGGGCTAAATCTAAGCCAATTATTCAATTAACAAAATGTAATCAGTTTATAAATGAGTGGAATAGTATTAGTGAAGCAGCAAGAGCACTCAAGATTCAAAGAACTGGTATAGGCATGGTATGCAGTGGAAAATTAAATTCATCAGGTGGATACAAATGGTTATATAAAACAAACGAATAAAGAACAAAAGGATTGCTAATTCGTTTACAAATAAAAAATAATATAATATAATTTCAATATGCGTATATAACTGTGAGGTGTTTAGATGAAACAAGATAGATCATTATTAGAACAAAATTTAATAAAACCTACATTAGAAATTAAACGAAAAAAGAGTGTTGTTAGGGACATTAAGAATTATTTGTCAGAAAACTATGCGATATTTGATGGTTCGGTACAATCTTGGATCAATAATCCTGCAGAAGAGTTAAAAGAAATTGACCCTAAGCTTCTTTTTCTGTTTGCAGAGCAGGTGTATAGTAAGACCGGAGACCAGAACATTAATATAGAGGAATTCTATACACCTGCAGAAATAAAAACAGCCAGACAATACTCAGGTAAGGTTTATTTAGAAGATGAAGTTCAATTTCCACTGGGTTTTAAACCTGCAATACAGCACGGTAGAGATGCTTGGACTACTAAAATTGATATTAATTTGTTAGTTAAGTTATTAAAAGGGAGAAAGCTTCATTGGAATCCTGAATCACAACGTGAAGCCACTTATAAGAAAGTTCAAGGTGAGATTGTAGAAGAGGCTACTCTGATCATGTCTAACGTTTTGGAAATGAAGAATTTATTGAAATCAGGTAAGCTAGTTAGTAGTCAGTTAACCTTAAACGCTTCTGTAGGGACTTCTGACTCAGATGAAGAAGTATCCTATGATGAAAATAGTTATGAATTATTTGTTAATCCGGGCGTCAAGATTGATATTATTGACGGATACCACCGTATCAAAGCATCGGAGCTAGCCCTATCTGAAAAGCCAGATATTCAGTTTGAATTTGATTTAAAAATTCTAAATCTGACAGTTGATCGTGCAGCTGCTTACTTAGCTCAAATATCCAAAGGTGAAAGAATGTCTGAAGTTAAGCGTAGAAGTATGGCTAAAGATTCTAATGTTGATGTCGTAATGGATGAGTTGAACTCTAAATCAGAACTAAGAGACAGAATTTCTAAAAAAGAAGGACTTACCACTAGTAGGAAAGAATTAGTAACATATCTAACTTTAGCAGATGCAATAGAAAAGAATTTTAAACTCAATGATAAGAAATCTCAATTTGATACTTCAGATTATTTAATTGAGTTTTTTGATACATTGATTTCATATTACGAAGACGAATTCACAAATAATTATTCTGAAACCAAAAAATCATCTCTAATGGCAGATAACAATATGTTTGCTGGATATGTTGTATTAGCTTCTAGAATGAAAGATAGCGATATAGAACCAAGAAAAGTTAGAAATTATATTAATGGTATTAATTTTAGTAAAGATAATCCTCAATGGACAGAGTTAGATGTGCTTGATGAAAAGGGAAGATTAACGAGGAATGCAAGAGCAGGAATTGAGAATTTCTTTACTGAAATCAAACTATAAACATGAAGGTTGAGGGTTGGAAATGGCTGAGTTTTATAATAATGCAATTAAGCAGAGATATTTAGAAGGAATTAAGAACGAGCACTCTAGACAAACGATTAGTTATATTTTTACTGCATCTAGAGGAGCAGAAGAAAATGTACTGGGAACTGATTTATATAATTTCTCAAAGGAAGACATCGAAAAAGTATTATCTAATATGAATTGCTTGACTTACAATTCAGCTAGAAGCAACACAAACTTCATTAAGAATTACATTAGTTGGGCTATTTCAAATGGTTATAGAGAAAATAATTTACACCCTTTAGACGGTATTGATAAAAAGTGGATGAATAAATTTGTAGATAAAACAACCAAGATTCATTATTCAGATGAAGAGTTTTATGATTTGCTTGAAGAATTACCTAATGCACAGGATCAGGCATTGTTGTATTTAATATTCGAGGGGATATCTGGATCTTCTTTTAGTCAATTGCAAGCCCTAACTTACAATGATATTAATTGGAATAAGAATGAAGTGTATGTGAAAGAGCGTGACGAGAGTATAGAGTTAACTGATGCAGGAATGCGCTACTTGGAGAATGCTTATAAGGCTGCAACTTATCGTTATTTTGATAGCGAAACTGGGGATCACAAAGAGAGAGACCTTCTTAATTCAGATTATTTATTTAAAAATCCTAAAAGTCCTAGAACTAAAACTGAAAATCTTCCAGTAACTACAGCAACCCTATACAATAGGTTAAATAATATTCGTAATGAGTTTTTGCTTCAACACCTTACACCGATTAGCATTAAGCAAAGTGGTATGATTCACACTGCAGCCAAAATACTTCAAGAGAAAATAGCTAATGGAGAAGATCCCAAGCTATCCAGAGAAGATATTAAAGTTATCGGCGATAAGTATCAAGCATCCAAGGTTGAGAATAGAGAGTATAGTTATTATAATAGATCCCTAATGAAGCAATTTATAAATGCAGAAAAACTTAAAGAACTATATGGCATAGACTTTATCGAATTTGGCTCAGACAGTGATTGATTTTTATATTCAAAAAATATCCCTTGAGTGTGAGGGATATTAGCCTACATAAGATGAATTAATTTGATATTAACCAACTATATAATTTTTAAAAATATCAACCTAATCTAAGAAATAATCCAATTTTTTTAGGCGAAATAATTGGAATGTTGTGGGACATAAAATCCAATTTGTCAATAAAAAGATTTCATGTTCGACAAGACTTCTTTTGTTTCGACAAAACAAGACAAAGACAAGACGGTAAATATGTTGTAAACTGTAAATAAGTAGTAAGAATGATACAAAAAAGTTCACGAAAACGTGAATTGTGAGGCAGGGCAAAAGCTTCAGCCCTTTTACCTTCTCCCAATATTCCATTCATATAAGTCATCAATATGACAATCAAGTGCTTCAGCAATTAACTTGGCGTTATAGATGGTCATTAATCTGGTGTTGGCTATGTATTCGTTAATCTGCTGCTTAGATATACCAGTTTTATCTGATAGATCAACTTGAGTCATGTATCGCTTATTTAGTAGATTAAGGAGAAGGCATTTCCCGACAATATCCTTTGACATCGGAAAATCCTCCTATTACAAAAGTCATGAATCTTACTGTATCATACCAATTGCTACCAATTTACACAAGAAAATAATTCATAGGATAAAGTTGTAATCGAACGCTGTTCGCATTATAATAGAAATACGAGCAAAGATGCGAACATACATTCTACTTATGGTGGTGAATTACAAATTTCGGACGATTACAACAAATCATTATTACCCAATTTCAGGAGGAAAAAACATTATGAAGAACATCGCTCAATTTTTTGCCCAATTCCACTTACTTTTTGAAACATCTCAAAGTGAAGATTTTCTACTTGCTAACTTTAATCCAGATGTAATTGTAGGTGCAAAAGTTCAAATCACTTTACCTGATGGCAGCGTACATACGACATCAATTGCTGGCATCAATGAATTTAGCCTTGAAGACTTCGAGAATAATAGTAATAGTGATGAAGAAGATAAATAAAAAGCCACTAAGCAATGGGATGCTCAATGGCAGACAGTTATGTACAGTTTAGTTTGGTCGCTCAACTGTTCAAAGCAATTGTAACATATAGTCAATAAGAATTCAAAGTATGTATATGTTTCAAGTAAGACACAATTTGTTCGTAAATGATCACCAATGAATCAGCAGCTAGAGAGAATGATTCGTTGGTGATTGTTTTGAATAAAGATGAAACAATTTAAAATAAGTTGGTAATTTTAATTGACTTTTAAAATAAAATAAACTAATATAAATGTAAGTTGATAATATGAAAGGAGAAGATACAGTGCTTGCAGGTGATTACATAAAGAGGATTATGGAAGACAGTGAGAAGGCTTATGAGCTTTATCGGCAGGGAGTCTTAACTGAGGCAGATATGCAGAGGGTATTAGGCTTAATGGATCTGGAGAATGATTTAGAGGCTGCTAAGATATTGTTGAGGGAAGAGTTGAAGGAGATAAGGGAGAAGTAAAGGGGAAACTCATTCACTAAAAGGAGGTTGAAAAAATGGCGATTTATTGGTGTGAAAAGTGTCAATCCTACAGTAATTTCGTTTGGAATGGAGTAATTCCTGTTTGTGATACTTGTAATAAAAAAGAAGATGAAAAGAAATAGGTTAATGAACATTTAAGCAAAGGGGTGCTGGAAATCGAACGGAGATGTGATGTATGTATTCATTGGGAGCAAACTGAATACGGCTATGGTAAATGCCAAGAAATACGCAGAAAGATTGAAATAGATTTAATCACAGGTCATGAAGGCGCAATAGTTAATTACATTGAAACCGAAGCAGATTTTGGTTGCAGAGAACATCAATTCTTAAACGAGTGATGCACAATTCGAAAATACAATTCACGATCAAAGATGCAATTTACCTTAATAAATGAGGAGGATATAAATGAACAAGCTTGAGAGATTGAAAGACTATTTACAAAAGGAAAATAGCGAATTACTTGGAAATTTTAAGTGGGGAATGGAAGGGTCTAATGATTTTTCAAACTTCATGAAATTGGTCAGAAGTGTCATTGATGAACAGGAGATTGAACTTACGCATAAAGATAAACTTGAAGTCGCAATAGATGAGTTACGTTACGCACTTACAACTGGAAGTGATGATAACAGAGAACACTACATAAATAATGCTATAAGATTCATCGAAGAGGCTATGGTGTTGCTGGATAATAAGGAGAAAAATAATGGATAAGATCATTGTTTACTGTGACGGGGCATGTTCAGGGAATCAGTTTGATATAAATATTGGAGGTTGGGGAGCCGTACTTCAATACAAGGATAAAGTTAAGGAAATTTGTGGTGGAGAAAGAAACACAACCAACAATATTATGGAGTTAACTGCAGCAATTAAGTCCCTAGAAAGTATTAAAACTACCAATATACCAGTAGAAATGTACATAGATAGTGCTTATGTTGTTAATGGAATGAATGACTGGATTGCTGGATGGATCAAAAAAGGCTGGAGGAAGTCGAACAAGAAGCCAGTGGAAAACAAAGAGCTTTGGATACAACTAAACGAATTAAGAAAAAGGCAGTCATCAGTTGTGTTTATAAAAGTAAAAGGACACAACGGTGTTGAATTAAATGAGTTGGCAGATGCTTTAGCGAATAAAGGAATGGATCAATTACGATGATGAGGAGTGTTTAAATGGGATAGAGAATACAAAATATTGTAGTGATTCTAATTGCAAAGAATTAAATCCACAGCCTTATGAAAACTTCTACAGTTCAGTGAGAGAAAATAAAAATAAAGAAGTATACATTTATTATAATCCAGAATGTAAGTCTTGTACTTCAAGGCGGGTTGCAGAAAGAAGAAAGTCTGATCCCGAATATTACAGTAGACATGTTGAGAAACAAAGAGCAAGAAATTTGTTACCGGAAGTCAAAGACCAGAAAAAGAAGTGGAGGGATAGTGAAAAAGGAGAACTAAACCGAAAGAGATGGGAAACAGATAACAAGCATCTTTTAAAAGAATATCAAGGTGATAGAAATAAGACTAAAAAACACATTATTTCTAAGTTGGAGTGGGAAGATTGCAAGAAATATTTCAATCATAGATGTGCATACTGTGGTCTGGCAATTGAAGAACATTATATAAGGTTCAGTGGGAAAATTATTTTAGGTGATTTCCATAAAGAACATGTGGACGATCAAGGTGCAAATGACTTGAGCAATTGCGTACCAAGTTGTAAACAATGTAATTCTAGTAAGCACGATATACAATTTGAAGATTGGTATAATGATTCAAACAAGGGATACAGTCTTGAAAGAAGAATTAAGATACATAAGTGGCTGGATGAGGATTATAGGAAGTATAAATCACTTTGAAACATACATTTCATTCGGAAATAATTAAATAAACGGAGGTAAATTATAATGATACCAAGGAGAAACAGAGATATAAGTATTGATGTAGTTAAAAATGAGAATGGTTATATGTTCACACTACCATCACTCGGTTACAGCTCAGGAACTTACTATAAGATAAACGGAGAGAAGGTCAAAGGTTCTGCATCATATACTTCTGAAATTGAGCCATTGATTGAGATATTTGATACAACTACTGTAAAAGTCAAAGCGAAAAGTTTGATTGAAGGACAATCTGATTTAACAATTGCTGAATATGATGAGAAAAAAGCAAAGCTAGAATCAAAGAAAGTTTGGGATCAATTTAACGAGTATAAGATTTTTGACAACTTAGAAGACGAATTTGAGTACAAGAAGTTTGTAAGGGATTATAAAATTATCACTAAAATGGAAGAAGAGTTAGTCCAGACATTAGAACTTAACATTCAAGAAAAAGTAGAATCAGATAATCCATACATTAAACTACATAGACACATAGGTAAGGGAATTACTAGTCAGGCTGCTACTTATGATCGTTGGAGCTTCTACAAGTACTACACACGCAAATTGCTGAAGGATAAAGGGTTCGAAGAGCTGGACAGTTCAATAAGCAAGAAGAATACATATAAGATTTATCAGTATAATGAGGGAATGGTTAATTTATATGCTGAAGGAAAGCAAATTTTCGATACCAATGTTAGAAGCTTCAGTGATGAGTTAGAAATTGTAGAAAAGAAATATAAAGAAGATAAGGAATGGATTGAGGAGAAGGTCAGTGCATTTATTAAAAACTCTAGGAACTTACCATCAGTACAGGATATTATCTCTAAGATGAATGGGATATTGAAGCAGGTTCAAAAGATTGATCCTAAGGTTAAGACTATTGATGAGTATAACGCTGCAGTTAGATGGATTAAAGACCTTATTAATGATTTAGAGAAAGGGAATTACTCTAAGTAAAATGCGAATTTCATCTTGATTAAGGGGGAGTTAAAAAATGAATAGCTTGAAAAAAGGTTATCCTGTTGTCTACGAATCTTATAAGTACGTAGGTAAAGATAAGAAAAGGGCAGCATACTTATCATTTGGCTTAATTATTGATTCAACAGAGACTAAGTATAAAATTAGAAACGTGAGAAATGGTAAAGGTCTGGCGACTAAAAGATAACGTTCGATTTAATGAAAGGATACGGACATATGAATGATAACCAGTACATAAAAAATCTGCCTGAAAACGGGAAACAAATGCTTTCCTATTACAATAGAGGCTTAGTTACATTCGATTGGCTTATAGAAAAGTGTCTACAAAGTATGAGGAAATTAATAAATCAAAATAAAGGGTGAGGAAAGTATGGAAGTAACAAGGTTTGTAATTAGTTTGAAAAACGGAAACTTCATGAAGCAAGACTTTGATGAGTCACTGGAAAGAATCAAAATTAATACTACTGATCTATCTATTGATGCAGATTTGTTTAATAATAAGCAAACTGCAGATAGAGTATTAAATGAAATAATCTCTGGTAATACAAATTTGTTAGTTATTTATGACGAAGATAATCCTCCAATTGAAGTTAAGGACATTAGAATTAATTTTGAAGAAGTGTAAGTTAAAGGAGGGTGTCCGATGAAATTATTAAAGAGCTTGAAAACAAGACTACTCTGCAGCAATGAAAAGCACGACTGGGAATACTATACGTGGGGCAGTGCAGTAGTCGATAACTTAGACGGTACTTGTAGTTTGTGGCAGCTACCAGCGAGGGAATGCCATACCTGTAATAAGCATCAACTCAGGTTAAAGAAGGGTTGGGAAGATTCTAAGGAGAGTTTGACGATTAAGGATTTAGAATAAAAATTAAAGGAGGAGAAAGTGTGTACGTTATTAAAGATATGGAGTCGGGAAAATACGCAAAGCATACAGGTGAGACAGTTAACAATGAAGGACTTTACTATGTGGAGTATCCTTGGGAATTAGTTGATGAGGCAACGGAAGCACAGAAATATAAGACACTTGAACACGCAAATGAAGTGGCATTCTGGGAATTGGATAGTCATATTAAATGGACACTTGTCAATTTAGATACCAAAGAAGAATTTGATAAACAATTAGGAAAGTATTTTCCAATCTAATTCCGATTTTAATCGAAAAGGAGAGATAATAATGAAAGAAAAATTCGTAATTGCATACTACGGTGAACGTTATACAAAAGTATATAGTAATCCACTTGGCTGGACAGATCAGTATATCGGTGAGGGGATTATTCATGAGTCGAAACCATCTGATCACTATCCATCTGCAAATATGATTAAACAGTTTGCACCAGAAGAGTACGACTATGCAAAAATAGAAAAAAGGTATTATCGAGAATCCATTTAAAAGAGTTATTTTTTAGGAAAATAAGGAGGTTAAAATGAATATTCCCATCGAGGTAGTAAGAAATAATAAAGTTGAAGAATATGTTGAATTAGTAAATAGGAATAGAGAGCTTTATGAAGAGGAGACTAAACTTGCTAGGAGACACAATGAATTATTGGAATTGATACATAAACTTGTAGAGTCAGACCATCCAAGAAGTAAGCAAGGCTCAGTTAAAACTGTATATAGTCTAGGAAAGAAGCGTGTATGGTCTCATGCTCTAACTGTACATGAGATTACAAATGAGCTAGTTGAGTTAGCAGGGAAACTTAGCGAAAATTTCAACGCGAAACAAACTGTTGAAAAGGAACTAGAATCTATAAAATAAAATCACTATACAACAGTTCTTATATAGGAAAATAAGGAGGATAGTATGAAGCAATTTAATCTAAATCAATCAGTTAAATTTAAACTTACTGAATACGGTGAACAAGTTTTAACAAGCCATTGGAGAGGAAAGTATCTTACTCCTGAGGAGGATGGATTTTATTCAATGCAAGCATGGACTTTTGTGAATACATTTAAAGACTACATAAATCTTGGAGTAAGACCAGTAATCGAAGGAGCAGATATTTACTTTGAGGATAAGGACTTAAAAGATTATGAGGCTTAGACCAAGTACAAAAGAAACACATGGCATAAAAGATCCCCCAACTTCAGAGAGACCGCATAAGCCACCGAGTCAGCATATATCGGCAGATGTTAAGTTTGAAGAAGAAATATATCAGCTATTACAACAATTCATTAAGAATGACGATAAAGCAATCGATTATTATGAAAAGAAATTAATCGGCTATGAACATATGCTGGAATTTAAACAGACTAATGCTGAAAACATTCTCATGTTATTGAAGGAGTTATATTAATTTGACCACAGAAGTACAAGAACAGATAACAAAAGAATTGAAAAACAGGCTATCAATGGATATTAGCTTACTCAAATCACTGGGAATGAGAAATGCTAATATTGAGATTGAATTGCTGCATCATATTAAGAAGGAAATTTATTCGGATAGTCATTAATACATATTAGGCATAAACCCATTTTACGCAGCATATAACACCACATACACCACAACCACATACTATGTACTATCAAGAGCGAGAGGGAGATAGTACATGAACAACTTTGATTCAATACTAAACAATCTAATAAATAATGAGGTTGCCAAACATAAATGCCCTTACTGCTGGACTGCAGTAATTGATAATAAAGGTGAATTGTATTGTGAAAAATGCTATGTAAAGGTGGAGAAATGCTGTGAACTTATCTAAGCAAAAGGTTAAATACATCTGTGAAGTTAATGAGGATCTGGGGATTGAAGAATATTATAAGCAAGTATACCTGACTGATTTAAATATGTGGGGAGTTAAACGGAAGATAACTAAGCAAACTTTCCTAAAGAACGAGAAGGAAGGTTATCCCGTTGCTTACTACAAGGCTACAATTGACTTACAAGAGATTAAAAGTATGCTTGCTGATATTTACAGTTTAATTGATTTATCTCTGCAGACAGGGGATAAAGAATGGTTTACCAGTTTAATAAGAAGAAAAAACTTAATACAGCATGTTCTTGGAAACTAAACAACCACCACAACATATACTGTATCATTCCCCATTAAGGAGTGATTAGGATGAATTATAAGAAGATGTTGCTGGAATGGAAAGCTAACTGTCCAATAAGGAAATATAGGAAGCAAGAGAAGTTCAGTCAGGCAGAATTTGCAGCTTTGTTAGGGGTAAGTACTTATACTGTCCAGAGATGGGAAGACGGGGCTATAAATCCATCTGAGGAGAATGTGGTTAAGTTGGGGAAATTGATAAGTGGATTTAGTGATCAGTGGGAAGAGTGGAAAAATAATAAACCTAGTCTGTGAGGGAGTGGGAATGCTTCCTTGCAGACAAAGTGAGGAGATAATTTATGACCATATATAGAAAGAAACCGGTTGAAGTCGAAGCTTTTAAATTTTATGTAGAGCCTATGCCAGATTGGTTTATGGACGAAGTTTCTTGTAATAATATCTGGCTATTTAATTGTGACTATAACCGTTATTCTATTGAAGAAGCTTACTGTGAGATTGAAACATTAGAAGGCATCATGAGATGTAATGGTGGAGATTATGTCATTAAAGGGGTTCAGGGTGAGGTATATTCCTGTAAACAAGATATATTTAAGCAAACATATGAGTTGGTATCTAAATAAGAACGATATTTTAAAGTAGAGATAATTTAATGAATTTAAAAATATGGCTATTTGGCGGGTGGGTATCAATTAATCTTGACAGTAGGCATAAACGATTTGTTGAGAAATTTGACTCAAACAGTCCACTTATCAGTACATTAGGAGCAAACCATATTACTGGTGTAATGAACATTAATGATGCAATCGACAATATTAAGAAATTTACTTATGACCAAGTGGATGATAATTAACATCAAAGCAGTCTTTTCTCTGAAAATAATAAAATTAATACTTGCAATCTAATATAAAATAAACTAATATAAATATATAATCAGATAAAGGTGGTGAGTAAATGAACAAATTGATCATAACATTCCTCATTGGATTTACAACAATAGCCATTACATATTTCTTCAATCAAATATTCCAAAACATCTCAGACACTACATCATTTGCAGGTATACTCGGAACAATTGCTTTACTGCTCTTCTACGGTACATTAGTGGGTATCACAGTAGTCACAATAGTTAAGAAAGCTAATTTATAGGAAATTTATCAGTTCAAAAAATAATTATACATAAAAGGTGGAAATGAATAATGAAAAAGTCGATGAAATTAGTCACAGTAGCAGCCGGAGTAATTGTATTCACAGGATTAGCAGCTTTCTCAGGTCAGTTTATGGGAGTAACTGGGGCATCGGGGGATTGGCAGACAAACGCAATCAATACTGCAAATGCAGAAATCGGTGAGGCTGGTTACGAAAAGAAAGAGCAACTATTAAAGGATGCTAATTCTGACATCAATGAAAAGATTCAAAGTGAACTAAGTGGGACTGTTGACGCTAAACAGAAGGAGCTTGAAAGTTTGCTGGAGCAGTACTATCAAATGAAACTCGATGGTATGACGGAAACTGAAGCCTTTAAAGAAGTTGAGCGTCAAATTGAAGTGATCCTTCAAGGGAGTTATGAACGATTTAAGGTTGAAATTGATGCATTGTTTGCAGAGCAGGCTTAACTTAATTAGGGAGATTAATCCTCTCTTGACACATGTAGCGACATAAACAAAGGAGGTTTCTTTAAATGGAGTGGAAAGGCTTTACCGTTGAAGATGACGGTATATACATTCATTTAGATAATATGGCATTACGATTTGACAGTATAGCAGAAATGGAATTTATAGCTGCGAAGATTATAAAATCAGCAAATGAACTAAAAGAAGATTGCTGAACAATCCGGCTATATAATTCACTTTAAAAGTTGAGTTTTAAAGGAAAATAAGGAGGAGAAATAGTGAATAAAGTTTATGGTGTTCGTGATGATTGGGATGGCTTGATTGAAGCCTATAGCACTTTAGAAGAGGCTGAGAAAGTTTACGAATCAGTTAAAGAAAGTAAGATGGCTGATGGAGTAAACATTAAGGAATCCTTCGTAAGTATTGTTGAATCGGATGATGAATTTGAAACAGAAAAAGAAATCAAAAGAGCAAATGTAGCAATAGATCACAAGCTTACAAAAGAAATTGGATCGCCAAAATCAAATGGATTTGATTTTGATTATTGGGCTGAATGGCAAGAACATAAATAATTAATGAAGGGTATATTTCATTCAGAACAAGGAGGGAACTATGGACGCACAAACTAAGCAAAACCTAGAACTAAGAAAGCAAATTACAAACTTAGGTTACGAAATAGCAGGTGATATTGATCATGGCGAATGCTTCTATGAAAAAGAAATGTTAGATAGCTTCATTGCTAATCTTGATAAACTAAAAAATGCAGCGAGAGAATACTACATCTCAAATAAAGCAGAGGAGGATGAGTCATGAAAATTATCACTAAGGACAATTTTTGCCGAGACTACTTTACTGAGGAATTAATTGCAGAAAATGTTAACCAATATCTAGGTGAACAGATGGTTAAGGAATGGAACGATAGACACTGGGATGAACAATCTAGTTACTATCTTGCATTGGTTGAAGATGATTATGAATTATATGATGGATATGCTGATTTGGCATAAGAAAGAGGTGTTTAAATGAATGAGGATATTCAGTTTCTAAAAGATTTACAACAAGAACTACTCACACAGGAGATTGACGGGCAAGCGGCACCTAGATTTTGGTCAATAATGGATTATAGGACTGTGCCCGGTAATCCAGACTATGACAGTGGGGAAACACAATATTTCTTTAATGACGGAGATCATGTAGAATTTAATACTTTTATAGAGTTAAAGGACTTCCTAGAAGAATATTACGAAGAAGATATTGAAAACGATGATGAGTTAAAGGATTTATTGTCAAATGAAAATGGGGATCTTGATGAACTGTGGGAGTATGTTGAGGATAATTTAAACGAAGATGGGTACTTCTCCAGTTGCTTTGTAAAGGAAGAGGAGTATATAAAGCAAGATACCATGTTTCTAACCAAAGCAGAAGCAAAGAGACATCTTGAGATGAACCATTATCACTATTCACCAAAAGCACATACATACGCAATGACAGCATGGAGAGCACCAAAGGTTGAACGGCTGTTGAAGATCCTTGAATCATTTGATTGGGATTCAGTATCGGTTACTAAATAAAATTATCTATTTAAATAGAAAGGGGAGAAGGAAATGAATGTTGGATTTAACATACCGATACATAAAAACAGCCGACAATACATAATTGATACATTGGGATCATATGAAGCAGTTGATTCAATGAAACTCATTGAAAACCCGATTATTCATATGTACGCAAAAGAAGATACATTGGATTTGGAAACTGGGGAGCTAAATGGCTATACTGACTCACTGTTTAGTGAATATCACTTCTACGATACCAAAGCAATGAAGGTATTTAGATCAAAAAGATTCCATGACGCAATTTACTTCGATTCAGATGTGCACGTATCAAATGTGAAACTATTCAAAGACGGAAGTACATTAGTTCAATTGAGTAATGGATTGTATGAGATATCTAACGGTCAGGCAGTGCATATTTATAGGAAATAATCAAATAAGTCATATTATATATTGAAAAGGAGAGGGAATATGCAAAAATACATGAAGATCATCAGACATGGAAAAGGCGGCACTCATAACTCTATTTACGAAGGTGCAGACATCGTTGTAATGGAAAAGCTAGATGGTGCTAATTCAAGCTTCAAACTTGAAGATGGAAAAGTAATTGCGTTCTCAAGAAATAATCGTTTAGATGAACACAATAATCTAAGGGGATTCTATCAGTGGACGCAAACGATTAATCCTGCAAATTTGATCGAAGGCGTCATTTATTTTGGGGAATGGTTAGTCCGTCACAAACTAGAGTACGGTGAACATGAGAATAAGTTTTATCTATTCGATGTTTTTGATCCTCAGGAACAGAAGTTTGCTAACTTTGACATTGTAGAATCAGAGGCTCATAGGCTTAATTTAAATCTTTGTCCAGTATTCTATAAAGGTGAATTCCAATCACTAGAACACATTATGTCATTTGTTGGGAAGTCATTCTTAGGTAAAATTGGAGAAGGTGTAGTAGTAAAAAATTACGACTTTGAAATGAACAGAAACGGTGAGCAGCAATTTACTAAGATTGTGTCAGATGAATTTGCTGAGGTTAAACAAGTTAAGAAACAACGAGTATCGCCAACTGGAGGATTGCTTGATGAATTTGTAGCCACCAATCTTACTCAAGCAAGGGTTAGCAAGATCCTACATAAATTAGTTGATGAGCAAATTTTAGAGCCTGATTACGATGTAACGGATATGGGAGCAATCTTAAAGAATGCTGGCACGAGAGTGTATGAAGATATTATTGAAGAAGAGCTTGATACATTATTGAAGCACGTGAAGTCCAAAATTGGGAAAGTGTTACCTGTTGTTGTGAAAGAGATTCTTTCTCAAAAATAAATAACTAAATAAAACTTACCTTTTAATCGAAAATAATTATTTAAAAAGAGGTGACTTAATGGAACTTAAAGTCGGTCAAACATGGGTAAGTGGTTCTCATCCTCACAATGATTTCAAAATTTACGACATTATTGTTCAAGAGTGGGATCATCATCCTACAGAAACTTTATACTGTTGGAAACGTGTAAACCTAGACAGCTTTAATGAGTTTGTGGCAGCAAAGAAAGGCATGTCTGCGGAAGAGTTTCGTAACACAAACAAAAACACATACCCATATGCTTGGTGTGGAGAGAGTAAGAAGGGCTCATTGTTAAAGAAAATTAGAGAAGGAAGCATGAGATTACTTTGAAACGAATGACTTATCCTAAATAAGCTAAGGAGAAAACGAATGAAATTTGCATACCTTAAATTTCTTCTTAAGGCTCTCCTAATTGTTCTTACTCTATTCATAGCACTGAACACAGTAAAAGGCTACACTTCACAATCAGTTCATCCAGTGAAGATTGTGCCTAAAGAAGAATTAAATGAAACTCACTACATAATTAATGAACAGATGATTCTAAGCAAGTTGCAATCGAAGTCAGAAATAGTATCTATGCAGCAGAGTATTGATCAGACTTATACAGACGTTGATGATAATTTGTTTGGTAAGCGACATACTGAAATACATATCAAGGGTAGTTTCAAAATGGGCTTGGAAACGAGTTCAATAAAAATTAATTACATAGATAATGAAACAGGTATTATATACATAAAGTTAGGCAAGCCGAAACTGGTCAGTCTGGAGATTCCATATGATCAGATTCAATTCGATAAGTCACAAGGATTCTTTCGTCTTAGTATGAGTGAGAAGGAAGAGAAGCAGTTTTATAAAGCTGTAGAGAAGAATGTAAGAGATGAATTAATGAGCAATAAGGAAGTATTGAAGCAAGCTGAACTTTTTAATCAGGAGCATGTTAGGGAGTTACTGAGTATGCTGCCGATGATTAAGAGCGTGGTATTTGAGTAGATGGATGAGATTGATATAAAAAATAATTGGAGGAATAAAAATGAATATCCAAATTGAGCAAGTAACATTTAAAAACCTACAAGAAGTAGCATACGGTTCTGGAACATTCTCGTTGTATGGTGAAAATCCTAAAAAGGTCACAGTAAAATTTTCAGTTCAAGTAGATACAATTTATCTAAATGGATTTATCGAACTTGATCAAGATGAGTATTTTGCAAATGCTTCAAACTTAAACGAGTTGATTAAAGAACGTATTTCAAAGAGCCTATAAATTGAATAGGAGGCTAATGAATGAAGGTTTTATACTTTAACCTAAGCAATGGTGAATGTGTTCCTGCATTTACTGTATTACCAGCATATAAGGCAACTATTACAGGATCTAGAATACATACAATTGAAGCGTGCTTTAGTATTTCTAACATTATAAGTAATGACTATGAGTGGTTTCAAAAGCGAGTTGAGAAAGAGAATAAGAGCTGGTCAGAAGAACATCCGCATCTAATGGAAAGCTTAAAGAAGTTAGCTTTAAAGGAGTCACTGAAGCATCCATTCAGGTACTCTAACTTTGAACAAGCAAATCACAGGTTCCCTTATGTTCTAGTTTGGAGCAAGGATAAGAGGTATACAGCAGCATACTTCAAAGGGAAAGATGAGGTGTGAAATGATCCTAGAAACTCAAAAGCTATGCAACTCTAACTATAAGATGCTTCGTGAAATAGGGAGACTTGTATATCATAGGCAAGACCAGAAGGGAGGATTAAATGAATCTGAACTTAATGAGTTATTACATATTGTATCAATTGAAGAGGTTGAGAAATTACTTAATAAGGCTTATGAACGTGGTTTTGAAGAAGGCGTGACTGGAGAATAATTTCACCGTCTAATGATGATTGTATAGGAAAAGGAGAGGAAGCAATGAAATTTATTAGTAAAAACTCAGAAACAAATGTTGTAGAACCGGGGGATCTAATTATCACTGACAAAGAGGAGCACTTTATGTTTGCTTCTAACCCTGATAGTGATTATCAATACGCTCTAATATCATTAGATACATTCGAAGTACATGATGAGTATTATGAGGGATATATAGATGAAATTGCAGTAGGAGTTAATATAGAAGGAGCTGGAAGAGTATTGAACATTATTAAGCGTAATTCACTTACTCTTAGCTATTAATTCCATTCAAACTATACTTTTACCGGAAAAATTAAAGAAAAAATAATTTAATAAAAAATAAACTAATATAGTTGACGTTCAAAACAAAATAAGTTAATATAAATATATCGGATAACGAAAGGGGTGAGAACAGTGAAGCTTCTCAAAGCAACACAGAAGGCATTACAACAGTACAAGGAAACTGTTAAGGGAAATAAGATGATCAGCACAGACGAGGCAATAAAGAAATTAACTCGTAATGTGCAGCTGGTGAAGGAAAGTGCTCCAGAGAGAATCACCTTAACATGGAAAGGACTCAAATACTCATACGGAAACCTTGATATTACAGTCAGGTTCGGTAAGGTGGTTGAGGTAGTAAATCATAAGAATTACCGGGAACGTCCTGATGACTGGGATTTTCCAAAGAAGAGATACATAGAATTGAATAAGATTTTGGGCATTACCGATTGTAAGTTTAGCAAGAAAAAGAAGAAACATAGAGTATCATAAAATAAACTTAAATAATGGAGGAATTTATAAATGGCATTGAAGAATAGAAACGAGATCAAACTAAATAAGAAGCATCAAGGTAAAGAATTCCGTAACGAGTTTCGCTTTGTAGGACTGGTTAAACCAGTTAGGAAAAAAGAACAGGATGGAGATAACTGGTTCGATGTACCTTTGTTTCAAAATACTACAACTCAAACAAATAAGGATCGAAGAGTTCTGCAGTTTAACGTAGAAACAGCGTACCGAAACGAATTAAAAGTTGAATTGGCTGGAATGGAGAAAGAAGTAGCATACATCTATAGCTCAAAACATCGTAAATCTGCCCCTGTAGATTGGGCTGATCGTGAAAATAAAGCAGCGTATCCTGATGACACTTACCACTATATTCAACAAGAATGGGACAAAACAGAAGCAATTAGCAAATATGTTAAAGAAGAAATGTGGGTTGATGTAAGAGGTCACTATGAATTTGATAAGTTTACTAACGGAGAAGGGGAAGAGTTTAAGTCAGTAAAAAGAATTATTGACCAAGTTTACCCACTTAAAAATGGTGAAGTTGAAATTAAAGGATTAAAGAAAGATGATACTTTCCGTGTATACGACTCAGAAACCGAAGGTTATCAATTAGGCTTTGGTAAAGCAGATGAAAAAGGAGTAGCCGTAATTAAGGTAGGATGGTTGAATCCAGAAGGAGGTAAACTCTTTGTTTGTAAAGTAGACGGAGAAACAGAAGGTCAACGCAGCGCAGTTGAATACTCTGACACAGGTGCTGAGACAGATAGGATCATTGTCAGAAATAATGTTACTGGAGATATTCAAATGATCGGTGATGACGGAAAGAGGAAATACGTGCCTTATGTACGAGATTTCAAGTCTCCTGAATTCACTGAGGTTAATAGTTTTGAAATGCAGATTGGCATTAAGAGCACATATCAAGACGAACAGACACAAGACACTAAAGTAAATGCAGTATACCTGTCGTATGGAAAAGAAAAGAGTGTTCCTAAAGACGTAGAATTGACTGTTTACTACAAAGAAGCTGAAGAAGGTAAAAAGCCATTCGCTGACGCATTTGCTCGCCTTAACCGTTTTGACTTCCTAGTTGTAGAAGGCGTAGATAATAACCGTGCAGAATTTGCAATGGTCGAAGTTCAAGAGTCAGAAGAAGACGATAACCCATTTGAGGATGTCGGGGAAAAAACCACTTCATTTGAACAGGTTTCAACTGGAACTAAGAAAGGGCTTGAGATTCTTACATACATTGGTGGTACTTTTAAAAGAGAGCTACTGACAGAAGAGGAAATTTCTGAAGACCAACCTGTAAGCGATGATCCATTTGCAAGTGTAAACATTTCAGAAGACGAGTTGCCCTTCTAGAATAAACAATTTAACAAAACAAAATGAGAAAGGAGGTGGGCTTTTATAGGAGCGATTGATTCTGGAATTTATAAAATAAGCAGAGTAGATGAAGATAAAGAAATTAAGTGTTACATAGGTTCCTCCATCGATATCACTAGGCGATTAAAGGTGCATAAGAGAAAGTTGAAAAGTAACACTCATGACAATATACATCTGCAAAGGTCTTGGAATAAGTACGGAGAAAGTTGCTTTGTTTTTGAAGTGTTAGAGTTTGTAGAAGATACCTCCAAACTTATCGAAAGAGAATCATTCTACATAGAGTTACTCAAGACTTATGAACCCTACGGATTTAATATTTGTAGGGTTCCAAATAGACAGACGGGTGTTACTTGGTCTGATGAACAAAAAGAAAACCAATCTAAGAAATTGAAAAATTACTATCTTACAAATGACAGTCCAATGAAAGGTAGAAAGTTTTCAGACGAATCTCGAAAAAAGTTAAGTGACAGTAAGAAAAAATTGATAGGTGAAAAGAATCCCTTCTATGGCAAATCTCATTCTGAAGAAACAAAACGAATTATATCTGAGAAAAACAAAGGGAGAGTGCCTACGGAAGAAGAAAAGCAAAAAATATCTCTTGCATCAAAAGGGGAGAAATGTCACTTTGCAAAACTAATCGAAGACGAAGTGCTGATCATAAAAGAACGCTTAGAGACTGGAGAAGCTACCTCTGAAATTGCTAAAGACTTTAATGTTACTAAACAAGCCATATCAGCAATTAAAGAAGGACGAACTTGGACTCATGTAACATCTGGTAAAGTGATTTCAAAAGTGCCGCCTAGAATGGGTGGCAGCAAACTTAATTCTCTTGAAGTAATAAAAATAATTGAGTTACTTAAAGAAGGAAAAACATGCCAGTCAATAGCGAATATATACGGTGTTAGGCAAGAAACTGTTAATGCAATTAAACTAAATCGGACTTGGAAACAAATTCCAAGAAATTAAAGGAGAGAAATTTATGTCATTTAGATCAAAAGTTCGCAAAGTGGTTCCTAAGGTGGATTTACAATCTTACAACGTATTAGTAGCAGGTGGATTTAAGTCAGGTAAAACTCGACTATGGAAAGAAGTAATGGAACTTCACTATCCTAATGAACCGGAGGCAGGCACTTTGCTTGCTTTCGAGCCGGGATACAATACATGGGAATTGGACTCAGTAATCCCTATGCACGATTATGACTGGAAATTCTTTAAGAATGAAGTAGTAAAAGGTTTGCTTGAAGAGGCTAAAACTGAGCGTATTACAAAGGTTATCGGTATTGATACTGTTGATAGGTTAATGGATATGGCTTCTGAATACATACTGTCCAACTTGAATAAAAAGTACGGTAAAAACCTTCAATCTTTACAAGAAGTTACTGAGAACATCAAAGGTGAAAATGGATACGTTCTTCTAAAACAAGAAGTTTGGAAGCAAATTGACTTACTTAAGAATGCTGGTTATGGGTTCTTCTGGTTAGCTTGGACTAAAGAGAAAGAGACCACTACCATTGACGGTCTGAAATACAACTCAATCGAGTTGAAAATGAGTAAAACAGGATCAGACATTTTTGCCTCTCAAGCTGACTTAACCGTTACATTACATAGCGAAGTTAAGGTGTTGGACAAAGAAGGAAATGAACTTGAAGCTAATATTACAAATAAGAGTGGAAAAGAAGTTGCATCTAAGCACCATACAACAGAAGTGAACATGTACTTCTTACCTTCAAACTACATCGGAATTGCAGGAGGGCGCTTCACAGAGCTTCCTGAGAAGGTGCTATATAGTGCAGATAACTTTATGGAAGTGTTCAAAGATGCAGTTAAAGGTCAGTTAAAGAAAACTACAAAAACTGTTGATGAGCTTAAGACAGAGGAAGTAGAAAAACGTGAAGAAAAAGCTAAAGAGTTTGTAGAAAAGGTTGAGAGTGATCCTAAAGAAATTCTCTCTAAAGTCGAAGCAGTGATTAATGCGATGGCTAAGGAACAGAAGATTGAGGCTGCTGCAAAGTTTAAGGAAGCTTTTGGAGTCGGTAACTATAAGCAAGAAGAGGGTAATGTTGAGAATTTAAAGAAAGCTCTCGATATTGTCAACGGTATTGTAAATAAATAATTAAATTAAAAACTGTAGGGTGGGTAGAATTATCTGCCCTATAGTCATATAAGAAGGTGAGCACATGAAGGAAGTAAAATGCTTTTGGTGTAAAAATAAAGGTAACAAATCACTAATGGAAGTTGAAGAAAAAGGCACTGGGAAGTTCAATAAGAATGGCTCTGAAAAGATGTCTCGAAAGTACTTTCACTCCAATTGTTATGAGCCATACAAAAAGGATAGAGAATTAAAGCAGCAAGACCTAACAGAATTAGATGAATTATATCAGCATTTACTCAAAGTCCACAACTTAGATGTATTGGACGGAAGAATGATTGAAAAGATACAGGATTTGAGGAATGGATCTGTAAAACTGAATGGTAAAAAGATAGTTAAGTATAAACAAGGAGTTAGATATTCATTGATGCTGGACACGTATCAATTTATCCAGCAGAAAATTGATTTCATTTTAAGCACAAACCAGTTTAAAGAAAAGTGGAATGAGTTTTCTTATATTTTTGGTACTATGGTGAACAACATAAACACTGTTCAACAAGCAGAAAAGAGGAGGGATACTACTGAAAGGATTTATAAAGATATGAAAGTTAATAAAGAGACAGTTGAAATTCAAGTTAAGAAAACAATAAAGAAAGATGAATTGGACATATCAGATTTTTTGTAGAGGGATGAGAGAATGAAGTACATTAAGGAATTTGTTGAACCGTCTTATATTCACGAATCATTGCTTGTCGGCTATTTATGGGCAAATCCGAGCTTATTCCAAAAGTATAAGACACATAAAGTAACGCAGGAAACATTTACAGAAGCGGTTTGGTACTTTTATTTCACAGTTGGCAAACAAATGTTTGAAAATGGAATCAGAGATTTTGATGATAAGACAACATATGCCTTCTTAGTATCCAGACCTAAAGAGAAGAATAAAAAAAGCTACATTGACGCATACAACGATTTTGGAGGCTATGACACAATCTCCGAGCTGATGGATGCTTGCAAAAAGGATGGTCAAAATGACGAGTACCATTTTAGTGAGATTCAAAAGTATGAGAGTCTAAGAAAGCTACAGAAGGACTCCTTAATTAATGTAGAGGATAAGGTACTTTTAGAAAAGCTTTTAAAAATGTCTCTCAAACAGGTGCAGCTATTTATAACTGTTAAGTATAAAGAAGCATTTGCTCAAATTAATTCAGGCGATGTTGTAGAACATGATTTAGTCGCTAATCTTGACACAACGATTGAAAAGCTTAACTCTGGAGAGTCAATGGGATCACCTTTACACGATGCCCCTAGACTGAATAGAAAGATAAAAGGATGGAAAAATGGCTCACTGTATTACCTTGTACTATCATCTGGTGTAGGTAAATCATCAATTGCAATGGAGAAGTTCATCCTCAGTCTATTTGAGAATCAAGAAAAAGCTCTATTGGGAATCAATGAAGAAAGTGTAGAGAAATGGAGAACCTTACTATTAGCTACAATTAGCTCAAAGATACTCAAGAAGCCAATTAACCGCGAAAAACTTCAAGAAGGTAATTTTAATCAGGAAACACTTAATAAGCTAAACGCTGCAAAACAATGGGCTGAAGAAAATGGTCAAGGCTTAGTAAAAACGTTGGAATTAAAAAGGTATCGGGTCGAGGATATTCTGAGTCGAGTCGAGTTATACCGCCCAAAAGGGTATTCAAAGCTAATTATCGATACTTTTAAGCCAGATAGATCATCTACAGATTTAGCTCGTTGGGAAGCATTTTCTAACTCAGCACAAGACCTTCACGACCTTATTAAAGAAGATAACTATAATGTTGGTACATTGGCTACAGTTCAGTTGAAATTAGGTAAGGAAACAAGATACCTTGACCTTGAAGCAACAGGTAAATCAATGGAAATCAATGAAGTAGCAGCCGTGGTAATGATGGGCAGGTTATTGTTTGCTGACGAGTATCAGGAAGAAAAAAGCAAATTTAAACTAAAGCCGTACAATTACAAAAAAGACGAGTTCACCGGAGAATGGATTATTGAAGAATACAAACTTGATCCAAAGAAAACTTATCTTGTTCTTTTTCTAAGTAAAAACCGTTTTGGGTCTGAAGAGGAGCAAATCATTTATGAAGTCAATTACGAAATAAACTCTTTTAGAGAGGTTGCATTCGTTAAAGTGCCAAGATACGGTGGAATGTAAAAGCAGGTGATAAAGTGTCTGAGTTTCAGGAAATAAAGAAACGAATACATGGTGAGGAAAAAATCGAAGATATTCTTGAATTATTAGGCTGCTGGAGTATAGGTACTGAGCAAGGTGGAAAATTGTATGTTGCTGGTTTGCCAGAGGGAGATAATCCTAGAAGTGTGCAGATTAAAAACAATGAAAAACTTTCCAGTCATATTCGCTCAAAAGGAATTGATGGAGATATTTATGACATAGTAAGCTACATAATTTACAATGCAGACACCAAAGAAAAAAGAGATGATTGCTTACCAAAGAGTAAATTTTGGATATGTCAGAAATTAAATTATCAAGAATACATAGACGAGTTTTATAAAGTCACATCCGATATCGCACAAGTAGTGCCTAAGTATAACTCATGGCTTAACAAGTTAAATAAAAAGCCTGTAGAAAAGTCCCAAAACAGGATTTATGATCCTTCCGAATACGAAAGATTTCAAGTAATCCCTTATAAGAAATGGTATGAAGAAGGGTTAACTTTGCAGACGCAAAAGGAATTTCAAGTTGGAATTGATGTTAGGACTGACCGAATAACATTTGCTATACATAATAAGAATGGTGAGTTGATTGGAGTTAAAGGCAGGTATTGTGGCAAAGACAAACAAATAGAAGATCAATACAAATACCTTTATCTCTTACCATGTAACAAGTCAATTGAATTTTTTAATTTACATAGAGCATTACCTTATATACAGAAGAAAAAAGAGGTGATTGTAGTTGAAGGAGGAAAGACTACGATGTTCCTTTATCAATGGAAATACCCAAACAGTATTAGCATAGAAGGAGACAGTCTATCAGATTACCAAGTGCAGATATTAAAAGGGTTGGGGCTAGATATAAAAT
Organism: Bacillus sp. AG4(2022); assembly: GCF_031844465.1. Classification (NCBI taxonomy): domain Bacteria; kingdom Bacillati; phylum Bacillota; class Bacilli; order Caryophanales; family Bacillaceae; genus Bacillus; species Bacillus sp. AG4(2022). The sequence goes on from NZ_JAUZVH010000002.1 coordinate 445,095, forward strand.
TTATCTTTGCTTATGACAAGGATAAAGATGCAGAATTTATTGTTAACGAAGCATCTAAGTTAACTGGAAGAATGAAGTACGGGATATTTGACCGTGATAATTTGTTGGAAGACAAGGATTCACCAACTGACAAAGGTAAGAAGGTATGGGAAGAGTTATACAATAAGTATCAATATAAGCTAAAGTAGGGATAATATGAATTATACGATATTAGGAGATAATGATTACTTATTTAACCCCATCGACTCGATTTTTAAAAGTCGAGGGGTTAATAATAAAAATTTGATATTGAATTTAGATGAGTCTTGCTGCCACAATTATAAATTACTTAGCAACATAGACATAGCAGTAGATAAACTGATTGAGCACATTAACAAAGGGAGTAAGGTTTTTGTTCAAGCCGATCCAGATTGCGATGGCTATAGTTCGACTTCAATACTAATTAATTATATAAACAAAACTTTCGATAATGTAGAATTAATCTGGGAATTACCTACTGGCAAGCAACATGGAGTCAAAGTTAAAAATGTGCCAGATGATACCGGATTAGTAATTATCCCTGACTCAGGTAGCAATCAATTCGAAGAACATAAAGCATTAAAAGAAAAAGGAATTGACGTTATTGTTCTAGACCATCATATTTGTGAAAAAGAGTCCGAAGATGCCATTGTAGTCAATAATCAGTTATCCCCCCTGTACCCAAATAAAAATCTGTCCGGGGCAGGCATAGTTTATAAATTCTGTGTCGCACTCGATGATAGGTTAGGGTTACAAAATGCTGACAATTATTTAGATTTATTAGCCGTAGGGAATATAGGCGACATGATGGATCTAAGGGAACCAGAGACACGCTACTTAGTAAAAAAAGGGTTACAGAGTATCAAAAACCCTTTACTTAAAGAAATACTTATTAAACAAGAGTTCTCAATGAAGGGTATCGTTAACATACATAATGTAGGATTTTTTGTTTGTCCTCTAATTAATGCAGGTATCCGTTTTGGCTCTAAAGAGGATAAGGTTCAATTAATGGAAGCACTATTGGAATCCGAGCAGAAAGTATATTACAAAAAGAAGGACATCTATGAATCTATCCAAGTGGCTACTGCAAGAAATTTAAGTAATCTAAGGAACAGGCAAAATACAGCTAGGGACAAAGGTGCTGATAAGATTGCAGCCTTAATTGAAGAAAAAAACTTAGATAAACATTCATTCCTTACTGTGAAAGTCGGAGAAGTGTTGGATAAGAACTTGACTGGCTTAGTCGCTAACAACCTTGCTAGAGAACATAAAAAACCTGTCTTATTGTTGAGGGAGAAAGAGAAGGGGATTTTCACGGGATCAGCTAGGGGCTACGACAAAGGAGGTATTTCAAATTTCCGTGAGTACCTGCTTAACACAGGGCTTTTTAATTTCTGTGAAGGTCACGATAACTCTTTTGGGGTAGAAATCAAATCTGAAAATATCCCTTTACTTGAAGAACTTCTGCAAAAGAGCGAGGTATCTAATACTGATTCAGGCATCGAAGTTGATTTTGAGATACCTTATGAAGAAATGAATAGAGATTTAGTTATCAATGTAGGTGAATTTAAGAATGAGTGGGGTTCTACCCTACCTGAACCAAAATTAGCTTACAAAGATATAGCAGTGGATTCCAGTGATATTACCTTGATTGGTAAGAAAAAGAACACACTGAAGTTTACTGGCAATGGTATAGAGTTTATTAAATTCTTTGTTAAACAAGAAGAGTTTGAAGTGAATTTTGATTTAGGTGAAACATTTTACCTCGATGTAATTGGTAAATGCTCAATTAATGAATGGAATGGAAATAAAACTCCACAAATAGAAATTGTGGATTATAAGGTAACTGATAGACTATTGTTTTAAGTAAATGAGGTGAGAAGTTGATTATCAAACCAAAGCTAGAAACAGAAATTACGGCTAAGTATGAGAAGCATTTAGTCAGTAGCTTCAGTGAAATAGAAAAGCTTTATGATGAAGATAAACCTAAACTTGGAGTATTTGACTCAGAGACTACTGGGCTGCATATTAAGAAGGATAAGCCTTTTATGTGGGTTTTTGGATGGATGTTACCAAAAGAAAAGCAAAAGGAAAATCTTAAAGGAAGAGTTTTTGCCTTCAAGCACAATCTTGATCTTCTTTATATGGTGATAAAGATGTCAAGATCGTTAAAAATGCTTGTGGGGCATAACGTAAAATACGACCTTCACATGCTGATTAATGGAGGTTTAGATGAAGAAATAGTATATGGACTGAAAAATATTTCTGATACTATGGGTATTTGTAGAATGTCTTTTGATGCAGTTTCAGCGAGGGACGGAGGGGATATGTTAGGACTTAAAAAGGTATCGGAAAAGTACATTGACCCCAGAGCTGCTGAATTTGAAAAGGAAGTTAAAAAGGAATTAAAAAGGATTAATGATGTAAAACGAGCAATCCTAAAAGAATTGCTGAAACCTTATAAAGAAATAGGGTGGGGGCTTGGCAAAATAAAGGAAGCTTATAAAGTAAAAAAGAGAAATGAGATGGATCAATTTACAAGGGAAAGAAAGCAAAGGTGGCTTAAGATTCCAGAAGAGATTGAAAAACTATATTTCAATTGGATGGAAGAGCATCCATTTGCAAATTACTCTGAGGTAGACAGAAACATTATGATGGAATATGTGCATGGTGACGGTATTTACACCTTAGAAATAGTTGAAAAGTTCTATCCGACAGTGTTACAAAGAGGACAAAAAGAACTGTTCGAAAAGGAAAATAAATTAATAATAGAACTTTTGAAGATGGAACGAGTAGGTATGACTGTCAACATGGAATATTTACGAGAGTCCTTTGAAAAATGCGACAATGAAATACAACGCCTATATGAAGAACTGTGGAATATTGTTGGAGAGTTTTTCACTGTTTCTCAAGAAAAAGTAATAGCAGATTACTTTGAAAATAAGCTTGGGGAAAGACCTAGTTCAACTGATAAGTCTTTCTTAAAGAAGCATAAAGAAGACCGGGTTTCTCAACTTATCACACGACTAAGAAGACTGGAAAAATGGCAATCTACATATATCTCAAGGATTATAGAAGTGGCTGAGTATGATGGTAACTTTTACACCCAGTATGGGCAGTTTAACACTGTGTCTGGAAGACTAGGATCAGATGCACAGCAGTTCCCTAAAGAGAGGATTTTAACTGAGGAAGGCGAACGGTACGAAAAGGAAAATGGGGAAGGTAAAGCTGGATCGGACATGGAAATTTTCTCACCAAGGAAAGCATTCATACCAAGAGGTGGAGATTATGATAAAATTGCTTACTTTGACCTTTCGCAAATTGAGTTAAGAGCACAAGCAAACTATACAATGTTGTTAGGGAAGCCTGATTTAAACCTCTGTAGAGCCTATATGCCCTACAAATGTAAGCATTATTTAACTGGAGAAGAGTATAAGTTTGAAACTAAAAAAGACCGTATGCGTTGGATTGAAAAGAAAGAAGACGGTAACTCAGTTTGGCTAATGGAAGATGGTTCCTCTTGGGTTCCTACAGATGTACATAGTGAGACTAGTCATAATACATTAATGGCATTGGCTTATAAGTGCAGCGAGAAATATAAGCAATACATTCATGATTCATTGTCTCCGGTTGATGAGAAGTCATTTAAAAAGTTCTGGAGATACATCGGTAAAATGTTCAACTTCATGCGGAATTACGGTGGAGGAGCTAAAAAAGCCTCAGAAGCTCTAGAGGTTTCTATGGAAATAGCAAACGCATTAGTATCAGGTTGGTCAAGTACTTTCCCAGAAGTAGCTTATTATCAAAAAATGGTCGGTAACAAAGTCCAGAAAACTAATCATGCCACAAATATGTATGGACGAGTTTATTATCTGTCCAATACAGAAAAAGCTTACAAGGTAGGAAATTACCTTGTACAAGGATCATGTGCTGATATGCTTAAAGATTACGTGGTTCAAATCGGGGAATGGTTAACTAAAAATAAATGTAAAACGCTGTTTTTAGCTAACATTCATGATGAATTGCAATTCTTAGTCTATAAAGGGGAAGAGTGGATTTTCCCATACATCAAACAAATTATGGAAGATGTGGACTGGATGAAAGTTCCTGTAGTTGTAGACTTAGAAATAACTGAAACGACTTGGGCAGACAAAAAAGAGGTTCATATCGAATTACCTGCCTAAGAAACGCTGATATATAAGGCTTTTCAGACTCATATTTTCCTATGAAAGTAAACTTTTATCCGAACTTAAATATTTGCAGAATTAGTGGATAAAAGGGTTGTATTTCAATACAAAATAAGTTAATATAAAATAAACTAACAAAGAGAGGTGATGAGCTTATCTTCCCCGATAAGCGTACATTATGAAGAAGCAATATGTATACACAGGAGTCGTCACAGCACTATTGGCTTCTAACTTAGTAACCGGATACCAATTTAAGAAAGAGGTTGATGGATTAGATCAGCAGGTTAACCAGTTAACAAAGGTTAATGTATCACTGAATGATGAAGTTTTCGAGAAAAATAGCTTGATTGAAAAACAGCAAGGAGAAATTGATACATATAAGAAGGAGGGAGTTAAGCTAAATAATTTAATAAAAGAAAGTGAACAAAAAGCAACTAAGCTTCAAAAAGAATTGGCAGAGGCGAAAAAGAGGAGTAAGGAGAAACCCTAGAACTCAAATGGTGAGTAGAGGGGAGAAGTCGTCTGTTCGCAAGCTTTACGTTGAAATGACTAGCTATACAGCATTTTGTGATACTGGCTGTACTGGAGTCACTGCGTTAGGGATCAATGTAAAAAACACAATCCATTATCAAGGATACCGTGTCATAGCAGTAGATCCAAAGCTGATTCCCTTACATTCAATTGTAAGAGTAGAGACTAAAAATGAAGTGTTTTTAGCTTATGCTGCAGACACGGGTGGAGCAATTAAGGGGTCAATTATCGACTTATTAGTTGAAAATAAAACTGTAGCAAAAAGAAACGGAAGGCAATTAGTCACCTTAACAGTGATGAGAGAAGGTAAAGGAGGCAAGTAAAGTGGTTAAGGATTACATATTTAGCATCGGTCAGGAAGTTGTAATAGTAAGCAATGAGCAAGATCTGATCAAAGAAAAAGGTGAAAAAGCTACCGTCATTAGTCTACTGCCAGTTGATTATATAAATGATTATGTAATCAAGTTAGAAAATGGTGAAGAAACCAAAGTCAAACAACGAGAGATTCAAGCTATCCCAGAGGAGATGTTAGGTATCAGTACCGGAGATAAAGTCATCTATGTATTAGCAAATGAGGAAGTTACAATCAGCAAAACGGATTTCTTTCATGGTCAAGTTGAAATCGAATTTAAAGATGGAAGTCATGTAGTTGTTGGAATTGAAGCCGTAAGGAAAATTGATGAAGGGGATGAGGTCGAAGTGGTCACTGAAGAAAAGTCATATGCAGCCGAGAAGATCCTTGATCTACTGTTTAAGCATTACAAAAACGACAAGGGAAGTTACACTGTACCTGAGTCATTATTAATTAATTTAATAAACGCATCATTGAAAGGATGATTTCACTTTGAAGCTTTTCATGTTTATGGCTCCAAGTGGTGCAGGAAAATCAGTCATCCAACATTCACTCCCGATTGACTTCATGACTAATTGTACTACCAGAGAGCTACGTGAAGGAGAAGTAAATGGTTATCATATCCGACAAGTCACAGAAGAAGAGTTTCTGCAATTAGAAAGAGAAGGATATTTCTTTGAGACTACATATTATTCAGGGAATCACTATGGCACTCCATTATATAAGATTGACCAAATGATTAAAGGAACGCCCTATCACTGTACTAAAGATATCAATGGGGTCAAGGCATTAAAGGAGAGGTTAGGTGAAAGAGCTGTCTCCATATACATAAAGCCACCATCCATTGAGGAATTGACAAGCAGGATGCAGCTTAGAGGAGATAAGGAAGAAGATATCCAAAGAAGGATTAGTTTCCTTAGAGAGACAAATGAGACTGCCAACGAAGAATATGCAGACTATGTAATTGTTAATGACGATTTAAAAGAAGCTCAACTAGAAGCACATAGAATAGTAATTAAAGAGATTTTGAAGTCTAAATAAAATAATTGATTCATTCGGTTTAGGAAGGTGATACCCATATTTAAATACATAGATTACGTCTTAGACACAATTAGCTTCAACTACTATTACAAATGGTTTTATGGTTCAGATATAAGCTTGTTTGATAATTGTAGTTGGAGGGCTTATAAGAGGAATACAGGAGGTGATTTTTCATAATTAATTTAATTAATGAACGTACTCTTGATGTAGCCCAGAAAGTTGAAATATATCGCAATTTGAATAAAGGAAAGTTATTCTCGATTAAAGATAAGAAGTCCGGATTAGTTGTTGCACATGGGGATTCATTTAAGGTAACTGATGTTACCTGCAAAGTTAGAGAAGGTGGCAGGCAGCGAGTTATTAAAGATAAGAGGAAGAATGTTCATGCGTTCTTGATTGCTACATATGCAGGTGAATGTAACTTTGATACAGGAGAAATGACTGAGCTTTATTATGATCCTTATACATTGGATGCATTTATAAATAGGGCGACAGGTAAGGTTGCTACTGAGGCTGATACGGTTTGGTTTAAGGATGGGAAGGCATATATATATATAAAGTAAACAATTGTAAATAGTATGTTCAAAGTTAACACAAAATGTTCAGAAGAAAGGGTGAAGAGATGAGTTTGTTAAAAGCATTATTAGAAACGATTAACCAAGAATGGGCAAGTCAAGAATCGGATATAAACGGAGAATATGATAACGTTCTTGCAATAGCCTATATTCCTCATTCACTAGCGAAAGCAATAGAGAATGAAGGAAATGAAGTACCAAAAGAATTCAACCCTAATGCATTTAATTTTGATGAAGATGGGGATTATTGCACAGTAGAAATTAAGGTATGCACGGGTCAAGATTCATTGATTGACTTTTATTATGAGTAAAGACCAATACGAAAATTTAATTAAGGGAGAGCAAGCTATGAGTAATTTTAAAGTTGGACAACAATTTTTCACTAATAAATCCGTAGCTATATCTGTGCATGAAATGAATGGCTGCGAATTAAATGAAATAATTGAATATCCAAAAGGAGAAGTGTTGGAAATCTTAAAGAAATTGAATGATAACAATTATGAAGTAGATTTCTGGTGTGATAGGGAAATCCTTTTCAATGATCATCCAATTAGATATGAATTTGATGAAGAAACGCTGAAAGAGTGGGTTGAATAAATAAGGAGGAGTAAAATGGAAAAAGATTTAATGCAAAGTATTGAATTTAATAAAATATATAACGAAGATTGCCTTGGGGACGAAACTTCAGGTACTGGAATGTGGAGGTTACCTGATAAGTCAGTGGATATGATTTTATGTGATTTACCATATGGGACAACTAGAAATAAATGGGATTCAATAATTCCTTTAAAGCCACTATGGGAACATTATGAGAGAATAATTAAAGATAAAGGTGCTATTGTCCTGACGAGTGCTGAACCGTTTACCTCTATGTTGGTCACAAGCAATCTTAAAATGTTTAGGTATGACATTATCTGGGAGAAACAGAAAGGTTCTGATCCTTTAAATGCTAATAGAAAGCCTTTGAGGGCACATGAAAATATATTAATATTCTATAAGAAACTCCCGATATATAATCCACAATTTGAATATGGGGAGCCTTACATTAGAAAAGGTGATTGTACAGTAAAGAGCAGTAATTTTAATAAAGCTAGTACTGTGAAGGATTTAGGTTCAAAAGACGGTAAAAGATATCCAAAGACTGTGATCAAATTTTCTAACGAAGGTATGAACGCTAAAAACTTTCATCCTACTCAGAAGCCTGTAAAATTGTTTGAATGGTTAATCAAAACCTATACAAATGAGAATGATATTGTATTAGATAATTGCATAGGCTCTGGAACTACCGCAGTCGCTTCAATTTTGAATAAACGTAAATTCATAGGTTTTGAAACCGAGAAGGAATACATAGAAGTAGCAAACAAACGAATAAAAGAAATAAAAGTGGATGCCTACTGAAATACTTAAACAGATAACTACATATAGATGATAATGTTTGTAATTAATACTACATATAGATAAATAATCGGATAAAACAGGAGTTTTATATTAAACTAAAATATTTAAAGTAGGTGACTAATTGTTAAACCTTAATAGTATACACAATCTTGATGCAATTACTTTTCTTGAGCAACTATATGAAGATTACGGAGATGAATCAATAAATATGTTTTTAGTAGACTTCCCATATACATTTAAGGGGAAGAACAGGGTGACTGCTAATAAATGGGACTTACCTGTTGATATTGACCGTTTCTTTGAGTTAGCAATGACAATGTTGACTAAGGATGGATCAATTGTTCTGACAGCCACAAATCCATTTGCGAGTTACTTAATTATGAGCCATTTAGATAAATTTAAATATGAATGGATTTGGGAAAAGGACAATGGCAGCAACTTTACACACGTTAAATATCAACCTTTTAAAGTACATGAACAAGTGTTGGTATTCGGAAAGAGTGCAACTACATATGTAAAATCAGGTAAAAATATGTTTTATAAACCTCAATTCTCAGAAGGAAAACCATATAAAGTTAATCGAAGTGGTATGACCGACAATTTAGCAACTGGAGAAGGTTACACGAGAACTAGTGGGGAGTACGAAGGAAAACGTTATCCAAGAAGTGTTCAAAAATTCAACTTAGAAAAAGGGTTGCACCCAACACAAAAGCCTACAAAATTATTTGAATACCTTATTAATACATATACAAATGAATCAGACATTGTAGTAGACTGTTGTGCTGGTAGTGGCACAACTGCAGTTGCTGCAAAGAAAACGAATAGAAATTACATAGTTAATGACCTTGAATACAAGTATTATGAATTAATGGAAGAAAGGTTAGAAAAAATAATCACATAAAAAGAATATTTTATGAGAAAAGTGGTGGAAGGCAGTGGACGTGAAATATAGAGTGCTTGATGATAATGATAAATATTATGGGACATATAGCAAGCTGGAGTATGCCTTAGAAGAAGCCGAGATTGTAGCAGAAGACACTAAGAGAGATACATTTGTTTATAAGATTACAACTGAATTATTAGAGTGTGTAATCGGTAAATAAAATCAAGATTTGATTCTAAAATGAAAGGGAGAGTTTAAATGTGGATGGTGTATACGAAGGAAGATGGCATTGTGTACTTATCAGAAAGCAAAGAAGAGGCAGTAGAGGTTTACAATAGAGAGAAAAAGAAAGACGTTCAATATCTTAATTTAAACGGTGAATCTGACATAGAATTTATCGACACTATATTGGCAAAAGTAGAGTCTAGACATTTCTTCAAAGAATATCAAAATGTCTACAGTGAGGTTATACATAGGCTTAAAGAAGAAACTTATTAAAATCTGGTATTTATATTAAAGGAGGTGACGATTTGAGACATAAAATACCTAACTTTTTTCTATTCCCTGTCATCATCATGGCTAGACTATACATTGACACGCCTGAAGTTTATAACTCGTTTAAGCAGCTTGCTTCTGAGAAAATGTTTAAATGGCAATGGAGGGTACTGGAAAAGATATTAAATATGTAAACCATTAAATATAAAATTACTGAGGAGGAAGAAAAATGTACGTATCAGATAAATATAAAGAAGCAATGGCTAATATAAACGAGGTATTAGAAAGGAATAAAAGTACACAATTCCAAAGTCCACCGCATAGCAAGGAGTATCAAACTTTGTTAAAGGAAGAAATCAGACTGTTAGAGGAACAGAAGAATTTGATTGAAAATGAAAAAGGCAATACCGAAGTATCACCTTCTTTCTAAGGAATTAGCCTTTACCAAGTGTAGACGCAGCTTTGCTCTTTTGTTTAGCAGTAGACTTATCAGAAGCCAAAGTTGCCCCAGCTTTAGATAATTGCTTTTGTGTAGGTTTCTTAGACATATCGCTACCTCCTTAATAGAATGCTTGTTCGCATGGATAAGTATACCAATCTATATATTGTATGTCAATTTATTTATACGGTACTACATGTTGATATTAATTAAGATAAATCTTCAATTTTATCTGGATAAAACTTTGTAGAAAATGGAGGTTTTAGATGTTACCTTTTTACACAGCTTGGATGTTAACAGGATTACTTGTTTTCGGATTAGGATACTGGGTTGGAAAAAACTTTTCAGATTAAGTACTATAAAAATTAAACCGGAAAGAAGGGAATGAAAATGCTATTTGATCTAGGTGACATTGTTACAATTAAATCATCTGGTAAAACAGGTGAGATTACACAGTATAGACATGAAATTAAAATTGTAAAAGGTGTCCGTACAGAGACTCATCAGTATTACGTTCAAACAGGTACATATATGTCCAATTTATATTCAGAAGACGAATTAAAGCTTCCTGATAGCTTTGACAATCGCTTTGAAGAAGGATTAATGACTCTGTTGATTGATGTAAACTTGAAATCTAAGGGGTAAACAACTTTCTTGGGGATAAAACTTACAGTAATTAACAGATTATTAGATTCGTATAACATACAAGTTTATGAATAAATATTAAATAAATAATAATACAAGTTATTGTATAAAAATGAGGTGAAAAATAATTGGCAGGTTTCACGATAAGTTGCAATAATTGCGGAAACGAAATTGTTACTGGTGACGACTATAAAAGAAAAAATGAAAGAATATCACTTTATGCGGAACTTAATAGCTATCGAAATATGAGCGAGTGGATAGAGGTAACTCTATGGTGCGAGAGTTGTGATAACAGTACAGAATTTGAAGACTAAGGAGGTAGTAAGTGAATAATAACAATATTCTTATCCGTATTGACGAAGCTCTCGAACGTATGCGAAATGATGGTGCGGAAGACGATAACTGTCCTTATTACGAACGATTAAAGGCGAAACGTAACGCAATAGCTAACGGAGCTTCATACGCAACATACAGCATTGCTCCCTATTTAATTGCTTATGTTGGATCGCATATACCTGACGTTAATATAGGGATGGACAATAAAGTAATAAAAGGTCGTGGAGATAAAAGGAAGGCAACACTAAAAGCGATTACGGGAGTTGAGTAAATGAACGAAAAGGTGTTTCATCCTAAAAAAGGTTGGTATGCTGAATTTTATAAGTTTCCGAGATTCGGAGGGTGGTCGTTTGTTTTTGGACTAACGAAAGAATTGGTTCAACATTGCATGAATGGTTATGAAAACCCTATTACTCATTCAGGGTATAAGACAGGATTTTTTGCGACTGCATTCGGTTATCAAATAGCAGTTGGGTATAACTCAGTGAAAGAAGTTAAGTAATGGTTGAATCTGATTTTCTATCGTATGCTGTCGGGTTTATACATGGCGTTTTTATATCTTTGTTAGGTTACAAGCTACTCAAAAGGAGAGGGCGATAATATGAACTTTGATAACTGGCAAGAAAGAATAGAGGAAATCAAACAATTATGGGAATGCGAATGGTCAACGGTAGGAATGTCCACTCATGTAAGACACGCCGATGTAGGTTGGTTGCTTGAATTTATCGAAGCACAAAGAAAGTTAATCGAGTCATACGGAAGAGTTACAGAAGGTATGACAGAATCCAAAGCATCATCGAAAAATGATTTTTTTAACTGCTTTTGGTGTGGAGATATAGAAAGTCATGATAACGGCTTATGCGTGGATTGTCAAATAAAGCACCCCGAGTTAATTATTGACTAACAAGTTATACCTCTAATAGCCGATAACTATAATACATGGTTATCAATAATTAAGGAGGTACAAATAGATGAACGTACTTGGTTTAGAGGAGTTTGAAGTCTTAGAAGGTTATGATAGCGAGGAGTATTACAAGTTCGTTGTAGAGGCTAAAGAGCCACCAGTATTCTGTACGCTATGTGGAGCATTCATTGAGGAAGGACAGCAATTCAAGGTACACGATAAGCGACCTCGTAGCGTTGCTGATGTAGACCTTAGAGGTAAGAAGGTTGTAATAGACATCATTCAGAAGCGTTACAAGTGTCCTAACTGTGGAGATAACTTCACTGAATACTTTAGGTCTATCGCAAGAAATGACAGAGTTACACAGCGATTATTCAAGCGTATGGGCGAGGATTCAATCAAAGGGAAGAACACCTTTAAGAGTATAGCTGAACAACATGGAGTGACTGATACAACGGTCAAACGAGCCTTTTGGGAACATGTAGACGATCTATATAGAAATCGTATCTTAATAGCTCCAAGAGTCCTTGGAATAGACGAGGTATATCTTCACGAAGAAGGTATTAAACGTAAACAGCCTTTTGCAGTGTTCACAGACTTAGAGAAGAACGAAATCATAGAGTTTGTTCCTGGTATCGAAAAGGAGCTTGTGAAGGATGTAATCAAAAGCATGAAAGGCTATGAGAACATTGAGATAGTCGCTATGGATATGAACGCAGGCTATCGTAATGCGGTATATGAGACTATACCAAATGCTTATTGTGTTGTAGACCACTTCCACGTTATTCAAAAGGCTAACATGAAGCTAAACGACATTAGAGCTAAGGTTCAAAACAAGCTACCAGAAGGCGAAAAGAAGGAACTATTTAAAGTAAGAGCCTTAATCACTTCCAACAGAGAGAATCTTGACGAGGAAGCAATATTTAAACTGGATGCTGAATTAGAGAAGTATCCAAGGCTTAATACGGCTTACTGGATTAAGGAAGGTTTACGGAATGTTTATAAGCAAACTACCAAATATGACGCTAATCAAGAGTATTACAAATGGGAGTCGTCAATCCCTAAAGATGCTAAAGAGATGAAAGTCATACAGAAGATGATTAACCGTCTTAGGAAGGAAGTGTTTGCTTACTTCGATGGAAGAGTCACCAATGCCTATACAGAGTCATTCAACAATGTAATCAAACGAATTGTAAGGCTTGGTGTTGGTTACAGCTTTGATGTATTAAGAGCAAAGGTTCTCTTTGGAACGAAAGCTACAGAGGTTAAGAAGTTAAAGGATATGAATTTCAATCGTATATTCAATGAATTAGCACGTAAGTCAGGTAAGGTTATCTGGACTGATCCTAATAGTGAATATGCAGAAAATTATTCGTATAGGGTGAATATTGATGACTTATTACAAGCAATGGAGGAAGGGGAATTATAGTCCCTTTTCTCTACAATTCCCAACGAAAGTTGAATACCCAATCTAAGAATATGGCAGCAGTAAAAGACCTGTATGATCGGAGAAAGAAATATACAGTTTAGGAGTGATTAATTGAAGCCGACTATTTCAGATGAAAAACGACAACTCCTGTTGGATCTATTGGAGAATATTGAGGAGCAGATTGGCTGTTTATCGTGCAATATAGAAGAGAACCAGAACATTAATGATGCTGAATGGCGTACATATGAAGAGGAAATAAAGAAGCTTAATTTAGTATTAGGTGAGCTAAAGTCAGAAATATACTTTTCTTAAAAATAATTAATTAAATACAGTTGACTTTTAATACGAAACAAACTAATATAATATTATAAACTTGATAGAGTGGCTGAAACAAAACGGTCACTCTTTCTCATAAAAGAGGTGATTGAGATGAGCAAGCTGATCGAACTAAGGCTGAAAAAAGAGGCGCTTAAAAAGAAACTTGAACAAGTCGAAGCAGAATTGGAATTGGTTTATCATTTGATTGATGCTGAGTTGGAAGAGCAACTAGACAACTGATATAATCATCTTGGGTGATGAAAACATGCGAGCAAACTTAAGTGATGAACTAATGGAAGCAATCAATGAGGCAATTTACCTCGACTTAGAATTACATATTATCGAGAAACGTATGATGGAAGCTGAGAAAAAGGGTAACAAAGGATTTGCTGAACACTTGAATGTATTATTCTACAAGGTAAGCAGCAAGAGGAAAGCTAATAAGCAGTACCTGAAGGATAACGGGATAACTGTTTATGATCCAGTTAAGGTTGATGAATTCTTTGTAGAATACCCTTACTCACAGAAAGTCAGTGATGGAGGATACAAGGAAGGAACTAATCGTTACTGGCGGTCTGCTATGACTTTTAATTTGAAGAAAAGAATGGGTGGATATTTTAAGGGAGGTTAATGAGTGTTTCATTTACAAATTGATGAGCATTTTAGGATTCAAAACAGTGATGGTAGAAATTTTGTTTTGGAGAAGCTGGAGAAAGTAAAAGATCGTAAGTCTGGGGAAGAAAAGGAAGAATGGAAATTCAAGGGCTTCCACGGCAATCTGAGATATGCATTAGAAAGGTATACTACAGATGAAAGCGTGCTTGATCGGTTTGACGATAAGGTATCTGAAGTGAAAGAACTAATCCAGCACATGAAGAACATGGAGCAAATCATCAAAGATACACTCAAGAAGGAAAACATAGACCTGAGCTTTGTGAAGAATGGTCGAAACGATGACTGATGAGTTTTGTCATGTATGCCTTGAGCCTAACCCTTCCATAAGACAGACAATTAGATTAAGAGATGACAAGTCTACATATGATATTACTGGTCACATTCACTGTACTGATCCTATTTATGAGTTTACGCAGCAGACAAAAGATAAGATGCCTGTAAAGAAAATGTTGCTACTATTAAAGGAAAATAATCTCATAAATAGTATTGACTAATACAAAATAAACTAATAAAATAAGTTTATCACTTGTTGGAGGTGGGTAAGATGTAGTGCTCATTAGCAACACCTTGGACAAACAAAATAAAAAAGGAGAGTAATAGAATGAGATCAAGCTACAATCAGCAAATGAAACGCACAGTGTTCAATAACATTCATGAAGCAACATTCAGCCCGGAACGAAACTACTATGGCGTTGTGGAAATTGACGGGACAAATTATCTGCTTGAGCACAAGTCAAAGTTCCGTAATGAGGCTGTATCATACTTTGAGGAAGCAGCAAGGCTTGAACGTGGTCGATTGACTACTGTTGCGGCATTTAAATAAATAAGGAGTGAATTCATGGGGGAATTATTTGTACATCCAGCCTTCGTTGGAACTGTTTCTGTGAGTGAAGGAAAGAGAAGGTTACATTCCTCAAAGAGTGATGACGTATATGCTCAAAAAGGCGACATAGTATTTACATCACTTACTGATGAAGAAGAAGTCATTACACTTACTAAGTACAAAGAGATGATCAGTGTAGAAGAAAAGAAAAAGCCCAAATATGATCTCGATGAGATGGCAGAAGCATATACACAAACTTGGGTGGATAATACAGTTGATGAAAGTTACATAGCTATTCCACAGGAATTCAAGACAAATAAAGCACTTTAATAGAAAATAATTATATATAATTAGAAAGAAGGTCATCGAGTGACAGTTATTACTAAGGACAATGGACGAAGAGAATTACCATTTGACGAACACAGGCTTACTGCATTTATTAAAACAGCAACTAGGGATTACCCTCAACTAGACGTAAATGAGTACACAGAAGCAGTATTAGATGCAATTACATCAAAAGAGAAATACTCTGCAGAACAAATTACAGACCTCCTAATCCTTGAAGCGAAGGCACGTATTGGTTATCGAGATGAAGAAAATGAGGACTCTAATTCACCAGACTGGACTTACGTTGCATCCTACATTTATATGAGATCCCTTTATAAAAAGGCTGCAAGTAACCGTGCTTACGATTCTTCACAAAAATACGGAGACTTCTATGGGCTTCTTAAATACCTCGGACACATTGGAGTTTACTCTTCATTAATCCTAAAGAATTACACTAAAGAAGAAATCAACGAAGTTGCTAAAGTAATTGATCCAGAGAAAGATAAATTACTAACCTATATCAGTGCTTATATGCTTGCTACACGCTATCTTGCAACTGATTATAAGAAGAATGTGTACGAATTACCACAGGAAAGATATATGATAATTGCCCTACATCTTAACGTAAATGAAGACAAGGCTACAAGGCTTGAAAAAGTAAAAGACTCCTATTGGGCATTAAGTAACTTGTACATGACTGCTGCTACACCGACATTAGCACAAGCAGGAAAGAGGGATGCTCAGTTATCAAGCTGCTTCATTGATACAGTGGATGATAGCCTCCAAGGAATCTACGACAGCAACACTGATGTTGCGAATCTGTCAAAGGGAGGCGGAGGAATCGGAGTTTACATCGGTAAAATCCGAAGTAAAGGTAGCACTATCCGAGGATATGAAGGAGCTTCGTCAGGCGTTATTCCTTGGATGAAGCAATTAAATAATACTGCTGTCAGCGTAGACCAATTGGGACAGCGAAAAGGAGCGATAGCAGTATACCTAGATGTTTGGCACAAAGACATCTTCCCATTTCTCGATGCCAAGCTTAACAATGGAGATGAAAGATACCGGACACATGATATTTTCACTGGGGTATGTTTACCTGATTTGTTTATGGAGCAAGTTGAAAAACGTGGAGAATGGTATTTGTTTGATCCTAAAGAAGTTAGGGACGTTATGGGATATTCCCTTGAGGATCATTATGACGAAAAAGAGGGTAGTGGATCATTCCGTGACAAATATTATGAGTGTGTAAATTCTAACGAACTAAGTAAGATTAGGGTTGAGGCAATTGATATTATGAAGCGGATCATGGTTTCGCAGCTTGAAACCGGAACGCCATTTATGTTCTATCGTGATGAGGTAAATAGAAAGAATCCAAACAAGCACTTGGGAATCATCTATTGCACAAATCTATGCACAGAAATCGTCCAGAACCAAAGTCCTACAACTGTCAAAGAGCAACGAGAAGAAAACGGTATGATTATTATCGAAAAGACACCGGGAGATTTCGTTGTTTGCAACCTTTCTTCTATCAGTTTAGCAAGGGCAGTAAGGGACGATGTGTTAGAGAGGTTGCTTCCGATTCAAGTCAGGATGCTTGATAACGTTATTGACCTTAATAACATTCCTGTATTACAGGCTCAAATGAGCAACAGAAAATATAGAGCAATTGGACTAGGTACATTTGGCTGGCATCATCTGCTAGCTCTTAGTGGGATTCGTTGGGAAAGTGATACAGCAGTCGATTACGCTGATAAGCTTTATGAGAAAATTGCATATCTAACTATCAAGGCAAGTATGGAACTAGGTCAAGAAAAAGGAGCTTATCCGGCATTTGAAGGTTCAGATTGGCACAATGGAAACTACTTCACTGACAGAGGTTATGGAGTAGAGGAAGATGACACTGATCGACTTGTATCGAACAAACAATGGAGAGAGTTGCAAAAAGATGTATCTGAGAAGGGATTAAGAAATGGTTATTTGATGGCTGTTGCTCCTAATATGTCTACAGCTTTAATTGGAGGCTCAACACCCTCTATTGACCCAATTTTTAAGAAAGCATATTCAGAGGAAAAGAAAGACTACAAAATTCCAGTTACTGTGCCTGATTTAAATCAGCGTACCACTTGGTATTATAAATCAGCATACCAAATTGACCAAAACTGGAGTATTAAACAAAATGCAGCTAGGCAGCGACATTTGGATCAAGGTATTAGCTTTAATATTTATGTTAAAAACGATGTCAAAGCAAAAACTCTACTCGATTATCACATGAATGCTTGGAAGCAGAAAATGAAAACAACATACTATGTCCGTTCGACTTCAAGCGAATTTGAAGACTGCGACAGCTGCTCGTCTTGATGAAATAATTACATAATTAAAGGAGAAAATATGAAACTTAAAAAAAGAGATATTATGAACAAAAATGCTCCAAATAGAGCAACAGCAATTATTAATGGAGAGTGCTCCAATATTCTTAACTGGGATGATGTCCAATTTTCTTGGGCATTTCCCAAGTATAAGAGAATGCTGGCAAACTTTTGGACACCGTTTGAGATCAATATGGCACAAGATATTAAGCAATTTCCTTATCTCAGCGACTATGAAAAGGAAGCATTCCTGAAAATCATTGGTCTTCTCGCACTTTTAGATAGTATTCAAACTGACTATGCGGGCAAAGTTGCTGATTATCTCACTGACTCAAGTTTATCAGCACTAATGATTATTCTTGCTCAACAAGAAGTAATTCACAATCACTCATACTCATATGTACTGTCGAGCATTGTGGATAAAAAGAAACAGGATGAAGTGTTTGAATTTTGGAGAAGTGAACCAACCTTAATCAAGAGGAATGAGTTTGTTACAGATGGCTACCGTCACTTTGCCGAAGAACAAACAGTTGAAAACTTCCTAAAATCCATTGTTTATGATGTTATTTTAGAAGGGTTGTTCTTCTACTCAGGATTCGCATTCTTTTATAACCTTGCTCAGAATCAGAAAATGGTTGCTTCTAGTACGATGATTAATTATATCAACCGTGATGAGCAGATCCATGTAGACTTATTCGTTAAGATTTTTCATGAAGTATTGGCTCAAAACCCTGAAGAAAATACTGAAGAACTTAAGAAATTTGTTAACGATACTTTCATCAAAGCTGCTGAACTTGAAATTGAGTGGGGCAGATATATCATTGGGAATAACATCGAAGGAATTACAATGAACCAGTTAGAAGCCTACATTAAATTCTATGCTAATGTTCGTGCGAACCAATTAGGATTTGATCGTCCATTTGAAGGCTTCAGAACTAATCCGTTGAAGTGGATTAAGGCGTATGAAGAAGTTGACTTAGGCAGATCTGATTTCTTCGAGCAAAAGCCACGTCAGTATGTAAAGGTAAACACTCAAGATAACGGTTTTGACGACCTATAAAAACTAAAAAAAATTAAAATATTAGGAGAGATAAATATATGAAACTTATTAAATTCGAAAAGACAGATTGCCCACCTTGTATAGCCGTATCCAATTTTCTTGATGATCAAGGTGTGGATTATGAGAGAGTGAATACAGAGGAAAACCCTGAACGGGCAATTCAACACATGGTAATGTCCACTCCAGTTATCCTATTGGTTGACGATAATGAGGATGTAGTCGAGAGAAGCCGAGGTTTTAACCCTGCTGAACTTGAAAATATGATTTCTAAGCTCTAATGTCCGTATATAGTGTACAAAATAACCAAAAATGTACATATGTGGTAGAAAAATGCTGATATTTTCACATAAAATGGGGATTTTAACGAATCCCCTCTTAAACTAATTAATTACATATAAAAGGAGTAATTGAATGACTAACAAAGCACAAAACGAAACTTACTACATGGTTCAGGATTTCCACAAAGCATTTAATCACAAGTATTCTGAAAAGCCTACACCAATGGATGAAACAACTGCTCTAAATCGTGCAGTATGGACAGGGGAAGAGTTAGTTGAATTTCTTTATGCAACTGTAGCAGGAGATGAGAAAAAATTTAAATCACTTGTTGGTCAACTTTATAATGGTCTTGATAAAGCAACCACTAAGATTCTAACTAATAAACCTGTAATTGATGATGTTCTTGTAGCTCAAGCTGATGCTCTTATTGATGTTGAATACTTCAATCAAGGATCATTTACCATTCTAGGGGTAGAACCATTCAACCTATTTAAAATTGTACAGGATGCTAACATGGGTAAACTTTGGGAAGATGGTAAGCCAAGGTTTCGTGAGGAAGATGGAAAAATTGTTAAGCCACCTAACTGGGAAAAGGATTTTGCTCCTGAGCCTAAATTGAAAGAAGAAATTGAAAGACAAATTAACGGTTAAATAATTTGATATGAGAATGCTAGGGAAGGGTTAAATCCTTTCCTAGTTTTATAAAAGGGAGAAATGCAGTATGAGTAACTACGACATTCAATACAATCGAATCATTCAGGAAATCATTGATGAAGGTATTTGGGATAAGGATCAGCAAGTCAGAACAAAGTGGGCTGATGGTTCTTCAGCATATACTAAGTCAATAATTAATAAGCAGATTAAATTGGACAATACGGAAGTGCCCATCCTCACAACTAAACGTGTGGCATGGAAAACAGCCATTAAAGAGTTACTGTGGATTTGGCAGCTTAAAGATAATAATGTAGATAACTTAAATAAAATGGGCGTTAAGATTTGGGATGAATGGCGTATGGAAGATAGAACAGTGGGCAAATCATATGGCTATCAAATGGGTAAGAAGGTGAGGAGAAAGGATTTAATCATTTCTGCAGGTAATGGATTTACGAAAACATTAACTTACTCCACTAAAGTTGACCAAGTTGATTACCTGTTAGATCAGTTGAAGAACAATCCATCTTCAAGAAGGCACATTACTTCCTTGTGGAATATTGATGACCTCGATGAAATGGCTTTGAATCCTTGCGTATGGAATACCCACTGGCAAGTATTAGAGGGTAAATTACATTTAACTGTTGGAATTCGGTCAAACGATATTGGACTAGGCAACCCATTTAATATTTTCCAATATTACGTCTTACAGCGAATGATTGCACAAGTAACAGGATATTCACTAGGCACACTTACCTTTAATATTGACAACATTCACGGGTACGAAAGGCACTTAGAACCTTTAGCAGAACAGATTAAGCAGCCACAATTTGAAGCACCTGAATTATGGATTAATCCTGAAGTAAAGGATTTCTACGACTTTACGATTGATGACTTTAAACTACTTAACTATCAACATGGTAAGACAATTCCAATGGAGGTAGCAATTTGACAATAACTCTTATAGCTTGCATAGATAAGAACCGGGGAATCGGTAGCAATGGTAGTCTGCTGACAAAACCCCCAAAGGATCTAAAACGATTCAGAGAGTTAACTCTTGGTGAATTTGTGGTGTTTGGAAGAAAAAGTTATGAAGAAATAGGTAAGCCCCTATCAGGACGAGTAAACATCCTACTCACCTCAGACACAACAACACAGTATCATCCAGAATTAAACGTGTATCCAAGCGTACAAGACATCCTACACGACTATAAAGTACATGCTAATTCAGATGTAAACTTATTTATCTGTGGTGGACAAAAGGTGTATGAGGAGTTCCTTCCACATGCAGATGTAATTGAATTAACCATAGTTGATCACATCTTTCCTGAGGCAGATAAATTCTTTCCTGCGTTCAGCCTAAGTAACTTCAAGCCAGTTGAAACAGTACATAATTGGGCTACAGAGGACTATCCGTTTGACTATTCATTTGTACGATATGAGCGAAAAAAATAAAACAAAATAATCAAATAAATACATTGACTAATATAAAATAAACTAATATAATCATAAGTAACAAGTCACATACCAAATATTAGTTAAAGGGAGATGTTAGTCAATGTGTTTAGCCAGTAAGTATATTAATCAGATTGAGGTAATGTTAAAAGAAATTGATGGTGATATTGAAAAACTTTGTAAAAAGCAAGCAGAATATGACCGCATGATTAACCAATACTATCACCACTTAGAAACTACTAAATTTAATGCTTGCGAAGGATATTACATAGCAAAAAATTTTCAAACTGAATTACAAAAGAGAAGGTTAGTTAAGGGCGAACTATCTAGACTGCAAACACTTAGGGAAGCTCTTCAATCTCAGGCAGTTAATAAAAGCCTTCAAAAAGCAAAAAGCACGGTGAAAAAATCTAAAGAAAAAGGTAGAAAATGGTGCAAAAATTTCAATTTCTCATTCAGTGATATTGAAGAAGAAATCATGCACTAATAATACATAGGAGGAAATAATGACAGCAGCAACACAGATTAAGAAATTAGACAAACAATTACTAATTAAGATTTTACGAGAAAACTTGAATTGGTCTGAGAGCCATTTAAAGAGCTTTACAGAGGATTCCTTGAATGAGATATACGAATACATCCTTGAAGGTTACACACTCTCTAAGATTAAATCAAGCACTGATGGTTACTTAGTCTACATAAGAATTCCCACTAAAGTACAAGAATTACTTAACATTAAATATGCTGATTACTACGATATCAAGGTTAATTTACATAAGAAGGAAGTCATCCTGTACAAAGGTGAAAAGAACAGAATTAAAGTTAGATCAGATATGAAGGTAGCATTACCTTATAACTTAGTTGAGAAGAATCTGCTTAAAGGTAAAGACGACACGATGGTATTGGTTAAGGGTGACAGGATAGTGTTTAAATCGTTTAGTTATATGCAGTGAGGAGGATGAGATGTCTAAGTTAACAAAAGAAGAAAAGGAGCAAAGGTTAGCAGAAAGAAGACAAAGAAGATACAATGAAACACATCAACTAATTAATGGAATTGATCATAAGGTTTGTAGCAAATGTCTTAAATGGATGCCGTGCAATGAAGAATATTATTATAAAAATCAATCCAATGGAATAGATGGATTTCACCCTTATTGCATACAATGTGCCATAAAAAGGACTTTAGAGTGGGAAGAAAACAATCCAGAAAAATTGAAAGTAAACAGAAAAAGAACAGATGAAAATAGAAAGGAAAAACATAAACTATATCGACAAACTTCAAAGGAAAGAGGCTATCAAGACTGGTGGAGAAAAAATAATCCTGAAAAACTTAAAGAATACCAGAGAAAGAGAGATAAAGAGAAAAAACATGAAATATCACTTGAAGAATGGGAAGACTGTAAAAAGTATTTTAATCATCGCTGTGCTTATTGTGAGCTGAAAATTGAAGAACATTTGATAAAGTTTAATAAAAAATTTCAACTTGGTGATTTTCACAGGGAGCACGTAGTCCATAATGGTGCTAACGATTTAAGTAACTGTGTACCAGCCTGTAAGACATGTAATTCTCATAAGCGTAATTATGCGTTAGAGGATTGGTATTCACCTGACAATGAAAATTACGAAGAAGATAGACTACTGAAGATACATAAGTGGATAAATGAAGACCATAAATTATTTATAGAAAATAAACTAATAAAAATAAAAGGAAGTAACGTTACATAAGTGCTGCGCAGCCTCCATTGATCAGGAGGAGAAGGTAGGATGTTGAAAGAAAAGATAATCGAACTAAGGATTCAGAAACTAGGCTATAAGAAAATTTCTTCAGTATTAAATTGTAATAAGAATTACGTTAAGCAAGTATGCATTGACTATGAAAACAGTAAGAAGAAAAACAAACACAAACCCAATGAGGAAATTGAAACGATACTTAATTTAAGAAAAACTGGTTTAAGTTATTTGGAAATTGCCAATAAAACAGGTTTTAGTATAGAAAGGGTCAGGTACCATAGTCGGAAGCATAAACTAGGTGGAGAGAGAGGAAGTAATGATTCAGTTGGCACACCATGTGTTAAGAAAGAAAAAAATTACATAAAAAGTAAGACATGTCTTACTTGTTCAAAAGAATTTTCATATGACATAAGAGAAGTTAAATATAAAAAATACTGCTCAGAAGAATGTAAAATTAAACCCAAGAAAACAAAACCTAAAAAGGTTTACTGTAAAAAAATTAGATATTGTAGAGGATGCTCAAAAGAGCTTGATATAGGGTCTAGAAAGCAATATTGTTCAGAAGTGTGTAGGAGTGCGAACGTAAATATTCATACGATTACATGTATTCAGTGTGGTAAAAGAAAAAAGGTTAATACTTCCCAAAGGAATAGTAAGTATTGTTCTAATGAATGTTTAGGTAAGTCTCGGATGGATTCACATGAGGATTATAAGGAGAAATTTGAATCCATATATGGACAAAAGTTCACCTTGCTAACTGAATATAACGGAGCAGATAGACCTATCACTATCAAATGTAATGGATGTAATAACAAGTATACAAAGAAAAGATCTCATAAATTATTAGAGAAAAATAAAGTGTATAAATGTCTTAATTGTAGTCCTAAAACTTTTTCCTTAGGTGAAGAAAAAATAATGAAATGGTTAAATGATAATAACATTAAATATATAAAAGAATATGCTATCAAAGATGAAAACATGAATGTACCTCTAAGAATTGATTTTGTAGTATTTGAAAATGAGGTCATAAAATATGCAATAGAGTTTGATGGGCAGCAACATTTTAAAAATTACTCAGGAAGATACTCTGACGAAACAAGAATAGAAAATGATATCAAAAAGAATAACTATTGTAAAAACAAAGGTTATAAGTTAATTAGAATTCCTTACTGGAATCTAGAAGAAATAGAAGATATTCTTTACTACTTCATTCTGTTTCCAAAACATAAATATTTGGTTAACCATGTGAAATGGTCACAAGAGAAATACATACAGCAACAAGCTAATTAATAAAAAATAATTACATACATATCGCTTTAAAACGGTAGTTTCATATTACTTGAAGGGAGGTGAGGAAAATGACTGAACACGAAGTGATCGAGGCAAAGAAACTTGAGATTGGTGGTAAGACTGTTTTGGAATCTAAATAATACACATAAAAATAGGAGTGAGAAAATGAGTAAATATGATAATGGTGGAATCGTAGGTCTAACGGATAATAGAATAACTAACCTTGCAAATCGGCTAGGAGAGCAGTCAACAGGAGAAGAAAGGGTCATGTGGGAAAAGTTTAAGGCTCAACCATCTCCAGAATTAAATGTATCAAAAAAATTAAAAATGAAGATTGAAGGAAAACTTGATTTGGATGAAGATACCGAGTCTAAAATCAAAGCTTTTACTAAGGCTCTAGACGAACTCCCACTTGAAATAAATTTAAGGATCAGCGTGGACGGCAGCGAGAATGGCACACTCCTAAAATTAAGTATGGCTGATATTTTGTTTGAACAGGTTAAAGAGAAATTTAATAAAAAATAAACTAACTATTGGAGGAAGTATCAATGAAAAAAGAACAAGTATACACAGGCACAGTGACAGGTGAAGAACTAGGAGCACAACCAATTGAAGAAGTACATATTGACGAAGCAGAGATGGTTGATTTCATTCATGACGAATTAGCGAAAACCACAAAACATTCAATTGACAAAGAAGATATCGCTGCTGTACTGGACTTAGAATTTGAGTTTTTAAAGTTAAAAGGCGTAATCGAAGAATAAACAATCAAATATAAAAGGGTTGAGGTTAATCCTTAGCCCTTTACTTGTAAGGAGTGGTTAGTTGGTTAAACAATTAAAACTGACAGTACAAGGTATTCCTCCTTCTGTAAACCACTACATGGGTTATAGGGGAGTCAGAAAAGGCAATGGATGCATGGTTATGGCTTACACTAAACCAGAAGCCAATAAGTTTAAGAAAGAGTTCTCTACATACGCAAAAGAACAAGTTAAGCTGCAGGAATGGGATATCGAATCCACACGAGACATTCATCATTATGTAGATTGTATATTTTACTTTGATCGAACTGACAAAGATGAACAGAACTACATGAAAGTCCTCTGTGACACATTGAATGGAATTGCATACATAGATGATAAAAAGGTGTTAACTCGTACACATGAGGTTTTTTATGATTCAGCGAATCCCAGAATAGAGATTACTATTCACCCAGTTACATATAGAGGTATCTTCCCAAATGAATTACAAATGCAGCAATTTGAAGAAAAGTGTATGACCTGCAAGAGATATAAGAGGAACTGTTCGATTCTGAACAAGGCTAAGGAAGGTCGGATTCAGGAAGAGATAGATAAGGATTTAGTTTGTGGGAAGTACAGTAAGATTAAATAATTAAATAAAATCCAGAGGGGGTGAAGAGGATTAAATATAAACTATTTGGATTTGATGAGGGTGAGGATTTCTATATTAACGGAATCCCACTTCCAATGTATCTTTATTATCTAAAAGAACGCAGACACTTCAACAAGGAATTAATTATCAGCCACACTAAAAAGTATTATGATATCGACTTATCTGATCAATTAGGGGATTACATATGGTGCTTTCAATTCAATGTATACGACAAGCATAAGGAAGAGCTTAAGCAACGTAAGGTTGACGATGGCAGCAGAAAATATTTCGATACATACGCAAGAGACGAGTATTACAACTTTATGGATAACGCTTTTTTCAATGAAGAGGATTGTTTAACATACTTTTTCAATCATACAGAAATACACCATATTCATCCTCTGGTGTACGGAGGTAAAAGTAACATGGAGAATCTCATGCACCTAAACAGTTTTAATCATGATGTACTCCATTTGAATCCATTGGAGAGTGAGGAGAAGTATTGTCATCAAGCTGTCGATTATCTAGGATACCTTTACACTGAGTTAGGTGTATCAATGATAATCAGAAAATATGATTTGGCTAAACACGATAACCGGATGTTCTTTGACTTATTTAAATCCTGTGTGAAGCAGGAGATGAGAAATTTTTATGATTACATAATGGAACAAAGTAATAGGACAAACACAGAAGTTACTATACATAATATTGAGGTGATAAGGTGCGAGCAACTACAACAATGATTGACGGAGTTGAGTTTGCCATTTCTTACAACGGAGCAGTGAAAACTCTAAAAAGCTTACATAAAGATGAAGATGGATTTTACATTACACTTGAATACTCAAATGATGAAGATAAAAGAAAACAAGTTGAGGAACATTTATATGACTTTTTTGCTAGAGAAATCCTTTGATTTCTCTATTTTTGTTGGTAAAATAAGTGGTATATAATTATATATCCAGAGGGGATAGATACACACAATGAAAAGAGTATGGACTTTATATCGAGTTTCAACAAAAGGACAAGTTAATCCTGAAGAAGATATCCCGATGCAACGCAACTCCTGCATGAGATTTATTGAAAGTAAACCTGATTGGAAATTGGAATATGAGCTATACGAAAAAGGTATATCAGGGTGGAAAAATAAAACTGATGAACGTGATGCCCTTGTGCAAATTAAGAAGGCTGCAGAGAATAAAGAATTTGATATCCTATTGGTATTCATGTATGACCGTTTAGGTAGGCGAGAAGATGAAACTCCACTGGTTGTTCAGTATTTAGTTGATCATGGTGTAGAAGTATGGTCTGTAAAAGAAGGTCAGAGAAAGATTGCTGACCACACTGATTTGTTAATAAACTACATTACATTCTGGCAGTCATCAGGTGAAAGTAAAAAGACCTCAATGAGGATTAAAGAAATCATCGAGCAAATGAATGAAGAAGCGAAATATACAGGTACAACTCCTCCTTATGGATATGAAACATATGATACAGGAGATAGGCATTGGAAATACGATAAGAATGTCAAGGATATGCGAATAAATGAGGAAGAGAAGAAGATTGTAGAAATTATATTTGATTTATATATCAGTAAAGGATTCGGAGTTTCTAGGATAGCTAATTACCTTAACTCATCTGGCTATAAAGCGAGAAATGGTAAGAATTTTAGAATCAACACCATTTTCAGCATATTGAAGAATCCTATTTACACAGGGGTAAAAAGGTACAATGTCAGAGATAAAAGTAATCACGATAAGGTGTTACCGAAAGAGGAATGGAGATATTCAAAAAAGAGAGAAGACTGGGCATTCATTGATGAAGAAGTGTTTAATAAAGTACAGGAAATAATGAAGTTAAGGAAAGATAAACAAGGCACTCTCCCCAATAAAGGAAAGTTGCTGCTCAACGGAATCGCAATTTGTGGATACTGCGGCAGCAAATTATATAGTGATGTAACTAGGACAAGCTATGAGTTAAAAGATGGAACAAAGAAAGAACGAATCACTAGAAGGTACAGATGCTCCAATGCAAGAACTTCAGATGTTCACCATGATAAGTCTTTATATGCCTCTGAGAAACATGACAAAGTTTTTTATAAATACTTCATTAAAGAAGTCAGTGAAGTATTGAAGAATAAGGAAAAGTATATCCAATCCAGACAGCAAAGCAGTAATAAACTTCTGATTCAATTGGAAGATGAAATCGAGTCACTTTCAAAGCAGAAAAGTAAATTGGATAAGGATTTAACGATCCTGAACAACGAAATTACAAAAAGTTTATTGGGAGAGAGTTCATTTTCACCTGAACAATTGAGTAACATTATTAACACTAAGCAAACTGAAATTAAAAATCTAAATGAAATTATAGAAAATAAGAAGGAATTATTGGAGCAGAAAAAGAAATCTTCTGAAAAGGAAGATGATTATATTCTTACTCTACAGAAAATAAAGGAGACATTCGAAGGAGCTGATTTAGACTCAAGGAAGATGATGATACATGGTGTCGTGGAAAGTGTTGAGTTTAAAAAGGACGAAATTAAGATTAAGTTTAACCACTAAAATTATGTGTGTTTCTATTCTTTTGGGAAGACAGAGACGACTCCACTCACTTGATGAACTTTATTCCCGCTGTTCTGAATACGCCGCTTTTTAAGCCTGTTTTTGAAAAGCTGGACTGGTACAGTTCAAGCTCGAGGAAAATTGAAGTGAAACCTGATGGAAAAAACGAAAATGGCTTCACTTATTATGACTATGAGTGGGAAGATGAAGGAACTCATGCAAGAGTCCAATTTGAACGTTCAGGAAGGGGCATGCGCCTGATTGAGACAGATGAATTCCTGGCTGAACTTGTTTTAAACAGGCACCAGCTGATTGAGGGGCGGAAAGAGTCCATTTCCTTAAGGATTGTCAATAAATCCGGAAATCCGCTTGCGGTTGAAGCAGCCGGGAAGGACAGCGGGCGCGTGAAATGCAGCTTAACAGCGTCCCTAGTGGTCTCTGGCGAAGAGGTCATCGCAGGAGTGCTGGACATCAGAGAAGGGGAAGCGCCTGACTCCTGGAAGACACACCCATCTGCAGAAGTAGAATTGTCTATAAATGGAAGGAGCTGTTCACTGAAGCTGGGCCTCCATCCTAAAAAGCCGGCCGATGTTACTGCCTCGCTTCTTGGACATTTAAGCTACCAGGGAAAACAGGCAGAGGTTGCTTTCGAGGTTAAAAATAATCTGCCGGAAGATGTAAACGTGGAAATCCGGATTCCGGAAACAGAGAATCTCATTCCTGAATATAAAGAAATTATTCTTGATTTGAAACCGAAAGAGCGGAAAAGCATCTTCCTTCCAGCTGAGGTAAAGAAGCATGGTTTTTCTGAGCACCTGCTGCAGGTGGCTCTAACTGGTTCTAAAGGCGGCCAGTTCCAGTTTGAAAAGAAAGCCGGCATTGCACTGAAGGGTTTTGGCAGCCAATTTGGCGGCGAGACAGAGGAATACTGGCATATCTTCAATGGCAACAGCCAGGTGAATATCAGAAAGCGTGACTATACTGTGACAGCCGGCCGAAGCGAGAAAATGGATCAGCCATTTGCGTTCTTCCAGCCGAAACTGGGGAAGCCATATACCTCAGAATTCACCAAAAAGAAGCCTGTATCTGCAGAGTGGTATAAAGATGGGGCAGCTATAACCCATAAGCTTGCATTTCTTTCGGAGAATTTGCCTGGAATCAAGCTTAGCATCTTTACATCCCTATATGCTGAAGGACTTGTAAAGAGGTGGATGGAATGTGAAAATGGCAGGGAAGAGCCTGTTGAACAGCTGTATATCTCTCAGTCGATGTACCATGAAGGCAGGGAGATGGTGTTTCCGCTGGACGGGGAAGCAGTTGCGTTTTCAGATATGAAGGAGCTTCTGTATGGAGATGTCAACTTCAGCTCTCTGTCAGGGAATTGGTATTTCGCAGGACAAAGAGGGGAACCGGTAGGGCTTGCCTGGCCGGAAAGCGCCAAGGCGGTGCCGGATAATTGGCAGCTTTCAATTGAATTCCAGACCGGTGAGATCCAGGCGAAAGAAAAGGCGGTCCTCGAACCTGTTTATCTATCAATTGGGGCCTTCCAGTCCTGGGAAGAATTCGCAGCATTTGCAACCAGCTCCCCTTTAGCTGATAAAAAAAGTACAGCCCCTGAGAAGGAGATGATCATCACTTCAGTATGCGGCCTTGATGAAAAATATGCGGCAGACCTGACTTTAATCAATCACAGGCTACAGCCAATTGAAGGGAAGCTCTCCATTTCGGCTGACGGCAGGGTCAAGGCAGCTGAAGAGATTAGGCTTGAGGGAGGAAAAGATTATAAAACCAGCGTTGCATTGGGGGAAAAAGCAGGAATCAGCATTGTGTCTGCAGTTCTTGAGGAAGGCAGCAGCTGCGAAAAAATCGATAGCATCGTTCTGATGCCTGGAGGAGAAGTGCAAATATCATGGGAAGAGAAAGCCGGATTAAAAGTGGCAAAAGCAGTAAACGGGCCAGTGGAAATCAAATCGGCTCCAGGCTTCTATCCTGGACTGTTCTCCATCTCTGTTAACGGAAGAAAATGGCTGGACCACTCTTTCCCTTCACTGCAGGCAAAAGGCTGGTGGAATCCCTGGGGCGGTGGAATGAAGACAATTCCTTCAAAACTGAATGTTTTCTCTATCCTCAAAGGCCAGACAGAGGCGGGGGCAGCTGCGGTCCGGGATAATTCAGGGGAATTGTGGCAGGGACTCAAGGTTACAACAAGGCTTGGAGAGCATCCTGTATGGCAGGGACTTACATTTGCACAATATTATCTCATGCTCCCAGGTGTACCATTGATCGGGTCATTTCTCAGAATAGAGGAAGCGGGCGGCAAGCTCCTTGCCGGTGAGTACGCTGTCACGGATGCTTTCCTGATGGGCGGAAAGCTTGAAGACCTTTCGATCAGGCCGGACGGAGCAGATGAGAATGGCTTTTATACAGCAGGAAAGGGCGAGAATGTTCTCTTTTTGGGGAATGGCTCATCCGTCTGCAGCACACATGCAGAAGAAAAGCTTTATATGGTAGCAAACAGCATGGCTGACCATAATGAGGCATATATGAACAAAGAGGCATGCCAGCTTATATCAAGGCAGCCATTCAGCTCCGGAGGGCGGGATAGCCAGACGAAACCGGTATTCAGCTCCGGAGGGCGGGATAGCCAGACGAAACCGGTATTCATGCTGTTTGACAGAAGGGATTTATCCGGGAAGCTGCTGGATAGGCTGCAGAAAATCAGTTTCATCAATGAGGAGACAGAATGAAAATAATAGACGCACATATGCATTTTTCACAAATTAAATCTTTTCATGAAACAGCAAGAGACCTTTCGTTTGTTGATTATTCCTATAAAGGGATTTCTGCTGAGTACCGGGATGCAGGTGTCCTGCTCGGAATCGGCATGGGCCTTGAGGAAACAAACGGGATGGGTTTTCCGGACCATGATGCAAGGACGCCGATGATGCTGGACCTGGCTGAATCCCAGCCGGATATAATAGTGGCCTGCGCCGGCATAAATCCATTCAATATGGATTCTGAGGCGCTTGTAAGGCTGGAAGACGTGATTCAGCGCCCCGGGACTGTCGGATTTAAAATCTACCTGGGCTATTATCCTTTTTACGCTTATGACGAAGTATATGAACCAGTCTATAAACTTGCTGAGAAATACAGTGTGCCGGTTGTCTTTCATACTGGCGACACTTATTCAGAAAGAGGGCTGCTGAAGTACTCCCATCCTCTTGCCATCGATGAAGTGGCTGTCAGGCACCGGAATGTCAATTTCATGATGGCTCATTTCGGCGACCCCTGGACCCTGACGGGGGCTGAAATCATCTATAAGAATCCGAACGTATACGCTGATCTCTCAGGACTGATAGTGGGTACGGAAGAAGAACTGAAGAAAAGGAGCGGAGGGCGGTTCCTTGACCACCTTCGCCACGCGATTGAGTTTGCAGATTCATATGATAAATTGATCTTTGGGACCGATTGGCCCTTGATCCCTATAGCTCCATATATTGAGTTTATCAAGGATCTTATCCCTGAAGAGCATCATGAAAAGGTATTTTACTACAATGCCTTGAAACTATTTCCGAGGATCGCGGCTTTTCTGCCGGAAGAATAACAGTGTGCGGCTATCCTTTTTCCTGGGATAGCCGTTTATAAAAAAATATAGAAATACATAATTACCGCAAGGAGGAAACCTGATGGGAAAAGTGGCATGGGTTACCGACAGCACAGCATGCCTGGATGAGGAATTAGCGGCGCACCCGGATGTCTATGTTGTACCGATGACAATCATCATGGATGGCCAGGAGTATATAGAGGGGAGGACCATAAGCGCTGAAGACCTGTTCAGGCGGCTGAAGACACTTTCTTCGCCTCCAAAGACCTCACAGCCTTCTGTGGGCTCTTTTCAGGCTCTTTTTGAAGAGCTTGAAGAAAGCTATGATTCCATTGTGGCTGTCCTTGTATCTGCGAAGCTCAGCGGGACTGTTTCATCCAGCCAGCAGGCAGCACAGCTGGTGAACATACCTGTCTATACAGTCGATTCGGGAATCTTATCTTATCCATTGACGAGGCTGATAAAGGAAGGGATGCTTCTGACAGAATCAGGGATCGAGAGCAGCGAAGCAGCCCGCAGGATCGAGGAAATCGGATCCACATCGGAGACGTTAGTCCTTGTCGGGAGCCTCGAACAGCTTCATCGCAGCGGAAGGATGTCCGGGCTGCAATTCTATTTTGGCAGCCTATTGAGCATTAAGCCGATCATTGCCATTAGCGGCGGGGCACTCAGCATAAAAGAAAAGGCAAGGAGCATCAGGAAGGCCAGGGAACGGATGAAGGCCTTGCTCAAGGAAGCGTATGTACAGCATGGTTTCCGGGAGGTTTTCATTCTTTATGGCCTATATGACAGAGAGGCAAAAGAGTGGATGGCAGATCTAAGGGCCAGCTTTCAGGAAATCGAGTTCAGCGCCTTCCCTCTTGGAGCCACCATCGGGGTTCATGCCGGGGAAAATACCATTGGATTCAGCTGGTTCAACGGACTGAAATAAATCAGTAAGCGGAAAGCCTTGCACAGCAGCAAGGTTTTTTCTTTTGATGTTTTGCTCACATAAAAGGCAGATATAGCTGAGAAGAAACATCCTCCTCCTTTTCATGATAAAATAAGCATCAGCAGGAAAGAGGTGCGTGTTTAATGGAAAAAATAATCTCGCAGGCAGAGCGGTATGTCCGCGCTGTGCTTGGCCGGGATGCTTCAGGGCATGACTGGCATCACATAGATAGAGTCAGGAAAAATGCGTTATATATACAGAGGCAGGAGAAACGGGGAGATGCTTTCATTATTGAAATGGCAGCCCTTTTACATGATATACCCGATGCTAAGCTGAATGCCGATGAGGAAAAAGGATGGGACAGGCTCCGCAGCTTTTTTAGGGAGGCAGGGATTGAAACTGGACTGCAAAGGCAGCTGGAAGAGGTTATCGCCTCTGTTTCCTTCAAAGGGGGCTCCGGCATAAAGGCAGAATCTCCTGAGGCAAGGATTGTCCAGGATGCAGACAGGCTGGATGCCATTGGTGCAATCGGGATTGCCCGGGCATTTGCCTATGGCGGGATGAAAGGCCATGCCCTTTATGACCCGGCACTTTCAGCCAGGGAAGAAATGACACAGGAGGAATATAGGAATGGGCAAACCTCCTCCATCCATCATTTTTATGAAAAACTGCTGAAGCTCCGCGATCTTCTGAATACGGATACAGCTAAAGAGATGGCAAAACAGCGCCATGAATTTATGCAATTATACTTAAATGAATTTTACAGGGAATGGAATGGTCAGTCATGAAGATGATTTCAATTGAAAACTTATCAAAATCTTATGGGGAAAAGCAGCTCTTCCGGGATGTTTCTTTCACGATAGCTGAAAAAGAAAGAGTAGGACTGATCGGCGTCAACGGAACTGGAAAGTCTTCTTTGCTGAAGATCGTGGCTGGAGTGGATGTACCGGATTCAGGGGAGATTGTATGCCCGAAAGATTATAAAGTGTCTTACTCAGAACAGAAGCCTGAGCTGGATCCCCGACTGACAGTGCTTGAGCAGGTATTTGAAGGGGATGCGCCGATATTCCGCCTTTTGAGGGAATATGAACAGGTTATGGCGGGACTCGGAGCTTCGCCTGAGGATACCGGTCTCCAGGATAAGCTTTTTGCTCTTCAGAAAAGGATGGATGAGCTGGATGGCTGGGAAGCGGATGCCAGCGCGAAGGCAATCTTAAGCAGGCTCGGCATCGAGGAATACAGCAGGAAAATCGGGGAGCTTTCCGGAGGGCAGAAGAAGAGGGTTGCCCTTGCACAGGTGCTGATCCAGTCTCCGGATCTTCTAATTCTTGATGAGCCGACCAACCATCTTGATTATGAAACCGTCAAGTGGCTGGAAGAATATCTTAGCCGATTCAATGGCGCGCTCCTGCTGGTCACGCATGACCGTTATTTTCTCGACCGGGTCACAAACAGAATGTTTGAACTGGATGGAGGAAGTCTTTACAGCTATAAGGGCAATTATGCCGCTTTCCTTGAAGCGAAGGCCGTCAGGGAGGAAAACGAGGCTGCTACGATAGAAAAGCAGAAAAATCTATTCCGCAGGGAACTTGAATGGATCAGAAGAGGTGCAAAAGCCAGGACCACCAAGCAAAAAGCAAGGATTCAGCGCTTTGATCAGCTGGAGGACACCCTGTCTGCTGTCAAAGCATCAGAAAAGCTCGATATGGCTTTATCCGGAAGCAGGCTCGGAAAGCAGGTCTTTGAGCTGAAGGATGCTTTCAAAGCGCTTGGCGGCACGGTTGTGCTTGATGATTTCAGCTTACTGGTCAAGCCGGGCGACAGAATCGGGATTATCGGCAGAAACGGGACAGGAAAGTCCACGCTCCTAAATATACTAGCCGGCAAAATCCCCCTGGATTCAGGGGATCGGATCATCGGCCAGACAGTAAAAGTTGCCTATTATACGCAGGAAAGTGAGGACATGGACGAAAATAAGAGAATGATCGAGTATTTGAAGGAGACAGCCGAGGTCGTGCATACCTCTGATGGCAAAACGATTTCGGCAGCGCAGATGCTAGAGCGGTTCCTTTTCCCGTCAAGCACCCATGGAACACCGATCAGGAAGCTTTCCGGCGGGGAAAAGAGAAGGCTTTATCTTTTGAAAATCCTTTTGTCGGAGCCGAATGTCCTTTTGCTGGATGAGCCGACAAATGATCTGGATACACAGACACTGACCGTGCTTGAAGACTATCTCGACGATTTTGCAGGGGTGGTCATAACTGTTTCTCATGACCGCTATTTTCTTGATAAAGTGGCAGAGCAGCTGCTCATCCTTGAAGGAGGAGGCAGAGTCGGCTCTTACTATGGAAACTATACAGAGTATATTGAGAGCCAGCCGCAGCAGGCAAAGCCAAAGAGCGTGAAGCAGGAACCTAAACCAAAGCAGGAGGCAAAGCCGAAGAAAAAGCGCATGTCCTACAATGAGCAAAGAGAGTGGGACAGCATCGACGGAAAGATTGCCGCGGCAGAAAAGCGCCTTGAGGAAATTGCCGGTGAGATGGCAGAAACGGGCAGCGATTTTATGAAGGCAAATGAACTTCTCGAGGAAGAAGCAAGTTTAAATGAGCAGCTTGAAGAGCTTATTGAAAGATGGAGCTATCTGGCCGAGCTCGCAGAGGGCTGAGAGCAAGCAGAGGGCCGGCAATGGGCTGGTCCCATATGTTAAGATGAAACAAATTCTATCGAATCATGAGGAGGGACCATCATTGAAAATAAAATCAATTGAGCCTACACCAAGCCCGAATACGATGAAAATCATCCTTGACGAAGAATTGCCTATGGGCAAAAGCAATAATTATAAAAAGGACAAGACAGATGGAGCGCCAAAGGTTGTTTTGGATATCCTTCAGATAGAAGGAATCAAAGGGGTATATCATGTAGCAGATTTCCTCGCGGTTGAACGAAATGCAAAATTTGACTGGAAAGAGCTTCTCCCTCAAGTCCGTAAGGCATTCGGAGAGGAAGCAGAAGAATCAGGCGGCGAGGCAGCCTTGAATGAGCATTATGGCGAGGTAAAAGTCCAGGTGCAGATGTACAAAGATATCCCGATGCAGATCAAACTGACTGATGGAACTGAAGAGAAGCGCTTTGGACTGCCGGAAGCTTACGTGCAGGCAGTGCGTGAAGTTCAGCAGCCTGATGATAATGTTGTTATGAGCAGAAAGTGGAAGGAATTTGGTGTCAGGTACGGGGATATGGACCAGGTCGGGCAGGATATTCTTGACGAATTGCTGGCAGCCTACCCTGAAAGCAGGCTGAAGAGCCTTATCGAGCAAGGCAAGCATGGCGCAGCTGCAGACAGCAGGCCTGCTAGGACAAAAAGGAAGCTGTCGCCTGAGGATCTTGACAGCAGTGATTGGCGGATACGCTATCAGCTGATGGAACAGATGGAAGATCCGGGGGTGGAGGATTATCCTGTCCTCGAAAGGGCGCTTGAAGACGAAAAGGCTTCAATCCGCAGGCTGGCAGCCGTTTATCTCGGGATGATCGAAGACAAAAGTGTTCTTCCATATCTATATAAAGCTTTGAAGGATAAAAGTGTAACTGTAAGGAGAACGGCGGGTGACTGCTTATCAGATCTTGGTTTTCCTGAAGCAGAGGAAGCAATGATGGATGCCCTCCAGGATCCGAGCAAGCTTGTCCGCTGGCGTGCAGCCATGTTCCTGTATGAAGAAGGTACTGAAAAGTCGCTCCCGGCATTAAAGGATGCTGAAGAAGATCCTGAATTTGAAGTCAGCATGCAGATCAAGATGGCCATTGAGCGGATTGAACAGGGTGAAGAGGCCAAGGGTTCTGTGTGGAAGCAAATGACCGAAGCCAGGAACCAAAACAGCTGATCTTTAAACATACTTTAATAGATAAGATGAAAGGGTCCTGGACAAAACGTTCAGGATCCTTCTTCCTTATTTCCTGAGTTGTACTGTGTTGCTTTAGTGCTAATCTGCTTTTTAGCAATAAAAAATCATTAAATTTTGTGAAAATTATTGCAATTGCTGAAAAAGTCCTCTATATTGAAAAGAAAATCTTTCAGGAGGGCTCATAATTGGGAAGAGATCTTAGAATAAAAAGCCATGTAATCAGCGAGGATGAAAGGCGCGCACCAAACCGGGCGATGCTGCGGGCAGTAGGGTTCACGGATGAAGATTTCAAAAAGCCGATGATCGGCATTGCAAGCACATGGAGCGAAGTGACTCCGTGCAATATACATATCAATGAACTTGCTTTCAAGGCGAAGGACGGTGCCAGGGAAGCCGGGGGAGCTCCGCTTGTATTCAATACGATTACTGTTTCTGACGGAATCTCCATGGGAACAGAGGGGATGAGGTATTCCCTTCCGAGCCGCGACCTGATTGCTGATTCCATTGAAACGGTCGTTGGGGGTGAAAGCCTGGACGGCTTTGTTGCCATTGGAGGCTGCGATAAAAATATGCCCGGCTGCCTGATGGCCATCGCAAGGATGAACCTGCCTGCTGTTTTTGTGTATGGGGGCACAATCAAGCCTGGCAAGCTGCAGGGACAGGATATCGATATTGTGTCAGTATTTGAAGGGGTAGGACAGTTCAATGGCGGGGCCATTGATAAAGCTGGACTCAATGAGATCGAATGCCATGCTTGTCCGGGGGCCGGCTCCTGCGGCGGAATGTACACAGCCAATACGATGGCAAGCGCTATCGAGGCGCTGGGAATGAGCCTTCCGGGCAGTTCCTCCAATCCGGCAGAAACAGATGAAAAGCGGCAGGATTGCCATGAAGCAGGAAAGGCAGTCTACCGCCTTTTGGAGCAGGATATCAGGCCAAGGGATATTCTTACGAAGGAAGCGTTTGAGAATGCAATTACTGTCGTGATGGCTTTGGGCGGTTCCACAAATGCCATCCTCCATTTGATGGCCATCGCCCATTCTGCTGAAGTGGATCTATCACTTGAGGACTTCAACCGCCTTCAGAAAACGGTCCCCCATATAGCCGATTTAAAGCCGAGCGGAAAATATGTCATGCAGAATCTCCATGAAGCAGGAGGAGTCAGTGCAGTTATGAAAATGCTGCTGAGTGAAGGGCTGCTTCACGGCGATTGTCTGACTGTGACGGGCAAGACGCTCGCTGAAAATCTGGAAGAAGCAGAAGATCTGAAAGC
This sequence comes from Bacillus sp. AG4(2022), assembly GCF_031844465.1. Lineage (NCBI taxonomy): Bacteria > Bacillati > Bacillota > Bacilli > Caryophanales > Bacillaceae > Bacillus > Bacillus sp. AG4(2022). Next base: position 482,963 of record NZ_JAUZVH010000002.1, read on the forward strand.
TGGCCAAAAGGTCATCTACCCGCTTAATGCCCCTCTTCGGGAAAACGGGCCGCTTGTAGTCCTGAAAGGCAATCTTGCCCCGGAAGGCGCCGTAGCGAAGGTATCCGGCCTGAAGGTCACCAGGCACACCGGGCCTGCCAAGGTGTTTGATGATGAGGAGTCTGCTACAGATGCTGTCCTGAAGGGTGACATTCAGGCTGGTGATGTACTGGTCATCAGGTACGAAGGGCCAAAAGGCGGGCCTGGCATGCCGGAAATGCTTTCTATTTCGGGCATCCTCGTAGGAAAAGGTCTTGGCGAAAGTGTGGCCCTGCTGACAGACGGGCGTTTCTCGGGAGGTACCCATGGCCTTGTGGTAGGACATATCGCTCCGGAAGCACAGGTCGGCGGACCGATTGCCCTAATACAGACAGGTGACAGGATTACTATTGACAGCACCGAACAGACACTTGAAGTGGATGTCTCTCCTGCTGAACTGGAAGAGAGGAAGAAATCCTGGGATCCGCCGCCGCTTTTAACCCGCGGAGCCCTGGCTAAGTATACAAGGCTCGTTTCCTCCGCTTCAAGGGGGGCTGTCACTGACCATTTTGAGGAAGAGCCTGCTGCCAGGCCGCTTAAAGTGTAGAGTGCCCTCCAATTGCAATCAGAGCTGATGTTATAGTATGCTATCATTGCAAACGTTTAAAGGAGGCAATCAAACATGTCTATGGCATATGAAGAATATATGAGGCAGATGGTAAAGCCGATGCGTGCAGAGCTTACACGCGCAGGCTTCAATGAGCTAACAACAGAAGATGAGGTTGAACAGTTTATGGAAAGTACAGAAGGGACAACGCTCGTGGTTGTTAACTCTGTCTGCGGATGTGCGGCCGGACTGGCGCGTCCTGCTGCGACCCAGGCTGTTATGCATGCTGAAAAGAAGCCTGATCACCTTGTCACTGTATTTGCCGGGCAGGATAAAGAAGCGACAGCAAAGATGCGTGAATATTTCGATGGGATTGAGCCTTCTTCACCAAGCATGGCTTTAATGAAGGGAAAGGAAGTTGTACACTTTATCCCGCGCCATGATATTGAAGGCTTCCCGATGGAGACCATCATGGAAAATCTTCTGGCTGCATTTGAGGAAAACTGCTGAACAACACAGAAAGGATGCCGTAAAAGGCATCCTTTCGCATTGTTTGCCTTTTCTCAAAAGAGAAATATCTTGGTGACAAAAAGAGATTATTACTATTCAGTCAGGAAGGTAGAAAAGATGTTTGTAACTACAGCGGGCAGGACAAGCCCTGGCATGATCCAGGCGGCAAAAGAAGCGGCAGCTGAACTTGGCGTCGCCTTTCATCCCCGAAAGAGCCATTCTGTCTCTTCACTGCAGGAGCAGTGGAAGGATGATTGCATCGTATATGGCAAAAACAGGCTCGAATTATTTTCATATGGAAAAAGCTCACCGTACTTCTTTCATCCGAATTCCGCAGCATTCAGGATAAAAAGGCTGATGAGAGGCGAGTCTGACCCTTTTTTGGAAGCAGCGAAAATCGAGCCCGGGGACACAGTGGCGGACTGCACGCTCGGCCTTGCTTCAGACAGCATCATCGCAAGCTATGCAGCCGGTCCTTCCGGTAAAGTGACCGGTGTGGAAGGTAATCCCTTCCTTGCTTATCTCGCAGAGAAGGGGCTTAAAACCTGGAAATCCGGAGTTCCGCAAATGGATGAGGCGATGGAGAGGGTCGAGGTCATCAGTGCTCTCTCCCTTGACTACTTGAAGGGCAGGCAGGACCAGTCCGCAGATATTGTATACTTTGACCCCATGTTCGAGGAAAAACTGTTGGACTCCGACGGAATCAAGGAACTGGCTAAGTTTGCTGTGTATGGGCTGTCCGGGGAGCTGATAGAAGAAGCCAAAAGGGTTTCGCGAAAGAGGGTCGTCCTGAAAGACCATTTCCGGAGCGAAAGATTCAGCACCTTCGGCTTTGAGGTTTACCGGCGGAAATCTTCCCGCTTTCACTTTGGAGTTCTGGAAAGAAAAAAATAAGCAAGCAAAATAAAAACCAAGGCACAGGGATTCCCCTGCGCCTTGGTTTTTATTTTGCATACATTTTAATCCGTTATCGACAGGAATACAAAATATCCCAGCATCATCAGGCTTACAGCAACAAAAACAATTTCCCACTCCATTATTATCCTCCTCGGACTATGTATTCATTTACCATTAGTCTTATATTATCCCCAATATTTTCTCCCTTTAATCTCATTTTTCTAGGAAAATTTCTTTTTTTTCAAAAATTTTTCTCCCCAATTTTTCTTTTTTCCTAAAAAAAGAGTATAATATTTTCTAAGTAAGCATCAGGCTTTTAAGAATGCTGGAGGGTACTAGTATGAAGATATCCATGGCAGAGAGAATGGAAGCATTTGGGGAAAGTGTATTTGCAGAACTGTCCCGTATGAAGAAAGCGAAGATCTCAGCAGGTGAAGATGTGATCGATCTGAGCATCGGCAGCCCTGACCTGCCCCCTCCGTTATTTATCAGGGAGGCGATCGCTGAGGGAGCGCTGGACAGCACCCAGTACGGCTACTCCCTTGCAGGGACAGAAAGCTTCTGCAATGCAGTCAGCTCTTATTACCAGAATAATCACGGTGTATACATAGATCCCAAGGAACAATGCTCCCTCCTTATGGGCTCCCAGGACGGTCTCGTCCATCTGCCGCTTGCTTTGTGCAGCCCGGGCGATTATATACTGATGCCCGATCCAGGATATACCGCATATGCAGCGGGTGCCGCCCTGGCAGGGGCAAAGATATATTCAATGCCTCTCATGAAAGAAAAGCAATTTCTCCCGGATTTCTCAGAAATACCGGAAGAAATAAGGAAAAAGGCGAGGATGATGATCTTGAACTTTCCCGGCAATCCTGTGCCAGGCCTTGCGACTGAAGCATTTTTCAGGGAGGCAATAGAGTTTGCCAAAAAATACGAGATTGTGATATTGCATGATTTTGCATACTCTGAGCTCTATTTCGAAGAAAAACCGGTAAGCTTTTTAGCTGTCGAAGGCGCATTTGAAACAGGGATAGAAATGAATTCCCTTTCTAAGAGCTTCAACATGGCAGGCTGCCGGATTGCCTATGCAGCTGGGAATGAAGACATAATCCGCATGATCTCAGACCTGAAATCCCATCTGGATTACGGTGTATTCCATCCCATCCAGACCGCGGCTGCCAGGGCTCTTGAGGATCAGTCGGGTTTCCTGGCCGAATCAAGAGAGGTCTACAGGAAACGCAGGGATGCCCTAGTAGAAAGCCTTCGGGAGGCAGGATGGGATATCGACAGCCCGAAAGGTTCGATGTTCCTCTGGGCAGAAATTCCAAACGGCACCAGCTCCAGGGAGTTCAGTATCCGCATGCTGGAGGAAGCTGGAGTGGCTGTTACACCGGGAAGCGCGTTCGGTGCGGCCGGCGAGGGATTCGTACGGATTGCACTCGTTCAGCCTGAAGGCAGGCTCCGGCAGGCCGCTCGGAAAATAAGCTCTTCCGGCATATTAAAAAAGAAATCTACCGCATGAAAATAGCCTTTTATGAGGAGGGATAAAAATGCCTAAGTGGCTGCGCAAATCGTTTGTGGTGATGGTAACCATCCTTACCTTTGGGCTGGTTACGCCATCACAGGCATTTTTGTATGATAATGCAAACCAGGACAGGTCCCCTAAGCGCGATGTCCTGGAGGCACAGGCAGAAGGACTGGACCTTGCTGCACCTGAGGAGGATGAGGAATCGATCAGGCAAAGGTTCATCCAGGCTGCTGTCCAGGAGGCGGAGAACCAGTCTTATATTAAGTTCGGGGGAAAGATCAAACCCGTCATAGAAGATGAGTTCCGTGAAGTCATCCTGCCGAATATTGAAAAAGCAGTGGAGGAAACAGCTGCAAGGATACCAGGGAGCGACCTGGGCAATCTGGAAATTACCGAATGGCCAGGCGGGGGCAACTCGGAAAAAATCTTCCATATTGTCAACCGGCAATCCAATGAAGATGTCCTTCGTTTTCATGTCAGGAGGGACCATCCGCCCCAGGAGGGATACTGGTTCAACTTCCACTACCATACCTCTGAGGATGCCTTCCAAAAGCATCATGAGCTGGGCTCCATCTACTGGAATAAAAATACTCCGCCAAAATGGCTGAGCTGAGATTTGAAATGTAAGCAAAAATATGAAAAAATATGCTTGTAGTTTTGAAACTTTTTAAAGATTGAAACGTAAGCATACTATCACAATAATTGGAGGTAGAAAAAATGGCAGTTAGTTTATCAAAAGGACAGAAGGTAGATTTGACAAAATCCAATCCGGGCCTCACAAATGTAATCGTAGGGGTAGGCTGGGATGTAAATAAGTATGACGGAGGAGCAGACTTTGACCTTGATTCCTCGGTTTTCCTTCTTGGGGAAAACGGCAAGGTTACTTCTGAGGCGGATTTCGTTTTCTATAATAACACAACAGGCGGAAACGGCTCTGTCGTACATACCGGAGATAACCGGACAGGCGAAGGAGAAGGCGATGATGAGCAGGTAAAGGTTGAGCTCGGTGCTGTACCGGCAAATGTCCAGCGCATTACATTCACTATCACAATCCATGATGGCGAGGCGCGCAGCCAGAACTTCGGGCAGGTTTCCAATTCTTATGTCCGCATCCTTAACGGCGAAACAAATGAAGAGCTGATCCGCTATGACCTTGGAGAAGACTTCTCCATCGAGACAGCACTTGTTGTAGGCGAACTGTACAGGCACGGCGGAGAGTGGAAATTCAGCGCGATCGGGTCCGGCTATCAGGGCGGCCTTGGTGCACTTGCAACTGACTTTGGCCTGCAGATTGGATAATCCCTTTTTTATTATTGATCTTTGAGACTCGGCTCTGCCGGGTCTTTCGTTAGCACTTATATAAGGTAATGGAGGAACTTCAAGAGATGACAATTTTTCAAGGTTTTATAGATACATATGCCGCATTCTTTGACTGGCAGATGTGGGCGGAAGTTCTAAGCGACCCTGTTAGCTGGGGACTTATCGGAACACTCGTAATCCTGGAAGGACTGCTTTCAGCCGACAATGCACTTGTACTGGCTGTTATGGTAAAACACCTTCCGCCGGAGCAGCGGAAAAAGGCTCTATTCTACGGATTGCTTGGGGCATACCTCTTCCGTTTCATTGCAATTGGAATTGGGGTATTCCTGATTAAGCTGTGGTGGGTAAAGATTTTGGGAGCCGGCTACCTGGCATGGCTTGCTATTAAATATTTCATTGATAAGAAGAAAGGCGTCGGCGATGATGAGGAGCTTGAAGGCCTCAATCAAAGCGGTTTGCTGATCCGCCTGTTTGGTACCTTCTGGGGAACAGTAGCAGCGGTAGAACTTATGGATATAGCTTTCTCAGTTGACAGCGTCCTGGCGGCATTTGGAGTCAGTGATCAAATCTGGGTACTTCTTCTCGGCGGAATGCTAGGGGTCCTGATGATGCGTGGTGTAGCAGGAGTATTCCTTAAGCTGATCGATAAAGTGCCTGAGCTGGAAACAAGCGCATATGTGCTGATTTTGCTCATTGCTGTGAAGATGCTCCTTGGAGTATTCCATATCCACATTGATCATATCTATTTCTTCCTTCTGCTGATAGTAGTCTTCGGAGCGACTTTCATCGTCCACTTTATGAATAAAAAGAAGGCTGAGCAGGGCCAGAAAAGCAACTGACAGACGTATAGAAACAAGGAAAGGGAACTGACAATTGTCCGCTCCTTTTCTTTTTATCCTTTTTTGGCAGTTTGAAAGCTTCTTAGATTGGACAAATATGCTTAGGGGGATGCTTGAATAATCCTTTAAGACAAGCATTCCCCTCTTTTACTATGCATGAATAGGAGAATTAAAATGAAATTATTTGCTGATTTGGAAGACAGGGAAATTGACAGGCTCTTTTATAAAAAGCCGGGGTCCTTCTCTAAACGTTCCCCGAAAGAGCTGTTGTCCTATTGCTTAGGCGCAACGCTCTATATGCCTGCAACAAGGCCTAATATTCATCAGGATCTGCTCTCAAAGAAGCATTCTGGCCTTACTTCCATGGTGATCTGCCTGGAGGATGCCATTGGCGATTCAGAAGTGGAGCAGGCTGAAGAAAGCCTGCTGGCTGAACTTAAGCTCCTTCATCAAGAGCTGGGGAAGGGATATTTCCAGGAGGATGATCTGCCGCTTATTTTTATAAGGATCCGCAGCCATGGACAGCTGGAGCGGCTGTTTTCCAGGATGGGACAGGAAATAAGCATGCTGACAGGAGTCGTCATTCCTAAATTTGACCCTGTCGAAGGAGCAGAATCACTGGCAGAAATCAGCCGCAGGAATAGAGAAGGCCACGTTCTATATGCAATGCCGATTCTGGAAACAAAGAAAATCATCCAGAAAGAAACAAGAGTCGGAGAGCTTCTGGACATAAAAGCGCTTCTTGAACAATATAGGGATATTATTCTTAATGTCAGGATAGGGGCGACCGATTTTTCCGGTCTATACGGCATCAGGAGAAATTCGGATAACACGGTATATGATATTGCGGTCATACGGGACTGCATTGCTGATATTATAAATGTTTTTGTGCGTGCCGGCAGCCAGTTCACAGTATCAGGGCCGGTCTGGGAATATTTCTCCTCAAAAGATAGAATGCTAAAGCCCCAGCTGAGGCAGACGCCCTTCCTGGAGAAGTACGGGGAAGCAGGCATCAGGATGAGGACCGGACTGATCGATAAGCATATGGATGGCCTGATCCGTGAAATTATGATGGATATTGCCAATGGCCTGACAGGAAAGACGATCATCCACCCTACCCATATAAGGCCGGTGCAGGCTTTGAATGCCGTTACCCTTGAAGAGTACGAGGATGCCAGGAATATTGCTGCCAGTGCAGAAGGCAGCATTGGCGTCATGAAAAGCGCCTACTCTAACAAAATGAATGAAATCAAGCCGCATTTATATTGGGCGCAGAAAATTCTTTTAAAATCTGAAATATACGGGGTGCTTCATGAAGAATACTCATACATTGACCTGCTCGAAAAAGAAGTATTTGCTTCCAGTTATTGAGGGGCTGAACGTTGAACTTGACATAACTGAAAATCCATATAACATACCTGTTGATCATTTTTTTACAATGGCAGCCCGCATCAACAAGAAAAGGTCATTCCTTTTTGTGAGCAAATTGCTGGGGAAGCATCTCCCCATCCATCCGGAAAAAGGGCTGATCACGGGAGAGCTGCTGGCCGCACGTTATGCAGAATTAAAGGAAGGCTTGCCGCTGCCGGAAACCGAAGAGCTTCTGCAGGCCTTTTTGCTGGATCCGGGAGTAAGCAGGCCGTCCATTCCCTTTGTTGATAAAAAGTACAATCCGGTGATCATCGGCTTTGCAGAGACTGCAACCGCGCTTGGCCACAGCTTTTATAATGCTTTCAAGGCAGCAGGGTATTTTCATACTACAAGAGAAACACTTCCTGAAGCGGTTTCCATAATAGACTTCGAGGAAGAGCATTCTCATGCAACCTCCCATCGCTGCTACGCGGACAGGGAGCTTCTTGACAATCAGCGTGAAGTCATCCTGGTTGATGATGAAATGACCACAGGCAAAACGGCAGTCAATATCATCAGATCCATCCAGGCAGAATTCCCCCGCAGTGAATATACTGTCGCTTCCATATTGGATTGGCGTTCACAGGAAAATCAGGCAGCATTCCAGATGCTTGAAAAAGAACTCGGAATCACGATCAACAGTGTAAGCCTCTTAAAAGGGGAAATGCAGGCTGCAGGAGAACCTGTCATCCAAACGAATATAGAAGACAGAAAACGGGATGCAGGCGGCTCCAGCATAAGCTTCATCAATCTTAGTGAATCGGGGCTTTCTTTTGAAAAAGCCGGGAGTCCTTCAATCACGCTTGGAGGCGGGATCTGCAATATCCCCTATCTCAAAGGAACAGGCAGATTCGGGCTCCAAAAGGGAGCAGAAGAGCCTGAAAGGGACCTGGAGGCTGCAGCCGCACTCCTGGCTAAGAGCAGAAAAGGAGATCATACACTTGTCCTGGGAACAGGAGAGTTCATGTATATCCCTATGAAAGTGGCATCGCAAATGGGGGAAGGGGTCTTTTTTCAGTCCACCACACGAAGCCCTGTCCATGTTCTGGACCGGGAAGGGTACGGGGCAAGGGAAGGATTGTCATTTCCCAATCCTGAGGATGCTGATATCAGGCAATTTGTCTATAATATCACTCCCGGAGTTTATGATGACCTCTTTATCCTCTTTGAACGGGAACCGAATCGGGAAGCGCTTGTCCCATTGCTGGAAGAATTGAAGAAAACAGGGATCAAGGATATAAAAATCGTTTATTTTAATGGAGGGAACAACAATGGCTGAAACAGCAGCAGAAACTTTTGGCTCCTACAGCACGGAAGATGTCATCTTTCTGCTGAAGGACCTCAGTGCATATGAACTGGAAGGGGCAACTGAAAACAGGGAAAAAAAGATTCAGTCAGGCCAGCATTACAGTGAAACGCTTCCGATTGAATACATCCCTCCAGCCCACTATTTAGAGCTGTTCTGGAAAACACTTGAAGACTATAAGGAGAAGGTGGCGCTTTGCACTGCGGTGACATCGGAAAAGCTGCTCAGCAGAAGAGGGGACAAGATTGTCCTTGTTTCACTTGCAAGGGCCGGCACCCCGGTCGGGATCCTGATGAAGCGGTATATAAAGCAGATATACGGGACAACCCTTCCCCATTACAGCATTTCCATCATCCGTGACAGGGGCATTGATGAGAATGCCCTGAAATACATAATAGAAAAGCATCCTGGCTGCAAGATCCAGTTTGTCGATGGGTGGACAGGCAAAGGAGCTATCTCAATTGAATTGACGAAAGCATGCAGCAGCATGAATGAAAAATATGGCTGGAATCTTGATGACACCCTTGCCGTCCTCGCAGATCCAGGCTATTGCACCAGCCTGTATGGGACAAGGGAGGACTTCCTGATTCCAAGCGCCTGCCTGAATTCAACTGTTTCCGGACTTGTCAGCAGGACGGTGCTCAATGACTTAATCGGGCCTGAAGATTTCCACGGTGCCAAATATTACCGCCGCCTTGCAGAGGCGGATGTTTCCAATGAATATATCAGCATAATAGAGGAACAATTTGATTCCGTTATGGAAGAGGCGAAAAAAATCTGTGATGGCTATTCTGCTGAAGCTGAATCCGAACCTGATTTCAGGGGGATGGAGGAAGTAATGGCAATCAAAGAAGAATATGCTATTGAAAGCACGAATTTTGTTAAGCCCGGCGTTGGTGAAACAACACGTGTACTGTTAAGGAGAGTCCCCTGGAAAATTCTGATGAGGGACCCGGAAAGCCCTTATGTCAGGCATATTAAACTCTTGGCAGAAGAACGCGGGGTGGAGATCGTCCGGTACCCTGACATGAGCTATACATGCTGCGGACTGATCAAAAAGGTTGGCGGCCAGTCATGAATATGTTTGCAACAGATCTTGACAGAACAATGATTTATTCAAACAGAGCGCTTGAAGAGCTTGGCTTAGAGGAGGATCTCCAACTGTCAGCTGCCGAGATGAAGGAAGGGCAGCCTGCTGCATTCATGACTTCAAGGTCGCTTAACCTGTTAAGGGAACTTGCAGAAGAAGCACTTGTTGTGCCTGTTACAACCAGGACATATGAACAGTATAAAAGAGTAGGGATATTTGGAAAAGATATCCCTGTCTCTTATGAGGTCACTTCAAATGGAGCCCAAATCCATTATAAGGGGAAACTTCTGGCTGAGTGGACTGAGCTGGTATATAAGCGCCTTAAGGAAGAGTGCGCGCTTCAGGAGGAAATGGCTGAGTTTGCTGAAGGATGCAGATTTCCCGGAACTTTGAAAAAAGCAGGGGATTCTTTCTTTTACTATATCCTCCAGGAGCGCATCAGCCTTCAGGAAAAGAAAAAACTCGAAGAGGATGTCCGCCGTCTCGGGTGGCGTATATCCCTGCAAGGCAGGAAGCTTTACTTTATTCCTATTCCTGTCTGCAAGGGAGAGGCGGTTAAATTCATCAGCAAAAGAGAGGGAGCAGATATTCTTGCCGGTGCGGGAGATTCCCTTCTCGATTATGATTTCCTGAAGGTATGCCATCATGCTTTTGTCCCGGATCATGGAGAGCTTTCTATGGAGATGCCTCATGGATTCACCTGCAATTTTTCGGAGAACAGGGGAATACTTGCCGGAGAAGAAATCCTCCTGAAGGCATTCAGGCTGCTTCTTGGCCGGGAAGCTGCCTTCAGCGGTAATCCTGCCTCCGGCCGGACTGCCCTTTTATAAAGAAATGAAGCAATAACAGGAGCAGGCTCCCAAATGCATAAAAAGCAAGAAAAACCGCAAGCGCATAAGACGGTGAGTGATGAAGCGGGTATGTCATGATGGCGAGCACGGCTGACCAGAGCAGGAGGTCAATGAATTGGTAAGCGCCGGAAGTCATGATCTGGCGGACAGCTTCCAGTTCATTCCTGCAGCTTTCATAGGAGGGCCTTTTAATCAGGAAGCGCAAGGGATCACCTTCTTTAATTATTTGTACTCAACTATATGCAGGGATAAGCCCGTTGGTGATTGTGCAGGGGAAGAGTGAATATAACTTGTTTTAATCATATTAATATTGAAACTTTTTTCAGCCTGATCCGTATATTCTAATAGAGCTAAAAGCCAGTGCTGAAGGCTATCGTTGTTAAAACATGCACCTGATATGATATGATGAAAGAAATTTACATAAGCCATTAGGGCTAAATCTTTCGCTCCTAGAGGGAAGGGATAATCATGTATCCAACTTATAATAGATTAAAGGTCAATCTGCTGCCTGTGTCTGCGGACAATTGGCTGTCTGCCATTAAAAAGCGCAGCTCAGACCGCCCGCAGTACCAGGCAGGCGACGGCATTATCCAGATCAGCCAGGTTGCTGCAAGGTTTCTGGGCATTCCTGCGGATGAAGATGAATACTATAATCAGCTTTATGATTATATACACTCACCAGATAATGGACTTATCCTTTTAAGCAGCGATACTCTTGATAAAACGATCGACAACCAGCATTTTCAGGCCATTCAAAAGGTATTGAACATCAACAGGGAGCAGAAGCTTTCAATCAACCGCTTCATCGCCTTCCTTGATGGTGAGCAGCTGCTCCTGAAGCCTGATAATCCCCTTGTCCACAGAAAGGTAAGGGAGGCATTCACTAAAGTCATTGAGATGTTTGCCGGGGGGGAAAAAGAAGGCCTTGAAAGCCCTGATTTCCGAAGGGTGCTTGTAGATCTTGTGAAATGGTCTTTTAACCATCTCTCCCAGCCTCTAAGCAGCAGCAATCCGGAAGAAAGCATGCCGAAATTTCTTTGGTATGGAGAAGCAAGCAAGAGCCAGCAATATTTCCTGTCATTCATCTTTTTTCTCGGCTGCGATCTCGCGGCTTTCAGCCCGGACGGCCAGGATGTCCTTGCGCTCGCAGATCCGGGGAAAGAAGAAACATTTGTTCAGCAGTATCCTGAACAGAAGGCAGCTGAACCTTTTCCCGTGGAGAAAAGGAGAAGGAAATCAACGGTGGCTTATAAAGCCTCAAGAGAAATCGAAACCATTCTTAACCACGAAGGCTCTGGCCTTTATAAGCCATGGCAGCTGAGGGACTACAAACCTTCTGCTGTAACGCTCAAAACAACTTATGATGAACTGTTCATCCTTGCCAAAGAAAAGGCGATGATCAGGCCGAATTTTGAAGTCAGCGGCGGAGAAGTGAAAATCCCTTCCATCTTTTCGAAAATCAACGGAGTGAGCAAAAGCCGGAAGGAATATTGGGACCGCTTGCATGCTCTTGCCGAGAATGACTGCAGCTTTCTGATCAGGCAGTTCCCTTTTTCAAACCCCCTGACAAGCGACTTCCGCTTTCATTACAGAAATGCGCTTGGAAAAGACGGGAAGCTGGATCCTGACATTGTCATGGGCTCGCACTACTGGAAATACGGCCATCTTCCTGGGGGCCTCCAGAAAGGGATTTCCCATGCAATCAGAAATCTTTGCGCAAAGCCGGAGTTAAAGCCGAGCCATAATGAGAGTCAGGAAGAAATCAGCATCTATTTATTTACACAGGCAATGCAGATGCCGGCCAGCATCCTGAAGCTTCTGCAGAAGTTTGACTACTCTCAGGATGTGCCCAAGCTGATCCTCTATAACAATGAAATGAATGGTACGATGACAAGGAGCGATGCAGCCCTCCTGCTCCTCCTGAACCAATTTGGAGTTGATATCATCGTGTATAATCCTCCGGGACACAATGACCTTGAAAACTATGTCAATGAAGATGTCTTTGATTCGCACTGGCTGGAAGAAGTGGTCTTTGACCAGGACTATAAAGAGCCTTCACTGATCAAGAAAGTGTTTCTGCAAGGGCTGCTGAAAAATTTGAAAGGAGACTGAACCATGAATGATCCGCAACAAGCTAGTGCAGGACTGGTTACCCAGGATCCCGCTGATATGCTTACAGAAACGAAGGTGCCGGAAATAAAACTGGCGCTGAGGCAGGAAGCGGAAGTGCAGAACCTCGCCAGATCGATCGATGAACGCGATCAGATTCAAATACTGGAATTCGGGAAAGAACCAGCGCAGCAGATCTCCCGTTTCTCTGACCAGATTCTCGGCAATATGAGGGCTACCAAGGTGGAAGACTCCGGTGTCCTCCTGAAGCAGCTGGGGAAGATAATGGACAGGTTCGACAAGAAGGATTTTGAACAGACTTCAGGCGGATTGTTCGGAAAGCTGTTCAAGCGCGGGGAAAAAATGATTGAAAAGCTCTTTGGGAAATATCAGACAATGGGCAAAGAGATTGACAAGGTGTATGTCGAGATCTCCAAGTATCAGAGTGAAATGGTGGACTCCACCAATATGCTTGAGCAGATGTATGATCAAAACTATCAATACTATCTCACACTTGAAAAATATGCAGTTGCAGGCGAGATGAAGGCAGAGGAGCTTAAAAGCACACAGCTTCCGCAGCTGGAGTCAAAAGCAGCATCCGGGGACCAGATTGCCTCCATGCAGGCAGATACGCTCCGCAATAGCATCGATCTGCTAGAGCAGCGTGTCTATGACCTGGAAATGGCAAAGATGGTGGCCCTGCAGACAGCTCCCCAGATCCGCCTTCTCCAAAGAGGGAACACCAAGCTGATCGGGAAAATCAATTCAGCGTTCGTTACAACCATACCGATATTTAAAAATGGTCTGATCCAGGCGGTTGCGGCAAAGCGCCAGAAGCTGGTTGCCGATTCCATGAGCGAACTTGACCGCAGAACCAATGAGATGCTCGTCCGCAATGCCCAGAATATTTCAAATCAAAGTGCAGAAATAGCCAGGCTTGCCGGAGGTCCGAGCATCAAGATTGAAACGATTGAAGAATCGTGGAACATCATCATGAAGGGGATGCAGGAAACGAAATCGATTGAAGATGAAAACAGGCGACTGAGGGAAGAAGGGACCAAGAGGCTCGAACAGCTCCAGGAAAACTTCAAAAATATGAAAAATCAAGGCTGATGGCGCTTTTTTCAGCCTGACACAGGGCTGTTAAATATAAATAATACAGAAAAGTAAATTTATGAGGTGAAATGAATGGCGATTAATTTGCAAAAAGGACAAAGAGTAGATCTGACAAAAGGAAATCCGGGATTATCGAAAATTATGGTCGGCCTCGGGTGGGATCCTGTTGAAAGCAAAGGGGGAGGCGGACTTCTCGGCTCTCTTTTCGGCGGCGGCGGAGGCGCCAATGTCGACTGTGATGCTTCAGTCATCATGCTTGGGGAGAATGATAAATTAAGGAATAACAGCGATGTCATCTATTTCGGTAACCTGAAGAGTTCAGATGGCAGCGTACAGCATACCGGCGATAATCTGACTGGAGAAGGAGATGGAGATGATGAGCAGATCAATGTGGATCTTAGCCGTGTCCCTTCCCACGTGCAGAAGCTTGTTTTTGTAGTGAATATCTATGATGCGGTTAAACGCAAGCAGCATTTCGGCATGATCCGCAATGCGTATATCCGCATTGTGAATCCAATGGGCAGGGAAGAGCTCATCCATTATAACCTTACTGACGATTACAGCGGCAAGACAAGCCTGGTAGTCGGAGAATTATACAGGCATGGAACTGATTGGAAATTTGCCGCAGTCGGAACAGGCACCAATGCACCAGGGCTGTCTGATGTGGTTCGTTCTTATACTTAATAAGCTGGATGGTTTGTTATAATAGAAAACTTTTAACAGAGGTGAAGAAAATATGAGCATCAACCTTTCTAAGGGACAGCGCATTGATTTGACTAAAAGCAATCCGGGTTTGACAAAAGTAATCATCGGGCTTGGCTGGGACACAAACCGCTATTCCGGGGGCGGCGACTTTGACCTTGATGCGTCTGCATTCCTGGCAGATGAAAACGGGAAAGTCGTCCAGGACCATGATTTTATTTTTTATAACAATCTTGTCCATCCAAGCGGCTCTGTGGAGCATACAGGGGACAACCGGACAGGGGAAGGCGAGGGCGATGATGAGCAGATCAAAATCGACTTCAGCAAGGTCCCGGCCCATGTCCACCGCATTGCCATCACTGTCACAATCCATGATGCGGAGAGCCGCAGCCAGAATTTTGGCCAGGTATCCAATTCTTTTGCCCGTGTAGTGAATGAAGACACAAACCAGGAAGTGCTCCGTTTTGATCTGGGAGAGGATTTCTCCGTTGAAACGGCCGTTGTCATCTGTGAGCTGTACAGGCATGGAGGCGAATGGAAATTCAATGCTGTCGGAAGCGGATTTTCGGGCGGGCTGGCTGCACTGTGCAAAAATTTCGGCCTTGCCGTTTAATTCTATATACCCGAAAGCCCGGCATACTGCCGGGCTTTTACTTTTGGAAAAATTGAGAAATAACGCTTGTTATGAAACTGGTTTCATGCTTTATGATTTTCTTATGAAGAAAAGGGCGCTGCTTATCATCAGCCGGCGTGACGCTTTAGGCGGCGTAACGGCATTAGTGAGCAGAAAGCTCTTTCCTCTAGAAATGAAAGAATTGCATTGACAATATAAAAGGTACTGGAATATAATTCATTTAATCATTTTTATGAATCCATTAAGCTGGGAAAAGGACATGAATCATTTCCGCTGCTTCTGACAGAGAAAAGGGCCGCCGGCTGAAAGCCCTTAGGAGAAAGAAATGAATTTACCGCCTCGGAGCTATCATGGGGAAAGGCTGGATGTCAGCTAACCATGGTCGGGAGACCGTTATCTTTTTGAGCGCCGCATGCGATGCATGAGGCGGAATTAGGGTGGAACCACAGCCGCAATTGTCCCTTGTACAGGGAGGATTGCGGCTTTTTGTGTTATAAACAAATATAATATTGCGAAGAAAAGGACATGAATCATTTCCGCTGCTTCTGACAGAGAAAAGGGCCGCCGGCTGAAAGCCCTTAGGAGAAAGAGATGAATTTACCGCCTTGGAGCAATCATGGGGAAAAGCTGTGTGTCAGCTAACCATGATCGGGAAACCGTTATCTTGTTTGAGCGCCGAATGTTATGCAGGAGGCGGAATTAGGGTGGAACCACAGCCGCAATTGTCCCTTGGTACAGGGAGAATTGCGGCTTTTTTTATTCAAAAAATTTTTGGGAGGAATTAAAATGTCAATTAAAGCAGAAGCAGAAAAGAGAAATCACAGAAAGCTGGGGGCTGAGCTAGAATTATTCATGTTCAGGGAAGAAGCACCAGGGATGCCGTTTTATCTTCCAAAGGGAATGCAGGTAAGAAATATACTGGAAGACCTTTGGAAACAAAAGCACCATAAAGCTGGCTATCATGAGGTCAAGACACCAATCATGATGAAGCAGGCATTATGGGAGCAGTCAGGGCACTGGGACCACTATCATGAGAATATGTATTTTTCAAAAGTTGATGAATATGATTATGCGATTAAGCCAATGAGCTGTCCAGGTGCTGTATTGATTTACAGCAGCAAGAGAAGGAGCTACCGTGAACTGCCGCTCCGCTATGCAGAACTTGGTCTTGTTCACCGCCATGAGCTCTCGGGATCCTTAAACGGGCTTTTGCGGGTGCGTTCCTTTACACAGGATGATGCACACCTGTTTGTAAGGGAAGATCAAATAAAAGAAGAAGCCGCAAAGGTGCTGGAGCTGGTACACGAATTTTATTCGCTGTTCGGCTTTGAATATAAGGTCGAGCTGTCTACTAGGCCGGAAGAATTCATGGGTTCGGAAGAAACTTGGAACCTGGCAGAAGCCTCTTTGGAATCGGTCCTGCAGGAAAGGGGCATTCCTTTTGAAATCAATTCCGGGGACGGAGCATTTTATGGGCCGAAAATTGACTTCCATATTACTGATTCACTGGGAAGAAGCTGGCAATGCGGCACTGTCCAGCTTGATTTTCAAATGCCGGAGCAATTCGGCTGCCAGTATATCGGCGAAGACAATCTGGCTCACAGGCCAATCATGATCCACCGTGCCATCTACGGTTCGATTGAAAGGTTCCTGGCAATTTTAATCGAGCATTATGCAGGGGATTTTCCTTTCTGGCTTTCACCGGTCCAGGCCATGGTGCTTCCGGTTTCTGAAGCACATATCGGCTATGCACTGGAAGTCAAAGCCCGACTTGAGGAGGCTGGCTGCCGGATTGACATTGACAGCAGGGCAGAGAAGCTCGGCCTCAAAATCAGGGAAGCCGAGCTACAGAAGGTTCCTTATATGATCATCATCGGTGAGAAGGAAATAGAGCAGGGAGGAGCTGCCTTGAGGAAAAAAGGGGCAGGAAACCTGGGAGTATTACACCTGCAGGAACTGCTCGACAGGTTTAGGGATGAAGACAGACCAGGAGGTAAGTAAGAGGTAAGACGGGGTCTTCCAGGCCCCTTTTTTAAAAAGTCTTAGATGACATTGAGAAAAAATTAATGGCGCATTCATTCAGCTAAGCTGAAAGCCCTGAAAATACCCTTCCTGCCGCACAACTTTAAAACTTCCTGAAATTGCCCATGAATCGCGGCCTTTTTACCCGATATGATATGCTATAATATTTTCATATATACATAGATAGCAGGCAGCAAACGGGGCTGGAAGCGTCTGAGAATGGACAGAAGGTGATAGCATGAGAATCAGGATTTTTTTTCTGCTTATTGTAGTAGCTTCCCTGGCGCTTATGGGCAATTCCCAGGCGGCAATGGGAGGTATAAAACTTAAAGATTTCCCTGGCAACTCAGAGCTTGTCAAGTCCCTGTCACTGCATTCGGGACAAGATCTGGGCAGGATTATTATTCTTCCTTTAGAGGAGTTCGATCAGAAGGAGGCTGCTAGGATGATAGAAAGACTGGATCATCTCCCCTTATCATTGCTGTCTAAAATCAGGCAGGAAGGCATCTCGCTTAAGCTTTTTACAGGGCAGCTCACAGATAATCCCACAGCAAGCCATCTGGCAGGCTTGACACCCAGGGGTTATCAGAATAAAGAAACGACCTGGGATGATGTACCCGGAATAGGCGGGGGACGGACTGTGCTTGTAAAGATCGGCTATAGCGGCAAAGGCATGGGGCATGGATCGGTCAACCTGGAGCTTCATGAGCTGGCACATTCGGTTGACCGCTTTGTCTTGAGCGAGATCCGCTTTAATAGAAAGTTCCAGGGTATATGGAAAGAGGAGAAGGCAAAGCTGTTTCCAGGCCAGCCTTACTTCCTTACATTCCCTGAAGAATATTTTGCTGAAACGTTCGCCATGTATTATATGGGAGGAGAAGAGCGCCTGCGCTTAAAAGAAAAAGCTCCGCTCACCTGGCAATTTTTCAGTACACTTAATTAATAGATTCATATGAGGAGGTCAATGGAATGGAGCAGTATTTACAGCTTTGCAGGCATGTCCTGGAAAAGGGTACAATCAAAGAAGACAGGACGGGAACCGGCACAATCAGCACTTTCGGGTATCAGATGCGATTCGATCTGAAGGAAGGC
Organism: Bacillus sp. AG4(2022); assembly: GCF_031844465.1. Classification (NCBI taxonomy): domain Bacteria; kingdom Bacillati; phylum Bacillota; class Bacilli; order Caryophanales; family Bacillaceae; genus Bacillus; species Bacillus sp. AG4(2022). The sequence continues at coordinate 501,014 of NZ_JAUZVH010000002.1, forward strand.
TTCCCATTGGTCACCACAAAGAAGCTGCATCTCAGGTCGATCATCCATGAGCTTCTTTGGTTTCTGAATGGAGACACCAATGTGAAATATCTTCAGGATAACGGGGTCAGGATCTGGAATGAGTGGGCCGATGAGGAAGGGAATCTCGGACCTGTATATGGCCATCAATGGAGATCATGGACCGGTGCGGATGGTAAAACGGTTGACCAGATCAGTGAGCTGATCAGCTCAATCAAGAGTAATCCTGATTCTAGAAGGCTGATTGTCAATGCGTGGAATGTGTCTGAAATCGGCAATATGGCGCTGCCTCCCTGTCATTGCCTTTTCCAGTTCTATGTAGCGGACGGCAAGCTGTCCTGCCAGCTTTATCAGCGGTCTGCTGATGTGTTCCTGGGGGTGCCGTTCAATATAGCATCTTATGCCCTCCTGACACATATGGTCGCCCATGTGTGTGATCTGGAGCCGGGTGAATTCATCCATTCGTTCGGGGATGTCCATATTTACCGTAATCATCTGGAACAGGTGAATCTGCAGCTTTCAAGAGAGCCGTTCAAGCTGCCCCAGCTGAAGTTCGCCCGCAAGGTTGAGGATATCTTCAGCTTTAAATATGAAGATTTTATCCTGGAAGGCTATGAATCACATCCTCATATTAAAGGAGTTGTCAGTGTTTGATTTCACTGCTATGGGCCATGGACGAAAATTCGGCCATCGGGAAAAATAATGATCTGCCCTGGCGCCTGCCGGAGGACCTGAAATACTTCAAACGTGTTACGATGGGCCACTCGATTGCCATGGGAAGGAAAACCTGGGATTCGATAGGCCGCCCTTTGCCTGGCCGGGAAAACATCGTGCTGACGCGGGATCGTGGGTTCACCTGCGAGGGCTGCACCGTTTTCTATTCTTTTGATGATTTTCTTGCAGAATGCAGCCAAAAAAACGATCAGGAAATTTTCATCATTGGAGGGGCAGAAATTTTCAAAATGGCCCTTCCATCTGCCGACAGGCTTTATCTGACAATGATCCATCAAAAGTTTGAAGCTGATACTTTCTTTCCGGAAGTTGATTGGAAGGAATGGCAATTGGAGAGCCGGGAAAATGGGAAGAGCGATGAAAAGAATCCCTACGACTACGAATTTTTGGTTTACACAAGAAAAGAACAGCCATAAGGCTGTTCTTTTCTTTAGATTTCTTCCAGCTGTTCCAGCATGCTGCGGAATTGGCTTGGATCACAGAAATCCTCTTCGCGGAAATTGTTTTTCACCCATTGAAGCAAGTCTGCTCTATTATTGAAAACTTCACCGCTTGTATCGGCCTTCCTGATCATATAGCGGCCATTATCTTCATCGGCCGTTACTTCCACAGGCAGCCTGCTGTCAAAGCTGCAGAGCGAAAATTCCATTGTGTCCGCCCTCCTTTGGCTTTTTAATTCTATATTCCCTTAATCAAGAAATAATGACCAGCTCGGCAATCTTTTCAATAGTATATGCATAATAAGGACGCCGACTCTTTTTTTTTGAAATATAAAAAAGGTAAATTTTTTGACTATTCTGTTGATTAATGATTCTGCCGTGGTATAATGTACAAATTATAACGGCAGAAATGAGGGTAGGATATGGAACAGAAATTAATGAAGAAAAAATGGGTGCAGCTGGAGGATATACTGATTGCATACCAGCAGCTTAAGGATATCGTTGCCCATACGCCGCTGCAGAAAAATGACCGGCTGTCAGAAAAATATAATTGCAATGTGTATTTAAAAAGGGAAGATCTCCAGCATGTAAGAAGCTTCAAACTGCGGGGTGCCTACTACAGCATGAAATCACTGGGAGAAGATAAGCTTGCTAAAGGGGTTGTTTGTGCGAGTGCGGGCAATCACGCCCAGGGTGTCGCTTTTTCCTGCAGGCAGCTTGGGATCAAAGGGAAAATTTTTATGCCGGCTACAACTCCCCGGCAAAAGGTGAGCCAGGTTGAATTGTTTGGAAGGGGCCATGTGGATATCATTTTGACAGGGGATACTTTTGATGACTCTTATAAAGAGGCCGTAAAATGCGCAGAGGATGAGCAGATGGCTTTCGTCCATCCCTTTGATGATGAGAAGATCATTGCCGGACAGGGCACTGCCGCTGTTGAGATACTGAATGACTGTGAAGAGCCGATCGATTTTGTTTTTGCCAGCATAGGCGGCGGCGGATTGATGGCCGGCCTCAGTACATATTTCAACAGCGTCTCGCCCCTGACAAAGATGATCGGGGTTGAGCCTGCCGGAGCAGCTTCCATGAAGGAGTCCTGCCTTTACGGCTCTGTGACCCCGCTTGCTGATATCGATAAATTTATTGACGGGGCAGCAGTTAAAAGTGTCGGGGAAAAAACCTTTGATATTTGCAGCGAGCTGGTGGAAGATATTGTATTGGTCCCTGAAGGGAAGGTCTGCACCTCGATTTTGGAGCTGTATAATGAGCATGCAATCGTAGCAGAGCCTGCAGGCGCCATGCCGATTGCCGCCCTTGATCTGTATCGTGAGGAGATAGCCGGCAAGACAGTTGTATGTGTTGTGAGCGGCGGAAATAATGATATCGGGCGGATGCAGGAGATCAAGGAAAGATCCCTTCTATATGAAGGGCTTCTGTGCTATTTTATCGTAAATTTCCCCCAGCGGGCTGGTGCACTGCGGGAATTCCTCGATGAGGTCCTCGGGCCTACCGATGATATTACAAGATTTGAGTACACAAAGAAAAACAATAAAGAAAACGGGCCGGCACTGGTCGGCATTGAACTAAAGGATAAAGAAGACTATGCCGGCCTGATAAAAAGGATGAACAAAAAAGCCTTCGCATTTACAGAAATCAATAAAGACAGCAATCTTTTCCACCTGCTGATTTAAATGCAGACCCCGTGCACTGCGGGGTTTTTAAATTTGCAGAAACGTTCTTTATAAAGTACAATTTTGTTATCGGAAAAGTTTGGAAGTTTCTTCTTTTGGAGAATGGGAGATTATGATAATAAATCAAGAAGGATAGGAAGCGGTGAGTCCATGAGGGGTATATACATCTATTTAGGGATATTGAACGCGCTGGATGCACTGGCCACCTGTCTGGGGCTGAATGCAGGGCTGATAGAGGAAGCAAATCCGGTGATGGGGGGATTGTATGAAAAAGGGCCGCTTCTCTTCCTCCTGGTCAAAATATCATTCAGCGCGCTGCTGGGCTGCTTTGCTTATATGAAATATTTGCCTGAAACGAAATTACTGAAAAACCTGCTGCTGCTCTCTTCTTTTTTATATACCGCTGTATGCCTTCTCCACTTATATTGGATAGCAAGCCATATATGATGAGGAACCTGCTGCCCTTTTTGAAAAATATCAGGAACAGCGCATATTTAGACACACTTCGGGACCATGATGAGGTATAATATAACAAACGGGTGAAAAAGAGGATTGATATTTTGCTATTCAAAAGCCTAGAGTTCAAAAATGCTGTTGGACAGAAGGTTAAGGTCATTGAAATTCCAGTATTGGAGGAAGATAGCCCAAATTTCTTTATGATCCAATTCCGTTTAAAAACATTCATCTCGGCCGTTCACAAAGACACCAGCAGGAGAAGTGTGTACTCATTCAGGGAGTATTTGAAAAGAGTCCTGAAATGGAAGGATTATGAACACCTGTTTAATGTAGTTGAATTAAAAAATAATGCTTAATTCCTTGCGCCGGTTTTTCCGGCGTTTTTATTTTGCCCGAATCACTGCATCAAAGAAACTTCAGCTGGCATTTTAACCGCTTTCTATTTTATTTGCTGTCCAAATCCATGTATAATAACATTCATAAGTGCATTGTTGGGAAGTGATATTTTGGCAAAGGTAAAGATAGTGACAGATTCAACAGCAGACCTGCCGGCAGCACTTGCAGCCGAGCTTGGCATTGAAGTGGTGCCCCTGTCGATTACTATAGATGGCGAAACCTATCTGGACAGGATTGATATAACCCCTTCTGAATTTATGAAAAAAATGAAAACTTCTGCAGAACTGCCAAAAAGTTCGCAGCCGCCTCCGGGAAAGTTCGTTGAGCTTTATGACCGTTTTGGGGCAGAAGGCTATGAAGTATTGTCGATACATATGACAGGCGGGATGAGCGGCACTGTTCAATCAGCAGAAAGTGCTGCAAAGATGTCTTCCGCAAAGGTAACAGTAATTGATTCCCGATTCATTTCAAAAGCACTTTCTTTTCAGGTAACAGAGGCTGCAAAGATGGCCGGCGAAGGGCTTGGTCTGGAAGAAATAATAGACAAGATTGCAAAGATAAGAGAGAAAACTCATTTATATGTTGTCGTGGATACTCTTGAAAATCTTGTTAAGGGCGGGAGAATAGGCAAAGGTAAAGCGCTCATTGGCTCCCTGCTGAATATCAAACCGATCGCATCGCTGGAAGGTGGAGTTTATACACCTGTAACGAAGGTAAGAAGCTATACACAGGTAGCTAAATATCTTGTAAAGCAATTTGCTGAAGATGTTAAAGGCAGGACAATAAAAGGGGTAGGCATCTGCCATGCAGAAGGCCTTGACCTTGCAATGAAGGTCAAAGAGGGGCTCGTTGAATTGACAGGCTATGAAAATGTCGAAATAGAGGAAACGACCCCAATTATCAGCACGCATACAGGTCCGGGTGCAATTGGCTTTATGTATTATTATGACTGAAGAAAAGCTGGATATCTCCAGCTTTTTTTCTATTTTGGACAGCACTTCAGCATACTCTTTTAATAAACCCTTCAAAAAAATGCCATTATAGACAGGTGGCTGCAATATCTTAGATAGGGGGGAGATGCAATGGCCAAAAATAAAAATGTCCTGTTTTTCAGTGACTTTGGAATAGATGATTTTGTGGCAGCTATTTATGCACTGTTTTCTGAGGAAGTCAATATCGTTGGAATTGTTGCAGACTATGGCAATATCTCCAGACTTGATGCGCTGAGAAATGCAGCTTATCTGCGTGAGGTCACCGGCATTGCTGATATTCCTGTGTTCAGCGGTGCAGAGCTGCCGCTGACAGGAGAGAACCCTGTCTATTATCCTGATGTCCATGGACTGGAAGGCCTCGGCCCGATTACGCTGCCTGAATATGAAGTGAAAGGGGAATTTTTTGAGAACTTTGATGGCATTAAAGAAATAATAGCCAAGTACGAGGACGACATTATCATAGTGAATGTGGGAAGGCTTTCTTCCCTTGCTACCGCATTTATTTTATATCCCTCTTACATGTCCAGGGTGAAGGACTTCTATATTATGGGCGGGGCCTTTAATGTTCCCGGTAATGTCAGCCCGGTGGCAGAAGCCAATTTCTACGGTGATCCTTATGCAGCCAATATTGTTATCAGGCAGGCCCCTAAGCAGATTCATATATTTCCGCTTGATGTGACCATGTCAGCTATCGTGACTCCTATGCTTATAGACCGGCTGGATGAATACTACCAGGAGATAAACAGCAAGCCGGGATTGCTTGTAAAGCCGATGGTTGACTATTATTATGAATTTTATAAAAAAAGAGACCCTGAATTAAGCGGAAGCCCGCTTCATGATGTTTTTACGCTTTGGGCACTGACTGACGGCGCTGTGATAGAGTATAAGGATTTGCCTGTCATCATCCAGGTTGATCAAGGGGAAGGCCAGGGGCAGAGCATTGGAGATTTCCGCAAATATATAGAAAAAGCAGAATACCCTGTGCACAAAGTTGCCATTTCCTTTGATTATGCAAGATTCATCACCAGCTTCTACACGACGATGAAAAATCACTATAGCGATCAGCCGCAATCATAGAAATATAGCAGTTTACAAAGCCAGCCTCTATTCTATAGGGCCGGCTTTTTTTCTATTTCAGGCCCTTTTCCTGTTTGGCTGGAACAGCTTTCAATGTCATGCTGATATTTTACCTTTATTGGGAAATGCTATAAAAAAATAAAAAAGGTGTTCATTATGTTCAGAAGCAGACGAGGAAAAAACATTATAAAAGATCAGAAACAGATCCGCTCTCATTCATTGACAATCGATGAGCTGCAAAATGAACTCAGCCGGGAACTGAATGAAAGCCCTGATTTGCATGTCCGCATGCTGCGGAAGGAAGAGCAGAAAATAGCAGTGATATTTATAAAATCGCTGACAGATCCATTAATTTTAGATGAAAGGATCCTTTTGCCGCTTCAAAAAGCAAAAGGTCCTTTAGACCCTGAGGATATATCCAACCTTCTCCCGATAGGGGAGCTGAGCTCCGCAAACCTACTGAAAGAAATCTCAGCGGCTTTATTGAACGGCAATACCTATATCTATATAGAAGGCCAGCCATTTGGAAGCCTTGCTGGCACCGGCAAGACGGCAGAAAGATCAATTGAGAAGGCCGAGACAGAATCTCTTGTCTATGGCCCGAAGATCTCTTTTACGGAATCACTTGAATCGAATGTCAATATCATCAGGCGGAATCTGAATGGTGCAAATCTATGCATTGAGGATTTAAATGTGGGCGGGAGGAGCAAGCTCAAAGCAAAGCTCTTCTATATCAAGGATATAGCAGACGAAGACAATGTACGGACCTTCCGGCAGCGTATCAGTGACTTGGAGTCCGACTATGTTCCGGATACTACTGTTCTTGCCCAGTATATTGAGGATAACAGCTGGTCGGTCTTCCCCCAGATTCTGACAACGGAACTGCCTGACAGATTCTGCATTTCGCTCATCAAGGGACAGGTGGGAGTCCTTCTTGACCGGAGCCCGAGCGCCTTATATGGGCCGACCACTTTTTTCAGCTTTTTTGAAACGACCGAGGATCTTTATATGCGCTGGAATATGGGGACGTTCCTGCGCCTGCTGCGCTTTTTGTCCATCTTTCTTTCAGTCCTTTTGACACCGGCTTATGTGGCTGTATTGACTTACCATTATGAGGTCATTCCTTCGCCATTGCTTGTTTCTTTGGGACAGTCAAGGTCAAACGTACCATTTCCTCCTGTATTTGAGGCCCTGCTTCTTGAGTTTATCATTGAGCTCTTAAGGGAAGCCGGTGCTAGGCTGCCGACGAAGGTCGGCCAGACTATGGGTATCGTAGGCGGTATTGTCATCGGGCAGGCTGCGGTTGAAGCGGGTTTTACAAGCAATATATTGATTATCATCATTGCACTAAGTGCCCTTGGATCCTTTACAGTCCCAAGTTATTCAATGGGAACAGCCATCAGGATCATCCGCTTCCCCATTATCATCATGGCCGGCTTATGGGGCGGAATCGGGATTATGATTTCTTTCTGCTTCCTGCTGATTCATCTCTTGAAATTATCGGCTATCGGCAGGCCGTATCTGGCGCCCATTTACCCGCTGAGATGGAAAGATGTCCGCTACAGCATGGTTCGCTTCCCGCTTCAGTATTTGTCAAAAAGGCCAGAAATGAATATGACTGAAGATCAATCAAGATATCCGTCGCGCAAAGCATCGAAAACAAAAGATGTGGATGAGTAGGGAGGTGTGAAGGTGAAGCCCGAGGTCAATATAAACCCAAAAGAAAATCTCCTATTTGACGCTTTTTTTATGTTTTTCCTTATCCATACCATCCAAACAGGGGTAGGGATTGCAGGGCTTCCGAGGATTGTCTATCTTGCTGCCGGTCATGATGGCTGGATATCCATCATAATAGCCGGCCTGCTTGTCTCAGCGGTCATCTTTCTTTCTGCCATGATGCTGAAGCAGTATGAAAGCGCAGATCTGTTCGGGATACATTACGATGTATTTGGCATCTTTTTAGGAAGGCTTGTTAATATCCTCTATACCTTTTATCTTATTTCGGGCATCTATGTTATCGTCATGAATTATGTTGAAATAGTCCAGGCATGGGTTTTTCCTGATCTGTCCACCTGGTTCCTGGCGATGATTCTTTTGCTTTTGTCCATGTATGCAGTGATGGGCGGGGTCCGCATTGCTGTCGGCTTTTCCTTCATGTCATTCCTGCTCACGTTCTGGATTGTACTGATTATCATCATACCAGCGAGAGATTTCGATTATACCCACTTATTGCCCATCCTGAATAAGGGCTATGCAGAGATTTTAAAAGGGGTCTACAAAACATCTCTTTCCATAATTGGATTTGAGATGCTCCTTTTCCTGTACCCTTTTATCAAAAATAAAAAAAGGGCCCATTTATATACACAGCTTGGCGGCTTGTATACAACACTGCTATTTGTCCTTGTTACAGTCATTTCCATTGGCTTCTTTGGGGAAAAAGGGCTTGAAAAGACAATTTGGCCGGTGCTCTCCATGTTCAAAATCGTCCGTCTCCCCAATCTTGAACGTTTTGAATTCATCGCTGTTTCCTTTTGGATGCTGATCATACTTCCCAATATCTGTTTATATCTCTGGGCAGCTTCAAGAGGGATGAAAAGGGTATTTCCCGGTATGAAACAAAAAACCTTTATTGTCCTGATCGCAATCCTGGTGTGGAGCTGCAGTTTCCTTGTTAAGGCGAGATACCAGATGAATATTGTATCCGATTATATAGGCATGGCTGGATTTTATATAGGGATCTGCTATCCCGCATTGCTCTCGATGCTTGTTCTGCTCAAAAAGAAACTGACAGGGAGGAGGAAGCAAAATGAAAATGGTGCGTAGTCTCCTGATAGCAGCTGCCCTCCTCCTGCCAATTGCCGGGTGCGTGAAGACAAAGCAGCTTGAAAGACTTGGGCTCATCACAGCAGTTGGCTATGACGATAAGGGGGATATTATTGAAGGGACCGTGGTGCTGCATACCTTTGAGTCCAAGGAGGAAAATGTCACGCAGATCATTTCAGCTTCCGGCAACACAAGCAAGGGCATTCGGCAGAAGCAAAATATTAAAACCTCACACAATCTTGTATCAGGACAGCTGAGGGTTGCGGTGTACAGTGAGGAAACAGCGGGAAAAGGGCTCATCCAGCTCGTGGACACATTGAATCGCGATGCCACAATCGGAAACCTGGTTTACTTGACGGTCAGCAAAGGGACAGCAAAAAACCTGCTGAAAAAGGCAGGGGAAAAAGAGAAGACCAATCTTGGCACCTATCTGTATAATTTAATCAAACAGAACATAAAAGACGAGTTAATCATCTCGCCAACGCTCCATGAATTTAATCACAGCTTTTTTGACCCGGGAAAGGACCCTGTCCTCCCTATCTTGAAGCTGGAGGAAGATAAAGTGATCATTTCAGGGATGGCTGCCTTTAAAGATGATCGGATGGCAGGAGAGATTGATATTGAAAAGTTATTCTACCTGAAGACATTAGAAGACAACTATGAGTCAGGGAATCTTGAGCTTGAGATTCCGAAGGAGAAACTAAAGGAGTATATTATTCCTTTAAGCAGCGAAACGGAAGAACAAAAAGACGACCCGCTGTTCATTACGATCGATGATATCAGATCGTCAAAGAAAATACGTCTGAAGGACATGGAAGATGTTACATTTGCCATTGATGTAAAGCTGGATTCCCGGATACTTGAGGTGTCAAGCGATATGGATCTGGGCAATCCCCAGGTAATCAAGGCGCTGGAAAAGGAAACAGCAGTTAAAATCAAGCAGGAGATGGAATCGATGCTGAAAAGGCTCCAAAACATGGAGTCCGATCCCATCGGCTTCGGAAATATTTACAGTGCCCATCTTCAACGTGAAAAGCGTATGACAAAAGGTGAATGGCGGAACCTATACAAAAAGGCAGAATTTGAAGTCAATGTGGAGAACACAATCATCAGGACCGGCGTTATCGATTGAGCAGGAGCTGCAAAATGAGTTCACTGATTTGTCAAATCTTTTTCTTTCTTCTTTCTAATTCGTCTGCTAGAATTATGGCTATCTGATGAAGAGCAGGTGATCATATATGAAAAAAAAGCGGGTGTCGATATTCACCCTCGGTCTGATGCTGCTGATCATTCTTTCAGCCTGTGGCCAGAAGGGTATCGAAAATCCTTATAATTGGACGGTTCAAGACTTTACATACACCAACCAGGCTGGGGAACAGACAGGACTTGCTGACTTGAAGGGAAAGGTATGGATTGCAGATTTTATTTTTACAAGCTGTGAGGATGTCTGCCTTCCAATGACCTTCAATATGTCGAAGCTTCAGGATAAGGCAAAGGAAGAGGGCATTGAAAATCTTCAGTTTGTTTCCTTCAGTGTCGATCCTGCCGTTGATACGCCGGAAACCTTGAAGGCATATGGGGACAATTTTGAAGCAGACTATGACAATTGGAGCTTTCTGACGGGCTATGGACAGCAGGAAATCGAGGATTTTGCGAAGGAAAGCTTTAAGACGCTTGTCGTGAAACCGGAATCGGATGACCAGGTGATCCATGGGACCGAATTTTATCTGATAAACCAGGAAGGCAAAGTCCTTAAATCTTATACAGGGCTGAAGGATATACCTTATGAGGAAATCATTAAGGATATTAAATCGATTCAATAAGCGAAGAGGCGGCCCCTGCTGCCTCTTTTTCTGTCCCGGTGAAGCTTCCAGCCCTGATTGGTTTCGATTGAAAGCAAACGTGTTATAATAATTATACTAGAAAAGGCAGGTGATTAGATGAAAAAGACATTCACCTTACTTGTTTTGGCCGCTCTCCTTCTTTCCTCCTGCAGCGGGGCAGGAAACTCATCCCCTAAAAATCTGGGAATGAAGGATATCAGCATTGTTGAAAAGGAAATGGTGCCCAATGACTTTATTCCCCGTGATATTCATGTGGTTTCAGTTGGGGATTCGCTGACAGAGGGTGTTGGCGACAGCACTGGAAGGGGAGGCTATCTGCCTTACCTCGAAGAACAGCTGGAACAGGAAAAAGGAGTCTCGCAGACTGAATTCCTTAATTTTGGAGTTAAAGGAAACCGGACAGACCAATTGCTGAAAAAGCTCAAATCATCGGAAGTCCGATCTGCCATTTCGGAAGCAGACCTGGTCATTATCACGATCGGCGGAAATGATGTCATGAAAGTTGTAAGGCAGAATTTCTCCAATTTGAATGTCAGCGATTTTACGGGCCAGAAAGCCCAGTATGAAAAAAATCTTAAGGAAATCATCGATACAGTACGGAGTGAGAATTCCGAAACCCAGATTGCACTGATTGGACTATACAATCCATTTTATAAATGGTTTTCGGATATAACGGAAATATCTGATATTATGGACAACTGGAATGAAGCCAGCAGGGAGATTCTTTCCCGCTATGATTATACTTATTTTGTTGATATAAAGGATATATTTGAAAATAAGGCAGAGGATTTGCTGTACACAGATTATTTCCATCCGAACGACAAAGGGTATGAGCTTATTGCTGACAGAGTCTACAGGCAGATTGGCCGGGAGGCGCTCGAGGTGATTGCTGAGCAGCAGAAATATACAGTTAGGAATGAGGAGAATTGACTTGAACAAAAAAAACAAATGGAAGGTCCTGTTTTTCCTCTTATTGGGGATTGTGATTGCCTTCATAGCCCTGTTTTTCGTTATGATTAATCTACCGGCAAAAGATGAAGCGATTAATACCACAGAGGTGGATGAAGACGGGTATGTTCCATTTCACCTTCAGACTAATAAAAGAGACCTCAACAGAATCATTGCCCACTATATTGCCAAGGAGGGGCTGGACGGCCCCATTGACTATGAAGTGATTCTTGATGATGAGGTTGAGCTTTATGGGAATCTCCCGGTTTTCAGTCAAAACCTGGAAATGAAACTGACTTTCGAGCCTGAAGCACTGGACAACGGCGATGTTGTCCTTAGCCAGAAATCCATTGCTGTCGGCCAGCTGAACCTTCCGGTATCTTATGTGCTGAAATTTGTCCGCGACAGATATCAGCTGCCAGAAGGAGTTGTCATCCAGCCAGATAAAGAGCAGATATATGTCTCCCTTCAGGATATGAAACTGAAGAGTGATCTGAAAGTTAAGGTGGATGAGTTTGACTTAAAAAAGGATGATATCCGCGTTACCTTATATGTTCCTACTAAATAAAAAAACTGGCTGATTTTTCAGCCAGTTTTTTCGTTCCAATAAGAGATTGATAGCTGCAAGGCAATATAACCGTGCTGGCAATGGCCGGCAGGGTTTCAATAATGGCAGGACATGGGTTTTGGTCATCCCTCAATAATAAGGGCTTCAAGCGGCGGTTCCCCGGCTGCTGTACCCACTGCAAGGATGGTGTACACTTTATTCGGCTGCAGCTTGACACCGGGAAGGGAAAGGACTGTATTGCTGGAACCTGCAACCCTGACTTCGAGATCGACTGTCATCGGAGTCAGCCCTAAATATTGAGTCGCCTGCCTGAAAGAGATGTTCGGGAAAATGACATCTCCTTTTTTGACGGCAATATCGACAGCCGGTGCGTCCGGTGAAAGGTGAATGAATCTGGCTTTTGTTTCGCCGGCCGGTACAGAAGGCTGATCTTCGAATGCCAGCAGCTTCAATTTGGCAGCCGGTCCTGCTGCTGCCAGCGTGTAGGATTTTCCGCCTTCCACAGTGACTTTTTTACTGAGAACGGTTGAAACCATATCACCGGCAGGATAGATATCTATCTGGTATTTTCCGGCCGGAAGGGATAAATAGCCGCTGACATCTTTGTAAGGGAAATCCTTCAATATCCTGTTGCCATTTACATAAATATCGACGTTGGGTGCATCAGGGGAAGCATGCACAACCCGGACCATAGCTGGCTGCCGCATGCTTCCATAAGACTGGGAGGCTTCCATTCGCATGCTTTGTACGGCCCTTCTAATATATTTCAGATGCTGATAATAATAGGCAACATGCAAAGCAGGATCACTGTACTTATAATACTTGGCAAGAAGATCGTATTTACTTGCCTTGGCAAAATCATCATGATGATCTCTGTTAAAAGACATACCTTTCCGCTCCTATCCTCAAATATTCTCAGAGTATGATATGCCTCCAAGGATAGGTGTGTGCCTAGCGGAATTTTCAGAAAGGTGTTTACAGCCGATGATAAAAAGAATATAATGGTAACAAATACAAGCGAAAGCGGGTGAAGTGCTATGGGAAAATTATTATTTGCAAGAAATGAGATTGTATTTTCAATGAGCACGGCCCGGAGAGTAGCTGTATAAACCTGAGAATAGTTCTATTCTTTTTTTATGCTGACTAAAACCATGGGCTGTGTGCCAATGGTTTTTTATTATGTCAAAAAACAAATAAAACGGTCAGCATGGAGGAAATAATGAATACAAACTTAAAACAAATCGGCTTTGATGCACATTTTGAAACAGAGTTTCATAATCTCGCAACGGAAGGGCTTATTCCCGGCAGGGTGGCTCTTGAGCATAAAAGGATGTATCGTGTATGGACTGAAGAAGGAGAGCTGCTTTGCGAGGTTTCAGGCAAATATGCCTTTGCTGCAGGCAGCAGGGAAGATTACCCCGCAGTCGGTGATTGGGTGGCTGTGAAGCCAAGAATAGGAGAGCAAAAAGGGACCATACAGGCCCTATTGCCGCGGATAGGCAAGTTTTCCCGTAAAATGGCTGGAAATACAACTGAAGAGCAAATTGTGGCAGCCAATGTTTCAACCATCTTTCTTGTCAATTCGCTGAATGACGACCTGAACCTCCGGAGGATCGAACGTTATTTGCTTCTGGCATGGGAGTCAGGTGCAAATCCCGTCATCATCCTAACCAAAGCAGATCTATGTCAAGATGCGGATGAGAAAAAGTCGCTCGTTGAATCAGTCAGCATGGGAGTGCCTGTGATTCCGGTCAGTGTTATGTCTGAATCGGGGATTGCAGAGCTCCGTCCCTATATCGGCCATGGATCAACAGTTGCCCTGCTTGGCTCTTCTGGTGTAGGCAAATCAACACTTACCAACTATCTCATGGGAAAAGAAGTGCAAAAGGTGCAGGAGATACGCATGGATGATGATAAAGGAAAACATACGACAACACATAGGGAGCTGTTCCTTCTTCCTGACGGAGGTGTACTTATCGATACACCGGGCATGAGGGAGCTTCAGCTCTGGAATAGTGAAAATGGGCTGTCCGAAAGTTTTACTGATATTGAAGCACTCGCGGATTCCTGCCGGTTCAGGGACTGTTCACATGAGGATGAGCCAGGCTGCGCTGTCCTGGGCAGCATACAGGATGGAGCATTGGAAGAAAGCAGGCTTGCCAGCTATAAAAAGCTTCAGCGTGAGCTGGCATACCTCGACAGAAGGATGGATAAAAAAGCCCAGTCGGATGAAAAGAAAAAATGGAAGAGCATCCATAAGCAAGTAAAGCATAGAACCAGGCATTAACTTTAGAATGGCCGATGCTATTCCGGTCAGCTGCATATACCCGATATTGAAAGCCTCCTGAGTTCAGGTGGCTTTTTCCAATTGCGGCTTAATGTTTAAATTAGAGCAAAACAGCTGCCTGTCGCCAGATCAGTGCAAAGCGCTTGCACTCACCCGGCATAATCGGATAATCTAGGGAGGATAGCTTTAAAACCCTGTTTTAAAGGGAATAAGAGTAAGGTGAATGTAACGCTGGAAAGAGGTGTCTTCAAGTGAATGAGAAGAAATTCGAAAAGGCTGTTTTTGCCGGAGGCTGTTTCTGGTGCATGGTCAAACCATTTGACCAGGAGCCCGGAATTGAAAAAGTAGTTTCCGGATATACAGGAGGTACGGTGGAAAACCCAACCTACAGGGAAGTTTGCTCCGAAACGACAGGGCACTATGAAGCTGTTGAAATCACTTACGATCCTGAGGTCTACTCTTACAGCAGACTGCTTGATGTCTACTGGCAGCAGATTGATCCAACCGACCCTGGCGGCCAGTTCTTTGACAGAGGCCAGTCCTACCAGACTGCCATCTTCTATTATAATGATGAACAGAAGGAGCTTGCAGAGGAATCAAAGAAGCAGCTTCAGGAGAGCGGCCGGTTCAATAAGCCGATTGCGACAAAGATACTGCCCGGCAAGGAATTCTACCCTGCTGAGGACTATCATCAGGACTATTATAAGAAGAACCCGGACAGATACGAATCATATCGCGTCGGCTCGGGACGAGATGCGTTCATCCGCAACAACTGGAGGGACATAAAATGAAGAATAAAGAAAACCTTGAAAAGAATCTGACTCCGATGCAGTATGAAGTGACGCAGAACAATGGCACAGAACCGCCGTTCCGGAATGAATACTGGAACGAATTTAATGACGGTATCTATGTGGACATCGTTTCCGGCAAGCCGCTGTTCAGCTCAAGAGATAAATATGATGCAGGGTGCGGCTGGCCGAGCTTCACCAAACCGATTCAGGATGAAGAAATCATTGAAAAAGCGGATATGAGCCATTTCATGGTCCGGACGGAAGTGCGGAGCAAGGAAGCTGATTCCCATCTTGGCCA
Organism: Bacillus sp. AG4(2022); assembly: GCF_031844465.1. Lineage (NCBI taxonomy): Bacteria > Bacillati > Bacillota > Bacilli > Caryophanales > Bacillaceae > Bacillus > Bacillus sp. AG4(2022). The sequence continues at coordinate 516,375 of NZ_JAUZVH010000002.1, forward strand.
TGTGTTTGATGACGGCCCCGGGCCAAATGGGCTCCGCTATTGCATCAATTCTGCTGCGATGCGGTTCATCCCGAAGGAAAAGCTCGCAGAAGAAGGATATAAAGAGTATGAAAAGCTTTTTGGCGAGGACGAGAAAAAATAATTGGCGGTGTTTGAATGTTCAAGAAATTATTTGGCAAAAAAGAAGAAATTACCGAGGTAGTGCTGAAGGCGCCATTGACAGGGAAGGCGGTTGATTTGGCCGAAGTGCCGGATCCTGTATTCTCAGAAAAAATGATGGGAGACGGACTGGCAATTGAACCTTCTGAAGGCACTGTCGTTTCACCTGTGGATGGGGAGGTTGTACAAGTGTTCCCGACAAAGCATGCGATCGGTTTAAGAGCTGAAAATGGAGCGGAAATTCTGATCCATATCGGTCTTGAAACGGTATCAATGAAAGGGGAAGGCTTTGAAACCCACATTTCCGAAGGCTCAAAAGTGAAAACCGGGGACAAGCTAGTAAGCTTTGATATTGATCTGGTTAAAGAAAAGGCTAAAAGCACGGTCACTCCTATAATCATTACCAATGGAGATGCTCTTTCTTCCATTGAAAAGAAACCTTTAGGAGCCGTAAATCGCGGGGAGACTCCTGTTATCACTGTTATTAAATAATGAAAAAGAAGCCGTTGGAAGACGGCTTTTTTCTATTCAGAAGCATTTCCCTTATGGGTGGCCATGCCTCCGGATAAGATGAATTTCATCGCATCCTCCGGCTTTACATCAATGATCTCTACCTTGTCCTTTGGAATCAGGAATGTGAAGCCTGCCACCTGAAATGTCTGCGGGATATAGACAGCAATATCATTTTTCAAAGGCTCATAGAAATGTTCCAGATTTTCTGCTGTTATGAAACCGATGCTTTTCATGCCGGTGCCTGGTATGGTGACAATAGCCACTTTGGAAAAGGCACGCTTTTCACCTAGAAAAGAATTGATTGTATCTTTAATGACAGAGTAGATGGTCTTAACCAGCGGAATCCGATCCAGTATCCTGTCAATGAACCTGATCACGCTGCCGGTAATGAATTTGGTTGACAGCCAGCCCAATATCGTAATGGCTGCAGCTGTAGCCAGCAGTCCCACACCGGGAATATAATCTTCCTTCAAATAGGGCTTCAGGGTGCTGCCCAGAAGATTATCCAGGAACATGAATATTTTGTATATGACGAATATCACCAGAATGATTGGTACAATTGTCAGAATACCATTAATAAAATTTTTCAGAAGGCTTTTCATTTTATTTTCTCCTTTACAATTGTTTCCTCCGCAAAAAAAAACTGCCGCATGGCAGCCCAGTGCTCTTTATTGTTTTTCCGGCACGATTATCGAGGATATGCTGACAGACGAGTAGGTCAATAGACTCTGGAGGCTCTGTTCGCCCTTCACGACAAATCTAATGGTATGCGGTCCGTCAGGCAGCCCGCTTGCTGCATATAGCGCCCTTTTTCTCTCAAATGGCCACCAGGTGGAAAGGGTGGTATAATACTGGCCGTCTATAAAGACATCCAGCATGCCGCCTTCGTTACTCCTCAATACATTTACACCCACAAAGGTGCCTTTAAATTCATATTCCAGGAAACTGCCCTTCGCTGAGCTTTTCAGAAATCCGTTTTGATACCGGAAATCCCCTTCCATCTTTCGGGCATAGCTTTTTCTGTCCATGGAAAAATCGGCAGCATCGTGGATGGGTGATACCAGTGAAGCAATAGCAGGGTTGGCTTCTGTAAGTGAGCTGATGACAGTAAAAAGCTCTTCAGCATAAAATTTATAGCCTATTCCATTTGGATGGATCAGATCTTTGGTCAATTGTTCATCTGCGAGACCTGACTTTTTAAATACATCTCTCATATTCACATTTTTTGCGTGATAATGGTCCGATATTCTCTTGATTTCATTCGTAAAAAGTTCGTTGTCCAGCGGACTTTCCGTAATGGTAATTATTTCGCTTGCGGGATATTTCGTTTTCGCTTTTCTGAGAAGCATTTCATAAAAATAGGAAAAATCCTGTTCTGTCATATACTTGCGGTCATTTTCCCCGAATACAAGAAAAATCAGGTCGATGCTTCCCTGATGTTCTGTATGCTGCAGCTTGTATATACCTTCAAAAGCAGTTGCACCGCTTTGGACGACTGAAACTCTTTTATAATCATTGTGGAACTTTGCCTTTAGCAGCTCCTCAAGCTGGGCAAACCAGGTAAGCTCCTTCTTTTCGGCTCCTGAGCCCCTGCCGATGCTGTCTCCGATGATCATATAACGGATATCTTCATTTTGTGCCAATTTTTCATAGACTGTCGCCTCTGCTTCGTCCGCCCTTGAGAAAATCTGCAGACTCCAAAGAGAGACTGCCGCCAAAATCAGTGAGATAACAGCCATTAATCTTCTTTTCTTCTTCATCGGTGTCTCAAGTTCCCCCTGATGGTCGATTTTACTTTTTCATACTATCCTGCTCCGGCTGGCCCCGTGTGTCCTATGCTTATACGTGAGCAAGCGCCCTCCACTTTTCTTTTTGTCCAGTTCCGGCTCCTAGGTGCTCGAGTCATAAGCCACAAAAGAATTAAAGGCAAAGAACGCCTTTTATTCTTTTGCGTCTTATGCTTGAGGCCCACAGGATGTGGGTCATGCAGGCGTTGCCACAGGACGTGGCGTTCTTAGCCCTGCGTTCCTTTTGGAACAGTCGCCTCCACTTTTCTTTTTATAATAACTCAATGAATGTTATCTTAAAAGAGTTTTTAATCAGGTTTGGGCATGGAGAGTTAGTTTTATGAATAATATGGGCGAATGCACATACGGGTCAAGTACCTAATACATATGGTGTATGGAAAGAGAAACAGAGAAAACGAGGAGTGATTCGAAATGAATTATGGGTACTCAGGCTACGGGTGCGATCCATGCTATAGCGGAGGATATGGATATCCGGCATATCCGGTTGCAGGCGCGCAAGGCGGCTATGCAGGGTTTGCGTTAATAGTTGTTCTGTTCATTCTGTTGATTATCATCGGCGCAAGCTGCTACGGTAAATGGTAAAAAGGAAAGGATTGCCTCTGCGGCAATCCTTTTCTTTTCGCATATTCAGATTTTGAATTTTGAGACCAAAGCCCTCAGCTGCTCTGCCTGCCTTGACAGCTGTTCCGAGGAGCCGGCTATCTGGGACATTGCAGCAGAACCTTCCTCAGCTGCAGCAGCGGAAGAGTCAGTGCTGGCTGCTGTTTCCCTGGCAATCGCTGAAACTGAATCAAATGCGGCTGTGACTTCTTCTGCCAGGCTTCGGGAAGCAGTTATCTCAGAAGCCATCTTTTCAATATGTCCGGCTGTTTCCTCAGCCTTGACCCTGATTTTCTTAAGCGAAGTATTCGTTGACTCGGAAATGATGACGCCCTGTTTTACTTCCTCTGCACCTTGCTGATTTCCGGCAATGATCTTTGCGATTTCCTCCTGGATGGAGCCGACGATAAGCGTCACTTGCTTGCCCGCCTGCTGGGACTGCTCGGCCAGCTTCCTGACTTCATCGGCTACCACAGCAAATCCTTTGCCTGATTCTCCGGCCCGGGCAGCTTCAATGGCTGCATTAAGTGAAAGGAGGCCTGTCTGATCGGCGATATCTGAAATTGTGCTGATAATGGAATTGATATCAGCCGATTTTCTTCCAAGTGCTTCGATCAGCACTGTATTCTGCTGCATCCTCTTTTCAATCAATCTGATTTTGTCAGAAGCGAGCTGGACATTCTGCTGCCCCTCGTCTGCAGCCATCTGCATGGATTGAGAAGCTGAGCTGACCGAATCCGCACTCTCCTGGAGGGATGCTGATGCCTGATTGAGCTTTTCCATTGCGATAAGGGAAGCAGACATTTTACTATTGGTTTCTTCTGAACCGCTGGCTATCTGGCCTGCACTGGCAGCGATCTGTGAAATTGTTTTGGATGTTTCCTCGCTGGAAGCATACAGCTCCTGGCTGCTGGATGAAACATTGTCGGCCAGGGAGGATACTTCCCTTACCAGCCCCGCAATTCCTTCTATCAGCATATTGGCATCAGAAGCCAGCTTTGCCAGCTCATCTTTGGACTTTACCTCGATCCTTTTCGTCAGATCTCCGCCAGCCTGGGCGATCTCAATCATGGATAAGCTGATTGCACTTGAGCTCCGTTTAATATTTCTGGATAAAGTAAATCCAAACAGTGCCGAAAGCAGAAGTGCCGCAACGGCAAGTACCATGGTGCCAGTCTGTGCAGCTGACACCTGGCTGTTCAGATGAGCAATCCTTTCTTCAGAAGCCTTCAGCTCATCTTCCTCAAAAGACTGAATCTGGCTCTTCAGCTTATCCATTGTTTCTTTGCCCTTTGCTGATTCAACAAGCTGGGAAGCCTCTTCTTTTGAAAAATCCCTGCGTGTTTCAATCACAGTATCAATCCAGACGAGCCATTCTTTGTATGTATTTTCAATTTCAGTGATCTTTTTCATTCTTGCTTTGCTGCCGGCACTCAATTCCTTGAGCGTCTTCAGATTGTTATCAACCATATTTTTGCCATTTCCATATGAAGCAAGAAACGACTCCGAGCCTGTGATAACAAAACCGCGTTCCCCTGTTTCAATATCTGAGTAGGCTTTGGACATTTGCTGGAGCTGTTTGTGGAATTCCATATCATGCCCGATGATATAATTCGTTTCTTTTTTCAGATTGTGAATGCTCAAAATAGACCCTGCAGATAGCGCAGCAATGACGACCAGCAATATTCCAAAGGATAGATTGATCTTCCCTCTGATCGTTTTAAAATATGAAATCACTTTTTTCATGATGAACGCTCCCCTCTAGGTAAAAAGACCTTTTCAGGCTCATAGATCAAAAGACTGCCAATATAGAAAATTATAGCAGGTTTTAGAGGGGGACTCTGCAAAAATTAGCGAAATTCAGAAAAAAATCTGCAGCAGGTTTTTTTCTCTTATTTCATAGTGAGCTGAAGTCTTTCTTGTTTGCCATCCAGATTGATCAGAACGGTAAAATTCTCTTCAATGTCAGCAGGGAATTTGACGTGTTCAAAAACATGTTCTACAGATGATTCTTCTTTGCTTGAAAAATCGGTTTGATAGGCTGCTTTAGAATGGCCGGGAAGTGAAACCCAAAAGACAAGCTCTTTTTCTTCCTGGATTTCTTTACCGTCATACATCAGTTTAAGAGTGATTGTGGCCTCGCTGATTGTTTCATCTGCCTTTATTTCCATCTCGCCGTCCCAGTTCTTGCTTTTCCCCTCATATGTGTAATAGGAAGGTGTTCCGCATCCCGCAATCAAGAATAGAAATAAACTGGCTGCAATCATGACTTTTTCCAGGCCCATTTCAATTCCTCCTTTGTATCTGAACACTGTAATCTTTTTCTATTCTTACCCCCGATGGAGAATTTAAATGACATGTCCATCCTGAAATTAAAAATAAATAAAGAAGCCATGCACTTAACATGGCTTCCTGTTTACATCTCAATCGGGCATGATTGTCACAATCTGTGCAATTCTGATAAAGAAGATTTCATCTCCAGACTTAACAGCTATATGATCCGGCTTTACATCCATCAGTCTTCCCCGCAATGTATCTTTCACCGTTTCGACAACGAGATTCCTGCCCAATACACTTTGAAGCGTCTGATAAACATAAGGGTCAAAATGAAAAACGGGGGCGGGCGACTGCATTTGCTGAGTGCCCATCATATTTACAACTGCAGGAATGTTTCTATGATACTGCATTTTTACATCTCCTCCTGTTCAGTTAACAATATGCACTGGCCAGGCATCCGGTGCCCGGAATGATGCATGAGAGTGGTGATCGGGGAATTTATTCAGAAAGATTCCCGGTGGACATTCATATAATGAAGCGAGCGGGGCAGCACACGCGAGACCAGTGAGTGAATGGGGGAAGCGACATTGAATCAGCCGTCGTTTTTGATAAAACCTATGCTGGATGCCGATTATCCAACGATTGAACGGGGCAGAGGCATCTACTTATATGACAATGAAGGCAAGAAATATCTGGATGCCTGTTCAGGAGCCGTGACAGCGAACATCGGTCACGGAAACGAAGAAGTGATCCAGGCAATGATGGAACAGGCTAAAAAGGTTTCATTTGTATACAGATCCCAATTCACCAGCGAAGCAGCTGAGAACCTTGCCGGGAAAATAGCAGAAACTTTGCCGGGTGATCTGAATTGGTCATTTTTTGTGAACAGCGGCTCAGAAGCCACAGAAACTGCGATGAAAATAGCCATCCAATACTGGCAGGAAAAAGGGATAAGAACAAAGACAAAAATTTTATCCCGATGGGTCAGCTATCACGGCATCACATTAGGAGCGCTTTCCATGTCAGGCCATCCGGGGAGGAGGGCAAGATTTGTCCCTCTCCTGGAGGATTTTCCTTCCGTTCATCCGCCATACTGCTACCGCTGTCCATATGGACTGGAGGCGCCTCAATGCGGACATCTGTGCGCAGCAGAACTCGAAACGGCGATTAAACGCATTGGAGCCGATCAGATTGCAGCTTTCATTGCAGAGCCGGTCATCGGGGCAGCGGGAGGAGCAATTTCCCCTCCAGACGGCTACTATAAAGTCATAAAAGAAATCTGCGAGAAACATGATGTATTATTCATAGCCGATGAAGTGATGACAGGATTTGGACGGACCGGTACGATGCTCGCCTGTGAGAGCTGGGGGATCCAGCCTGATATAGCGGCTTTTGGCAAAGGCATGGGAGCAGGCTATGCACCGATAGCAGCTGCTGTAGTCTCCGACAAAATAATGGAGCCTATTATGGCAGGAACAAAGTCAATCATGAGCGGACATACATTGAGCGCCAATCCGCAATCTTGCGCTGTTTCTCTGGCAGTGCTTGAATATCTGGAAAAAGAGCAAATCATCCCAGAGGTGGTCAGGAAGGGTAAGTACCTGAGTGACCATCTCCGAAGACTGGAGAAGAAGTACAGCTTCATTGGCGACATCAGGGGGAAGGGACTGCTTCTTGGTGTAGAACTGGTTAAGGACAAAGTGTCAAAGGATCCATTCAGCCGGTCCCTGATGGCAGGACAAAAGCTGGTCAGTGCTGCCCAGGAGCAGGGCATCCTGCTGTACCCCGCCGGTTCAGGGATAGATGGCATACATGGGGATGCGGTCATCATTGCACCTCCTTTGAACATCACCATGGAGGAGCTGGACGAATTGGCAGCACTCCTAGACAGGGCTTTGTCTGAATTCCACAGAATCATTGAACAGGAAAGCCTGAAGGGAGGAGGCTCATGAACAGCTCCTTTAATAAAATTGTGACTGCAGCAAAGGCAATGAATGATTTTCATGATGGCCTGTCCATAATCGCAGGAGGATTCGGAGGAATTGGCACGCCGCCGACCCTTATAGAGGAATTGATAGAAAAAGGGACAAAAAATATCACCCTTATCTGCAATGATGCCGGATTTCCCCACATAGGCGCAGGAAGGCTTGTTACATTGGGGAGGGTCAAAAAATTGATTGCCTCGCATATAGGCTCCAACCCGGAGGCTGGCCGCCTGATGAATGAAGGCAAGCTCGAAGTGGAGTTCTCACCCCAGGGAACGCTTGCTGAAAGGATCAGGGCTGGAGGTGCCGGCATTGCCGGAATATTGACAGATATCGGCATATCAAATGAGATGGTTTCAGCAGGGAAGGCAACTCATACTATCAGCGGGACAGAATATCTAATTGAAACGGCAATCACAGCTGACGTCTCAATTGTGTATGCAAAAAAGGCGGATCCGTTCGGCAATCTTATATATGACAAAAGTGCACGGAATACAAACCCCCTGGCAGCCATGGCAGGGAATAAGACGATTGCCGAGGTGGAGGAAATCGTCCCTTTAGGCGCTATTGATCCGGATGAGGTCATGACGCCAGGAGTATTTGTGGATTATATTGTTCCTTCAAAGGGAGTGAACTGGAAATGGGCATGGGAATAGATAAACGCAAAAAAATGGCCAGGAGGGCAGCGGAAGAAATCAGAGACGGAATGATTGTCAATTTAGGAATCGGCATTCCTTCCCTTGTGCCTGATTTTCTGCCGGAATCCATAAGTGTTATGTTTCATGCAGAAAACGGCATAACAGGGATGGGCCCAAGCCCTGTTAAGGGTCAGGAAGATCCCCATCTCTGCAATGCGGGCGGCTTTCCGGTGACCAGCGTTAAGGGGGCTTCATATTGCGACAGTACCATAGCTTTTGGGATGATCAGGCGCGGGAGGGTTGATTTGACTATTCTCGGCTCACTGCAGGTCAGCGGGAAGGGAGATCTGGCCAACTGGATCGTTCCCGGCAGGAAAGTACCTGGGATGGGTGGGGCGATGGAGCTTGCACAGAAAGCGAAGAGAGTCATTGTTGTCATGAATCAGACGGATAAAAATGGCATGCCGAAAATTCTTGAGCATTGTACACTCCCGCTGACATCGCCTTCCTGTGCATCGCTCGTCATAACTGAAATGGCCGTGTTTGAAATTAAGGGAACAGGAATGGTCCTGAAGGAGCTGTTTGCTCCCTATTCAATAGAGGAAGTGAAGAGCAAGACAGGCTGCAGGCTGCAGGTGGCAGAGGATTTGAGAATAATAGTTTAGCAGGCGGGGGAGGCGGTTTTATTGAGTGAGAGTGATGGAAGCGTAAAAGAGTGGCTGAGCAAAAACAGGTCCAAAGGAATCAGGCTTCTCCAAAGGCTTGTCCAGGAACCAAGTACTAGGGGAAATGAGGCCGGTGCCCAGGCTGTGATCATTGAGAAGTGCCGGGAAATGGGGCTCGAGCTGGATATATGGGAAATCGGCAAAGATGAGCTGCCCGCACATCCCCTATTCTGTTCTGACAGAAAGGACTTCAGCGGCAACCCGAATGTAGTGGGAGTCTGGAAGGGGACCGGTGGAGGCAGGAGCATCATTTTGAATGGCCATATCGATGTGGTTCCTGAGGGCAGCAGGGATGATTGGAAATATGACCCCTACAGCGGACAAATAAAGGATGGGAGGCTTTATGGCAGGGGGGCGACCGACATGAAGGGCGGAACAGTATCCCTGCTGCTGGCGCTTGAGTACTTGATAGCGGCGGGGAAGGAATTGAAGGGAGATGTCATTTTTCAGAGTGTTATAGAAGAAGAAAGCGGAGGGGCCGGGACGCTTGCCGCTGTGATCAGGGGTTATAAAGCAGATGGAGCGATCATCCCTGAACCGACAAATATGAAGCTTTTTCCAAAGCAGCAGGGCTCTATGTGGTTCAGGATTACAGTCAAGGGCCGTGCTGCACATGGCGGCACCCGCTATGAGGGTATCAGTGCGATTGAAAAGGCCATTGCAGTGATAGCTTCTCTCCAGGAACTCGAGAAAACGAGAAATGAGCGGGTTGCAGATCCTTTATACAAGGGAATACCTATCCCGATTCCGATCAATATCGGAAAAATCACGAGCGGGGAGTGGCCATCCTCTGTACCGGATACCACCGTCATTGAGGGAAGGATAGGGGTTGCTCCTGAAGAAGATATGAAGATGGCAGAAAAAGAGCTGGAAACGGTATTAAACTCCTTATCTGAAAAAGATGGCTGGTTCATTGAAAATCCCTGCAAGGTCGAGTGGTTTGGAGGAAGATGGCAGCCTGGGAATCTGGACATTGGCCATCCCCTGATGAGCGTGCTGTCAGCCAGTTTTGAAAAAGTGGCAGGGGAGAAGCCCAAAATAGAAGCATCTCCATGGGGTACAGACGGCGGGATCCTTTCCGGGGCCGGCGGGACGCCTGTTATCGTATTCGGTCCGGGAACTACAGAGGCAGCCCATGATGCGGATGAATCCATCTCCCTGGATGATATGTTCAATGCTGCGGAGATCATTGCCGAGTGCATCTTGGAGTGGTGCAGCTGACATTTGTCTACGGAGGAAGCCGATTGATGGGATTTTTCAGCTCAAGAATTTATACTTAAGCTACATTGTCTTTAGGAGGTAATGATATGAAGCAGGATTTATGGATCAATGGCAGTTTTGAACCCGGAAATGAATACAGGGAGCTTAGAAGCCCTTATAATCAGGAGAAGCTGGCAGATGTGGCGGCGGCTGGAAGCGAAGAAATAGAGGCAGCCATTGCTTCTGCAGAGAAAGCATCAAAATTGATGGCTGCAATGCCTGCGCATAAAAGGGCTGAAATTCTTGAGAATGCAGTCCAAATACTCAAGGATGAAAAAGAAGAGTGTGCAAGGATTATTTCGCGTGAAGCCGCGAAGCCGATAAAAGCAGCACGGACAGAGGTGGAAAGGACTATCACAACATATGCATTTGCAGCACAGGAAACCAGAAGGCTGTACGGTGAAACCATCCCGATGGATGCGGCGCCTGGAGGTGAGGGGAGGCTCGCCTACACGGTAAAAGAGCCGCTGGGGGTCATTGGTGCGATTACACCCTTCAATTTCCCGATGAATCTCGTTGCCCATAAAGTCGGACCGGCGATTGCGGCTGGCAACACAGTTGTCCTGAAGCCGGCGAGCCAGACGCCTTTAAGCGCCTATAAGATTGCTGATATTTTCCATCGTGCAGGGCTGCCTGCAGGTGGACTGAATGTAATTTCCGGCAGCGGAAAAACGATCGGCGACAGCTTCCTCTCAGACAAGAGGATCAAGATGATCACTTTTACGGGAAGCCCTGAAGTAGGCACTTATATCAGGGAAAACGCCGGGCTGAAAAAGGTGACCCTCGAGCTGGGTTCAAATTCAGCCGTCATTGTGGATAAAGATACCGACCTTGATAAGGCAGTCCCGCGAATTGTATCAGGAGCGTATGCCTTTCAGGGCCAGGTCTGCATTTCTGTGCAGCGGATCTATGTCCATGAGGCCATTTTTGAAGAATTTACTGAAAGGTTTGTCCATGAAGCAGGCAGACTCCAGGCAGGGGACCCGCTTGATGAGACGACCGATGTATCTGCCATGATCTCCCTCGATGATGCAGAACGGGCAGAATCGTGGGTGAAAACCGCTGTGGACGGGGGAGCAAAGCTAGCTCTCGGCGGAAGCGGGGAAGGTTCTGTTTTCCAGCCGACAGTTCTGCTGGACGTTGATAAAGAACAGAAAATCTCCTGTGAAGAGGCATTTGCCCCTGTTGTCCATATTAACCGCTTCTCAGGTATAGATGAAGCGATCGGTTATGTGAATGATTCCCAGTATGGGCTCCAGGCAGGCATTTTCACAAAGGATATCAATGCAGCGCTGAAGGCCGCACGCGAGCTTGAAGTCGGCGGCGTGATGATCAATGATTTTCCAACCTTCCGTGTGGATCATATGCCATACGGCGGCGTCAAACTGAGCGGGACCGGCCGGGAAGGAATTAAATATGCAGTCGAAGAAATGACAGAGCTTAAGCTTGTCAGCATTAAATATGAATAACCGTCAAACATGTACGGCTGTTAAGAAAAGGGGCGCTCGGTCAGAGGGTCCCCTTTCTGTAAAGGAGGAGGATTATGGAGCAGTCATCAGTAAGAATTATCAGGCAGGACAACTTTTCTCTCGAGGTTTTCATTGACCCGTATAATAAGAGAATCAGAGTGGATGACTGCCTTGGAAACCGTAAAAGTGCGCTTTCGTTCGCATACGGTTTAAGAGAGGAGATCCAGGCAGAAAAAATGATAATTAAAGCCAGGGCAGAGGAGACAGATTTTTATCTGGAGAACGGCTTCCAGGCCGAAGGCAAGATCGACGGCTATTTTTTAGGCTCTGACGCTTTTTTCATGTCCAAGTATTATAAGAGCAGCAGGAGAAACAATCCGCACTGGGCTGATGAGGATGAGGTCGCAGAGAAAGTGCGCAGCCTCGAAAGAACCGGGAATGATTCCAGTCTTCAGCCTCCATGCCGGCTTGTACGCTTCAAGCCGGCAGATGCCCGTGAACTGGCTGAGCTGTATAAGGCGGTATTTCAAATTTACCCCGTTCCCATGGATGACCCCCGGTATATCGAAAAGTCGATGGAAAACGGCACAATGTTCATGGGAGTGAAACACGAGGGGAAAATCGTGAGCGCTGCCTCAGCAGAAATCAATTCTTTCTACCGAAATGCAGAATTGACAGACTGTGCCACATTGCCTGACTTCCGAAAGCATGGATTGATGAAAATACTGATTGGCAAACTTGAGGAAGAGCTGGCCTGCCAGGGCATCTTTTGCGCTTATTCCATCGCCAGAAGCCTTTCATATGGAATGAATGCAGCTCTTCATCAGCTTGGGTACAGCTACAGGGGCAGGCTGGCCAATAATTGCTTTATCTTTGATAAGCTTGAGGATATGAATATCTGGGTGAAAAATCTTGCCATGATGCCAAAAATCCGGCACTAGACTGACAATTTTCCGGCACCTTTTCATATAGATGAATAAGGGGGTTGGACGTATGAAAGAACAAGTGCTTACAGCGATTTTGAAGGGGATTGACGAAGGCATTCATGCTGTGGATATAAACGGGATTACTATTTTTTATAATGAAGTTGCTGCTTTGCATGATGGCATGGGTATGGATGAGGTGCTTGGAAAGCCGCTGCTTGAAAGCTTTCCATCTCTGAGCTTGAAGTCAAGCACCCTGCTCCAGGTAATGAAAACAAAACAGCCGATATACGATCAGTCCCAAAGCTATATCAACCTCCATGGCAAGAGGATTGAAACACTGAACACCACGCTTCCCATTTTTGTGGAAGGAGAGCTAGTAGGGGCTGTAGAAATTGCTAAAGATTATTCCCGGCTGAAGATATTGTCCGAAAGGCTCCTGGATCTTCAGAAAGCAAGCGTGCCAAGTGAAAAAAACCTGCGGCCGGCAGGAAGCACAGTATATACCCTGGATGATCTGCTGACTGGAAATGGGCTCTTCAAAGAGCTGAAAATGGAAGCCTTAAAGCTTGCTGCCTCTTCTTCTCCCATCCTCGTATTTGGGGAAAGCGGATGCGGCAAGGAGCTGTTTGTCCAGGGAATCCACCATGCATCAGCCAGAAGGGAGAAACCATTCATAGCACAGAATTGTGCTGCTATCCCTGAGACGCTCCTTGAAGGAATCCTTTTCGGTACAGCGAAAGGGAGTTATACGGGAGCCGTAGAAAGACCCGGGCTGTTTGAACTGGCAGATGGGGGGACGCTGTTCCTCGATGAACTCCATACAATGCCGGCGCTGCTGCAGGCAAAGCTTTTGAGGGTGCTTGAGGACGGTGCTGTCCGGCGTGTCGGCGGATCCAGAAACATAGCCACTGATGTCCGGATCATCGCGGCCATGAATATACACCCGCATGAGGCTATGGAGCAGGGGATCCTCCGGCATGACCTTTACTACAGGCTCAATGTGTTTACATTCGAACTGATCCCTCTGCGAAAGAGGCCTGAAGATATCGGGCTTTTGGCGTCCCATTTCCTTGATTCCTTTAACCGTAAGCTCGGGAAAAATGTAAAAGTGATCGGCAGTACAGCAGCAAAGTTCTTCAGCAGCTACCACTGGCCGGGAAATGTAAGAGAATTAAAGCATACGATTGAGTATATGGTCAATGTTTCTGAGGGAAGCGAGCTTACTGAAGAGGATCTGCCGGCCATGCTGAAACAGATGAGGAGCAAAAGCGGAAGCAGGACAGTGGCGTTATCCTTAAAAGAGCGTGTGCAGGCAGCAGAAAAAGAGATCATTGAGGCTGCAATAGCCGGGACAGGAGGGAATATCCTGCAGGCTGCCAGGCTCCTGAATATCCCGAGGCAGACGCTTCAATATAAGCTTCATAAGCATCAACTGGGAAATGCCGAATAACCGGCATTTCTTTTTATTGTTCTCCCGCTCGTGCTGCTGTGCATAAGGATTAACAATTGGCATGGAAATTGCATGTAATACAGTATAAGGAAGCTGCAAACTTTACCATTAGCTGGGAGGAATTGAAAATGAAGCTGGACTTATATAAAGCAGAACGCCATTGGAAGGATATAGAGCTTTGGAAGGATGTAACAGAAGAGCAATGGAATGACTGGCTTTGGCAGCTCACCAACACGATAAGAAACCTGGAGGATTTGAAAAAAGTCATCAATCTGACGCCCGAGGAAGAAGAGGGCGTAAAGATTTCCACTAAAACAATCCCATTGAATATTACACCATATTATGCATCCCTGATGAATCCGGATGATCCCCGCTGTCCTGTCAGGATGCAGTCTGTCCCGATTTCTCAGGAAATCCATAAAACAAAATATGACCTGGAAGACCCCCTCCATGAAGACGAAGATTCACCTGTGCCCGGATTGACGCACCGCTATCCTGACCGGGTGCTGTTCCTTGTCACCAATCAATGCTCCATGTACTGCCGCTATTGTACAAGGCGAAGGTTTTCCGGCCAGATCGGCATGGGTGTTCCTAAAAAGCAGCTGGACGATGCGATAGCTTATATCAGGAACACACCTGAAGTCCGAGATGTGCTCATCTCAGGAGGAGATGGACTGTTAATCAATGATAAAATCCTGGAATATATATTGAAAAACCTGAGGGAAATCGATCATGTGGAAATCATCAGGATCGGTACCAGGGCTCCGGTCGTTTTTCCCCAAAGAATAACAGAGAATCTGTGCAATATCTTAAAGAAATATCATCCGATCTGGCTGAACACTCACTTCAATACGAGCATTGAAATTACCGAAGAAGCTAAAAAGGCCTGCGAAATGCTCGCCGATGCGGGAGTGCCTGTCGGCAACCAGGCAGTCATTCTGGCGGGCATCAATGACAGTGTCCCGATCATGAAAAAACTGATGCATGACCTTGTTAAGATCAGGGTGCGTCCTTACTATATCTATCAGTGCGATTTATCAGAAGGCATCGGCCATTTCAGGGCGCCTGTTTCAAAAGGACTGGAGATTATAGAAGGACTGAGGGGGCATACATCTGGCTATGCTGTACCTACTTTTGTGGTCGATGCACCTGGGGGCGGCGGGAAGATTGCACTGCAGCCGAATTATTTGATATCCCAAAGCGCCGAAAAGACAGTGCTCCGCAATTTTGAGGGAGTCATAACCACTTATCCTGAGCCCGAAAATTATGTCCCGGGCAGAGCAGAGGACTATTTTAAAAGAATTTATCCTGATATGGATCAGAAGAATAGCCATACAGGAATATCGGCACTCATGAATGATTCACAGTTCAATCTTGTTCCTGAAGGCCTGAGGAGGCTGGACCGCAGGGAAGAGTACCAGCAGGATCCGGGGCACCATTCCCTCAAGGATAAACGGGAAAAGCGCGATGAATTAAAAGATAAGAAATTTGAAGCGCAGATGAAGAAGTGGGGACAGCAGGAGAAGGGAGAGGAACCATCATGAATTGTGATTGGTGCTCATCTGATGAAACGGCAAGGCAGACAGCTTCGGTCTTTTGGGAACTGCCTGATGGAACAAAAGGGATTGAGATAAGAGAAACACCCTGCATTGTCTGCAGTGGGTGCGGAATGGTATATCACGAAGAAAAGATCATAGAGGAGATCGAGGACCAGCTCTTTTTAATAGATACTAAAAAGCTTGAAAAATCGCTTACTTTTGAAGAATTGATGGCTAAACCGAGGTTTCTTAAAAGAAATTATTTCAAATTTGATTAAGAAGAGAGGAAAAGGCCCGGGATGACCGGGCCTTTTGGACTTTAGAATTGCTTTTGTTAAAGCAGCGAAACGGTGGCCTTTGCTGTTATTGAAATGCCTGCAGCTGTTTATTGCTTTTCTTCAAGCATTTTGTACATGATCCCGTCCCTGACCGTTTTATCGCAATAAACGAAATGGGGAGACCGGACAGTTTCCATCATCTGGCTTACAATCCCAATGGCTGGGAGAATGATATCTCTTCTTTTTTTGGACAACCCCTTTACTTTTGAACGCTCATCTACATTCAAGGAGGAAAGCTCAGAGAAGATGCTGCTGATTTCATGGAGCTTCAATTCAGCACCTCCAAATTTCGCGTTATGTATTCTGGACAGGTTTTTTGCGCTTCCGCCGATTCCGATAATGGGGAGGCCGGCGTTTTTCAGCCAGGGAAGGGTCTGGATGCTGTCCAAAATATAGCGGCGCAATTGAGTTAATTGATTCTCAGTCACTCTTTTTCCCTTAGTATAGGCTTCATGAAGATTGACAGCACCAAACTGAAAACTGTGATAATGAACCATTTCCCTGTTTCTGAAAAGGGTAATTTCCGTGCTTCCGCCGCCGATATCAAGAGTGATCCCCTCAACCGCATTCATTGAATTAACCACACCTAGATAGCCGTAGCGGGCTTCTTCATATCCGCTTATCACAGAAATGGCAATGTCCGTCCGGGCAGCGATTTCAGCCAGAATCTCTTCTTGATTAAGTGAATTGCGGATAACAGCAGTAGCATAGCCGGTGATGCGGCCTGTCCCGTATTTTTCAGCTCTCTTCTGGAATTCCTTAAAGATGGTGATGATAAGCTGGATGCCTTCCTCTGTCAAAAAGCCCTGCTCATTTAAATGATTGATAAGCCTTGCTGCGACCTTGACCCGCTCTACTTCATGAAATATCCGAAGATCCTCATTGACATTGTAAATGGCCATTTGAATGGAATTGGACCCTAAATCGATCAGGGCTATTGTCTGGTTGTTCAAAAAAAGGACACTCCTTTGATGACTTTTATACATTCAATTTTATATGAAAACACTTAAGTCGAATGTAAAGCTATTGTAAATATACAGTACTGCAGTAGCTTAAACAGCAAAAGGCAGAGTGTAGTCTTTAAAACCAGGATATTTAAGACGCAGCCTATCTTGAGACATTAAATGTGAAAGCATGAATGTATAATTTACAAAACTTAACACTATCACTCTAGTTATTTACATCCTTATTTGCTAATTTTATCCTTGTCGAAGATTGCAGAAGGGGATGTAGAACCATGTACATAAACCATGAGAAACCTGATATTTCTAATCTGGATAATCCTTCCTATTACAATAATCGCGAGCTGAGCTGGCTGGATTTTAATAATAGAGTGCTGGAAGAAGCAGAAGATAATCAAAATGCGTTATTGGAACGATATAAATTCCTTTCTATATTCAGCTCAAATCTGGATGAGTTTTTCATGGTCAGGGTTGCTGGTCTGCTGGATCAGGTAAAAGCCGGTTTCAATAAACCCGAAAACAAAGCTGGGCTGACCCCAAAAGAACAGCTGAGCGCCATTTCTGAAAAAACACATACCCTTGTTAAAAAGCAAGATGAAATATATTGCAATGAGCTTACTCCCCTTTTAACAAAAGAACAGATAGAAATATCCAGAATTAAAGATGTCCCATCAAAGGACTTGGCTTTTCTTGAAAACTTCTTTGAGGCATATGTTTATCCTGTTCTGACTCCCATGGCGATAGATGCTTACCGCCCTTTCCCGATGCTGTTAAACAAATCATTGAATTTAGCTGTGATCATTGAAGAAAAATCGCCGGATAAAAAGAAGCATCTGAGCCTGGATGGAAATCTGGTCATCGTACAGGTACCGTCTGTAATCGACCGCCTGGTGGAGCTGCCTCAGAAAGGGCAGGCCAGGAAGTTTGTGCTCTTGGAAGAGGTTATTATTTATTGCATCCACAAACTGTTTACGGGATATAAAGTGCGCTCTGCCACTCCATTCAGAATTACCCGCAATGCCGATCTCGCCATTCATGAAGACGAAGCGGAAGACCTGCTGCAGGAAATTGAAGAAGAGCTTAAGAAACGGAAAAGAGGTGCAGCGGTCCGGCTGGAATATCAGCAGGCTGAAAACAGCAGTCAGGTCATTGAATTCCTAAGGAAAGAGCTGGAAATACACGGGAAGGATATCTATCCTGTCGAAGCCCCCCTGGATCTGACTTTTCTTTTTTCATTTTGTAAAAAAATCCAGGCAAGCCATGAGCATTTGGCGGCGCAGTCCTTTATTCCCCAGCCTCCGCAGGATTTAGAGGGTGAGGGTGGAATATTTGAGAAAATCCGGAAAAGGGATGCTCTGCTGCATCATCCTTATGAATCTTTTGAACCTGTGGTAGATTTCATGAGGGAAGCCGCAGATGATAAAGATGTACTGGCAATTAAGCAGACTCTTTATCGTGTCAGCGGAGATTCACCGATCATTGAAAGCCTGAAGCGTGCGGCCGAAAATGGGAAGCAGGTGACAGTGCTTGTGGAGCTGAAGGCCCGCTTTGACGAAGAAAATAATGTCCAGTGGGCAAAGGAGCTGGAGCAGGCAGGCTGTCATGTCATTTATGGCATGACACTTCTGAAAACGCACAGCAAAATTACATTGGTAATCCGAAGGGAAAAAGGAAATATCCAGAGATATGTCCATTTGGGGACAGGAAACTATAATGATGCGACCGCAAGGATTTATACAGACATGGGGCTGCTTACTTGCAATCATCAGCTTGGAGAAGATGCTATTAACTTTTTCAATTATCTGAGCGGCTATATGGAGAGGCCATCCTATCAACAGTTATCTGTTTCACCTTTCGGCATCAGAGATACTTTCATCAGGCTCATCGATCAGGAGATAGAATTTCACAGGAACTATCAGAATGGAAGAATCATAGCAAAAATGAATTCTCTGACTGACAAGAAAATCATTAAAAAATTGTATGAAGCCTCGATAGCAGGGGTTAAGATAGATCTTATCATCAGGGGGGTCTGCTGCTTAAGGCCCGGCATTGCGGGTGTCAGTGAAAACATCAAGGTCCTTAGCATTGTGGGTACATTCCTTGAACATACCAGAATCTTTTATTTCAATCATCAGCAAGCTAAAAGGGTTTACCTTTCTTCGGCAGACTGGATGACCCGTAATATGGAAAACCGTGTTGAGATTCTTTTTCCCATTCTGGAGGAGCGGCTTAAAGCAAGGATTTATAGTGTACTTAAGGTTATGCTGAAAGATAATTGCAAAGCAAGGGAACAGGACCATGATGGCCGTTATCGCTATGTGGACCGGAAAAGCGGCGAAAACCGTATAAACAGCCAGCAGCTGTTATGTGAAGAAGCTGTCCAGTTTAAGCTTTCGTCGAAGACTGCAGACAGCTATCCTCCTGCACATCGTCCACGACCGGCTTCACTTGCAGAATCTTACTTACTGAAGCTGAAGGAGTTTATTCCATTGCTTAACAGATAGAAAAGATTCACCATTCATACATGAATAAGGCAGTCGTTTCCCCCTCAGGGTCCTATAATAAAGATGGAAAAAACTTTCAGCGGGGGGATTTTTATGCGTTATGCTTTGCTGATTATGCTTGTGTCTTCCATGTCTGTCCTTTTCATTTGCGGTTATTTCACAGCAGTCATAAAAGTGAAGTACGGGAAAAGCTGGCTTCATGCCGTACCTGCAGCAGTGTCTGTCCTGATGTTCAATATCATTTTTGCACTGGTTGAAATGGCAAAGGCGGGCAGATGGGAGTGAATAGCGAGATTGTCTTACGGGGGCCCGGCCTTTTTGGCACTTGGGCAACATCTATCCTGTAAGCAAGTCTGTCTTTGTGGACGAACCGGCAGGCATCCTTTATAGTAGACGGTATAAATGTTGAAATTGCGTGCGGCTGTTCAGCCGGCGCTTATTATACCAGAGAAGAAAGGGAGTACCATGTCGAAATCCTTTTATCATTTCCTGATGAAATACCGTCATCCTGAGCCAAAGGACAGCATCAGCTCTTTTGCCAATTCCGCGTTTGAAGACCATAGCTTCCCAAAGACATCATTTGATTATGATGAACTCAGCAGCTATCTGGAAATGAATGGCCACTATCTGGACAGCATGGCCATCTTTGATGAAGCCTGGGAGCTTTATCTGGTGTCCGAAACAAAGAGATAAGTTTATTCTTACTGCAAGGGGCTGCTTGATAAGCGGCTCCTTTTCTTATTTTTGAACTTGCCGGCATATGGGCAATTTTGGGACCGAATATCTTCTTCCTGCATATGATATCGTAATTAATACTCACGACGATCATTGAGAGGATGGAGGATATGGAAAAGAAGAAAAAGCCAAGATTTAATATCGGTGATACAGTCGTGATCACGATGTATGGAACAGTCGGCAAAATAACAGATGTTAAATGGCTGGACGGAATGCATGTATATGAAGTGAATAAAAGCGAGGGCCTGTTTATGGAATCCAGCCTTCAGATGCTTTCTGAGTATGAAGGAAATATAATGGAGAAAGAGCATATAGATATTGAATATAAATTTTTGTTCGGCGATCTGGTGCAGGTGAAAGGCTATGGTTCAGACCTGTTTAAGGTGGTGGGGTTCCGGACTGAAATCTGGCGCTATAAGGAGGATGCCTGGGAGGATGTCATTTATGAGCTTTCCAGGATCAATGACGGCGAATGGCTCGAGGCCGGGGAAGAAGAGCTGACCCTGCTTGCGGATGCAGAAAGCGCCGACACTTTCATCCAGAAGCTTGGGCTCCTTTATCTAATCAACAAGCAGCAGAAGCCTGTTAATCTGAAGAAGCAGCAGGGTTCTGTGAAACAGATGGAAAAAGAGTTCCTGGAAAGCCGCAAAGAGAAAAAGCAAATGATTGATGGCCTGCTTGATATATACAATGATTACCGGATCCTCTTCC
This sequence comes from Bacillus sp. AG4(2022), assembly GCF_031844465.1. Taxonomy (NCBI): domain Bacteria; kingdom Bacillati; phylum Bacillota; class Bacilli; order Caryophanales; family Bacillaceae; genus Bacillus; species Bacillus sp. AG4(2022). Next base: position 536,973 of record NZ_JAUZVH010000002.1, read on the forward strand.
AGCTGTTCGGCGACGATGAATACAGGCATATCATGCAGGTGATCTTGCGGAAGCTTAAGCATCTGACCGGGGCTGACGGAAAAAAGCATGCCTAGCACTACAAGCCGGAAGCGAGGTATAAATAGGCAAGATAGGGAAGCCCTCCTGCCAGAAGGATCAGGAACATAGATGAGAGTATTTTTTCAAAGAGATTTACAATCATGCTGTTTTCCTGGTTAACATCTTCTTTTACATCATCCACAAACGTTCTGAGCCTATTCATGCCATCCGCCTCCCGACTTTCTGATATAACATTGTATGGCTTGTCCCTGGGAGATATGCTCACAGGTGATAGAATAAAAGTTTTTCTCATATTGTGCATGAAAGTAGGAAAAGCATCATACATTCTGAAAAAGGGGGCGTTGCTGTGAGAGAAATCGAAGTTTTTATAGATACGGAGGAAATAGCAGAGTTTTTCTTTCATGAGCTTGTTAAAAGGGGATACGTTCCTGAGGAGATGGAGCTTGAGGATCTGGCGGATATAACCTTCGAGTATTTGCTGGATAAGTGCATCATTGATGAGGAAATTGAAGAATAATAGATGACGATAAGAGTGGAAGCTGGCGCCGGAAAGAGCGCCAGTTTTCTTTATTATGCAGCGTTATCCAGGGGTGTTAAGGGATTACTTGATGGGCAATCGAGTCTGCAGCTGAAAGTAAGGCATGCTGCTTTAGAAGCTTCCGCGTTAAATCATAGTCCTTGGTTTCCGGCAAGGCATCCAAATGATAGAGGCAGCTTTCCTGCTCTTTTATAAACCAGTCTGTTTTCCTGGTGAAATAATGCTTCTTGTCCTTCCATGCCTGATCCAGGGAAGGACTGTATAGCATTCCGGATTCTTTACTGGCAGAATATCTGCTGCGCCAATAGTCGGACCGTGAAGCAGTATGGGGAGTTCCCAGGGCGAATTCTTTTATCTTTCTGTGGTGTTTTTTATGGAAAAGGATCTGGTATAGAGATTTGCCTGTGGTTATGCGGGCATCAGCAGATCTGAAATCCACTACAGAGACCCCGAGCAATGCAGAGGTATTTGCCTTCTTCAGCGGGAATACAACTGTTGTGAAACCGAGTTTTTCCTGAAGAAGGAAAGGCAGATCATCCAGTATGCTGGAACCTGTAGTCCTGATGACCCTGTCTTCCAGCATTTTTTGTTCGTTCACGATCATGGCTGCTGTAATCACAGCAGAAGAGCCATGCTCATAAAAATGATCCCAAAAAGGCTTCATCCAGCCTGATACATGAAATTTGGGGAGCAGGTGAAACAGAGGGATTCCCATTCTCCTGCTGTATTCTAAAAGCAGCAGCTGCGGGTACGCATCCTGGAAAATATAAGCATTGCAGCGCTCAAGAAAAAGAAAGTAACGCTCCCGGTCTTCTTCCGTGAGAAAACTGTCCAGATAAGAGCTCTTTATGTCTGTCATATAAAAGCCGCCGTTCCTTGATACCATATGGGCAAGGAATGCCCAGTGGAGATCGGGGTTTCGTCTGTAAAACAAAAGATAGGCTTGTGTTCTCGTAATATTATTGCGGTTATATTTTTCCGTTTCTCTAGAAATAGCCGCTGCAACCTTCTTTTCTTTTTCTGTCAAAATATAAATCGGCGTATCTGTTTTGGCCTGGCGGATTAGTGCCTGTTCAATGCTGGCCATCTCCCGTCCGCTAAGCAAAGTTTTCTCAGGAATGGCAGGCCCGCTGCGGCGATTCAACATATTTCTCAGCCATGCAGGATAAAATTCAGCAAATATTTTCATTTTGCCTCCCCGGATATGAAACTTTATCATCAGCCATACGTATTAAAAAATCATCAGGCTGAAATGAACGCATATCGTTATATTAAATGTATTAAAGTACTTTCGGCTTCATGTATGCTGCTTCAGCAGTCTAATTGAAATAGGGGGAAATAAGATGTCATTCTTTAACAAAGTGCTGGCAAGTGTAGGTGTAGGTTCTGCTTCTGTTGATACAAAATTGGAGCGGGACTCCTTTTATCCGGGTGAAATGGCCAAGGGTGTCATTGAAATCAGGGGAGGGAAGACAGAGCAGAAAATCGACCAGATTTACCTGGCTCTGAATACAACTTATATTAGAGAGTCAGATGATAAGAAATATACAGCTGCAGGTGTGATCGATAAATACAGGATTGCTGAGACACTGGTGATCCAGCCGAATGAAACGCGGGAAATTCCTTTCTCTATTCAAATCCCTGAGGATTCACCCCTGACATTGGGAAGAACGAAGGTATGGATTTCAACTGGCCTGGACATTAAAAATGCGGTAGATCCCGGCGACAAAGATTATATATCCATTAAGCCGAACAGGCTCATGGACGGTGTGTTCCAGGCAGTTTCCGATCTTGGCTTCAGGCTCCGGGAAGCAGAATGTGAAGAAGCGCCACGCAGGCTGCGCGGCAGGCTTCCATTCATACAGGAATTTGAGTTCGTTCCGGTTTCAGGGCCCTTCAGGGGCAAGCTTGATGAGCTTGAACTGGTATTCCGTCCTGCCGGCGGCGGCCAGATGGAGCTGATGCTGCAGGTTGACAGGAAAGCAAGGGGGCTCGGAGGTTTCCTTTCAGAAGCACTGGAAATGGATGAAACCAATGTGAGGCTGAGAGTTTCAGATTATGATCTCGCTGGCATCAGACAGCAATTGGAAAGTACCATTGTACGGTATTGCTGAAGAAGAGCTGATATCCCGTATTGAAGGAAACAATGAGTCACCAGAATTTTTGACGTCGTACCGTTAAAAAAAGATTGAAAAGGTATTAGAAACGAAAATAGCCCCTTTGTACACCCAAAGTTTAAAAACCAGTTGATTGGAGTGCACGGCACGCAGACTCTTCATAAAATGCATGTGCAATTTCTTCGTTCGATGTTCAATTCGGAGAAGAGGATTCAACTTCCCGCGGGAAGCAGCGGCAGGGCTGAGAACCCGCATGAGCGAAGCGAAGAGAGGCTCAGCGCCGCCCCGCGGAAAGCGAAGTGCCTGGAACGGAAATCAACAGCCCCATTAACATCAAAAAACGATGGCAACTTAAACAATATTCCTGCAGTATTTGACGATGGAAAACCATCGTCTTTTTTATGCAGGAAAACCTTCAATTCTGCTCATGGGTCTACAAAAGAAAAGAGCCGATCAAAAGTGCTGGCGTATTGTAAGGAAGTGTCTGGATAAAGGTCAGAAATGATGCCGTTGACCTTCAGGCGCTGCATGGCTGCAAATTGCTGCTCCTGAGTGACCGTCCACGAATTGACTTTGTACCCAAATGATTTTGCCTGTGTGACAAAGGATTTAGATAAGAATGCATGATGGACAGACAAGAAATCGGCGAAACTTCTGTATGAAGCAAGCTGGAACATATCGAGCGGCTTGCTGACCAGTATTCCTGCCTTAACTTTCGGGGAAAGGGTGCTGAATGTCCGGATATCAGCAATATTGAAAGACTGCACCATTAAGAGATCAGGATCGACGCCTTCCTCAAGTGTTTGGTTCAGCAAGACAGCAACCTCTTTTGCCAGGTTTGCTTCACTTCCTGCCCCCTTCATTTCGATAAGAAGACCGATCTTCCCTCCGAAACGCTTTACCACTTCTTTCAGCAGAGGGATTTTTTCACCCTTATACTGATCGCTGAACCAGGAACCAGCGTCAAGCTCCTTCAGCTGGCTGGCAGACAGCTGTGTTACGAGTCCTTCTCCTCCTGTTGTCCTGCCGACATCTCCATCATGGATGACCACTGGCTGATGGTCGCTGCTAAGCCATACATCCAACTCAATAAAATCAAAACCTAGTTCATAGGCTTTTTCAAAGGCTGCCATCGTATTTTCAGGAGCAATTTGGACAGCGCCCCGGTGGGCAATGGACTGAAAAGGGGCAAGCGGCTGGAATGCAAAGCTCAGGAAGGATACAAGGATGCCGAGAAGCAGGGATCCTGCAAGTGTGTTTTTTTTACGAAAAGGATAGAAGCATAACTCTTTGCGGTAAAGCCGTTCAAAGGCACTTGATGCCGGCAGATGAAAGAAAATAATGAATAAAAAGTTCCAGAATCGGGAGAAGCAGAAGCAGATTCTTCCTGGAAGGGCAGTTTTCATTGCAATATGGCCCCTCATATCATTTCCCCCTTCGGCAGGCTGGTTTATATATAATATGCAGAAGCAAGCTTGTACGGAAATGGTATACGACAGAATTTTCTGAAAAATGATAAAAAAAGAAAATGTTCTTTGAAGGAATCGACAGGACGAAAATGTAATAACAGAAGTAGAAAATATAGAGCTGCTGACGAAAAGGATGGGTCTGGCATAGGGAATAAATAAAGGAGGCTTGCTTCATGCTGAAGGAATTAACGTTGCCGATGTTAAAGCAGAAGGATTATGATGTGACGATTTTCCAGACACCGGAGTTCCGGCAAAAGAAAGGGTATAAGCAGGTGTACAGGCTGCCTATAAAGGGTGCGTCACATGAGGAGTGTCTTGATCACGCTTTCAGGAGTTTCAATGTTCCCGATCGCATGCCGGCTGACTTCAGCGGACGATTTCTGTCAACAGGGGATATTGTCTTTATTGATGAGGGCAGAAGGGGTCAGTTCTACTACCAGCTCAAACCCGGCGGCTGGGCGCAGGTGAACCGGGTGCATATCAGATAGAAAAAAGGATGAGCAGCAGGAGAAAGTCCCCTGCTGCTTTTGCTTTTTATTTTTTTCGTCTTTCGGCAGAATTCTCTTTGCCATGGGCCTCATGTTCAGCCACGATAGCTTCAGGCGGGATATGATTGTTTTTCTTTGGTGAATTGATGCGGCTGCGGTGTTTTTTTCCCACTGGCGCTTCTCCTCCTCTGATATCACATGAACTATTGTTTATGCTTCCTCCGGACTGTTTTGGAGGTATGCGGTTCAGTATTCGAACGTGAAGATGGATTGGTTTCATTCGCGTGCTGGACAGCCTGTCTCAGCTTTTTGCTCATCGGTTCTTGCGGCATGTTTATCCCTCCTTAGGAAAGACTAATATTAGGTTGCCCGGGGCAGAAAAAAACATGCTGGCATCACTTGGTTTTCCAGCATCAGCGGAAATATGGTATAGTGTGATGTGAAAGCAGTTGCAAACCATGCTTCAGAAAAACATTGGAGGTACAAAAACATGAGTGTACATATCGGTGCAGAAGAAAATCAGATTGCAGAGACGGTTCTGCTGCCAGGAGACCCTTTGCGTGCAAAATATATAGCGGAAACATTCCTTGAAGATGCTGAATGCTACAATGAAGTCCGGAACATGTTTGGATATACCGGAACTTATAAAGGAAAAAGGATTTCTGTCCAGGGGACCGGAATGGGGGTTCCTTCCATATCCATTTATATTAATGAACTGATGAACAGCTATAATGTCCAAAACCTGATCAGGGTAGGTACATGCGGCGCCATCCAGAAGGATGTAAAAGTAAGGGATGTTATCCTGGCTATGAGCGCTTCAACTGATTCACAGATGAACCGCCTTACCTTTGGAGGCGTGGATTATGCTCCAACCGCTGATTTTGACCTTTTAAAAAGAGCCTATGATGCAGGTGAGAAAAAAGGCCTGAACCTTAAGGTTGGCAATGTTTTCACAGCAGATATGTTCTATAACGACAATTCTGAGCTGGAAAAATGGGCAAAATACCAAATTCTTGCAATAGAGATGGAGACAGCTGCCCTCTATACCCTTGCAGCAAAATTTGACAGAAAGGCATTGTCAGTCCTTACAGTCAGTGATCATATCCTTACTGGTGAAGAAACTACTTCACAGGAAAGACAGACAACTTTCAACGAAATGATCGAGGTTGCACTGGAAGCTGCGATTAAATAATGGTTAAATACGATGCCCCATGCCGGGCATCTTCTTTTTTTGCTGATATCAATACTATCTATGCTTTCGGATGCAGTGCAAAAAGTGTTAAGATAAACATATTGTGAAATACTAACATTGGTACAACAATAGGACAGGTGAAAGAAATGAAGAAAATAGTGATCATCGCAGCAGCTGTTTTTATCCTCGGGGGATGCAGCAGAATGGAGCCTTTTGTCAGCAAGATTCCCTTTTGGCCTGAAGGCGGGCAGGCTGCGGACAGCCCTTCTGATAAAAACAAAGAGACCAGTGAGGCAGCACCGTCAACGGATGATGGACAGGCTGCAGCTGAGGAGGAAGAAAAGTCTGTCCCGGACGGCCCTGTTCTGGAAGCAGCCTTTTTCAATCAGATAACCGAAACAGAAGGCAAAAAAGTGATTCAAAATCCTGCCAATATCATGGCGCTTGTAAATAAAGAGTTTATGCTGCCCGGCAGCTATATTCCGGAAGATCTTGTCCGTCCAAAAGTTCCATTTTCTTTCGGGGAACAGGATATTGAAAAGAGCTATATCCGCAAGGATGCTGCAGCTCATATGGAAAAGATGTTTGCTGCAGCAAAGCAATCCGGGATTGAATTGTTTGCCGTTTCCGGCTACCGTTCATATGAAAGGCAGGCAGTGATATTGGATGCTGAAATCCAGCGGGCCGGGGAAGAAAAGGCTGTCCAGGCTGTAGCCATGCCCGGCAGCAGCGAACACCAATCCGGCCTGGCGATGGATATATCCAGCAGAAGCGCAAAATTGGAGCTCTCTGAAGCGTTCGGCAACACTGCAGAAGGAAAGTGGCTTGCTGAAAACGCCCATAAATTCGGATTTATCCTGCGTTATCCGAAAGGAAAGGAAAGTATAACAGGCTATCAGTACGAGCCTTGGCATTTCCGCTATGTCGGTCCGGCAGCGGAGGAGATTTATGAGAAAAACCTCACTCTCGAAGAGTATTTCAGCATTGTAAAGAAAATATGATCATCACTCCCTGTTTTTACTTGCCCTGATTGGGGAATAGAATGACTGCAGTACTGACAGAGGGAGGAAGAAAATAATGAATAGAACAACGATGACTGTACCTGAAATGACATGCGATCATTGTGAAGAATCCATAAAGAACGCCCTCCTTTCACTTGACGGAGTTGCCGGGGTGTCAATAGCACTTCAGGGAAAAACAGTAGAGGTCGACTATAATCCTGAGCAGACATCGGAATCTTTAATCAAGGAAGCAATTGAAAATGAAGGGTATGGAATTGCCTGATTGGTTTTTGGGGATGGCATGGAAGCAGGCCATCCCCTTTTAATTGGCCTGTTCAAAAAAGCCTTCTTTTATTCATAAATTTTTCCGTTTTTGTACATATTTCTTTGTTAATTTACTTTATAAAATGTTATTCTAATTTTTAAGGGTCTAAGGACTTCCTTATGGAGACGAAAGTGGTGAACAGCTTGGATAATAATCATTTAGACCAGGAAAATTCAGACAAGCAGCCTGATTCCGGATACATCCGGATGAAGAAGTTTCACTTTGTCATGCTGCTGTTTTTCATAGTGTTCCTGGCAGCGGGGATTACAACCTTCGCGCTGGCATTCGGAGATGAAAAAGCTGTCAGCATCGGCAATGAACGAAACGAATTTGATAAGCTGTATTCTGCTTATGATACATTGAAAGGCAGCTACTACAAAGATGTGGAGCAGAATACGCTCATAAACGGGGCTATCAACGGGATGGTTGAGTCCCTGGAAGATCCCTATTCAGACTATATGAATGAAGAAGAAGCAGCAAGCTTCCATCAGAGCATCTCTTCTTCATTTGAAGGCATAGGTGCAGAGATTCAGGAGCAAAACGGGCAGATCATCATTGTTTCCCCGCTCAAAGGCTCCCCGGCAGAAAAGGCTGGCTTGAAGCCCAATGACAAAGTCCTTTCTGTAGATGGGAAAAGCCTCCAGGGCAAGAGCTCAACAGAAGCAGTAACACTGATACGCGGCAAGAAAGGTACCAAAGTGGAGCTTGAAATCCAGCGCGCAGGTGCTGATGAAGCTACGAAAATAAGCATCACCAGGGATACTATCCCGCTTGAGACCGTTTATGGGGAAATGATGGAGGATGGAATTGCAAAAGTCCAGATCACCACTTTCTCTGATAACACATCGAAAGAACTCATAGATGTATTGAACGATCTTCAGAAGCAGGGAATGAAAGGCCTTGTCCTTGATTTAAGGCAGAATCCGGGCGGATTGCTGAACCAGGCGATCAGTATTTCCAGCCTGTTTGTGCCGGAAGGAGAAATATTATTCCAGATCGAAGACAGGGAAGGCAATCGGGAAGTGGTAAAATCCAATTCTGAAGGCAGCCCTGACATCCCGCTTGTGGTGGTAATCGACAAAGGCAGTGCGAGTGCTTCGGAAATACTGGCAGCGGCTGTGCACGAGTCTGCAGGTGTCCCTCTTGTTGGTGAGAAGTCATTCGGAAAAGGCACAGTACAGCGTGCAGAAGATTTCACGGATGGATCCAATATGAAATTCACAACGGAGAAATGGCTGACGCCGGAAGCGAACTGGATCCACGAAAAAGGAATCGAGCCTGATTATAAAGCAGAGCTTCCTTCTTATGCATCGCTTCCGTTTATCAATCCTGAAAGCGAACTGAAGGTGTCTTCTTCTTCCGCTGAAGTGAAGGCTGCACAGGAAATGCTCAAGGCACTTGGCTTTGAACCGGGCAGGACAGACGGATTCTTTGATGAAAAAACAAAGCAGGCAGTCATCCAGCTCCAAAAAGCCCATAAACTTGAGCAGACGGGTGTCATTACAGGAGATACCACCGTAAAGATGATGGATCTCTTAAGAGAAAAGCTTCTTAAAAACGATACGCAGATTCAAAAAGCAGTAGAAGTGCTTAAGAAAGAACTGCAGTAAAATATTAAATGGAAAGGACCGGCCTGCTGGCCGGTCCTTTTCATGCTGCCTTAGACGAGCCGGAATTTTACAAATATTAACCAGGAGGTATAGGGCTGCCCTCCGATGCCCGAGAATGAAAGTAAACGAATAATGGAGGCAGGCCAGTGATGAAAAAACTATTGCTTATCATATGCGTCACCATCCAATTGACTGCATGCTCCTTGCCCTTTGACAATGGAGCCGACAAGGCAGCCCCCGGCATACCGGGGACAAGCGGAAAAGAAGATACAGTATACGGACAAGGTGCAACAGACACTACATTCCTCCTGATAGGAATAGACAGCAGGGGAGAAGCACACTCAAGGTCTGATGCAATCATAGCGGCAAGATATATGCCTAAAGAGAAGGAGATCAAGCTGATTTCTTTAATGAGGGACAGCTATGTGGAAATACCGGGCACCGGAAGGCGCACCAAACTTAATCATGCCTATTATGAAGGCGGGAAAGAATTGCTTAAAGAGACAGTTGAGGCGAATTTCGGGCTGGAAATCGACTATACTGCCATCATAGATTTCAAGGGCTTCATTGCTGCAGCAGATCTGATTGCTCCTGAAGGGCTGGAGCTTGAGGTTTCAAAGGAAATGGCAGAGGATATGAAGCTGGATATGCAGCCGGGGAAGCAAACCCTTCATGGAGAAGAAATTTTGTCATATGTCCGCTTCAGACATGACGGAGAAAGTGATTTCGGCCGGGTTGAGCGGCAGCAGGAGGTCTTAGCTGCCCTTAAAAATAAGCTAACTGAAAGATTCAGCAGTATAGAGGGAGTCCTTGATTTCCCGGCGGTCGTTCTTGAGGCAGCCCAGTATATAGAAACGGATATGGATGCCGATGAGGCAGTCCCCTTGGCCGTATCCTATCTGCTCAATTCCGCTGAGAATGTTCAGACATTGAGGATTCCAGTCAGTGACAGCTTTGAAAATAAACTTGTCGATGAAGCAGGAGCAGTGCTTGAAATGGATTTTGAAGAAAATAAACAGGCAATCCAGCAGTTTATTGGAGAAAAACAATAAAGGGCAAGATAATAGACGAGCCATGCCCTTTATACATATCCTGGGTAATCTGCAAGCTAAAATAAGCCTTAACAGCTTTTTTGCTTTCAAACAGGGCAAAGTTTAGGTAACATATGATTGGAGCGTTAACCAATTTTGTCAGGAAGTGAACATGCTGAAATGGTAAATAAAACAGAAGTATATATATTATCGGGATTCCTTGGCAGCGGAAAGACCACTTTATTGAAGAGGCTGCTGCTGCAGGAAAAAAAGGATGGCCGGAAGACAGCTGTTATGATGAATGAGCTTGGAAAGGTATCCATTGATTCGGAAGCTGTTGACGGGGAGGTCCCGTTGAAAGAACTGCTTGGCGGATGCATCTGCTGCAGCATCCAGGATAAACTGGAATCCCAGCTGCAGTCGCTGCTTTTGGATGAGAAACCTGAAGTGATTTATATTGAAACGACCGGCGCTGCCCATCCTGTGGAAGTGCTTGATGCTGTGCTGTCGCCGCTGTTCGCAGATAAACTGCAGGTTAAAGGCATCATGACTGCGATTGACGGGATGAGATGGCTTGCCCGGAAGTCGCTGAGCCCGCAAGTTCAGCAGCTGCTCATAGAGCAGGTGCGGCATGCCGACCTGATCCTGGTGAATAAATCAGATGAAATGAGCAGTTCAGAACAAGCCTCTGCAGTCATGGATATCCAGTCTTTCAACCAGCATGCGGTGCCTATTCTCACCACCTATTCCAAGGTCTCCGCCGAAGCGGTACGGGGGCTTAAGACGAATCGGAAGACCGGGGCTGAAAAAGCCTCCCTCAAGGATCTGAACCTTGGATCCTATGTTCACACCTTCAAGGGCCCGGTCAGCCAGGAAGCATTCGATTCTTTTTTGAGAGAGCTGCCTGATTCGGTCTTTAGAATAAAGGGATATATTAAGTTTTCGGTTGAGGGCTATCCTTTCCTGTTCCAATTTTCTTATGGAATGCCTTTATATATGAAGGAATATATGAATATGCCCCTAAACATGGTATTTATCGGCGAAAATATAGACTGGGAGCAGATCAGCCGGAAATTAAAGGATATGGAGTAAATGATATAATATCACTGAAAGATCATTTAGCCCATATAGGGAAAGGACGATTTTCTTTGAAACAAGCAGCAGAACTGGAAAGAGCATTCCGGACTGTTTTTCGGACTTTAAGGCAGGAAGTGAATAAGCTGATGGGCGATGAAGTCACCAGCAATGAATTCACTGTGCTGAAACTAATAGCAGACGGACCTAAGATGGCTTCTGCCATTTCTAAAGAGCTGAATGTATCGGCAAGCCACATTACGAGCGTAACTGATTCTCTTGTCAGGAAAGGCTATATGACCAGAAGCCGTTCCGAAAACGACCGGAGAGTGGTGGAATTGGTGCTTACAGGAACCGGCAAGGAACTTGTTGAAAAACTGGAGGAAAAAAAATCTGCCTATTTGCAGGCAAAGTTCCGCTCTTTTACTGAAGAAGAGCTGGATCAGCTGGTAAAGCTGTTTCAAAAACTTATGTAATGATTTATATGAGCCCTGCGCGCGCCCGCCAGGCTCTTTTTTTGTTTCATTTTAAACTGTCAGGATGCGGCGCCGCGCATAAAAGAAGGCTTGTGTGGGACACTTTTCATTGAGGGCCGCATGACCCATCCTACAAAGAGAGAAATCGAGTGATGATGATGAAGTTCTTAAAACAGCCGGCAGTCCTTATTCTCGCCAGTTTTCTTCTTCAGGGATCCATTTTTTATGCTGATGCATCCGGCAGGCCAGCTCCACTGGATTGGTCAGAAGTCAATGAGCTGCTTCCAAGATTCAGCACATTTACTGTTGAGGATGTTGAAACGGGAAAGAATTTTAAAGTGCAGCGAAGGGCAGGAAGCCGCCACGCAGATGTCCAGCCCTTGACGGCGAAGGATACAGCCGTGATGAAGGAAATTTATGATGGAAAGTGGAGCTGGAGGCGGAGAGCCATCATTGTAAAATCCGGAAAATTGAGAATAGCGGCTTCAATGCATGGGATGCCCCATGGAGCCGGGGCACTTGCCAATAATTTTCCCGGCCACTTCTGCATTCATTTTAACGGAAGCACAACTCATCGAAGAGATGAGATGGACTTATCTCATAAATTGATGATTTTGAAGTCTGCAGGCGAACTGGAGGCATACACCGGAAATGCAGGACCGGAAGAAGCAGCTTCAGCATTCATTGCAGGTCTGAAGCAGCAGGACGAAGATATTGCGGGCATGCTTTCTCTGCAAAAGCTGCCATGGAAAAAAATCCTCCCGGCTATTGAAAATGTTCAGCTGGAAAGTGCTTCCGGCGGCTTCAGCATGGAAGAAAAGCAGAACCAGCTTGTGGATGTTTCCGTTGAAGTTGTCTGGTATATAAAAAATGAAGGAAAAAGGCATTACAAAGGAAAAATCGAAATGATAAAAATGTCAGCTTTCGACGGCTGGAAAGTAAACGCGCAAAAATTCCTGGAAGAAAACCGCCTATTCGAAAGATAAGCGGTTTTCTCTTTCCGCAGCAATAAAAGCAAAAAGGGATGCTATGGCATCCCCCATTCTTATTTCATCTCTCCAAACTTCGCAAATGTCTTCTCATCCTCTACCAGCCCGCAGGCTGCGCACTGCACCCTGACTTCAGGCCCTTTATAAGCCATATGGAAAGGGCTCAGCTGTTCTTCAGCGTATTCTTCCAAGACAATGCCCGAGCCGGGATCAAGCTTTACTGGCTGTGCTACCTGCCTGATGATATTGAATCTGCTTCTATTGGTTTTGCAGTTAGGGCAGCGGTAAGGTGTCCCCATGAACATCCTCCTTTCATTCTTCCTGCAGATTTGCCGGTGAACGTATTTTTTGCCATTGCAGTCTTCTTTATGCATATATAGTAGGGGTATACTAGAAACGATGGTAAGACACAGGCAAGGAGAGATAGAAGATGAATAATGATTATGCTTATTTGCTTAGCCAGTACAGGCAGCTTTGGAACAACCGCAGGCTTGAAGGTACCGGCTCAGCGGAGGATATTTTAAAGGAAGCAATCCGGAGAGAGCTGAAAGATGAAAATGCCCATCCGCGTGCCAGAAAGCGGGTGGCGGAAAAGTTCTACCTGGCAGTTAAGAGGCTAACAGACTCTGATATGCCGAATGAAGATAAACTTTTTCTGATAGACATGCATTGTCAGGTGTATGAACAGATCAGATCTTAAGATTTTTAGCGGCATATGCCTTGCTGTCGAGAATGATCTAAAAATATGATCAATAACTTTTCACAAATATTTCACAGTACAAGGATATAATCTTCTTATACATAGCAGAAAAGGGGAACAATCATGAGGGCAATTGCACTTACGCTGGGATATGCGTGCATGCTGCTGATGCTGGCAGCCTGCAGCTCTGAACAATATCCGCCAATTGCAAAGGACAAAATGGTGGCGGCAACCGTCAACATCAAAGATATGTCTTTGACCTTCATTGATTTGGATATATTGGATGAAGCGGCGACATGGGATTTACAGAAGCCTTATACGGGCGGCTTAATCCTCCCTGATGGAGATTCCTTGTTATTGTACGGCAAACAGCTGGACACCGTTGATTTATATTCATTAGAAAAAGGGGAAAAGATCGGTGAATGGCCGGCAGGTACCGGGATAGTCAATGGCAGGCTCCTTGCAGGCAGGCAGGAAATTGCTTTTGCAGACCAGGAAAAAGATCAAGTCAGGTTCTATGATTTGAATGGCAAGGAAACAGGAGCTGTTAAGACAGAAGCCGATCCCTTGACCATCCTCGAAGAAAAGGAAAAAGGGAGGCTATTTGTCTCAAGCTTCAAGCAGGAAATCATGACTGTCATAGATATAAATCAAGGCAGAAAGATATCATCTTTCAAAATCCATCCTTCTGCAGCAGGAGCCCTAATCAGGGAAGAAGAGGGAGAACTTTGGATAGGCGGCCATGGAGAAGGGGCAGAAGCTGAGAAAGACATCCATGTTTACAGTCTGGAAACAGGCAGGCTGGCAAAAACGATTCCTGCCCCAACGATGCCGGTAGGCTTTGCAGAGCTGAAAGGATCTATTTTTGCTCTCAGCCACGGCTCCAGTACACTTTATAAGGTGGACGGCGGCGGTAAAGAGGCAGGCAGCATCCAGGTCGGAGCCAATCCTTTTGTAATGCTTCCTTTCGGAGAGTATCTGATTATTGCGGGCTATGACAGCAATGATGTCCATCTGATTGATCCGGGACCGCTTCAGGTCATAAAGACGATCAAAACAGGAGAAGGGCCATTCCAGATCATACTCCGGGGGGATGTTGGAAATGAATGATTTAGAAATATTAATTGTGGATGATGAAGAAGATATGCGTCACCTGATCGGGATGTATTTGGAAAATGCCGGCTTCAGCTGCCGTTATGCTGCAGGAGGAAAAGAAACGCTGGAAGAAATACAAAAAAATCTTCCTGACCTCATTCTTTTGGATATCATGATGCCAGGTGAAGATGGATTCTCAGTGTGTGAGAGGGTGCGTGCCCAATATGAAGTACCTGTCATTTTTTTATCTGCAAAAGGGGAAGAGTGGGATAAGGTCAAAGGACTGCAGATCGGGGGAGATGATTATATCGTCAAGCCTTTCAGCCCTGGGGAACTGACTGCCCGCATACATGCAGTCCTGAGGAGGAGCGGCAGCATCAGCAGCGCAGATTCAAATATAACCTCCGCCGGAAAAATAACGATAGACAAAAAGGCGCGGAGCGTGAAGGTGGAAGGCAGCTATATCATGCTCACACTCAAAGAATATGAACTGCTGATGTTCTTTATCGGCCACCAGTCCCATGCGCTGAGCAGGGAACAGCTTTTAGAGCAGATATGGGGAATGGATTATCTGGGGAGCTTAAGGACGGTGGATACCCACATTAAAACACTAAGAATGAAGCTTGGTGCAGGAGATTATATAAAGACGGTCTGGGGAATCGGCTATAAGTTTGAGGTGCCCCTCGAATGAAATACTTCTCAGGCAGCCTGGCAAGGAAAATCTGGCTGGCGATCATGGCCGCCATTGTCATCACCATCGTTTACTCATATTTTCTGTCCTATTTGTTTTATGAAAACCTTTATGTCTCACATATTGAGGAAGAGCTGCTGCAAGAGGGCGGGCGCCTGGCCTCGCAGTACAGTTCAGGCCCGATTACCGAACAATATAAAGAAAAAGTGGAATGGTATAACCAGGTATCTGATGCGGAAGTCTTTGCTGTCAGCAATCCGAGGGAGCTGAGCGCCTGCCTCCCATTTGATATTGATTATGACACGCTGATCGGCCCTGAAGAAAGAGAACGGCTTCTTAAAGGAGACCATATCCTTAAAACCGGGTATGAGGAGCGGTTCGGCCGAAGAATCATGGGAGTTATTATTCCCTTGCTTGACGAAAACAGACTTGAAGGTATTTTATACTTATATATCCCGGTGGAAAATATCTCAGAAGTCACAAAGGATTTTGCCTACTGGTGGGTAGCGGCTGCTTTGCTGTTTCTTGGAGCTGCCTTCATCTTCGGGACAAAAATAATCAGTAAGCTGACACACCCGCTTGCAGATATAAAAAAGGCAGCGGAAAGAGTGTCTTCAGGAGATTATTCAAGCAGGGTCCAGATTCAATCCGAAGACGAAATAGGGCGCCTTGCCAGGGCATTCAATCAGATGTCATCCTCCATCCAGAAGGAAGATGAAAGAAAGAAGGAGTTTCTGGCTGATATTTCTCATGAGCTCAGGACACCTATCAGCTATATTAAGGGCTATAGTGATGCAATATTAAAAGGGATTGCGGATAAAGATGATAAGTATCTTCATCTTATCAATAGAGAATCGGTCAGGATGGAAAGGCTTGTCGGAGACCTGCTTGATTTATCGAGGCTGGACACCGATGAGTACCAGCTGGTCAGAATGCCTCTTCCCCTTGCTCAGGTCATTGAAGATAGCCTGGTGCGGTATACCCCAGCTTTGAGGGAAAAGAGAGTAGAGCTGCGGACAATGCTTGATCCGGACATCATTATAATGGGTGATGAAGGAAGAATCGGGCAGATCGTGCAGAATATCATGGACAATAGCATCCGATATACAGGTAAAGGCTACATTGAAATTACCCTGAAAGCTTCCAATAGGGACTGCATTCTTACAATAATTGATACAGGAAGCGGAATCCCGCCGGAAGATCTTGAAAGTATCAAGCAGAGGTTCTACCGGGTCAATAAAGCCCGAACCCGGGATGATGGCGGCACTGGACTCGGCCTTGCCATTGCAGAAAAGCTCATCCAGCTGCATCATGGATCCATATCAATAGCGAGCAGTCCAGGAGAAGGGACAACGGTAACCATAAAATTGCCAATGCTAAAGGATTAAATTGGAAACCCGGGATATTTCCGGGTTTTTTCAATTTAAATCATACGAATTTCTTTTCACATTTGTCATTCCCGTGTAATAAAAGTAAACAAAGGATGACCCCTGAAAATGTGTCAATAAGACTTCTTTATCATATGTTTGGAAAAAAGACATGTTCACTTCCACTTTACCAATTATTATCCATACAATAATATTCCAGCCATTAAACCTAAGATATCTTGATATAACAGGCTTTTCCTGCTTAATTAGTCCCAAAGTCAGTATGTGCAGCCTATGGATGCACTTACAAACTGCTAATATGTAAAATCCTCCCTCTAATATTACAAAAATCGTATGCTATGATATTACTGCAAGCAAGAGAGCAACAAAAAACAAACTACGATTATCAGGGAGGATTTCATACATGAATAAAAAAGTGATCTTTTCAGTAGCAGCGGCAGCAGCATTGCTTGTATCACCAGGATTGAATAAAGCAGATGCAGCATCTAATTGCCCGACTCCACAGCAAGTGAAAGTAAATTACTCTGGAAACCTGAATAACGAGCAGATTAACAGCCTGCTTCAAAAATATATGAAACAATACAATATTAACTGGGAAAGCGTACAGGTAAACAAGCAGCCGGCCAAAGCAGAACAGCCGAAACAGGAAGCACCTGCACCAGCCAAAACAGAACAGCCAAAACAGGAAACTCCTGCACCGGCAAAAGCAGAACAGCCTAAGCAGGAAGCACCTGCACCTGCACCAGCTAAACAGCCTGCACAAGCAGAACAGCCTAAAGCTGCACCATCAGCATCACAAGTAAGTGCGTTTGAGCAAAAGGTAGTCGAACTGACTAACCAGGAACGCGCAAAAAATGGTGTGCCTGCCCTTAAGCTTGATACAGAGCTCAGCAAGGTTGCACGCGAAAAGTCTAATGACATGAAAACAAAAGGCTACTTTGACCATAACAGCCCAACTTACGGTTCTCCGTTTGATATGATGAAGAAATTCGGCATCTCTTACAGAACAGCCGGTGAGAACATTGCAATGGGCCAGCGTTCACCTGAAGAAGTAGTAAAAGCATGGATGAACAGTGAAGGCCACCGCAAGAACATCATGAACGCCAACTTCACACACATCGGTGTAGGCCATGTGGCAGAAGGCAACTATTGGACTCAAATGTTCATTGGAAAATAATATAGCATTCAAAAAAAGGAGACAGCACCTGCTGTCTCTTTTTTTTGAACAGTTTTAGACTTTCCTAGGGAATGACTGTCTTATACGTCTTAATCTCATTCAGGCTGCGGCCCGAAAGGTTTAACAGTAAATGCGGGTGCTTTTCCTTCATGATTTTTCCGAAAAAGGATACAATACAACCTAGAGTTAATATAGATAGGGGATTTCTATGGATATCAGAAAAGCAGAACCAAAAGATATAAGCAAAATAATGGGAATCGTAAAGAAAACAGTAGAAATTATGAGGCAGGAAAATAATGATCAATGGACAGATGAATATCCTGCAGAAACTGATTTCCTTAATGATATCAAGAACGGAACAATGTTTACAGCAGTGATGGATGGAGAACCCGCCGGTGCTATAACATGCGATCAGGTCCAGGCAGAGCAATACCGCCAGGTTTCCTGGCAAAAGGCCGATGGTGAATGCTATGTGTTCCACCGCCTCGTTGTAGATCCTGAAATCAGGGGAGCCGGGATTGCCAGCCGTCTCATTTCATTTGCTGAACAGCATGCTGTTCAGCAGAATGTGCCATATATGAGAACTGATACATATTCACTTAACAAGAAGGCCCAAAGACTGTTTGAGAAAAACGGATACAAAAAAGCCGGTGAAATCTATATGGACAGGGAGCATCCGTTCTTTTGCTACGACAAACTTCTTTAAGCATGCCGGAAGTTCAAGTATCCATCTGGAAAGGAATATCTACAGCTTCCTCATCTTCATGTATGGGTATGATAATGACAAGAAGACCTTCTTCAAAAGAGGTTTTGATCTCTTGCCGTATGACCTGATATGGAATGGATAATTTCTTCTCAAACTTCAGGCTGGGGCGCTCTTTTATCAAATATTCCCGGTTGGGGAGAAGAGTCATATATTTACCTTGAATCATGATTTCCCCCTTAGCCAGTTGAACCTTGAAATTCTCCCTTTCAATGCCTGGAAGTTCTGCTTCAACAATGATGGTGTTTCCGGATTTGTAGACATCACATCGGGGAACGGATCCCTGCTGGCCGAAAAATAAAGAGCCGGGATTGGATGGCACAATCTGCCCCTCCGGATTCTTTTTGCTCAGACTGCCCAACAGCGGATCATTCTGGACCTGGGTGCTCCATTCCAGAAGATGCCTGAATTGTTCCAAAGACATAGATTGTAACCTCCTTTAATGAATGGGAGCTCAGAGCTAAAAGGAAAAGGTTAAAGGATTTCAGTTACTTCAATCTCAGAAAACTGCATATCAATATTCTTGGGTATCCTGACTTCCAGCATGTTGTCTTTGAAGCTCGCAGAAGAGCCTTTCCTTTTTACAATGGCAGGAAGGGTAATCGTATGCTTATTTTCAAACTCAGGAATATGCTCCAGGATGATCTGGTTTGAAGTATGATAAAGCTTCAGCTGTTTGAGCCAGGATTCATCTTTTATTCCGATCCTGACAAAAACATAATCATGTGTTTCGTAGACAGAGGTATCGAGTTTGGAAGAGCCGGGAGGAGAGGGATCAGGGTTCCCCTGCTGAAATGGGCTGAATCCCTGCATCATATTCTGTGGCCCTCCCATTCCCTGCGTCGATTGGGGAAAAAGCTGGCCCATCATATTCTGAACATATTTGTCAATCTCGTCAGGCTTGAGCTGCTGCATCGTTTTTTTCATGTCTTTGTTAAACGGGAAAAGGTTCCAGGGAAACATATGATACATCCTTTCCTAGTGAGGCGTATATGCCCCATGTTCGGTATATGCTGATGTATTATATGCAGGCAGCAGCCTAATCGTTAATTTTCACGCATACAGCAAACCAGCTGCCAGTCCAATTGCATATATTTTCTGCCAGCCTCTTTTTATTTGCATATCTCAAGGGTTCTTCATAGTATAGTGATTAAGAGAGCAGAAAAAAATATTGCGGGGTATGTATCTTGGTGAATGTAAAGACGGCTTTAATAACCGGCGGAGCGGCCGGCATCGGAAAAAGGACAGCCATTGAACTGGCAGCTAATGGGGTTTCGCTTGCAATCAATTACCGCAGCAGCCGGGAAAAAGCTGAGCTGCTCGCAGAAGAATTGACTGAAAAATATGGGACGCAAAATATTGTTGTCCAGGGTGATATCGCTTCTGCAGAAGACTGCCTGCGCATTGCTGAGAAGGCACTGGATTATTTCGGCTCAATCGATATCCTTGTCCATAATGCCGGGCCATACATACATGAACGAAAAAGAATGGCTGATTATTCCCTTGAAGATTGGAGCTATCTGATGAATGGAAATGTAAACGCAGTCTTTTGGCTGACAAAGCTCCTTCTGCCGGCGATGAGAGAAAAAGGCTGGGGAAGAGTCATTACCATTGGATTTGATAGAGTCGAAACGGCGCCAGGGTGGATTTACAGATCAGCTTTTGCTGCAGCAAAAACAGCGGCGGCATCCCTTACAAGGACTCTTGCCCTGGAAGAGTCTGAGAACGGGATTACAGCCAATATGGTCTGCCCAGGTGATATCGTAGGTGAATGGAAAGAGAAGGAAATCATTCAGGCAAGAGAATTGATCGGAGATTTGCCCGAAAATGAAAGAGATGCAACCGGAGAGGATATTGCACGGGTCATTTCGTTTTTAAGTGATGATAATTCCGCCTTTATAAATGGGAGCATTATTCCCGTCACAGGCGGAAAGGATATACTGGGAAAAGCATACAGGCTTGATGGCTAAGAAGGGCACATTGCTGAAGGCAATGTGCTTTTTGCTGCAATATTTGTGCCAATAAAAGAGAAAGTTTGAGAAAACCTGCTGCAGAAACGAGTACATATAGTTTTGAAGGTGGAAGGATGATAAAATAGTAGGAAATAACTATAAATTTGATGCAGGTGCTGTGGAATATGGACATATATAACAGGTTTCTTAAAAAACTTCTAATCAATTACATATTCGGCTCTTTGATTGCAGTGCTGGCAATCGGTGCAACCTTTATCTTTACAACCATTGATGCCAGGGGATATGACAAAGCCCTAATATGGCTGATTCTGGCAGGGTCAATGGTCATCATGTTTTTTACGGAGGGCTTTTTCTTCAGGCAGCATATCAGGCCCATTCGAGCTGTGTTTCTTTCAGATGGAATGGATGCGGAGTCTGTCAGAAAAGCTATCCTGAGGCTGAAGCAGTTTCCAGTCCTAACGGTCAAGCGGATTATGCTGCCGCATCTGCTTGGACTGACGATACCGGCAGCATCTGCTTCACTTTATCTGATCTCAGCCGGAGAGCTCAAGCTCTCCTATTATATGGTGCTTTATGCCGCCATTGCCGCTTTTCTTGTTGCCAGCATGCACGCCCTAGTAGAATTCTACTTGACGCTTCGGGCGATCAAGCCGGTGCTGGCCCATTTCAAGGCGGCCAATAAAAGCGGGTGGCTTGTTCAAGAAACTCCGTCCACCATTCCTATCAAAAAGAAATTCCGTTTAACAGTCCTTGTGATCGGTGTCCTTCCTGTCCTGATTTTCATGGTAGCTGCCCAAATCAAGCTGGAAGGAATGGGGATGGAAACGGCCGTTTTTTGGCAGTGGGCGGCTGTTGTGATCTTCATTACAGTTTGCTATGCCATGCTGACCGCGAAGTATATGGCGGAGGATATTGAAGAGCCGATTTCACGCCTTCAAACGCTGATGTCCGAGGCGGAAAATCAGAACTTTGCCTACTTGAAGGATAATGTGTATACAGACGAATTCTCTGAGGTATTCACAGGTTTCAATATTATGATAGCGGCCCTGAAGCAAAGGGAAGAGACGAACCGGCAGCTGCTTGAAAGCTTCATGACTGTCCTGTCTGCAGCACTTGATGCGAGGGATCCATATACTTCCGGCCACTCAATGAGGGTGGCATCATTCTCCCGCGACATAGGGAAGAGACTTGGTCTTCATGATGAAGAACTGAAGCAGCTTTATCAGACTGCTCTTCTCCATGATATTGGAAAAATCGGTGTCCCGGATGGTGTTCTGCAAAAAGAAGGCAAGCTGACTGACGAAGAATTCGAGTACATAAAGGCCCATCCGGTTATAGGTGAAACGATTTTAAAGCAGGTACAGCCGGCAGGCGAGGTGGCTTCATTGCTCCCCGGGATCCGTTCCCATCATGAAAGAATCGATGGAAAAGGCTATCCTGATGGACTTCAGGGGGAAGAGATACCTTATTTTGGCCGGATCATCGCCGTAGCAGATTCTTATGATGCCATGACTTCTGACAGACCTTACCGCAAAGGGATGCCGCCGGAAAAAGCATTGCATATACTTGAAAGTGGAAAAGGCACACAGTGGGATCCACAGGTGGCAGACGCTTTTATTGAGCTGGCCAGAAAGATGGTGCAGACTGAGGCATCCTGATCTTTCAGGTTCTCTATGGGCTATATAAATAACCCTTAAGGTCCTTCATACATGACAAAGGCCGCACCAGATTGGTGCGGCTTTATTGATGCACGCATATTCTTCCCGCATAATGAAAGAATTTATGATGAACGGAGCAATGCCTTCTCTTCCTGAATAATTCCGCTTCCGGACTGTACCCCCTCTGATTGGACCACCAGAGTCCGTGTAGGGAAAGCCATGCTGACTCCTTCCTCTTCCAGGATTAGCAAGATCCTGAAATTAATGTCTTCTTTGATGGAAAGATAATCTGCAAAAGACGTCACATTCGTGAAAAAGTACAGGTAAAGATCAAGGCTGGAATCATTGAAGCGGTCAAAGCGAACTATGATTGTATCGTTATGGATTTCCTCATGCTCAATGAGCATCAGCTCAATCCGCCTTGCGATTGCCTGGAGCTTTTCTCTTGAAGTGGAATACGTAACTCCCAGATGAAAGGCAATCTGCCTTTTTCCCATTTTAGACCAGTTAATGATCGGCTCGTTGGCAAGGGTCGAATTGGGAACCGTCACAAGAGCCTGGGCAAAAGTACGTATCTTCGTGCTTCTAAAGGTAATGTCCTCTACTGTTCCCTCGACGCTGGGAGTCTTAATCCAATCGCCTATTGTGAATGGCTTCTCGGTTACGATTACTATCCCTCCAAAAAGGTTGGAAACAGTTTCTTTCGCAGCCAGGGCAAAAGCCAGGCCTCCAAGACCCAACCCGGCAATGAAGCCGTTGATATTGAAACCCCATTCTTCAGCAATCATACTTCCGCCAAGAACAATGACAAGAGTCTTAGCCATCTTAGAAACAAAAGGGACGACCAGCTTATCGACATTAATGTCGAGTTTGCTCATCAGTTTAGGGAAGAGCACCGTAGTCATGCTGCTTAAATTGAAAAGGCCCCAGGCCGCAAGCACAACGAAAACTGACCGGAACAGCTTTTTTTCTGCTGTATCGCTGATCAGGTCATATGGGAAAAACTGCAAAGCCAGCTGAAGCCCGATAACGACAAACAGCCATCTGACAGGCTTTTGGAACGAATTTAGGATGGAAGAGGCTGTGGTGATGCCTTTTTTATCAGTATAATCAATAATCAGCTTGAAGATATATCTTGTAAACACTTTTCGGAGCAGCAAAAATAAAATCAGGATTCCGGCAGAAAGGGCAAACTTTGCCCAAAAATCATCGGTTAACAGGTAAGTCATCATTTTCCTCCTTGATGTAAAACTAAGCAGTGATAAACATTAGAACACTTTACCACTAACTGCGGAAAAATTTAATAGGTTGAAAGACGTAACTTTTAATAAGGCTCTTTACGCATTGATTGTTGCTTTATTGCCATTCTTATAAGAGGTGAAAAATTACTTTTACAGGAAGCAAATGCTGCTGGTGCTTGCCAGAATTTAAAGTCATTTAACGTCAATTTTATACGTGAGGTATAAAAACCGCTATTTCTGGATCATTCAAGAAAATCTATTTAGGAACAATCGCGACCAGCCATAAAGAGCGGACCTTACAGGACCTGAATGAGGGAATCGGGGACAGGCTGAAAAATAAGCGGAGAAATTCCCCCTGATTTCAAAGAAACTCTAAAAACAGCTGCAATAGACGGAGAAATTCCGGCGATCGATTCAAAAAACAGAAAAATGGGCAACCTTGCTGCACTTAACCGGAAATTTTCCGCTTATTTAATGCCCTCATGCCAGATTCAGCAGTTAAAACGGAAATTCTCCGCTTATTTTAAGGCTTGCTGGTCCCTCAAATGAGGATAAGACTTCCTGGTTTTTTTATCCTTTCCTGCCCTGTTAGCTGAATAAACCTCTCCTGAAAAGGGGAAAAAAGAGGGTCTCTTCACTCAATTTTGAAAAAGCCTGTCTGCCATATATACCTATGCGGAGATCAAAGGCGAAAGTACAGGAATGGACAGACCGTTTTTTTCAGAGTCTGGAATATAGCATGGCTGTTCCTGGCTTTCGGTTTGCAAATGCAATCAGTGTGTTCAACCCGCAGATTTAAGCTCTAAAGAATAAGGATGCTGGCTGAGCCGCTGAATTTTTGCCGTGAAGGTCTTCAGCTGCTTCTTTCAGCATATAGTATACGGACAAGCGATTTGGAGAGGAGAATGAAGGGTGGCATATCAGGGGTCGAAAGGCTGGTATATTCAGAAGCTGAAGGAAATGGGGATCAATAAACATCCGATAGACCGCAGGAAAATAGAATTATACAAAACCTATATTGTCAGAAAGCTATACATCGAAGAATTAAAGAAAAATCCGGGAAAATAAACATATGGGGAGGCTGCATAGAAAGCAGTCTCTTTGTTTTGCCAAACGGTGCGGCAGTCTATGCCCGGCACCTGAGCATGCGCTTTTCATAATGGCATGTTGGAAAGCGGCGAAGCATATGATGAGGGAGAAAGGGGGCAGAGGATAGTGAGATCTCTTATTGCAAACAAGCTGGCCACCATTTGGATGGAAATCGGGGAAAGCAGCTTTGACTGCCCGCTGAAATCCGTAAGCGGGGGGAACACAGTCTGGCAGCAGATATATCTGCTCGGGCACTATCCTGTCCTGCTCCATGAATATTATTTGATGTCCAGACTGATTCTCGATAGCAAATGGATTTTGCCTCCATGGAAACTGTTCTCTTTTAAGTGCGGAAGTGCAATTGAATATGATGCCTTCTATGCCGCCGCATGCGAGAAGGAAATCGGCAGCTTTACATACACCGGCATTGACGAAGAAGTCTGGAGTGGCCGGAGTGAAGTCCCCCCCAATAAACTTAAGCTGATTCGATCACCTCCATCAGGCTTGCAGGTAGGGGAATTGGATGAGATCAGCTTAATAATGTTCCCTAAATCATTAAAGAGCTTTACCGGCAGGGATTTTGAAGCTATAAGCCAGCAGCTGCAAAGGGCTGTTATGAAAAGGAAAAGAATCTGCATGGCTTTCTCGGCATCCGACCCTGAAAAACCTGATTATGAGCTGAACCGGTTTCATTCACTCCTTGAACAGGCTGTGAGATGGCAGAAGTACAGAATCTGCCAAGAGCAAACGATTCATATTAAAGCCGAAACAGCCTTCCGATATGCTGATGACCGTTTCGAATATCCTCCAAAAATTCTGATGAAGATGAGGGATAGGGAGGGCTTATCCTCACTTTGTCCTGTGGAGAGGCTGGAACAGGCATTTATGAGGGCAGTTTTTCTGGAGGCAAGGTGAGTTTTTATATATGAAAAAAAAGCCAGTCGGGAATGACTGGCTTTTGGTTAAATCTCGTGTATGTGCACCCTTAAGCCTCCATTAGCTGGGTGACATCCTGAACCGGCTGGACTCCGCTCCGCATTACATGAAGTGTATATAAGTCCTTTGGAATTTCATAAAGATTGTAGATAAGCTCCTGCTTGTTCAGCTGTTCAAATATATGTTGCCTTGTTTCATTGGCCTGGATAATATAGGGAAGCTTCTCGGCAGCTTTTTGGGAACGGATATTGACATTTCTGATCCTCATAAAGATCGTTTCAATTCCGGCTTCATAAAAAAGCTCATCAAAAAAAGCATCCTTGGCTGTCTTATTATAGCCTTTCCCATGATAGGGCTTGCCGAGCCAGGTGCCGAGGAAACCGGCCTGATCCTGAATATCGAACAGATTGATGGTCCCGATCGGAGCACCCCATTCATCGAGGATAGTGCGGGAAATAAGCTCACCGCGTTCCTCTGCTTCAATCGTCTGCTTGGTCATAAATAAAAATTCATCATAGGAATAGGCTTTTTGGCGCACAAAAGGGAAGACTTCCGGGTGCGTCATCAATTCGTACAAAGCATGGCAATCATGAAGATCGCGTTTCTTGAGCATGTATGTTCCCTCCAGCCCGAGGTAGTCCTGCTCCATGCCAAATAGAGCTCTGGTCCCACCCTCGAAATTTTTTGTAATGTTGCTAAAAAATTTCGGGGTGGGAATCGAACCCACTAGAACCATCCTTGGATTGGATGGTGGCGCACCATTTGCCTTCCCTATATCTATTGCATTCCATTATGTGTTTATTCAAAGGCAGAAATTCAGCAGAATCTTTGCCACTTAAGGTATCATACTAAAAAAAAATAAAAAAAGAAATAGGTAAATTGTTAATATTTCTTGAAAAATTTACAGCAAAATTCGGCAGCGGATTTTGACAAATTCCATCACTCAGAATAGACGAATTCCCCGTCAATCATCGTCCAGGACGGCTTGGACAAAAAATGGAAAGGGTGGAGGCTCCAAAGGGCCAAATCTGCATCCTTGCCAGGCTCAATTGAGCCGAGCCTGTCTTCTGCTCTCAAGTTCCTGGCCGGAATGAGCGTGATTCCCTCGAGTGCTTTCTGTTCAGCAAGACCTTCCCTCATGGCTATGGCAGCACAGACATTCAAATATTGTATCGGTGTATAAGGATGGTCTGTCGTTATCGAGACTTCAATTCCCATTTTCGTCAGTTCGCTGTATGTCCTCCATGTTTTATTTTTCAATTCTACCTTCGATCTTCGGGTCAATGTCGGGCCCACAGACACCTTTAAACTCCTTCCAGACAGCTCGTCGGCTACCAGGTGACCCTCTGTGCAATGCTCAATCCTCAAATCCAGATTGAATTCATCTGCCAATCTTACCGCAGAAATGATATCATCCGCCCTGTGTGCGTGGATCCGTACAGGAATGGAACGATTAAGGGCGAGCAGCAGCGGTGCGGTGCGGAGATCTTCCGGTGATGCCGAGTTTTTTGCGGCATAAAAAGCCTCCCGGAGCATTCCCATGATGCCCATCCTGGTAATCGACTCTTTATTGCCGTGGCTGTGAATCCGCTTGGGGTTTTCCCCGAATGCGATTTTGAGGCCTGCCGTTTTCTGGATCGTCATCTTTTCAATATTTTTGCCGGCGGTTTTGATGACAGAAGTGGTTCCGCCGATGATATTGGCGCTGCCAGGCATGATATGGACCGCCGTGATACCATGCCGCACAGCATCAGAAAATGCAGGGTCGAGCGGGTATACGCCATCCATGGCCCTGATATGCGGGCTGAGCGGCTCTATGGTTTCATTGGCATCATTACCAGCCCATCCGGTCCCTTCATCATAAAGTCCCATATGTGTATGCACATCGATAAAGCCTGGGAGCAGATGCCTTCCGCCGCAGTCAATGATCCTGACGGCGGAATCCACCTTAATTGAAGGGCTTGCCCTCTCTATCTTGCCATCTGAAACAAGGACGTCACCCCTGAAGGGTGCTGAAACAATCGGGTAGACAAGCGCATTTTTCAACAGCATCCTTGGCATGATCACGCCTCCTTTTTTACGCATCAATCTTTTTTGCGTTGCTTGACAGCAATATATCCGGCAAGAAGGACAGCAGCGGTGACGATGATCGGTGCCAGATATGGTTTTGCATAATCCTTTACTTCATTCCAATGGTCGCCAAGCTCCATTCCCAGCAGGAGAAAAAGCACTGTCCAGGGGATAATGGCCGCCACAGTGTACAGAAAAAAGGTTCTGAGAGGCATCTTTGCTATTCCTGCCGGTATGGAAATGGCATGCCGTACGACAGGTATGAACCTGGCAGTGAAGATGACGCCGGTTCCATAGCGGTTAAACCAGTCCTCGGCAGCATCCAGATGACTGCCTTTAATCAGCAGAAATTTGCCGTATCTCTCAAGGACGGGCCTGCCCCCAAAATAACCGAGCCAATAAAGAAAAAGCTGGGCAGCGGTGCCGCCGGCAACCCCGGCGAGCAAAGCTCCTGCAAAATGGATCTCTCCGCTTGCAACCAGGTATCCTCCATAGCTCAGGACAATTTCACTGGGGATCACTTCTGCCATCAATCCAAGGGCTATGCCCAGATAACCGAGGCTTGAAAGGAACTCAAATAACTGAATGATCACTTCCTTCACTGATACATCACTCCCTTAAAAAAAACCTGTCATTTGAAGGGCGAGGACAGCAAAGCCCAAAATCCATACATAAACAGCAAAAATCTTCAGGGATTTTCTTTTTAAAAATGAAATCATCCAGACTACAGCCGCATAGCCGAACAGCGCTGATGAGAGTGTGGCGATCAATAGGCTCCCAAAAGGGATGGCCTCGGTATGGCCGGCATACATTTCTCCTGCCTGCATCACAATCCCCCCGGCTATCGCTGGAATGGAAAGAAGAAAAGAAAAATAGGCAGCCGTTTCTCTATCCAGTTTCCTGATGAGGCCTGCGGCAATCGTCAATCCGGAGCGGGAGAGGGCGGGGAAGATGGCTGCTGCCTGGAAGGTGCCAATGAAAATGGCATCCCCCATACTGATATCGTCCATCTTTTTCCTGCCTTTTTTTATTCCATCGGCAGTCCAGAGGATAAAGCCGGTAAGCAAAAATTCCCACCCGATGGTTACGCCGGACTTTGACAATGAATCGAGAAGATCCCCGAGAAGGAGACCTGCAATCACGGCAGGAACTGTTCCGGCTGCAAGGAGCAGGGAAAGCCGCCCGAAAGGTTTCCTGGCGATTTGGAGGAGCTCATCTTTGTAAACGACAAGGACTGCCAGCAAGGTTCCGACATGCAGCATGGTATCAAGGAACAGGCCAGCCTCATCAAGCCCGAACAGGTGCCTTCCGAGATATAAATGCCCGGTACTCGAAATCGGGAGAAATTCAGTCAGGCCCTGGATCATGCCGAGAATTAGCGCTTCTATCTTAGAAAGCATCTGATCACCCTTTACATCTTTTTGGAGTATTGAGGAAGGCTCCTTTATTGTTGTATTTGCCGATATATGCCCTCACTAATTAGTATTCAAGTTGTCCCAAACAAGAACAGGGAAAGAAAAAGATGCGGTTAAAGAATAATTTAAGCGGAAGAATGAAACCTTTTTAGATGTGGGGCGTAGTAATAGTTATAAGAAATCATTTTTAATATTGGAGGAATTATGAGTGGAATACCAAAAAAACTCCAGCAGTGATGAAAGGCTGATGGCATCCCTGATTTATATATCCAGCCTGTTTACGACCTTTCTCGGGCCGCTGATCATCTGGCTTTTGAAGAAGGATGACTCGGAGCTTGTGAATTATCATGGAAAAGAGTATTTTAACTTTCTTATTTCTTATGGTGTGTACAGCATCATCAGTACCGTCCTGATGATTGTCCTTATCGGCTTCATCACCATCTGGATCGTCGGCGCTCTGGCCCTGGTCTTTACCATTGTGGCGGCAGTAAAAGCCTATGAAGGCAATGAATACAGAATACCGCTGGTTTTTCGTCTGATAAAATAAGACAGCATAGCTGCTGATTCCTTTTAATGGGATCAGCAGCTTTTTTTGTGCCGCAGTCAGGCGGAGCCTGTGACAAATGCGGATTTTTTTTGTTAGAATATATCCATTATCAAGCAATAATAGGCAAAAAAAAGAGAGGAGTCTTTGTCATGCTCAATGAAACCGGCCTGGTGCTCGAAGGCGGCGGGATGAGGGGCGTCTATACGGCAGGCGTGCTGGAATACTTTATGGAGCAGGATCTGTATTTTCCCTACATAATAGGAGTTTCAGCGGGAGCCTGCAATGCTGCTTCCTATATCTCAGGGCAGAAAGGACGGAATAAAACCGTCAATGTGGATCTTGTCAGTGATCCCCGCTATATATCATGGCGCAATTATTTCAGGAACCGGCAATTCTTTGGAATGGATTTCATTTTTGATGAGGTCCCGAACAAGCTTGTCCCCTATGATTATGATAAGTTCCATAACAGCCAGTCGGAGTTCGTCATTGGCACAACCGACTGCCATACAGGAGAACCTGTTTATTTTAACAGGGAAGGCTACGGGCAGGATGTGCTGCAGGTGCTGAAAGCTTCGAGTTCACTGCCTTTCATTGCTCCGGAGATAGACTACAACAGCAGAAAGCTGCTGGATGGGGGAATCAGCGACCCGATTCCGCTGAAAAAAGCCCAGCAGGACGGATTCCAAAAAAATATAGTCATACTCACAAGAAATAAAGGCTATCAGAAAAAACCTTCAAAGTTCCATTTCCTTGTCAGAAGAAAATATCCAGCCTATACAGGCCTCCAAAAGGCCATGGAAAACCGCTACCGGCAGTACAACCAGACACTCGGCTACCTGGCAGAGGAAGAACAGAAGGGCACCACCCTTGTCATCCAGCCATCAGAGCCGCTCGAAGTGGGAAGGATGGAAAGAAACCCAGCCAAGCTCGAACACCTCTACAACCAGGGCTACAGCGATGCCAAGAAGCAATTTGGGCGGATTCAGTCTTTTATTGGGTGACAGGCACCTATACCAGTTGTAGACCAGTTTATTAACCCCAGCCAAATGTTGGCTGGGGTTTTACCTTCGACAAGAGTACAGAGATTTTTAGATTAGAAGGATGCCCGCTCTGAGAACAATGTGGCATTGAATAGCATGAGTGAAATAGAGGGAGCCAGTGCCGCCGGCTAAGACCCTCTGAACTCGTTTAACCAACCCAGAGGGTATTAGTGCCGTTGACTAAGACCTTCTAAGTCTGTTAAAACCAACCCAGAGGGTGTTAGTGCCGCCGACTAAGACCCTCTAAATCTGTATAAACCAACCCAGAGGGTGTTAGTGCCGCCGACTAAGGCCCTCTAAATCCGTTAAAACCAACCCAGAGGGTGTTAGTGCCGCCGGCTAAGGCCCTCTAAATCGTTAAAACCAAAACAAAGAATGCTAGTGCTGCCAACTGAGACCTTCTAAACCATCTAAAACCAAAAGAGGTCTGCAACGACGTCATCTATTTCCTCAGACTCACAAACTTGGCCTCAAAGGCTTTTCCTCATTGAAAATATGGCTGCTCCAACATAAAAAAACTTGTAGATATCCCCGCTCATTCCCTAGCATGATTTCCCGCAGAGTTTAATAGAATTAAAGAGCAGTAGTAATTTGAAGCAGAACCGCAACCAAATTCTTCACGGGAGACTTGCTGATGAATATCCAAAAGCATTACAGCCGATTAGCAGATCTATCTCTTAACAGCAGCCTGGCAGCACTAGTGCCTCTATTTTTCATCCTTCCGGCCTGCCTGGTTATGCTGCCGGGCAGGGAGCTGGTGCTGGCAGCTGTGCCTTTTCTTTTGTACAGCTTTGGCTGCTATCAGATGAGTGTGCTCCATCAGGCAAGGTCAAGAGCGGTGGACAGGCTGGACAGCTGCCAATATCACGGGAAGCTATTGGAAGAAAATCATCTGCTGGTTTCCCATCTTCCTTCTGCTTCTTTAAGAATGGTCTTATTTACCCCTGACGGCCAGCTCGCTGGAGAACTGAGAGATTCGAACGTGACCTTACTAGGGAAACTTTGCCCCTCTTTTCTTTCCAGGTCATTTCAGCGGGAATACGGATTATACAATCGATCAGGCAACCTGATGATCCTTTTTCTGTCGAGGAAGAATAAAGTGGATATTTTCAGGGCTGACCGCCGCTATATTGGGACGATGCAATTTATTCATAAACCAGGAGGATCGGCTGTCATACGATTCCGCCAGAAGACGCTTTCCGTTCGAAGGGAAAAGTTTTTCCTGGATTGCAGGATTGGATGGGATGGCGGGAAAGAATTGATGAGCTACAAAAAGGGTCTGATGCCTGTAAGCTGGGCTGAGAAATTTCAAAATCCTAATATGGAGGTTATGGCATTTAATGACAATGCCGGACCGAAAGAGAGGATTTTGGCATTGGCAGCAATCGCTAAGCTGTTTGCTGACGGATGATGATCGCAAGCAGTCAGGTTTTGAAGTGCTTATATATGGGAATCTATCACTAAGATCGTATACTGCAAAAGAGCGGAGGATAAAGTGATGGATAACAGCTATGAAAATTGCATCAAAGCGTGTCTGGATTGCCTGGAAGCATGCGAGGTTTCCTTTAAGAAAACCCTGGAAGAAGCAGATGCCGGGAAAAAGTCTGAGGCAATCAGGCTGTACAGAGACAGTGCCGATATTTGCGCGCTGACAATCAAGGCGCTTGAGTCAGATAGCGATTTTATAAAAAAATATACTCTGCTCTGTTCAAGGATAGTTGATCAATGTGCAGAACAATGCAAGCAGTTTGAACAAGCTCATTGCATGAACTCTGCAGAAAAATGCTATATTTGTGCAGAAGAATGCAGAAAGCTTGCTGCTTGAAGGGACACGAAATAGACAAACACAATCCGGCCGGCGTGCCGGTTTTTTTATTGCCGCCTGTTTACTTAGATCACATAGCATATTAAAATGGTGTTCTAGCACGAATATTCAAGCCTATGCAGCTTAGGCCTGCTAAGGACATATAAGAATGCTAATAATAGCCCGAGGTGTAGAATGAAAAAGTTTCTTCTTGTTGCAGGGATCATTTTGCTGGCTTTATTCGTTATTGATAAGACGTTCTTAAAGGATAAAGGGGTCGTAAACAAGGTGCTGCCGGCTGAAAAATATGAAAGGCTGGAGAATCCGGAGGAAATAGCGGTGGGGATTGAACCGGGCAATAAAGCACCGGACTTTACTCTGACTGATTTAGAGGGAAAAACAGTGAGCCTCAGTGATTATAAAGGCAAGAGGGTTTTTCTTAATTTTTGGGCAAGCTGGTGCCCGCCCTGTAAGGCCGAAATGCCTGATATGCAGGAGCTTTACGAAGAAAAAGCAATCGGGGATTTTGAAATCTTGGCTGTCAACATGACATTTATTGAAAAGAACAAAGGCGATGAAATGGACTTTGTAAAGGACCACGGTCTTACCTTTCCCATTCCGCTTGATGTGAAGGGACAGGTCATGGGGGAGTATGAGATTATGGCTTATCCGACCAGCTTTTTTATAGATTCTGACGGAATTATCAGAAGCAGGGTTATGGGCGCTGTGGATAAGGATTTTATAGAGAAAGAAAGCAAAAGGCTTCCATGATGTTCATGGAAGCCTTTCTTCTGTATCTGTCGGCAAAATATCAGATGATGCTGCCTGCAGGCGTTCCTTGATCTTCCTCTTTCTGTAAAGCATCATGCCCGCTTCCCCGATATCCCCGACTGCTGAGCGGTTGATGAATGCACCGAAGACAAGCCCTGCAATCGGCACCATCTGAAAAAGCTTCTTCCAGCCAAACTGATCACGATAAGCAAAGACAACTTCACGCCATCCCTGGATCTCAGATGCGATTTCCCGCTGTACATCCTCTTCCGGCGAATCGATGTCGGAAAGCTGCCTGAGAATAGCCTGCTTGCCAACGATGTCAGCAGATACAAATTGCAGCGCCTTGACGATGAACAGTCGTTCTTTCTTGCTTTTCGGATCATAGCCATAGCAGATGGCAATATCCTGAAGGGTCTTCAGCTGCATCCCGAGAAGAACTGGAATATCAAGGCTTAAAGTAAACAATCCTCCAAACCCTGTCCCTGCCCCCTGAATGGCTGCAAGCTTCTTCCTGGAGCCTGTCAGCTTTTCTGCTGCTCCGTCCATCTCCTTGATTGAAAGTACAGCAGTATCTTCAAGAGTATTTACATTCCGCCCCGGATAATAAGATTTAATGGAATTAGAGGTGCTTAAATAGCTGCCGCCCGTCTGTATATAGCTGCCGAGCTCATCAAGCATAACACCCATCTTTTTTTGAATGATGGCCGGGGTCAGCTTGTCCAGCACCTTAAATGGGAGCCTGCCGATTTTTTCCCAAAACCATAGGCCGCTTTGATCAGCTTCCCATTCCTGGCATTTCTGCAGCTCAGACTGCAGCTCTTGTTTGGTCTCCTGCATTGTTGTAATATTCCTTTCTGATTGTAATAGTCATAATACGTTTGTCCCCATCCAAAGGTTTCAGGTGCAAAAGCACTATTTTAATTAATTTTAGCGGCTCATAAGTTCTCTGAATTGTCGTAAGAGATAATTCATGATAAGATGCCTTTAATATTATAAATATAATATTCCTTCGGGGTCGGGTGAAAGTCCCAACCGGCGGTGATGAGGCATGCCTCTTAGTCCGTGACCCGGCTTTACGCTTAGTGAAGACGGTGGATTTGGTGAAATTCCAAAGCCGACAGTTATAGTCTGGATGGGAGAAGGAATGGATGTATGAACCGCGTTTTTAACATTGTGTTTTGAACGCTTATTTCGTCATGTCTAATTTGGCCCCGTACTAATTCTGTACGGGGCCTGCTGTTTTTTCTGGAGAGAAAAAATTGAACGATAGGAAAAGAGGGTGTACATATGACAGATGAAGATTATATGGATCTGGCCCTGTCCCTGGCCAGGAAAACAATCGGGCAGACCAGTCCCAATCCATGTGTCGGCGCCGTTGTGGTAAAAGATGGGCAGATTGCAGGGATGGGGGCTCATTTAAAGGCTGGCACCCAGCATGCTGAAGTCCATGCCATCCGGATGGCGGATGGACTTGCCAGTGGAGCAGAGATCTACGTAACACTCGAACCATGCAGCCATCATGGAAAGACTCCTCCCTGTGCAGACCTGATCATCGAATCGGGGATCAAGAGGGTGGTCATTGCCTCAATAGATCCCAACCCGATTGTCGCCGGCCGCGGGATTGCCAAGCTTGAAGCAGCAGGGATAGAAGTGGAAGTTGGAATCAGGCGGGAAGAAGCGGAAGAAATAAATAGCGCATTCTTTCATTTCATGAGGACCAGCAGGCCATATGTAACGATAAAGGCCGCCGCATCATTCGACGGCAAAACAGCAGCGAACACTGGTGACAGCCAATGGATTACCTCTCCAGAATCCAGGGAAGATGTACACCGGTTAAGACATGAACATGACGCAATATTGACGGGCGTAAACACAGTCATCCATGACAACCCCCAGCTTACCGCCAGACTGCCCCGAGGCGGAAAAAACCCTATTAGAGTAATACTGGATTCCACATTAAGGATCCCCGGTGATGCAGCTATCCTGCATGATCAAAAAGCGCCGGTCATCATTTTTACCGGCAGCAATTATGACAACAGCAAGGCGGAGCAAATCAAAGCTCTGGGCACGGAGCTTGTACATTTTCCTGAGGAAGAGGTGCCAGCAGGCAAGGTGCTTGAGGAATTAGGAAAAAGGCAGATTCTTTCTGTCTTTGTTGAAGGCGGTTCTGAAATCCATGCTTCTTTCATTAAGGAAGGGCTATTTCAGCAGATCATTCTGTATGCAGCCCCCAAAATCATAGGGGGAAGAAAAGCTGTCCCATTCATCGGGGGAGAAGGGATCTCTTCAATGGATCAATCCACTCCTTTGGCATTTAAATCGGCCGAACGCATCGGTCCGGACCTGAAAATTATTGCGGTGCCGCAGCCGGAGGAGGGCCATCATGTTCACAGGATTAATTGAGGAAGTCGGCAGGGTTGAACAGATTGTCCACCAGGGGAAAACTTTAAAGCTCAGCATATCCGCCGGCAGGATACTTGAAGATGCGGGGATTGGCGACAGCATTGCCGTAAATGGCGTTTGCCTGACAATCACTGATTTTACCGAGAGAAAATTCAGCGCTGATGTTATGCCTGAAACATACCATTCTACCAGCCTTGCCGAATTGAAGCGCAATAGCCCTGTAAATCTTGAAAGAGCCATGAAAGCTGGCGGCCGATTTGGGGGGCATTTGGTATCAGGGCATATAGATGCCAGAGGCAGGATCATTAGAAAAAGGCATGAAGAAAATGCCATCTATTATGAAATCGAAGTGCCGGAGGAATGGTCCCATTTGCCAGTGGACAAAGGTTCCATAGCTGTAGATGGTGTTTCGCTGACCATTTTTGAAGCGGGAGCTTCTTCCCTGACAGTCTCGCTTATTCCCCATACCGCAGGTCATACGATCCTGGGAGGGAAGGAAGCAGGGGAAACTGTGAATCTTGAGTTTGATATGCTTGGGAAATATATTTACAGCTTTATGAATAAGGCTGCCGCCAAGCCGGAAAAGAAAACTGTTTCAGAGGC
The DNA here is from genome assembly GCF_031844465.1 of Bacillus sp. AG4(2022). Taxonomy (NCBI): domain Bacteria; kingdom Bacillati; phylum Bacillota; class Bacilli; order Caryophanales; family Bacillaceae; genus Bacillus; species Bacillus sp. AG4(2022). The sequence goes on from NZ_JAUZVH010000002.1 coordinate 572,710, forward strand.
GCTTCTGAGGGAAAACGGCTTTTTGTGACAGCGTGATAACTAGCTTAAGCAATAAAAGAAGGCATGTCTTTCACCCAGGAATGAATGGGGAAAAATCTGACCTTAACCAAAGGAGAGCTGTAACCATGTTCAATACAATCGAAGACGCTATTGCAGAACTAAAGAAAGGCCGGCCTGTGATTGTAAGTGATGATGAAGACCGGGAAAACGAAGGCGATCTGGTTGCTCTTGCTGAGTTTGCCGGGCCGGAAACCATTAACTTCATGGCAAAGGAGGGGAGGGGTCTGATTTGCATGCCAGTAACAGAGGAGCTTGCAGTCAGGCTCGGCCTCCATCCCATGGTTGATGTTAATACAGACAGCCATGGTACAGCTTTCACAGTCAGTGTTGATTATAAGGAGACGAAGACAGGCATCAGCGCATTTGAAAGGGCACAGACCATCGAAAAACTTCTCGATGAAAGCTCGGTTCCTGAAGATTTTGCCCGTCCTGGACATGTATTTCCTTTGATTTCCAAAGAAGGCGGTGTCCTAAGGAGGGCAGGCCATACAGAGGCGGCAGTTGACCTGGCTCGTCTGGCCGGGGCAAAGCCAGCAGGAGTCATCTGTGAAATCATGAAGGACGATGGCTCCATGGCATTAGTGGATGACCTGAAAGAAATGGCCGAGAAATTCAATCTAAAGATGATTACTATCAAAGACCTGATAGAGTACCGTCTTGAACATGATTCTCTCGTTAAAAGAGAGGCGGAGATATCGCTTCCTACTGAGTATGGACAATTCAAAGCGGTTGGCTATACAAATAAACTGGATGGCAAAGAGCATATTGCCCTTGTAAAGGGAGAAATTTCAGAAGAGGAGCCTGTGCTTCTGAGGGTGCATTCAGAATGCCTGACCGGAGATGTGTTTGGTTCGAACCGCTGTGACTGCGGCCCTCAGCTTGAAGCAGCCCTCAAGCAAATAGAAGAAGCCGGGTCAGGTATTCTCCTGTATATGCGCCAGGAGGGAAGGGGCATTGGCCTTATCAATAAAATGAAGGCTTACAAGCTGCAGGAGGAAGGCTATGACACAGTGGAGGCCAACCACATGCTCGGATTCAAGGATGATCTCCGTGATTACGGGATAGGTGCACAGATACTCCGGGACCTGGGCGTAAGGAAGATGCGCCTCCTGACGAATAACCCCAGAAAAATCGCCGGCCTTGAAGGGTATGGGCTGGAAGTATCAGAAAGGGTACAGCTTCAGCTTCCGTCTAAAAAAGATAATGAAAACTATATGAAAACCAAAAAAACAAAATTAGGTCATATGCTGACTTTTTAATGGAGGAAAATACGATGAAAAAAGTGATTGAAGGAAATCTGGTAGGTACTGGGCTTAAAATAGCTATTGTTGTTTCAAGGTTCAATGAATTTATAACCGGGAAGCTTCTGTCTGGAGCAGAGGATAGCTTGAAAAGGCACGGTGTTGCAGAGGAAGATGTAACGGTCGTGTGGGTGCCGGGAGCCTTTGAAATCCCTCTTGCGGCTAAGAAAATGGCCGATTCCGGAAAGTATGACAGCGTCATAACGCTAGGGACTGTCATCAGGGGAGCTACACCGCATTTCGACTATGTAAGCAGCGAAGTATCAAAAGGAGTGGCTTCAATCAGCATGTCAAGCGGAATCCCTGTCATCTTCGGTGTCCTGACTGTCGATACGATTGAACAGGCGATTGAACGTGCCGGAACGAAAGCTGGAAACAAAGGCTGGGAGGCTGCCGCAGGAGCGATAGAAATGGGGAATCTCTACAGGGAAATGGCCAATTAAGGAGTCTCCTATTGGCAGAGAACTCAATGTCTGCTAAAATATATCCTTGTGGCTCACCTGTTTATCAGGGAGAGCGGGTAGGGAGAGGGCTATACAACAGAATAGGTAATACTAATGAAAATGCTAAATCAATTATTCCAGCTTGATGCCAATGAAACAAGCTTCAAGAAGGAAGTGATGGCGGGTGCTATCGGCTTTTTTACCATTGTGTATATCATAGCCGTCAATTCGCTCATCCTTTCGGAAGCCGGAATACCTTTGGAAGCTGCCATCATGGCAACCATCATCACGTCAGTTGTCGGCTGCTTCCTGATGGGATTCTGGGCGAATGTACCGATCCTTCTTGTGCCTGGAATGGGAATCAATGCCCTGTTTTCTTACACACTCGTGCAGTCTATGGGGCTTTCATGGCAGGAAGCGCTGGCGGTTGTATTTGTTTCCGGACTGGTATTTGCATTCGTTGCTTTTTCGCGTTTTGCAGGAAGCCTGAGTGCAGCCATTCCGCAGTCGCTTAAGGAAGCTATCACTGTAGGCCTTGGATTATTCCTGATGCTGATTGGGCTTGAAAAGGGCGGCATTGTGGAAAAAGGCACCAACTCGCTCATTGCTTTAGGCAATCTGGGAGATCCGCAGGTGCTGGCGACGATCATTACATTCCTGCTGGCAATAGTTCTGTTTATGCGGAATGTCCCGGGAAATTTTCTGATCACTGTTGCTGCGGGGACGCTCATTGCCTTGCTGTTCGGAAATATTGATGTATCGCAGGCAAAAGAATCTTCTTTTTCTTTTGGCGATTATCTGGATGTTTTCGGGGCAATGTCCTTTGAAAGCTTCTTTTCCATAACGTTCTGGGTGGCAGTATTCTCGCTGACCATGGTCCTGGTGTTTGAAAATATCGGCCTGGTTCACGGCCATGTTTCGTTCATCGGCAAGCCGGAACGTTTCAAGCGGGCTTTTCAGGCAAATTCCGTATCTGCACTGCTTTCCGGCCTTTTCGGAACAAGTCCGACGGTTTCGACCGTCGAAAGTGCAGCCAGCATGGCTGCAGGAGGCAGGACTGGGCTTACGACAGTGGCTACAGGGCTTCTGTTCATGCTTTCAGCTTTCTTCATTCCGGTAATCAAGCTGATTCCTAACAGTGCGATTGCCCCTATCCTCATCATCATCGGCGGATTGATGCTCCAAAATATCCGCAATCTTGATATGAAGGATATGAGTGAAAGCTTTCCTGCGTTCTTCATCATAGCGATGATTCCTTTTACCTACAGCATCGCAGACGGAATAGCCGTCGGGTTCATCCTGTATCCGATCCTCAAGATCGCGATCGGAAGGGCGAAGGAAGTCTCCGTCGCACTGTATGTAATCGCAGGACTATTCCTGGCAAACTTCGTTTTTCATGTCATCAGCTGATTTCTAAAAAAAGCGCCATTATCATTGGCGTTCACTATGTAAAAAAAAGGGTACGGAATTAACACATTCCGTACCCTTTTTTTGCCTATATTGAGATATTTAGAGTAAGAATGACAATCTGGCAATTTAAAAGAAGATCATAATCTCACTGCTTAAAGATTTTTGTTTTGCCTGCCATCTTGTTACAGGTATAAATAAAACTTTGAAAACCCTGTTGTTTGCAGTGGAAGGCACGTAGACTCCTGCGGGATTTTAGCGGCAGAGCTGAGACCCCGCTGCGCGAAGCGTGAGGAGGCTCAGCGCCGCCCCGCGGAAAGCGAAGTGCCTGGAACGGAAAACAACAGCCCGATTAAAAGGTAAAACATTTTCTAGTTTTAATATTTGGCATCTAATAGGGTGTCTTTTTTAACGAATAAATATACCATTCTACAAACTTCGACAGACATACTGGCAAAAATTGTTTTAAAATAAAGACAACCTAACATTTGGAATAACAGCGGAGGTTATAGAATGGAAGTCTTTGTTGCGAGGCAGCCGATTTTTAACACTAAGGAAGAAGTATTCGCTTATGAATTGCTGTACAGAAGCAGCCAGGTGAACGAATTCCCCCTTATTAACGGCGACCAGGCGACCGCCGACGTCATTATAAATAGTTTCTTGAATATAGGAATCGACAGGCTGTCCGAAGGCAAACCCTGTTTTATTAATTTTACAGAAAATCTGCTCAAACTCCGGCTCCCGACCTATTTCAGGCCAAGGGAAATTGTTGTGGAAATACTGGAAACGGTAGAGCCCAGCAGCCATCTGATTGATATCTGCCGGGAACTGAAAAGCCTGGGGTATCAGATTGCGCTTGATGATTACGCCTTCAAGGAAAACAATCCTTTTTCAAAGCAGCTGCTAGAGTATGCAGATATTATTAAAGTGGATTTTCTCGCTTCTTCAGCCGGCATGAGGGAGAGGATTGAGCGGGAAGCCAAAAAGCTCAAGCTTAAAATGGTTGCGGAAAAAGTCGAAACAAGAGCTGAGTTTGAGGATGCGAGAAGAAGGGGCTATGATTATTTTCAAGGCTACTTCTTTGAAAAGCCTGAAATTGTATCAACTTATGATGTTCCGACCTATTTTCATTCTTATTATGAAATGATTCATAATCTCTCAACTGCTGATCCAAGCATAGATTTGATATCAAATCTGATTGAAAGAGATTTATCGCTTTCTTATAAGCTGCTTAGGCTGATCAACTCACCGGCTTTCAGGCCAAAGCACAAGATAAACAGTATCAGGCAGGCAACGGTTCTGCTGGGGCTGAATGAAATCCAAAAGTGGATATATGTGCTTGCTGTCAGGGAGTCTACCTTGGAAAAGAAGGCAGTCCAGAAGGAAACAATCAGGATTTGCCTAATAAGGGCGAAGATGGCTGAATCTGTTGCCGTTCTAAGGAAAAAGGGGGCTTTGAATGCGCAGTATTTTTTGACAGGAATGTTTTCAATGATGGACAGCATCTTGGGGGCATCAATGGAGGATATATTGACTGATCTGCCGCTGCAGGATGAAATAGGGGATGCGCTGAGGGGCATCGAAAACCCTCTGAAAGATGTGCTGGATCTTGCGGTTGCTGTTGAGAAGGCTGACTGGGAGCTGATCAGTGAAAAAAGCAGGTGCCTTGATATAGAAGAGAATGCTCTTTTTCGGATATATGCCGATTCTATAGCATGGACCAATAGTCTGCTTTCAGAGGAATCTCTTTACATATAATTGCAGCATACTTCAAAAGCGCCGGTTTGCGGCGCTTTCTTCGTTAGAGCCACCGTCTTTGCGGTTTAACATATCTCTTTGCTTCTGCGGCCAAAAGCTGCCTTAAAGATTTCTGGGATACAGCAGCCATGATGTCCGCAGGGTTGGGAAATGTACCATGATCATTGAAGCGTACCCGGATAGAGCCTTTGTATATTTCCTGTTCACCGTAAAGGATCCTCGTATCAACAAAAGCTGTTTTTTCTGTTATCCCATTTGCTGATTCGAGCTCTTCAACCCTGCTGATGAAAAATTTGAACTTATAATCCTGCATCGCTTTGACTCACCTCCGGCCTTCACATAGGGTTAATACCCGCCATATTGTATTCTAACTCATAATGTCCATAAGAGGATTATTGAACTTCAGAGGAATTTATGGCAATCTATTATTATGATGATTTAGCAGGTTAAAGGGAAAGCGGGGGTTTTGAAATGGAAATAGAAATTCTAAAATGCCATGGGTCGGGCAACGACTTTTTGCTGATAGATGAAATATCTAAGGATTATGGGTTTACGGAAGAGCAGCGGCGGGAGCTTGCCATTGCTCTTTGCCGACGGGATTCTGAACTGGGGGCAGACGGGATTCTTTTTACAATGAAGAGTGATAAAGCCGATGCCCGGATGAGGGTTTTCAATGCCGACGGCTCAGAAGCTTCAATGTGCGGCAATGGTCTGCGCTGTGTCGCCCGCTATGTATGTGAATTATTTGGTTTAAAGGAAGCCATCATTGAAACAATGAAAGCGGATTTGAAGGTGGAAAAACGGCCGGATATCTTCCCGGAGATTCCAACCTATCTTGTTGAAATATCACCAGTCTCCTTCCAGATTCGTGATTTGCCGCTAATCCTGAATCAGGAGACATTGAAGAATGAAAAAATAAACTCGCTGTCAGATTCACTTCATTTCACAGCTTTGGCTGTGCCTAATCCGCATCTGATTGCGGTTTGCAGTAAAGATGATATCCAATCAGATCTTCAGAAAAATATCAGTGAACATGTCAATGGCCCGAATGAGCTGTTCCCTGATGGAGTAAATGTAAGCTTCATCAAGCCTCTTAAAGAGGAAAGCATTTACGTGAGGACTTTTGAGCGCGGAGTGGGCTTCACGAATGCCTGCGGAACTGCAATGTCAGCTTCGACCCTGGTATCCTGCCTTCAAGGGATGAATAAGCTTGAAAGGCCGGTGGATGTGTATAATAATGGCGGGAAGGTCCAGTGTATCGCACATGAATCAAATGGCGGTTATACAATCGACCTGATCGGGAACGCCACGTATATGTACCGTGTAAATGCCTATATGGATTCTGCTCAGCCTAAGGCTTTTACATTGGGTGAAAAGGAATATTTTGAGTCAGAAGAAGAACAGTATAGGAAGCTGCAGGAACATGCCAGTGAAATAATAAAAGAATATCTATGATAAGAGAAAAGAATGCTGCGGCCGCAGCATTCTTTTTTTGAAGAAATATACTGCAGGCCTTCAGGTCTTTTTTTCTGCATTCAAAAATTCAAGCACCGGTGAAAAAGCCTGCAGATCTTTTGCGGCAAAATAGCCTTGCAGCGGGTCTCCCAGTTTGTTGACCCGTTTTACCACATTATCTACCCGGAACTCTTCCATCCTGAGCCGGTCATTGACTTCTTCCCAAAACAGCGGTGCCGCGATACCGGCATACTGGTTGCCTCTGGCTGAATATGGTGCCACGATCGTCTTTCCCTCTGCATGCTGAATATAATCAACATAAAGTCTGCCGCCCCGGTTTTTCTTCATTCTTTCAGTTGTGAAAAGGTCCGGTTCTTTGGATATCAGATAGTCAGCAATGAAAGAAGTGAACAGGCGTGTATCATCATATGTGTAGGCATTGTCAGGAAGCGGGATATAAACCTGAATCCCTTTATTCCCGGATGTTTTTACAAATGATGTGAGGTTAAGATGATCGAGCACTTCTTTTATCATAATGGCGGCCTTAATCGCAAGGGTGAACGCGTCCCGGGACGGCGGATCCAGATCGAAGACGATTTCGGACGGTCCTTTGCTTTTGATGGTCTGAAATGGTATATGAAATTCAAAGGCAAGCTGATTGCCGAGCCAGAGAAATGTCTTAAGGTTATTGCAGACAATATAATTAATTCCATCTGACATTTTTGTTTCAACAAACTCAGGTGTATAGTCCGGTGCGTTTTTTTGGTAAAATGGTTCCCCGAAAATACCGTGCGGATACCTGATGACGGTAAGAAGTCGATCTTTTAAAAATGGAAGCATATATGGGGAAATTTCCCGCAGATAATGGATGAAGTCTATCTTCTTAAGGGCGGGTGTTTCCCAGATGGGCTTGTCAGGATGTGTGATGTCTACATCATCAGGCAGATTCTTCTGCTGTTCGGCAAACTGGCTGTAGGTGCACTGTTCAGGCTTCAGGTCAAAGCGGAATTGGTGGAAATGGGGCTCGCGCATCTGTCCGTCATATATCTCCAGGTACTTTAGTTCTGTACAAATGCCTGGATTTACATAAACAAATCTGTCATCTTCTTCCCTTTTGTTGTTTTTGATTGTGTCCATAAGGGCCTTTTTTTCATCAGGCTTTAGCCCGAATATAAATTGGCCGATCGGGTGGATCCTTCCGCCATCATACACGCCTGCATAGAAATAACCATTGGATTTTTCATAGGCTGTGATAAAACACGAAACATATTTCCAGTTTTTATACTTTTGCCACAGAGTTGAGCGTTTGCCTTCCTCCCATTTGCTTTTCTCCTGTTTCGCCACAATTCCTTCGCCATCATGAAGGATTACTTGTTCCCACAGATTTTTGAAATCATCATTTCCAGGTATCATTTGGAGAAGCTTTGTGCTTTTTTCGTCAGGTTCAAGCGGGAGCTTTGCTGAAGTGAAGAAATTCTCCAATGCTGCCTTTCTCTCCCTGTAGCCCAGTGCTGATAAGCTCTTCCCTTTAAGCTTTAATGCATCAAAAATCAATAAGCGGCATGGGGATTGCCTGGCTTTTTCCAGAATCCTCATTTCTGAACGCATTCTCCCCCTTACTTGGATAGAACCAAAATGGGCTTTATGTTTATTTTCTAAATAAACAAGCTCTCCATCCAATTGAAGAGGCAGGAAAGGATGAAACAGCTGAAGGTTATCTTCAAGGAACGATCTGATTTCGGGAAAAAGTTCAAGCAGCGGTTTGCCATTTCTGCTTGTCAGAGAAAGCCCCTTTTCATTCCACTCAAGGATGGCCCGGAATCCATCGTATTTTACTTCATAAAACCATCCTTTGGCATCCGGCGCATCAAAGGTAAGGCTCGGAAGCATCGGTTTCATTGTGACACTCCTTTCCTCGGCAGGATTCGAAATTCACGGCCATTTAAACGGCTCATCCTCCATTATTCCATTCTGGGGGGAATCCTACTCCAATGGCAGAAGTTATCTTGCATTTCACAGGATGAATCATCGCACATTAAAGGTAAAGACTATAGAATGGAGAATCAGGATGCATACAATCTGGAAAGGCAGCATCAGCTTCGGGCTTGTAAATATACCGATTAAGCTTCATGCAGCAATTGAGGACAAGGACATTAAGCTGAGGACTCTACACAAGGAGTGTCATTCTCCAATTAAATATGAAAAAATCTGCCCGGTCTGTGAAACAGAAGTCAAGCCAGAAGATATTGTGAAGGCTTATGAATATACAAAGGGAAAATTTGTTGTACTAGAAGACGAGGATTTAAAGAAATTGAAGCAGGCTAACGAAGATAAAGCAGTTGAAATCATCGATTTTGTTAAAATGGCTGAAATCGATCCCATCTATTATGACCGCAGCTATTATATGTCTCCAGGGGATGGGGGAGGAAAGGCTTATTCACTCTTAAGAAAAGCACTGGAAGATTCGGAAAAAGTTGGGCTCGCCAAAATCATCATCCGGTCAAAAGAGCAGCTGGCCGTTGTCAGGGTATTTGAAAATACTCTGATTATGGAAACGATACACTTTCCAGATGAAGTGAGGAAAGCCGGCGATGTCCCGAATGTTCCTTCTGAGGATAAAGTGACAAATAAAGAACTGGAAACTGCCATCATGCTCATCGACCAGCTGACAACGGCATTTGAGCCTGATAAGTATACAGATGAATACAGGTCTGCCCTTCTGGATCTGATCGAAGCAAAGCGGACAGGCAAAGAAGTTGTCACTCCTGCAGAAAAAGAAACAAAATCAAATGTAACAGATCTGATGGCCGCATTGCAGGCTTCAATCGACAATACGAAGCCCGAAAAGCCAAAAAAGCCGGCCGCGCGCAAGAAAAGGGCTGCTGCACGGCCGAAGGAAAAGAAAGAAGCATAAGAAAAACCGCCTCCGTGCGGTTTTTCTTATTGATTTGCTGGATTTATGTTCACAAGCTGTCTGAATAGGCAATATAGAAGGTATTGGACAAAAACAAGAGAAGGAAGTCATATATGAAAAAACTGACAGGAATCAAACTTTTGTATATTCTTTCTGCTGCAGCTCTTCTTGGGGTTTTTACATTTCTTTTTGCCGAAATCGCAGATGAGCTGAAAGAAAACGAACTGGAGGCTTTTGATCATACAATCATTAATTTTGTACAATCTTTTATCAATGACCAGCTGACTGCATTGATGTTTTCGGTTACATTCCTGGGCTCTGTTAAGTGGCTTGTATTTCTGGCCGTAGCAGGCGGAGTTATTCTCATGATTTATAAAAAGCGGGCATTAGGTGTATTTCTGCTGGCAGGTTCAGGCGGCGGTGCGCTGTTCAATTGGCTTCTTAAGTGGATTTTTAAAAGAGAACGCCCTGATATTCTCCCGCTTCTGACTGAATCAGGATTCAGCTTCCCGAGCGGCCATTCCATGGGTTCTTTTATATTTTACGGTGCTTCCGCCTATATACTGGTCCATTTGTTTTTTAAAATGAGCTTAAAGGTCTTGGCTGTCCTCGCAAATGTCATGATAATCCTATTGATCGGCTTAAGCAGAATTTATCTTGGGGTGCATTATCCTAGTGATGTAATAGGCGGCTTCCTGGCCGGCGGAGCCTGGCTGGCAGCCTGTATCATTATTTTCAGGTTGTACGAATATCGGAGGAATCTGTAAAAAGGTTCTGCTGCAATAATGTAAATGCGGTTTGGGACAATGGAATGGGGGCCAATAAAAAGAGCAATAAAGCTTTTATATGGGCTTTTTTGCTTGCCTTCAACTTCATGATGTTTAAAGAGAGTTTTCCCTGCATAAAGTATGAGCAATAGGGAAAGGGAGGGAATCATGATGATCAATATACTTCTGTTTGTAGATTCTGGAATCGATGACTCACTTGCTTTGATGTACGCTGTTCAAAATCCGGAATTGAATATAGTCGGGGTAGTAAGCGGGTATGGAAATATCACCAAGGAAGAATCCCTCAGAAATACAGCCTATCTCCTTAAACTGGGCGGCCGTGAGGATATTCCGATCATTGCCGGTGTTTCTGGGCCTCTCTCAGGCAAGCCTGCCACATTTTATCCGGAGATACATGGAGAAGAGGGACTCGGACCCATTCAGCCTCCTGAAGATTTTACCGGGCTGAAGGTTTATGATATTAATAAGATCATTGACATTATAGATCAGTACAAAAATGATATTGTCCTTGTCGGTTTAGGCAGGCAGACAGACTTAGCTCTCCCGCTTATTATTTATGGAGAGGATGCCTATAAAGATGTTAATGCAATCTATATGATGGGCGGTGCTTTTCTGGTTCCCGGCAATGTGTCAGCTGAAGCGGAGGCTAATTTTTATTCTGACCCCCTTGCTGCTGACATCGTTCTTGAAAAAGGGAGGAATGTTTACCTTTTTCCGCTCAATGTCACCAACAAAGCTGTTGTAACGCCTGAAATGATTGATTACATTTCCGCCAATACTGAGTCGGCTTATAAAGATCTTATAAAGCCGGCCTTTGAGTACTATTTTCAGGCTTATAAAGAAAACGTGCCCGGCATAGGAGGCGCACCCATTCATGATGCTGTCCCGCTGATTATACTGACAAATCCGGACTTAGCGAAATTCATTAAACGGAGAGTCAGGGTTGAGCAGTTTGGCGGAGCGCAAGGTAAAACGAATGCCGATTTCAGGCCTAAGCCTGAGGATCAGCCTGAGGATACTTTGGACTATATTGCAATGGAGATTGATACAGCTAAGCTTCTTGAAACGTTTATGTTGAACTTCACAGCCGTTTAACATGACCAGTCAGGTGACGGAGAGGAATTCGGCTGCTGATTTCCAATTAGTTGACAGCTTTTACTTTTATGATATACTAGTAAAGCACGTATTTGAGGATATCTGCGGGCAGAATGGAGCGGAACGCCATTTTGCAGATCATGCTCTTTAGATTTTTACTGCTAAGCAACAATAGGTTTATACCTTTAAGAATTAATTTGTGGACAGCTTGATGATCAGGTGCGGCTGCTGTACAGCAGAATGCCCCCTGAATGGTATGATTTCTTCTTAATGCACATCTTCTATAAACCCGAAACATTTCTTCGCATGGATTGCTTCAATTCAATAATGCGGTCTTTAAATGACTGAATCTTAAAGAGCTGCTATCTTATCCCGATTGTTTACCTGATTCCCGCTGGCGCGGTCTCGGAGCCGCAAGGATGGAAGAGAGGCAGGGCTTTCATTGTTTTAGGTTGAAATTAAATTTAATATACTTTATATATAGCCTCAAATATGACAAAAAGGACAGCTTGCTTGCATGCTGTCCTTTTTCAATTCTGTGCCTAACAGTATATTCTATATTCATACTGCCTATATTACTATAAATACGAACATTTGCATATGAATCTATTCATAACATCTGTGTTTTGTGATATGATTGACTAGGAATAACATTTATAAAGGCGCAGTGACTGACGACGATAGTGGAAGAAACCACAGTGGAGCTGCGTGCATATATAGCCGGTCGTCTGGGCAGCCAGCAGTCTGCTTTAACCTTTTTGGTAAAGCGGCCTGAATCTTATACCTGGAGGTTGTTTGCTATGAATGAAAAATTGATTCTTGATGGTAAGCGGGTGGCAGCTGATATTAAAGAAGGACTGATGCCAAGGGTGGAAAACCTTACGCAAAAAGGGATCACTCCCTGCCTTGCCACCATCCTGGTCGGAGATGACCCATCTTCCGAGACCTATGTCCGAATGAAAGGAAATGCCTGTGCCCGGCTTGGCATCCGGTCTGAACGAATTCATATGCCGAAAGAAACCACAACAGAAGAACTGGTAAAAACGATTGAGGAACTGAACGAAAATAAAGAAGTTCATGGCATCCTGCTTCAGCATCCTGTTCCAGGACATATAGATGAGCGGAAGGCATTTGAAACCATCAGCATAGATAAGGATGTTGACGGCGTGACAAGCCACGGCTACGGGCAGACTGCCCTGGGATTTGGTACATATCCATCATGCACTCCTGCTGCAATTATGGCAATCATCGATTATTATCATCTTCCTGTAGAAGGAAAGCATGCTGTAGTGGTAGGGAGAAGTCCGATACTCGGAAAACCTGTTTCCGCTTTGCTTTTAAACAGGAATGCGACAGTAACAACATGCCATTCCTATACCGAAAATCTCTCCCGGTATGTAGGCCAGGCTGACCTGGTCATTGCAGCAGTCGGAAAGCCGGAATTTATAAAAGGAGAATGGATCAAGCCTGGGGCTGTTATTCTGGATGCAGGGTATAATAAGGGGAATGTCGGAGATGCAGAATATGACAACTGCCTCGAAAAGGCATCAGCCATAACACCTGTACCAGGGGGAGTAGGCCCGGTCACGATTTCAATGCTGCTGAAGCATACGGTTGAAGCAGCAGAAAAGACGCTTGGGAATAACGCCTGAAGAAGAAAAGGTTGACTTGTTCTTTTTAATGAAGTAATATTAACTTAACACTTTAAGATTCGTTTTATATTTGGATAAGTAGTCGTAGCTGCGCAGGTTGTAGTCGATTTTATCTTCTTCAACACGTGCAGGCTGCGGTTTTTTTGTTTTTATATTATACCGCAAACTTATAGTGAAACACTTTTTGGAGGTTTTTATACATGAACACAGGTAAAGTAAAATGGTTTAATGCAGAAAAAGGCTTTGGATTTATCGAAACATCTGAAGGCCAGGACGTTTTCGTTCACTTTTCAGCTATCCAATCTGAAGGCTTCAAGTCTTTAGAAGAAGGCGAAGCAGTAACTTTTGAAATCGTTGAAGGCAACCGTGGACCACAAGCTTCTAACGTAGTTAAAGGCTAATAGCATGAATGATGAGGTGATGCATGGCAAAGCATGCATCGCCTTTTTGTGTATTGAATCGGACGGCAACTTATGAAAAGAAGAAGCAGGCTCCTGAATAACGCTTTTCTTTCCTTCATTTACTCCATTTCGTATCCTTCCACCATTCCCCTAGAGAACCGCCCGTGAGGCGGACTTTGATTGTGCTGTAAATATAATCACTTGGGCGGGGTTTAAACTTATTTGAATCGGAAATGTAAAAAAGAGATAGAAAGTGGTTAGCCTAGAAATATACCTGCTGTACCCTATATACATTTTGATAAGAAACAATTGGTTAGAAATTAAGGAGGATTTAAACTTTGACAACTTTTTCGGATTTTAATTTAAGCAAAGAGCTTGAAAAAGCAGTTTCCAATATGGGCTTTGAAGAGCCGACCCCTATCCAGGCGCAGGCGATCCCGATCGGACTGAGCGGAAAGGATATGATTGGCCAGGCGCAGACCGGGACAGGGAAAACCACAGCTTTTGGCATTCCGCTTCTTGAAAAGATAGACATAAATGAAGGGATTCAAGGCCTTGTGCTGGCGCCCACCCGCGAGCTTGCCGTGCAGGTGGCTGAAGAACTGAACCGGATTGGACAGGTGAAAGGCGTCAGGACTCTGCCGATCTACGGTGGACAGGACATTTCCAGACAGATCCGCGCCTTGAAGAAGGATCGTGGACCGCATATCATTGCAGCTACTCCGGGAAGGCTGATTGATCATATCGAAAGAAAGACAATCCGCCTGAATAAGATTAAATTGGCCGTGCTTGACGAAGCTGATGAAATGCTGAATATGGGCTTTATCGAAGATATTGAGCGCATCCTCAGCGAAGTTCCTGAACAGCGCCAGACCCTGCTGTTTTCAGCAACAATGCCAAGGCGCATTCAATCTTTGGCTGAGAGATTCATGACAGAGCCGGAAATGGTTCAGATTAAAGCTAAAGAACTTACTGTGAAAAATATTGAACAGCATTATATGGAAGTGCATGAAAAGCAGAAGTTTGATGTGCTCTGCAGCCTGCTCGACATCCAGTCCCCGGAACTTGCTATCGTGTTCGGCCGCACCAAAAAGCGTGTGGACGAAGTGGTGGAAGGGCTTATTAAACGCGGCTATTCTGCTGAAGGCATCCATGGCGATGTTCCGCAGAATAAGCGTGATCAGGTTATCCGCCGCTTTAAAGAACAGACAATCGATATTATGGTAGCGACAGATGTAGCTGCAAGGGGACTTGATATCAGCGGAGTTTCCCATGTTTACAACTTTGATATCCCGCAGGATCCTGAAAGCTATGTACACCGCATCGGGCGGACTGGCCGCGCCGGGAAAAAGGGGCTTGCTGTAACATTTGTTTCCCCTCGTGAAATCGATCATCTAAAGCTCATTGAGCGGGTAACAAAAACAAAAATGGCGAAGATGCCGATTCCTACCTTCAGGGATGTTATCGCAGGCAGCCAGCAGGCAACCATCAATAAAATGATGAAGGTCATCGAAAACGAAGAATTCAACGAATATAAAAGATCGGCAGAAAACCTTCTTGAGGAAACAGATTCAGTCACCCTGCTTGCTGCTGCACTCAAGCTGCTGACAAAAGAGCCGGATATAACACCTGTTAAGCTTACTGCTGTGGAGCCGATCCGCTCAAGAAAGCCGAAGCCGAAGTTTGACCGCGACAGAAGCCGCCGCACCGACAGAAGCAGGAGCGGTGGAGGCGGACGAGACCGCAGAAGAGGCAGAAGCGGAAAATCAGGTTTTACTCCTAATTCAAAGGGGTAATAAATAATTAAGGAAGTTTATGGGTTTTATAAGAGGATGAATATCTTTCCTGAAAAAATTTAAAAAAATGATTATAAAATCTGTAAAACTTACCCATATTAATACAGCGGGGCATCGCCCCAAAGATTTTGTTGAAATTTAGGAGGAAATGTAAATGGCTACAGGTAAAGTAAAATGGTTCAATGCAGAAAAAGGTTTCGGATTCATCGAAGTTGAAGGTGGAGAAGACGTATTCGTCCATTTCTCTGCAATTCAGTCTGAAGGCTTCAAAAGCCTTGATGAAGGTCAAGAAGTTGAATTTGACATTGAAGAAGGCCAGCGTGGACCGCAGGCTGTTAATGTGACGAAACTATAATATTCACTTCATATGATGAAGAGTCTCCTAGCGGGGCTCTTCTTTGCTTTATAAAGGAGGAATGAGGTTTGCTTATTACTGCCATTTCAGATACCCATATGCCAAAAAAAGGAAGGAATCTGCCCGAGCTTCTCGTTGAATATCTGGAAATTTCTGATATCATCGTTCATGCCGGTGACTGGCAGGACTTGTCTGTTTATAAAGAACTCTCATCCTTTGGGAGGCTCGAAGGGGTATTTGGCAATACGGATAGCGGCGAGCTTAAGGAAATGCTGAAGGATAAGCTCATCCTGAATTTAAATGGGTTTAAATTAGGTATCGTGCACGGGCATGGAAAAGGGAAGACAACGGAAAAAAGGGCGCTGGCTTCTTTTGCAGACGACAAGGTGGACTGTCTGATCTACGGCCATTCCCATATACCCGTCCTGAAAAAGGAAAACGGGACGCTCATTATAAACCCGGGTTCCCCTGTTGATAAAAGGAGGCAGCCGCGTTTTTCTTTTGCGGTAATAAGGGTGGAAGAAGAGCTCTCAGCAGAGATTGTTTATTTTGATAAAGAATCTTAAGAGGGAAAAGCAGGCGCATCTGTGCGTCCTGCTAATTGAGTTTCAGCTGATAATAATCCTGGGATTCAAGCGGGACGAATCCGCAAGACGTATAAAGATTTAGGGCATTATTGTTTTCTGCAGCCACTTCCAGGAAAATATCCCTCCCTCGATTCCTTTCCTGCCTGATGATCCTGCTTAGAACACTTCTTCCAATCCCCCGCCTCTGAAACTCAGGAAGGATGGCAAATCCATAAATCCAGCTCTCATTGCCGTCTGTCTGTATCCTCACCTTGCCCGCGGGGACTCCCCTGTATTCAATTATGAATAAAGTCTGTGCCTGTTCGGCTGCCGTTTGCCCGTAAAACAGAGTGGCATCTTCTTCGGAAAGGCTGAAACAAACAATATCCAGCTGGATGCAAAGACCGGCATCTCCGGCAGAGGCTGATCTTATTTCTACCCCTTCTTTTTCAGAAAGAGTATCTGAATGAAAGTACTTCATCTGGTGCTCAGTGAAAGAGTATCTGCAAGGAAGCGATTGGAAAAGCTGTTTGGCAGCATAGGATTCAGCTGGCGCATTTAAAAGGACTTCCGAAGCGCTTGCCAATTGTTTTTCAGCCTGTTTTAAGAGGGCTGTAAAGAGTCCCTTCTTCCTATACTCAGGATGAACCATCCCGCATACCTCCACTTTAGCTCCAAAAGGATACAAAGCCAAAAATCCAGTTAATCTTCCGTCCTGATAAGTGAAGAAGTCTGTTTTTGTTTCATTATTTCTGGATTTCAGCATATCCCAATTCAGTTTTAACCTGAAATCTTCATGATTTTCACAAATATCCTGAAGCTCCTTGATTTCTTTCAGCTGTCTTACTGTAAGCATCGCTGTTCCTCCCCAATCTCGTATATATCTATATTAGCTTGATGAATGGAGAAGGGGAATACAAAATTGCAAACCATCAGAATTATGCAATAAGCGGCATTTAATTGTGTAGTTAAGCTGGAATGGTTATTATAAGTAGAGTAATGATTCAGGAGGTGTTGGATAGTGAAAAGTTTTACAGTAGAATTTCACAAAGAAGATCAAGTAGAAGCAATGAAGGTTAGTAAGCTCAATGAAGAGGATTTCAATATTGCCACTGAAGGCGGGACCAGGCATCTTTTTGAGCTTGATACTAACGTCGGCTTCTTTATTTACTTTGATGCCATCAGCAATGATGGGACCGAGTCGTATTTAGTTCTGCATTATGAAGAAGAGAATGAAGAGCCAAGTGCCTGTTATTCATTTGAATTGAAGGATTTCTACCAATTCGCCGCACTTCAGTTGAACGATCTTGAATTCAGTGAAGAAGCAGGGGAAGAAGGGGAAGACGAAGAGGAAGTGTACGGGCCTATCCATCATCTTGCACATCTTATGTATCATATCATTGAAGAAGGCCAAAAAATCGAGGAATAGAAAAAAGAGCAGCGCGCTGCTCTTTTTTTCTTTAATGATTCCTGCCAGGACAGCTGTTATGCAGGAAGATTCATCCGGCAGTAGCTTTCCACCATTTTTTCCTCTTCTTCATCCAGTGCAAAATCGAGAGCCTTTTCGTCTGAAAAAAAGAAGTGATAATTGAGGATCTTTGAGCCTTTCTCATCTTTGTAAAAAAGTACACGCAGACTCAGCCCATCCTCGGAGTAAAGTTCGTCATCCTCCGGAACTTCTATGTCTAACAGGAACTCATACCTCTGTCCTTCCAGTATCCCTGTAGGATCAATGATTTCTTCAATCAAATGACCTGTAATTTCCATCTATATCATCCTCTCTGGATAGTTTCAGTTTATCGACACTCGTATTATACACTTTTATGAAAGCATGCGTAATCTTTTGTTCTTATCCTTCTTCAAATCCAGGAATTCCATCCTTCAAGGGGTACAGATTTATGCTGACAAACTTTGATTTGATACATTGACAAAAACAGGGAAATGCTGTATACTTATAAAGTATTTATTTAAGGGAATAACATCTAATTTCAGATTCACTTGTTATAAAGGATCCAGTCCATTTATTTTATAACGGGTGGATTTTTATTTTTCGGGGGCTTCGGCTCTTTGAGGAGGTGCCTTTTATGGCAATGGGATTCGGGAGAAAAAATACCGAAGAAGTAAAAACGGAAGAAGTGAAAGTCTGGGAATGTATTTCTGACAGCTGTAATGGATGGCTGCGTGATAATTTTAAAAGCAGTGATCAGCCGGCTTGCCCGCTTTGCAACAGTGAGATGAAGGAATCGACTAAGCTGCTTCAAGTTGTTGTTAATAATAGCATCTACTCAAAATAAGGAAACCAAATGGCGTCGCCATTTGGTTTTTTTTATGTTTTTGGCTTTGTAAGTGTAAAAAGTTGATATTGGCGTTTTTTGTGAGCAGTTATGTTTCATTTGTCTGTACTTGAAAGCGGGAGAATGAAACAGGAGGCTGCGGGCATACTAAAGGAAAAACCTTTAGTTATGATGGAAGTGAAGAAACTGTGAACGGCATGCACCTTTTTATAGCATTAGTATTTTTCAGCATCATATTGATAATTATTTCCTTCAGGAAAGAAATCAGGGTATCATTGCCGCTCTATTTCTTTGTAATGGGGTTGTCTTTTATATTGGAATACATAGTATTTATTCTGGGAAAAGCATACACATACAGACCGACTGTATTTGAAGAAAAATGGTTTGATGAGGTATTTGGGGCAAGCATTTCACAGGCACTTTTCATTCCCGCAGTACTTACAGCGGTCTCCATTTACCGGATCGGCTATCTGTGGAGGCTTGCAGTGATAGCGGGTATTTTTTTGGTAGAGAGCTTTTTCTTGAAAGAGGGCGTATATGAACAGCATTGGTGGAGGTCGTGGTACACGAGCGCAATACTTTTTGCTGCTATGTTTGTTACAGACATATGGAGGGATTCATTAAGGAAACCTTCGCCTTTTGTAAGGTTTGTGACGATATATATGGCAATTACCACAATCATTCAGGCAGCTGTTTTTTATACGGTGATCTTCTTTCGGATTCATACCTACAACGCCGGTTTTTTTGAGTCGCATGACCGTGATCAGCTGGCTTTCAGCACGCTTATTTGGCTGATATACAGCCTGATTTTAGCTGTCATAGTCATCTATGAATTCAGGAAGACGGTATTTGCAGGATTATTTGCGGGAGCCTGGCTTTTTGAAAAACTTTTAATCCAGGCGGGTGTTCTGACTATTTCCCATTTGTGGAGTTCAGTATATTCAGCTGCGCTTATTACATTATTCTGCTTTCTGATCGGCAAGCTGGCCGTATATTTCTTTCCTGATATTAAAGGTGAATCTGTATAATGTCCTTTCAGGCGAATTGCATTATAATAAAAGAAATAATGCACTCTTTAAGGAGTAAGTTTTAATGGATGAAGTTCAACGGCTTAAACAGGAAAATGCTGAATTAAGGAAAGAAATATTGCAGCTGAAAAACAGGGCAGAAGAAAATCAGGCTTACTGGCCCGGCTTGGATAAAGGGGATGATGGCGTATCTTTTGAACAACTGGAGAGCTTCCTGAATCCTATACTTGATCTGGTTCCTCATCATATTGTTTTTATAGATGGGAATGGACTTATAACTTTGTGCAATCTCCAGGCTGCAAGGGACCTTCATGCTGACAGAAGGGTCATAGTGGGCCGCCATATCAGGGAGCTGCTGAGGATACCTGATGACCAGATTAATCTGCTAGAATCCCTCAGGACGAAGAAGCCGATCGTTAATAGGGAAGTGCTTGACAAAAATTACGGAATCAATAACACAAGGATCATACTAGACGAAAACGGAAACGTGAAAAGGGTTTTGGGAGCTTTTCAGTTCCTCAATGGAGTAAAGGAAGCAGAAAAGCAGGCTCTGGCCGGGAGGATTGCAGCAGGCATAGCCCATGAAATCAGAAACCCGCTTACCACGGTAAGGGGCTACCTCCAGCTTCTTCAAAGCAAAACGGATCAAGAGGTGTCTGAGCTTTTTTCTTCCTTGCTGATCCCGGAAATTGACAGGGCCAATAAAATCATCACAGATTTTCTCCGGATTGCTAAACCGGGGGAAACGACCAGCGAACTGCTGAATGCAAAGGAGTTTATCCTGGGCTATACCGGAAAATTCCTAAATAGTGAAGCGCTGCTGTATAATGCCGAAATTGAATATCAACTTACAGAAATTGCAGATAATACGTTCTTTAGAGGTGATCGTGACGAATTGCTGCAGGTGTTCATTAACCTTTTCAGAAATGCGTTCCAGGCTAAAGGAAGCGAACCGCTTAAAATAATCATTGCTGCCAAAAGAGTTGACTCCTTTCTCAGAATTGAATTCCGGGATAATGGAAGAGGAATTCCTTCTTCTATTCTGCCCCATATCTTTGACCCATTCTTTACTACGAAGGATGAAGGAACAGGGCTTGGGCTCTCAGTTTCCAAAAAGGTTATTGAGAATCACGGCGGCATGATGAATGTAAAGAGTGATGGGCAGGGAACACAGTTTATCATTGACATTCCTGCCGAAGACCGCTTTTGCTGTGAATAATTTTTATCGTACAATCAACAGAAATGCCCCTGAATGAATATGAATAATTAAATTCGTAATCACGAGGGGGATTAGATTGGATGTCAAAAAAAGTCCGCTGAACTATACAGCAGTTGGCGATTCGATTACTGCCGGTGTGGGTGCTTCGTTCTTTTCTCCTGGGTTTGTGCCGCGATTTGCAAGACTCGCCGAGGAATCCCTTGGCCGCAGAGTCGTCCACAAAATTTTTGCCAGGCCCGGAGCGCTTTCGGGTGAAATCCTGGAAGCTGTCAGGTCTCCTTTAGTATCCAGTGCTTTAGCTGAATCAGAACTTATTACGATCACAGCAGGAGGCAACGATCTTATTCAGGGCTTAAGGTCATATCAGCTGACGAAAAATGAAAAGGATATTTCTTCGCGCCTGAATATATCTGCAGAAAAGCTAAGCGGCATCGTTGATCATATTACTGAAATAAAATCAGACTCTGCCGGGCCTTATATGGTTTATCTTCTAAACCTTTACAGTCCCGTTCCCAAAGAAGAAACAGCGGACCGATGGATCAGAAAGTTCAATAAGCAGATGCAGCAGCTGTGCGACCGCCATCACTTTCGAACGGTAAATATATATCAGGCATTTAAAGGGAATGAGAATGATCTAGTGGCGATGGACAGAGTGCATCCCAATGACAGCGGCTATAATCGCATCGCTGAAAAAATAAAAAATACCGGATATGGACTGCTGATCTGCCAATAGACAGGTACCGTCTCAAGCAAGAGAGGGCACCTGTCTTGTTTTGGCAAAACCAATAATTCCCACCTGGTTTCCTGTTGACCATCTTCTCAAGTGCTGTTATTATAAATGAACAGCAATCGACATTAACTGCTGGCATAATTTCTGCTTATTAATCTATGAATTCATCATAAATCGTTTCTACGAAATTATGTTGACAAGAGATTGATTGGGTGGTATTATGATATAGTTGCTCTAAAAGAGCGCTATTGAAAGATTGTTCTTTGAAAACTGAACGAACAAAAACGTCAACGTTAATCTTAAT